>NZ_JBHVSD010000009.1:0-79194 GCF_042885395.1 Kitasatospora sp. NPDC058063
GACTTTTGGCACGCTGTTGAGTTCTCAAGGAACGGACGCTTCCTTCGGACCGCCTTCCAGCGGACCCTCCGGGCTTCGTTCTTTCGTGTTTCCAGTTTATCAGATGTTTTCCGCTCCGTTTTCCGGAGTTTCATTCATCCAATTTCCCGAACTGGCCGGGTCCGCTTTTCGCGACGTCCCCCACATTAGCTCATTCCGAGTGCTACCCGAAATTCACGCTCACTCGGTCGGCGGGAATGCCAAGAAACCCATTTCCATGGGGATCAGAGTGAGAGTGGGTCTTGCTGAGTGGGATGGCCGCTCCAGCGACTCGTTCAACACTAGGCCACCTGGACGACATCGTCAAACGTCGAGGGCCGGATCTGTCCAGATCCGGCCCTCGGGGCTCAAAGACGCAGCTCAGAGCGGGTGTGTTTCCAGCCAAGCGTCAGCCGGCCGGTCCGTCGACCAGCCCGTCGGCCGGTCAGCCGGCGGCGACCAGCTCCGCCGCCGCCAGGTTGCGCTTTCCACGCCGCAGCACGAGCCAGCGGCCGTGCAGCAGGTCGGCCTCGGTCGGCACGGCCTCCTCGTCCGTCACCTTGACGTTGTTGAGGTAGGCACCGCCTTCCTTGATCGTCCGGCGGGCGGCCGAGCGGCTCGGCGACAGACCGACGGCGACCAGCAGGTCGACCACCGTCTGGAGCTCGGACACCTCGGCCTTCGGGACCTCGGCCAGGGCGGCGGCCAGGGTCGGGGCCTCCAGATCGGCGAGGTCGCCCTGGCCGAACAGCGCCTTGGACGCGGCGACCGCGCGCTCGTACTGCTCGGCGCCGTGCACCAGCGTGGTGAGCTCCTCGGCGAGGGCGCGCTGGGCGAGACGGGCGGCGGGGCGCTCGGTGGTCTCGCGCTCCAGTTCCTCGACCTCCTCCTTCGAGCGGAAGCTGAAGATCCGCAGGAAGTTGGGGACGTCCCGGTCGTCCGCGTTCAGCCAGAACTGGTAGAAGGCGTACGGGGTGGTCAGCTCGGGGTCGAGCCAGACCGTACCGGACTCGGTCTTGCCGAACTTGGTGCCGTCGGCCTTGACGATCAGCGGCGTGGCCAGCGCGTGGACGGACTTGCCGTCGGCCTTGCGGATCAGATCCGTGCCGGCGGTCAGGTTGCCCCACTGGTCGCTGCCGCCGGTCTGCAGGGCGCAGCCGTACCGGCGGTTCAGCTCCAGGTAGTCCATGCCCTGGAGGATCTGGTAGCTGAACTCGGTGTAGCTGATGCCCGCGTCGGAGTTGAGCCGCCGGGCGACGGCCTCCTTGGCGATCATGTTGTTGACCCGGAAGTACTTGCCCACGTCGCGCAGCAGGCTGATCGCCGACATCCCGGACGTCCAGTCCAGGTTGTTGACCATGCGCGCCGCGTACGGGCCCTCGAAGTCGAGGAAGCGCGAGATCTGGCCGCGCAGGCGCTCGACCCAGCCGGCCACCGTCTCGGGGTCGTTGAGCACGCGCTCGGCGGTGGGCTTCGGGTCGCCGATCAGGCCCGTGGCGCCGCCGACCAGGCCGAGCGGGAGGTTCCCCGCCTGCTGGATGCGACGCATGGTGAGGATCTGCACCAGGTTGCCGAGGTGCAGGCTGGGGGCCGTCGGGTCGAAGCCGCAATAGAACGTGACCGGGCCGTCCGCGAACGCCTTGCGCAGTGCGTCCTCGTCAGTGGACAGGGCGATCAGCCCACGCCACTGCAGCTCGTCGACGATGTCCGTCACGGTCACGCTTCTCCTTCGATCGGGCGTCCGACCAGTGCTGGCCCGGTTCGATCGGGCCCCGGGTCGGTACGACTCCAGCCTGATAGAGCCTACGCGGTTCCGGCCAGCGAGTTTCCCCGAGGCACCCCCATCAAGCTGGGCCCCACTCTCCCCGTCCCTCCCCCGATACCGGAAATTCCGTTGTTCGACGGCTGTGGGCCCATTCAGAGTGGTTCCACCGCCGTGCGGCGGCAGTGACGTGTGTGGAGACGGTCGTGCCGCCGTGGCACGCCCGCGGGAAGGGTGTGCCGAGTGCGCAACACGCTGGTTCTGAACGCGAGCTACGAGCCCCTGACGACGGTGTCGCTCCAGCGCGCCGTCGTCCTGGTGCTCCAGGACAAGGCGGTGGTGGAGCAGGCGCATCCGCTGCGCTCGATCCGGGGGACGGGCGTGGCCGTCCCGGTGCCACGGGTGATCAGACTGCAACGGTACGTACGGGTGCCGTTCCGACAACAGGCTCCGTGGTCACGGCGGGGTGTCCTGGCCCGGGACCAGCACCTGTGCGCGTACTGCGGCCGGCGGGCCACCACGGTGGACCACCTCCAGCCCAGGTCGCGCGGTGGTGCCGACAGCTGGATGAACACCGTCGCCGCGTGCGCGGAGGACAACCAGCACAAGGCGGACCGCACACCGGAGCAGGCCGGGATGAAGCTTCTGCGGCGGCCGTTCGAGCCGACGCCGCAGGCCAGTCTGATGCTGGCGCTCGGTCTGCGCAGTTCGGAGGTCCGGGACCTCGCCGACTGGCTGCCGGCCGTACCGGGCCGGCCCGTCTCCGCGGCGTGAGGCGATTGCCGGGAGACGGTTCGCGGGAGACTGCTCGCGGGAGGCGGTTCCGGGGAACGGGAGCACTCTCGACGTTCTCGACCTGAGGGCACTCTCGGCGCCGGGGCGGCGGATGGGGCGGCGCCGGCGTGGTACAGGGCGGAAGGCCTCAGTCCTTCGCCTGGTACCCCGCCGCCGTGCCGTAGTTGGTCGAGTGCTCGGGCACCACGACCACCTGTCCGCCGCCGATCAGCACTCGTCCGGAGATCAGCAGTGAACCGGTGCCGGCCGGGAAGTTGCCGCCGGTCGCCTCCTGGCCGCCCGCCAGCGGGAACCTGCTGAGACGGGCGGGCTGGTCACGGCGTTCGTCGGCGGCGAGCACCAGCGATCCGCCGTCGATGCCGACCGCCCGGACGGCGCCCTTCGCGGCGCTCGGCACCTTCCAGTGCTGCTTGCCGGTGTCCAGGTCGTAGCCGACCGCGGCCACCGGCCCGCCGCCGTTCGGCGGTTCCAGGGTGGTGACCATTGTGCGGCCCTCGAAGTAGACGCCAGGAGTGGCCGAAAATCTACCGTGGGCGACGTCCAGCCGGCCACCGTCGACGGCCACCGGGATCTCGGCGGCCGGGTCGCCGGCCGCGCCCCAGGCGAACACCCGGTCGTCCTCGGGCTTCCCGCCGGTCGTGAGGACCACGGACGGCTCGGCGGACAGCACCGTCACCGTCTTCGGCTGGTTGTTCAGGCCCCGCCACCAGCCGACCTTGCCGTCCGCGATGTTCAGCGCGACGGCCTGGTCTGTGGGGGTCGAATCGGCGCAGGAGGACGCGACGAGCACGGTCTTTCCGCTGACGCCGCCGGACAGGGTGCAGAACTTGCCCTGGCCGGTGTACTGCCAGACGTCCTTCCCGTCGGCCGACTCCCAGGCCAGCGCCCGGTCGTCGCCGACGGCCACCACCTTGTCCTCGGTGACACCGACCCGCGCCGAGTAGGCGCCCTTCGTGTCCGAGAGGGTCTTGGTCCACGCGGTCCTGCCGGTCTTGGTGTCCACGGCGGACACCAGCGTGCAGGGACTCTTCGGATCGGCCTGCGGACGGAACAGCGCCGCGCCCACGCCCGCCTGGTTCACTCCCGCCGACAGCCCGCACGGGACGGCCCCGGCGGCCGGCGGCTCCACCGACCAGGTCGGCTTGCCGCCCGCCCGGTCGTAAGCGCGGACACCGGAGCCGTCGGCCCGGACCACCGCGTCGGCCAGCAGCCAGCTGCCGATCAGCGTGTCGTCGCCCCCGGCCGGACCGGCCACGGCGGGCTGCGCGGCCCAGGCCCTGGTGTGCGCCACCGCGAAGCCCGGCTCACCGCCGCTGCTCGCCGCCGCGCTGCCACCGCCCTCGGTCCCGACCATCAGCCCCGCCGCCACCAGCACTCCCAGCGCGGCCACCCCGGCACCGGTCCGCACCAGCAGGGCCTTGCGGCTGGGCACGTGATCCCCTGCCAGCACCGCGTCGGCGGCCTTCCGCGCCTTGGCGGAGAGCGAAGAGCCCGCGCCCGTGCCCGCGCCGGCACGAGCACCGGAGCCACGACCGGCCCCTCGGCGCGCGGAGGCCCGCGACGGCGAGGCGGGCTCGGCCTGCGACTCGGGGACCTGCTCCGTAGCTGTCTCCACGGACTGCTCCGGGACGGTCACGGGCACCTGCCCGGCCTCTTCGAGGTGCACGTAGCCGTCCGCCGAGTACTCCGCCCCGGCCGGGACGTACAAGCCCTCCCCCGCGGGCTGCCGCGGGGCGGCGTACGGTGTGGCGGCCTGATGCGGCTGCGCGTGGTCCGGGTACTGCGGATACGGCTGGTACTGCTCCTGAACGCCGTAGTGGCCTTGATCCTGGCCCTGGACGTAGCCGCCCTCGACATAGCCGGTCCGACCGTATCCACTGTGGTCGTAACCGCTCTGGTCGTAGCCGGCCCGGTCATGACCGGCCTGGCCGTAGCCGGTCTGGTAGCTGGTCTCGTAGCCGGTGTGTCCGTAGACGTCTTGGCCGAGCTGCGGCTGCTGCCCGTACTCGACCGAGCCGTAACCCGCCTGCTGCTGCGGCTGCCACTGCGACGGCTGCTCCGGCGTCTGCTGCTGCTCGGAGTACCCGCCGTGCCCGCTGTGCCCGCCGTTCTGCCAGTCCGAGTGGCCCTCGGACGGCCACGGCTGTTGGGGGTGGGCGTCTCCGAAGGGCTCCTGCGCCATCCGTTCCGTCCCTCCCGAGCCATCTGCCTGCCGATGCGGCAGTCAGCATCTCACGCCCGCCCGGAGAGGCGGCCCGGGCCCTCGGTCGGACGGGCCCGGGCTCCTCGGTCGTGCCGCGTCAGGCCGCCGACTCGACGCGCAGGGCCTCGTCGATCCGGGCGGCGAGGGTGAAGTCCAGCCCGGTGAGGCCGCCGGCGCTGTGGGTGGACAGGACGAAGCGCAGGGTTCGCCAGCGGATGTCGATGTCGGGGTGGTGGTCGAGCGCCTCGGCCTGCTCGGCGACGGAGACGACCACCCGGATCGCCGCCGGGAAGTCCGGCGCGTCGGCGGTGCGGGCGATGCTGTCGCCCGCCCGCTTCCATTGGGGCAGCGCCGCCAGGGCTGCCGTGATCTCGTCCTCGTTCAGCCGCGCCCTGCTGCTCATCGCCGCACTCCTGGTGGGTCGTCCGGTGGGTCGTCGCTCCGGAGCCGGGGCTCCGGGGCCGGGATTCCGGGCCGTTCAGAGTGCCCGGGAACCGGTGTCAGGCGGCCTTCCGGCGCGGACGGGCCACCAGCTCGCCACCGCAGTTGGGGCAGGTGGCGGCCATGGCCTCGGTGCAGTCCGGGCAGAAGGTGCACTCGTAGGAACATATCGAGGCGCGGCCGTCCGCGGTCAGCGACACCGCGCAGCGCTCGCAGCTCTCACGCATCTCCAGGGCCATGGCGTACTCCTCCGACCTGCATACGGTCTGACAGTCGTTCAACTCAACAACAGCTTGGTGACGGCCACGAGGCCAACCACCACGATGACAACGCGCAGCGCGGTCGGCGGGAGACGACGGCCGACCTTGGCCCCGAGCAGGCCTCCGACCAGCGAACCCGCCGCGATCAGACCGGCGGCGGCCCAGTTCACGGTCGAGGTGAAGAGGAAGAAGAGCGCGGCGACCGTGTTCACGATCAGCGCCAGGGCGTTCTTCACCGCGTTGATCCGCTGGAGGTCCTCCTGGAGCAGCATGCCCATCAGCGCCATCAGCAGCACGCCCTGCGCGGCACCGAAGTAGCCGCCGTAGATGCCGGTCAGGAACACCCCGACCAGCAGTACCGGGCTGCCGTCCGGATCGCCGCCGGGGCGGCGGCGGGCGGCGACGGCCTTGGCCACCCGGGGCTGGATCACCACCAGCACGAGTGCCAGCAGGATCAGCGCCGGGACGATCGCGTCGAAGGCCCCGCTCGGCAGCTTGATCAGCAGCAGTGCGCCGAGCAGCCCGCCGAGCAGGGAGGCGGTGCCCATGCGCAGCACGCGGCGCCCCTGGTCGGCCAGTTCGCGCCGGTACCCGATCACCCCGCTGAGCGAGCCGGGGACCAGGCCGAAGGAGTTGGAGACATTGGCGGTGACCGGTGGGATGCCCACGGCGAGCAGGACCGGGAAGGTGATCAGCGTGCCGGAGCCGACGATCACGTTGATCATCCCGGCGCCGACGCCGGCCACCAGGACGGCGATCGACTCCCAGAGCGTCATGGGTCACCTCTCCTCTCGGTCCTGTCCGAGGGGATCATGCCGGACGGCCCTGCGGGCCGACCAGACCCGCCCACGATTCGGGACGCACGCCACAGTGCCCAGTACGTACGCTTCGGCACCGTGAAAGGCCGAGGGCCCGCCACCTCTCGGCAGCGGGCCCTCGGCGAAGCACGGTTTTCGGCCGATCACTCCGGGTCGATCTTCGGGTACTCCCGGGCCGGGTCCACCCGGGGACGGGCGGCGCCCTTCTCGGTGTCCACCGGCCGCGGGCCGGACGCCGGGTCCAACGGCACCTGGGTGGCGGCCGGGATCGTCTGCGGGACACTGGGCGCCGCGACCGCGCCGCCGTTCACCCCGCCGTTGCCGGTCAGGCCGGTGAAGGCACCGCCGAGGCCCTTGAGCGCGTCGCCGACCTCGCTGGGGATGATCCAGAGCTTGTTGGAGTCGCCCTTGGCCAGCTCGGGCAGGGTCTGGAGGTACTGGTAGGCGAGCAGCTTCTGGTCGGCGTCGCCGTCGTGGATGGCCTCGAAGACCGTCCGGATCGCGGCCGCCTCACCGTCCGCACGCAGGACCGCGGCCTGCGCCTCACCCTCCGCCTTGAGCACCTCGGCCTGCTTCTCACCCTCGGCCTTGAGGATCTGGGCCTGGCGCTGGCCCTCGGCGGTGAGGATCGCGGCGCGCTTGTCCCGGTCGGCGCGCATCTGCTTCTCCATCGAGTCCTGGATGGAGGTCGGCGGCTCGATCGCCTTCAGCTCGACACGGTTGACCCGGATGCCCCACTTGCCGGTGGCCTCGTCCAGGACACCGCGCAGGCCGGCGTTGATGACCTCTCGCGAGGTCAGCGTGGACTCCAGGTCCATCGAGCCGATGATGTTGCGCAGCGTGGTGACGGTCAGCTGCTCGATCGCCTGGATGTAGCTGGCGACCTCGTACGTCGCGGCGCGGGGGTCGGTCACCTGGTAGTAGATGACGGTGTCGATGTTGACGACCAGGTTGTCCTGGGTGATCACCGGCTGCGGCGGGAACGGCACAACCTGTTCACGCAGGTCGATCCGGTTGCGGACGCGGTCGATGAACGGGACGACGATGTTCAGCCCTGCGTTGAGCGTCCGGGTGTAGCGGCCGAAGCGCTCCACGATCGCGGCGCTGGCCTGCGGGATGACCTGGATCGTCTTGATCAGCGCGATGAAGGCCACCACGACCAGGACGACCAAAACGATAAGGACGGGTTCCACGGACTCTCCCCTAGACGACCAGGGCGGTCGCGCCCTGGATTTCGACGACGTCGACCTGCTGTCCAGGCTGGTACACCTGGCCCGGGTGAAGCGCACGGGCCGACCAGATCTCACCGTTCAACTTGATCCGCCCGCCCTCCCCGTCGACGGTTTCCGCGACGACCGCGGTGGCGCCCTGGAGCGCCTCGATGCCCATCTTGACCTGCGGGCCCTTCTGAAGCTGCCGGTAGGCGATCGGGCGGACGAAGACCACCAGTGCGACCGAGACGACGACGAAGGTCAGGGTCTCGGCGACCACTCCCCCGCCCAACGCGGCCACGACGGCGGCGGCCAGCGCCCCGACCGCGAACATGGCGAACTCCGGCATCGCGGTGAGCACCAACGGTATGCCGAGCCCTGCGGCGGCCAGAAGCCACCAGATCCAGCTGTCCACACGTCCATCCTAGGGAGCGAAGGCCTTCGAAGCGGACAGTTCCCGCAG
Organism: Kitasatospora sp. NPDC058063; assembly: GCF_042885395.1. Taxonomy (NCBI): domain Bacteria; kingdom Bacillati; phylum Actinomycetota; class Actinomycetes; order Kitasatosporales; family Streptomycetaceae; genus Kitasatospora; species Kitasatospora sp. NPDC058063. Next base: position 7,972 of record NZ_JBHVSD010000009.1, read on the forward strand.
GTCGAGGGGCGGAAACCGGTCGCGCGTGCGACCGGTTTCCGACGGCCTTCCGGATGAGCGGACGAAGGGGCCTCAGCCCAGCGGCAGACCCTGGGCCGACCAGCGGTCTCCGTGCCGCTCCAGGGTGAGCGGCAGGCCGAAGCACTTGGAGAGATTACGGGCGGTCAGCTCTGTGTCGATCGGGCCGGCCGTGAGCACCTTGCCCTGTCGGATCATCAGGACGTGGGTGAAGCCCGGCGCGATCTCCTCGACGTGGTGGGTGACCATCGCCATGGCCGGGGCGAACTCGTCCTGGGCGAGCGCGCCGAGCCGGCGGACCAGGTCCTCGCGGCCGCCGAGGTCGAGGCCGGCCGCAGGCTCGTCGAGCAGCAGCAGCTCGGGGTCGGTCATCAGGGCGCGGGCAATCAGGGTGCGCTTGCGCTCGCCCTCGGAGAGGGTGCCGAACTTGCGGTCGGTGAGATTGGCCATACCGAGGCGGTCGAGCAGGGCGAGGGCGCGGACCTCGTCCGACTGCTCGTAGGTCTCCTGCCAGCTGACCGTCATGCCGTACGCGGCGGTGAGGACGGTCTGGAGCACGGTCTGCTCGGCCGGCAGCTTGTCGAACATGGCGGCGCCGGCCAGGCCGATCCGGGAACGCAGCTCGAAGACGTCGATCTCGCCGAGCTTCTCACCCAGCACCGTGACCTTGCCCGAGGTCGGGAACAGGTACGAGGAGGCGATCTGCAACAGCGTGGTCTTGCCGGCGCCGTTCGGGCCCAGGATGACCCAACGCTCGCCCTCGGAGATGGACCACGAGACCTGGTCGACCAGCGCGCGCCCCTCCCGGACCACGGATACGTCCACCAGCTCCAGCACGTCGCTCATGCCTACGCCTTCCCCAAAAAACAAGATTCTCGGCCGTCGGTGCGGGCGGCGAGCCTACTCCGGCAGCCGGTGGGCACGGGGTGGGTGCGCCGCACACGCATGGGCAAACCTACGCCACGCGGATGACCGCCGATTCCGTAGGCTGGCCGGATGCTCGTGACTCCTGCCGACAATCCGTACGAAGAGCCCCGTTCGGGGCGGCTCACCGCATGGGGCAATGCCTTGCTGGCGGGCCTGGTGCCGCCGGACGACGCCGCCACGGCCGTCCTGAGCCGGGACGAGATCCATCGGGTCACCGGACTGCCCGGCGACGAGCCCGGTGAGCAGCACGGGCTGACCTGGGCGCTGGGGCGGCTGCGGGTGCTCGGTGTGAAGGGCCTGCGTCTCGCGCTGCCCTCAGCCGGGCATCCGCTCGGGCTGGCCGGTCCGAAGGCCTTCAACGAGCAGGCCATGAGTGCGGGTGAGGCCGTCCTGGCCGTGGGTGCACCACTCGGGCTGGTGCCGGAGGTGGAGGTGTACGGCCCGGCCGGCGACCGCTCGGCCACGGTGCTGTGGCGTTGTTCCGAGGTCAACGACACACCTCCGGCGGACGTGCCGTCGCTCCACGAGGCCGAACGTGAACTGGCCGACGGGCTGCGGGAGGCGACCGTCATGCTCGCCCGCCTCGACGTGGCCGGCGCCGGACCTGAGGCCTTGCGCGCCCTGGATGCCTACCGCCGCCGTGGCCACAGCGAGCTGCTCGCTCCCGGGTACCCGCCCCGGGCCGTCCGTGTCCTGGAGTCGGCCCGCCAGGTGTCCGCCCTGCTCTCCATCGCCTCCGGCGGCCACGGCGCTGCCGTCAGCGCCTCCGAGATGGCGGCCCGCCAATCCGCCCTGGCCCCGCTGTGGCGTACCGCCCGGCGCGCCCAGGTCGCCGCCTACAACGCCCTCGTGGACGAGCGAGACGATCGCTGAGAGGTGCTGGGCCCCGGAGTCGGCGATGGCGAGCGCGATCACCTCGGCGCGCTCGTATCTGCCGTCGGGCCCGGCGGCCAGGCCTCCCTGCGCCGTCGTGGCCACCAGCCGGCACCGGGGCCACCCCAGGACTTCGACTGCCTCCTCCGCCGAGTAGCTCTCCGCGAGTCTCCGTTCCAGCGCCTCGGCCGCGGCCCGTGCCGTGGCCGCAGCCTTGTGCATGCGCTCCGTGACAGTCTGCTGCACCACGGCATACGGGACGGCGGCCAAGGCCTCCCGGCTGTAGGTCGGCCAGCCCCGGTATCCGCCGCAGGGGCGTAGCTCTCCTGCGGCCGCGAGCCGCCTGATGTCTTCGGCGATCACCAGCAGACCTGTGGTGTGGCCCAACACCGTGGCCGCCTTGGCCGCCCCCACGGGCGGCACGGCGCCGAGCGCGAGGATGATCTCCTCGGTGCGGGCCTTCAGCTGTACCTCGACGAGCGCCGACCAGGTGCCGTTGTCGAGGTCCGGCTCGGGGATCAGTTCACGTTCCCGTGCCAGGTTGAACTGCCAACGCCGCATCCGCAGTCGGCGTCTCAGCAGCTCCGGCCCGTAGGCCTCCCGGTCTCGGGCTGTCTCCCGGGCCAACCTCGCTCTGCGCTCGACGGCCTCTGCTGCACGATTCTCCGCCCCCGCCACCTGACACCCCGACAAGGGGCGTCCTGGCGCCCGCCCTCGGCCCCCGTCCTCGACAATCGGTTGCGACCCGGGCCCGGACATCGGAGGCTCGTCGAACAGGTGGCATGTCACCTCAAGCTCATGGGCCAGCACGACAGGCCCGCACTGATTGCGCATCGCGTTCATCCGGCCCTCCCTCGGGATCGGTGTCGGCGATCAGCCTGGCACAGCCGAATGGCGATGGATCACCTGAATTCGGGCTAGCCCTGCCGAACGGCACATGCTGGACCACCGTTTGACGCCCTGCCTGGTCGAAAACCTGCCGATCGGCACGGCGCCCGCGCCAGTACGTCGCGCCCCCGGCGCGCTACCCCTCTCGGGCCTCGCCGTGACGAACGGCCCAGAGTGCCGCCTGGGTGCGGTCGCTCAGGTCCAACTTCATGAGGATGTTGGACACATGGGTCTTCACCGTCTTCTCCGAGAGGTGCAGACTGCGGGCGATCTCCCGGTTGGAGCGGCCATCGGCGATGTGTCCGAGCACTTCGCGCTCGCGCTCGGTGAGCGTGCCACCTCGACCCTGCGGAACGCGCGGGCCGTCGTCGGCGAGCAGGGCCTCGGCCAGTTCGGGCTGGAGCAGAACGTGACCGGCGTGCACCGACCGAATCGCCCCGGCCAGCGCCTCCGGGTCCACGTCCTTGTACACGTACCCGGCCGCACCGGCCCTCAGCGCGGGAACCATCGTGCGGTGCTCGGTGAAGCTGGTGACGATCAGGATCCGGGCGCGGCTGCCCTCGCCCTTGAGCGTGCGCAGCGCCTCGATGCCGTCGACGCCGGGCATCTTGAGGTCCATCAGGACGACATCGGGGTCGAGCTCACGGGCCCGGTCAATACCTTCCGCCCCGTCGGCGGCCTCCCCGACCACCTCGATGTCGTCCTGGACCTCCAGGAAAGTGCGCAGCCCGCGCCGAACCACCTGGTGGTCGTCGACCAACAGGACACGGATCGACGGTGTGCTCTCAGGCACCGGGGACCTCCATCTCGACGAGCGTCCCCCGACCGGGGGCCGATTCCAGGGTGAGTGTGCCGCCGACGGCAGCCGCGCGGTCGCGCATCGAGGCCAGACCGAGGTGACGGCCTGCTCGCCGGACGGACTCCGGATCGAAGCCGCGCCCGTCGTCGTGCACGCGCAGCACCGCACCGCGCGCAGGCGTCCCGGCCAGGGTGACAGTGACCCTGCGGGCGCCGGAGTGGCGCAGCGCGTTGTGCAGCGCCTCCTGGGCGACTCTCAGCAGTGCGGCCTCCTGGGCAGGCGGCAGAGCCCGGACCCCGTCGGCGGCGAAGGCGACGTCGGCGGTGTGCGCCCGGTCCAGGACCTGCACCTGAGAGGCGAGAGTGGCGCTGAGCCCGTCCTCCTCCAGGGCTGCGGGACGCAGCTCCACGACGACCGCGCGCAGCTCGTCGGCGGCCTCGGCGGCGAGACGGGCGACCTCGGCGAGTTCGGCACGTGCCCGGACGGGGTCGCGGTCGACAAGCTTGGCGGCCGCCTTGGCCGTGAGCCGGAGCGAGAAGAGCTTCTGCGAGACGGCGTCGTGCAGGTCGTGGGCGATCCGGGCACGCTCGCCGGCCAGCGTGAGCTCGCGGCTGCGCTCGTACAGTCGGGCGTTGGACAGCGCGAGGGCCGCGTGCGCGGCGAGGATCCGCAGGAGCTCCTCGTCGTGATCGGTGAAGAGGCCGCCGCCACGCTTGTTGGCGAGGAAGATGACGCCCATCACCTGCGGCTCGTCCTCGGCCGCGTCGGTGTCCAGGATCGGCATGCCCAGAAAGGCGTCCATATCGGGGTGGGCTGCGGGCCATCCTTCGAAGGTGGGCGCCTTGCGGACGTCCGCCAGCCGGGTGGGGCCGGTCTCGTGCAGCATCACGGCGAGTACGCCGTGCTGTCGGGGCAGCGGGCCGATCGCCCGCCACTGCTCGTCGGTGACACCGTCGACAACGAACTGGGCGAAGCCCCCGTGGTCGTCGGGCACGCCCAGGGCCGCGTACTCGGCGCCGAGCAGTCCCCTGGCGGAGGCGGTGATGCGGCGCAGCACCTCACGAACCTCCAGGTGCCGGCTCATGGCGAGCAGTGCCTGGCTGACGGCCTCGATCCCGGACAGGCAGGGTTCGCAGGCGGGCAGCGGGCCCCGGTGGGTCCGGTGGTCTCCGGTGGTGCTGGACATACCGCCAAACTACCGCCGCCCCGGCGACCGCCGCGTCCGTCCGCGGCCGCCCCGGGCCCAGGTCCGGGGACCTAGGCCGCAGGGCCCGCCCGGAGCTTCGTGGGAGCGCCCGGAACGCCGAGAGGCGGCCCTCCCTGTTGGGAGAGCCGCCCCTCGGCCTGCCGCCGGAGAGTCGGAGAAGGGGTCAGCCCTTCTGCATGACCTCGGGTTCGTGCCGGCGCTGGAGCCGGGTCACGAGGACGCCGATGGCGACGGAGATGGCGATCAGCACACCCGCGTCGATCGCCCACTGGGCGACGCTGTGCTTCCAGAGCGGGTCGTAGTTGGGGTTCTGGAAGTCCTTGTTCCAGGGGCCCATGAGCACGGACAGGTCGAGCGTGGTGGACACGATGCCGGTGCCCCAGCGGGCCGGCATCAGCCAGGCGACCTGCTCCAGTCCGGGCTTGCTGAAGATCTGGAAGAGGCAGCCGGTGAAGACGACCTGGATGATGGCGAACATGACCAGCAGCGGCATGGTCTTCTCGGCGGTCTTCACCAGCGCGGAGATCATCAGGCCGAACATCATCGCGGCGAAGCTCAGCAGGATCATGCCGATGGTCATCTCGATGATCGGCAGGTTCTTGACGATCAGGCCGTGCTCGGGGAGCTTGCGCGGCAGGAAGCCGACGGCCGAGATGATGGCGCCCTGGATCACGCTGAAGAAGCCCAGCACGATGATCTTGGACATCATGTACGCCGAGCGGGAGAGGCCGGTGGCTCGTTCCCGCTCGTAGATCGCCCGTTCCTTGATCAACTCGCGGACCGAGTTGGCCGCCCCGGAGAAGCAGGCGCCGATCGCCAGGATCAGCATGATCGTCGCGGCGCCGCTGTTGAGGTGGAGCTGTGTCTTGGGGTTGGGTGCGAGCCCCGGTTCGTTGGGGATCAGCACGCTGACCGCGCCGATGACGGCGGGCAGCAGCACGGACAGCGCGAGGAAGCCGCGGTCCGAGGCGAGCACCGACATGTAGCGGCGCATCAGCGTCCACAGCTGCGAGCCCCAGCTCTGCGGCTTCGGCGGCTTGACGGCCTCCTGGGCGACCTGGACGTGCTGCACCTCACCCGCCTCCACGGTGGGCGCGGAGTACTGCTGGTAGTGCACCGAGCCGCGGTAGCGGCCGGCCCAGTCGTGGTCCGGGTAGTTCTCGAAGGCCTGGAAGACGTCCGCCCAGGTCTCGTACCCGAAGAAGTGCAGCGCCTCGTCCGGCGGGCCGAAGTAGGCCACCGAGCCGCCCGGCGCCATCACGAGCAGCCGGTCGCAGAGTGCGAGTTCGGCCACCGAGTGGGTGACGACCAGGATGGTGCGGCCGTCGTCGGCGAGGCCGCGCAGCATCTGCATGACCTCGCGGTCCATGCCCGGGTCGAGGCCCGAGGTGGGCTCGTCGAGGAAGATCAGCGAGGGCTTGGTGAGCAGCTCCAGAGCGACCGAGACGCGCTTCTGCTGGCCGCCGGAGAGCGCGGTGATCTTGTTGTCGGCTCGCTTGTCCAGGCGCAGCTCGTACAGCACCTCGTCGATCCGGGCGTCGCGCTCGCGCGCCTCGGTGTCGCCGGGGAAGCGCAGCTGGGCGGCGTACTTGAGGCCCTTCCGGACGGTGAGCTCGCGGTGCAGGATCTCGGACTGCGGCACCAGGCCGATGCGCGAGCGGAGCTCGGCGAACTGCTTGTAGAGGTTGCGGCCGTCGTACAGGACCTCGCCGCGGTCGGCCGGGCGGTAGCCGGTGAGGGCGCGCAGCAGCGTGGACTTGCCGGAGCCGGACGGGCCGATGACCGCGACCAGGGACTTCTCCGGGACGCCGAAGCTGACGTCGTCGAGCAGGACCTTCTTGCCGCCCTTGTGGTCGACCTCGACGGTCAGGTGGCGGGCGGAGAAGGAGACCGCACCGGTGTCGACGAACTCCTGCAGCTGGTCGCCGACCAGGACGAAGCTGGAGTGGCCGACGGTCAGCCGGTCCTGCGGGCCCATCAGCTGACGCTGCACCCGCTGGCCGTTGAGGAAGATGCCGTTGTGGCTGCCGAGGTCGACGATCTCGTAGCGGCCGTCCGGGAGCTGACGCAGCTCGGCGTGGTGGCGGGAGACCTGGAGGTCGGACACCACGATGTCGTTGTCGAGCGCACGACCGATCCGGGCGGTGCGCATCGACGACGTCAGGTTGCGGATGATGGTCGGCTGCGGCCCGCCGCCACCGTGCTGCGGCGGGGCCGGGAAATCCTGCTGCTGCGGGAAGCCACCGTGCTGAGGCTGGGGCTGGGGCTGCTGCGGGGCCGGCTGGGCCTGCGGCGGCGCGTACTGCTGCTGCGGGAACGGCGGCTGGTCCTGCGGCTGCCCGGGCCAGGCCTGCTGCTGCGGCTGCTGGTACGGGTCGTGCTGCGGCCAGCCCTGCTGCGGGGCGGGCTGCTGGGGCGTGGGCACCGGGCCTCGGCTGGTGGCGGCCTCGTGCATCGGGGTGGCCTGTGGAGCCGCGGCCTGCGGAGCGGCGGCGTGCACGGGTGCGGAAAAGCCGAGCCGGGGGCCGTTCTCCGGGTTGCCCAGGTTGACCACGGCACCGGGGAACAGCTGGGCCTGCAGGGTGCGGGCCCCGGCCACGTACGTTCCGTTGGTGCTGCCGTGGTCGTCCAGCTGCCAACCGCTGCCGTTGAAGCTCATGGTCCCGTGCTGCCAGGAGACCCTGGCGTCCTCGAACGGGAAGTCCGACTGAGGGTTGCGCCCGATGGTGTAGGACCGCCCGGGCTCCAGAGTCCGCTGCTGTCCGTTGATCTCAATGACGAGTTGCGGCACTGCTCGCCTGCCCCGCTCTCTCGGTTCCCCCGAATTGTGGCCCCCGGCCGGGGCTGCGATGTTTCTCTGACTGACGGGGGGAATCATTCCAGCCCGCCGACCGCCGGTGAAAGTCGGCCCGGGCGACTGTGACCAGGCTGCTACCGACCCCGGACCGCGCCGTCCCGCGAGGTGGGACGGGTGCCCCCGGGCCGTCGGGCGCCCGGTAGCGTGGGAGGCACCATGAACGCATCGCCCCTGGCCGCTGAGCCCCTCCCCGCCGCCCAGCACCGGACCGCGGACGAGCGCACCCTGCTCGTCAAGGTGTTCGGCAAGGACCGCCCCGGCATCACTGCCGGCCTCTTCGCGACGCTGGCCGGCTTCGGCGTCGACGTCATCGACATCGAGCAGGTCGTGACCCGTGGCCGCATCACGCTCTGCGCGCTGGTCACCCCGCCCCCCGTACCCGCCGCCGAGGGTGGGCTGCGGGCCACCGTCCACCGCTGGGCCGACGAGCAGAAGCTCCAGGCCGAGATCCTCTCCGGCATCGGTGACAACCGGCCGCGCCGTGAGGGCCGTTCGCACGTCACGGTGCTCGGCAATCCGCTGACCGCCGCCGCCGTCTCCGCGCTCACCTCCCGGATCACCGCCTCGGGGGGCAACATCGACCGTGTCTTCCGACTCGCCAAGTACCCGGTGACGGCGGTCGAGCTGGCCGTCTCCGGTGTGGCCACCGACGAGCTGCGGGCCGCGCTGGCCCAGGAGGCGGCCACCCAGCGGGTGGACGTCGCGGTGGTCGCCGCCGGGCTGGAGCGCCGGGCCAAGCGCCTGGTGGTCATGGACGTCGACTCCACGCTCATCCAGGACGAGGTGATCGAGCTGTTCGCCGCCCACGCGGGCTGCGAGGAGGAGGTCGCCGAGGTGACGGCGGCGGCGATGCGCGGCGAGCTGGATTTCGCCGAGTCGCTGCGGGCCCGGGTGGCGCTGCTGGCCGGGCTGGACGCCTCGGTGACCGAGAAGGTCCGCGCCGAGGTCCGTTTCACGCCGGGCGCGCGCACCCTGATCCGTACGCTCCAGCGCCTCGGCTACCAGGTCGCGGTGGTGTCCGGCGGCTTCACCCAGGTCACCGACCACCTGGTGGAGCAGCTGGGCCTGGACTTCGCGGCCGCGAACACCCTGGAGGTGGTGGACGGCAGGTTCACCGGCCGGGTGGTCGGCGAGATCGTGGACCGGGCGGGCAAGGCCCGCTGGCTGGCCCGCTTCGCCGAGCAGGCGAAGGTGCCGCTGGAGCAGACGGTGGCGATCGGCGACGGCGCCAACGACCTGGACATGCTGAACGCGGCCGGCCTCGGGGTGGCGTTCAACGCCAAGCCGGTGGTGCGCGAGGCCGCCGACACCGCGGTGAACGTGCCGTTCCTGGACACCGTGCTGTACCTGCTGGGCATCACCCGTGAGGAGGTCGAGGCGGCCGACGCGCTGCACGGCACCCCGACCGAGACCGAGTAGGAGCCGGCCCGGCAACGGCCGGTGGAGTGAGGCCCGAGGAACAGCCCGAGGAAGGCGCGCGGCCCGCGGACACGGACCGTACGGCCTGCGGGCACAGGTGAGGGGCGCGCGGATCGCATCCGCGCGCCCCTCACCTGTGTTCCCGGGGTCAGTCCTGCGGCGTGTGGTACGAGACCAGCTCGGCCACGCCCGGCTCGACGCCCTTCCAGGAGCCGCTGAAGCTGAGCACCGCGATCGCCGCCGTCGGGAAGCCACCGAGCCGCAGCCGCTCCAGCGCGTCACGGTCGCCCGCGTCCCCGGCCAGCACCTGGGTCAGACCCAGCACACCCGGGTTGTGGCCGACCAGCACCACGTCCGAGTACTCCTCCGGGGTCTCCTGGAGCACGGCGATGATCTCGCCGGGGCTCGCCTCGTAGACCCGTTCCTCGTAGACGGTCTTGAGGGGCCGCTGCGGCAGCTCGTGCACCGCCAGCTTCCAGGTCTCTCGGGTGCGCAGCGCGGTGGAGCAGACCACGTAGTCGGGGTTGATGCCGGAGTCGACCAGCCAGCGGCCGGCGTCCGGGGCCTGGTGACGGCCCCGGTCGGCCAGCGGCCGGTCGTGGTCGTCCACGCCGTTCGGCCAGTCGGCCTTGGCATGGCGGAGAACGATGATCCTGCGGGGCGTGTCGGCGCTCATACCCAGCAAGCTTGGCAGAAAAGCGGCCCGGCGGCGCGATGCTCCCGGACGCCGCCACTCCGAGGGACGACGAGTGTCACCGTGTCCCGTTCACCGGAGCGTCGGGTGGAGTACGGGCGCGGGGGCGCGGAGGCGTCCGTCAGCCGATCGAGGCCGCGACGGTGGCGATGAGCGCCACCAGCACCACGATGGCGGAGAAGGCGAGGGCGATGCGGCCGAGCTGCTTGCGGCCGTCGGTGGGATTGGGATCGAGAACGGGCATGTCCGGAATTCTCCCATCCCGAACACGCCCGCCGTCCGCTGGCCCCATCCCCTTGGCCGGGCCTTGACCTTCGCCGCCGGGCCCTGGGCCCGGGCCCGGGCCCCACCGCCGCGTCCGGCCGCTCGGTGTCAGGCTGTCAGGCTGTCAGGCCTCGGCCCGCTCCGCCGGGCGCACCGCCTCGTCCTCGATGTGCCGGGCCCGCGCGGCGCGCAGGCCGAACAGCATCTGCGGCACCAGCAGCAGCGACAGGAAGCCCAGCGGCCAGTACCACTCACCGGTGGCCCCGTAGAGCCAGCCGACCAGGATCGGGCCCGGGATGGACACCAGGTAGCCGATGCCCTGGGCGAAGGCGGAGAGTTGCGCGACCCCGCCCGCCGACCGGGCCCGCAGTCCGATCATGGTCAGCACCAGCGGGAAGGCACAGTTGGACAGGCCCAGCAGGACCGCCCAGAGCCAGGCGCCCCCGGCCGGGGCGAGTGCCAGCCCCGCGTACCCGGCGATGCCGCAGCAGGCCAGCACGACCACGAACAGCCGCTGGTCGCCGCGCCGTGCGGCCAGGTTGGGCAGCACGAAGGAGACCGGCACGCCGATCACCATGGTGACCGCGAGCAGCACCCCGGTGGTGCTCTCGCCGATGCCGGCGTCCTGGAAGATCTGCGACATCCAGCCCATGACCACGTACGCGCCGGTGGCCTGGAGGCCGAAGTACCCGGCCAGCGCCCAGGCGGTCCGGCTGCGGGTGATCGGCAGCCGGACGGGGGCGGCGGCGCCGTCGGCCCGCTCGCCGCGCTCCCGCTTGGCGATCAGCACCAGCAGCCAGAGCACCAGGGCGAGCGCTCCCAGGACGGCCCAGACACCCAGGCCGTAGCGCCAGTCACCGCCGAGCGACTTGGTCAGCGGCACGGTGACGGCCGCGGCCAGCGCGGTGCCGGCGGACAGCGCCATCGAGTAGAGGCCGATCATCGGCCCGACCTTGTCCGGGAAGTACCGCTTGATCACCACCGGCAGCAGCACGTTGGAGACCGCCACCCCGGCCAGGGCGAGGGCGGTGAGCAGCAGGAACACGGCAGTGCCCCCGGCGAACGAGCGGGCCAGCACGCCCGCCGTGATGGCGCCCATGCCCGCGGTGACGACCGCGATCGGACCGATCCGACGGGCCGCCGCGGGCGCGGCGAAACCGAACAGCCCGAAGCACAGCGACGGGACGGCGGTGAGCAGCCCGGCGAGCGTCGGGTTCATCCCGAGGTCGTCGCGGACCTGCTTGAGCAGCGGCCCGAGGCTGGTGACCACGGGGCGCAGGTTGAAGGCGGCGGCGGCGATCGCGACGGCGAACAGCCAGCCCAGGTACTTGGCCGAGCCGGAGGCGGCGGGCCGCTCGGCGGTCGGTGTCCGGCTCTCGGTCCGGGCGGAAACGGTGGTGTCTGCTGCGGGCATGGACAGCATCATAGAATGATGGGATGAATTGATGCACCTTGGAATTGGCATGATGTGCCGACCGTTCATCGTCCGGCCACTTCCCACCCAGGCCCCATCCGAGCCGTAGCCGTCAAGGAGTCCCCCGTGGCGCTGTCCTCGCCGAGGCGCACCCCGCTGTCCGACCAGGTGATCGCACAGCTGCGTGCCCAGATCACGTCCGGGGAGTGGCCGGTCGGCTCGCGCATCCCCACCGAGGCCGCCCTGGTCGAACAGCTCGGCGTCGCCCGCAACACCGTCCGTGAGGCCGTCCGCGCCCTCGCCCACAACGGACTGCTCGACATCAGGCAGGGCTCCGGCACGTACGTGCTGGCCACCAGCGAGCTGGCCGGAGTGATGCACCGCCGCTTCGCCGACGCCGACCAGGGCCAGGTCGCCGAGCTCCGTTCGGCGCTGGAGACCTCGGCGGCGGCCCTCGCCGCCCGCCGCCGCACCGCGCACGACCTGGAGCTGCTGGACGGCGCGCTGGCCCGCCGGGAGGCCGCCTGGCACTCCGGCGGCGCCGAGGACTTCGTCCAGGCCGACGCCGCCTTCCACCAGGCCGTGGTGGCCGCCGCCCACAACGACGTCCTGCTCGCGGTCTACGCCGACCTCGGCGAGGCCACCCGCGAGCTCCTGCGGCACGACGTCGGCCCCGAGCTGATCGCGGAGCGCTACATCGGCCACCAGTCCATCCTGGAGGCGATCCGGGCCGGTGACGCCGAGCGCGCCGCCGTCGAGGCCGGCCGCGCCGCCCCCGGTGGCTGCACCCCCGCCGATGCCTGACCGCCCCCGGCCCGACACCCCGGCCGCCCCGCCCCAGGAGGCCACTCCCGGAAGGCCACGCTCAGGAGGCTCCTCCCGAAAGCGACCGTCCCGAGAACCCCGGCCGGGCGGAGAACCCCGGCCGGACGAAGCACGAAACGCCGCTGCCCGGCACCCCCGCGAGGGAGGGCCGGGCAGCAGCGTACGGGCGGAGCGTCAGGCGCCGATGGCGTGCAGACCGCCGTCGACGTGGATGATCTCGCCGGTGGTCTTCGGGAACCAGTCCGACAGCAGCGCGACGATGCCGCGGCCGGCCGGCTCCGGGTCGCTCAGGTCCCACTTCAGCGGGGAGCGGTGGTTCCAGGTGTCGGCCAGGTCGCCGAAGCCCGGGATGGACTTGGCGGCCATCGAGCCGATCGGACCGGCCGAGATCAGGTTGCAGCGGATGTCCCGCTCGCCCAGGTAGCGCGCCAGGTAGCGGTTGGTCGACTCCAGGGCGGCCTTGGCCGGGCCCATCCAGTCGTACTGCGGCCAGGCGAACTGCGCGTCGAAGGTCAGGCCGACCACCGAGCCGCCGTCCTGCATCAGCGGCAGCAGCGCCGTGGTCAGCGACTTCAGCGAGTACGCGGAGACGTGCATCGCGGTGGCCACGGACTCCCAGGGGGTGTCCAGGAAGCTGCCGCCCAGCGCATCCTGCGGCGCGAAGCCGATCGAGTGGACGATGCCGTCCAGGGTCGGCAGGTGCTCGCGGACCTGGTCGGCGATGCCGGCCAGCTGCTCCGGGTTGGAGACGTCCAGCTCCAGCACCTTGACCGGGTGCGGCAGCTTCTTGGCGATCCGCTCGGTCAGGCTCGGGCGCGGGAAGGCGGTGAGGATGATCTCCGCGCCCTGCTCCTGCGCGAGCCTGGCGGTGTGGAAGGCGATGGAGGACTCCATCAGCACACCGGTGATCAGGATCCGCTTGCCTTCGAGGATTCCGCTCATGATCAGTGACCCATGCCCAATCCGCCGTCGACGGGAATGACGGCTCCAGTGATGTACGCGGCCTCGTCCGACCCGAGGAACCGCACGGTGGAGGCGACCTCGGCGGGCGCCGCGTAGCGGCCCAGCGGCACGCCCGAGACGATCTCCGCGCGGCGCTCGTCACTGAGCACGGCGGTCATGTCGGTGTCGACGAAGCCGGGGGCGACCACGTTGACGGTGATGTTGCGCGGGCCGAGCTCGCGCGCCAGCGACCGGGCGAAGCCGACCAGGCCGGCCTTGGAGGCGGCGTAGTTGGCCTGGCCCGGGGAGCCGGACAGGCCCACCACGGACGAGATCAGCACGACACGGCCCTTCCGGGCACGCATCATCAGCTTGGAGGCGCGCTTGACCACCCGGAAGGTGCCGGTCAGGTTGGTGTCGACGACGGAGGTGAAGTCCTCCTCGGACATGCGCAGCAGCAGGGTGTCGTTGGTGATGCCCGCGTTGGCGACCAGCACCTCGACCGCGCCGTGCTTCTGCTCGATCTCGGTGAAGGCGGCGTCGACCTGCGCGGCGTCCGTGATGTCGCAGCGGACCGCGAGGACGTCGTACTTGGCCAGCGCTTCGGGCACCTCGCCCGAGCGGCTGGTGATGGCCACCTTGTCGCCCGCTTCGGCGAAGGCCTGGGCGATCGCGAGGCCGATGCCCCGGTTTCCTCCGGTGACGAGAACCGAGCGGCTCAACGATCCACCTCTCTCCGTGTGTGAGCACGTACGTCGGAATGCGTACGCAGTGTGACGCTATCGGGCGGTCGGCGGCGGCGGCGCATCGGGCTCCCACAGCGCCTCCCCGGCGGATCTGTCGCAATCCGACAATCCGTGCCCGCTCGTACCGTCCCGGCGGCGGACATCTCCCAGGCCCCGGCGCTGCCCGGATCGGGGCGACTGTACGGGAACAACACGGACGGGCGCACCCGTTGCCCCCGTGGTGCGGTCCGGCCCGGGAGCGGCCGTACCGATCCCCGACCATCCCGGCGAGCGACGAAGGCAGAGCGGATGACCATGGCACGGCCCGGGAGCACCCACCGACGCGGACGACTGCTGGCCCTCACCGCCCTGGCGGCCGGCCTGGGCACGGCCGCCTGGGCGCTGCGCGACCTGCCGGCCGCGTTCGGGCGACGGCCGGACGGCGAGCGCGAGGAACGGGTGCGCAACTCCCCGCAGTACCGTGACGGCGTCTTCCACAACGCGCCCTCCACCCTCGCCCGCACGGCCGGCGCCCCCGGCTTCGACGGCGCCGCCGCGCGCCGGATGCTGTTCGAGCGGGCCGGCCGCGTCCCCGCCCGTCCGGTGCCGACCGTCCGCCCCGTCTCCCCGCCCGGGCCGGCCGCCGAGGGCGTGGAGGTCACCTGGTACGGGCACGCCTCCGCGCTGGTGGAGATCGAGGGCTTCCGGGTGCTGCTCGACCCGATCTGGAGCGACCGCTGCTCCCCCGCCGCGCACGTCGGCCCCAAGCGCCTGCACCCGGTGCCGGTGGAGCTGGAGGAGCTGCCGCAGGTCGACGCGGTGCTGATCTCGCACGACCACTACGACCACCTGGACATGGCGACGGTCAAGCGCCTGGTGCGCAGCCAGTCCGCGCCCTTCGCGGTGCCGCTCGGCATCGGTGCCCACCTGCGCCGCTGGGGCGTCCCCGAGCACCGGATCATCGAACTGGACTGGGACGAGACCTGCACCCTGGGCGACCTGGTGCTCACCCTCACCGCGGCGCACCACTTCTCCGGCCGCGGGCTGACCCGCAACACCACCCTGTGGGGGTCCTGGGTGGTCGCCGGCCCGAACCGCAAGGTCTTCTACACCGGCGACTCCGGCTACTTCGAGGGCTACACCCGGATCGGCGCCCAGCACGGCCCGTTCGACGCCGCACTGGTCCAGATCGGCGCCTACGACGCCGCCTGGGCGGACATCCACATGACCCCCGAGGACGCCGTCCTCGCGCACCGGGACCTGGCCGCCGGCCTGCTGGTGCCCGTCCACTGGTGCACCTTCAACCTGGGCCTGCACCCGTGGGCGGAGCCGATCGAGCGACTGGTGAAGGCCGCCAAGGAGCAGGCCGTCCCGCTGGTCGTGCCGCGCCCCGGCGAGCGGGTCGACGTCGACAACCCGCCGGAGCTGAACGGCTGGTGGGAGACCGTCGGCTGACGGCTCGCGCGGGCGCGCCGGGAAGGCGGGCCGGGAGGGCGGACGGGCGCGCCGGGAGGGCGGGCCCCGGTGGCCGGACCGTCCCGGCCGAAACCGCGGCGCACCGGTGGAAATGCGCTGGCCGGAAACCCGGTGGGCGGGAAATGATGCGGTGCGGGCGCCCCTGTGGCGCCGCACCGCCACCCTCCGCGACCTGGGAGCACGATTGCCTCCGATCCCTCCGGCCGATCGCTCCGGCGCCCCGCACGGGCGCGCCGTCGACCCGCTGTTCCTCGCCCTGCCGCTGCGGCCGCTCGCGGACGCCGCCCTCGCCCGGGCCCGCGAACTGGGCGCGAGCCACGCCGACTTCCGCCTGGAGCGGATCCGCAGTGCCTCCTGGCGGCTGCGCGACGCGCGTCCGGCCGGCACCTCCGACGGCGTGCAGCTCGGTTTCGCCGTCCGGGTGGTGCTGGACGGCGCCTGGGGCTTCGCCGCCGGCGTCGACCTCACCCCCGACGCGGCGGCCCGGGTCGCCGAGCAGGCCGTCGCGGTGGCCCGGCTCTCCGGCGGGATCAGCCGGGCGGCCGGCTCCACCGAGCGGGTCGAGCTGGCCGACGAGCCGGTCCACCGGGACGTCACCTGGGTCTCCGCGTACGAGGTCAACCCCTTCGAGGTGCCGGACGCCGAGAAGACCGCCCTGCTCGCCGAGCGCAGCTCCCGGCTGCTGGCCGCCGAGGGCGTCTCGCACGTCCGGGCGGCCCTGCGGACCGTCCAGGAGAACAAGTTCTACGCGGACACCGCGGGCACGGTCACCACCCAGCAGCGGATCCGGGTGTACTCCGACCTGGAGGCCACCTCGGTCGACGAGCGCACCGGTGCCTTCGAGTCGATGCAGACCCTGGCCCCGCCGGTCGGCCGCGGCTACGAGTTCATCGTGGGGGCCCGGGGGTCGTCCCCCGACGGGCGCGGCCTCACCGGAGCCGGCACCGGCTGGGACTGGGACGCCGAGCTCGCCGAACTGCCGGTCCTGCTGGCCGAGAAGATGCGGGCCCCGAGCGTCCAGGCGGGCCGCTACGACCTGGTCATCGACCCGACGAACCTCTGGCTGACCATCCACGAGTCGATCGGCCACGCCACCGAGCTGGACCGCGCGCTCGGCTACGAGGCCGCCTACGCCGGCACCTCCTTCGCCACCTTCGACCAGCTCGGCTCGCTCAAGTACGGCTCCGAGCTGATGCACGTCACCGGCGACCGCACCGCCGAGCACGGGCTGTCCACCATCGGCTACGACGACGAGGGCGTGGCCACCCAGTCCTGGGACCTCGTCAAGGACGGCATCCTGGTCGGCTACCAGCTCGACCGCCGCATCGCCGAGCTGAAGGGCTTCGAGCGCTCCAACGGCTGCGCCTTCGCCGACTCCCCGGCGCACGTCCCGGTGCAGCGGATGGCCAACGTCTCGCTGCAGCCGGCCGCCGACGGCCCGGACACCGAGGGCCTGTTCGCCGGGGTGGAGAACGGCCTGTACATCGTGGGCGACCGCTCGTGGTCGATCGACCAGCAGAGGTACAACTTCCAGTTCACCGGGCAGCGCGCCTACGCCATCAAGAACGGCGAACTCGCTGGTCAGGTCAAGGACTTCGCCTACCAGGCCACCACCACCGACTTCTGGGGCTCGATGGCGGCGGTCGGCGGCCCGCAGACCTACTTCCTCGGTGGCGCCTTCAACTGCGGCAAGGCGCAGCCCGGTCAGATCGCGGCGGTCAGCCACGGCTGCCCGTCGGCGCTGTTCCGCAACGTCAACGTGCTCAACACCCAGCAGGAGGCGGGTCACTGATGACCGCGAAGCAGCCCCACGAACTCGTCGAGCTGGCGCTCGGCTTCTCCCGCGCCGACGGCTGCGTGGTAATCGCCGACGAGGAGTCCACCGCCAATCTGCGCTGGGCGGGCAACGCGCTGACCACCAACGGCGTCACCCGCGGCCGCCGCCTCACCGTGATCGCCACCGTGGCCGGCGCCGAGGGCACCGCCTCCGGCGTGGTCTCCCGCGAGGCCGTCACCGAGCAGGAGGTGGAGGAACTGGTGCGGGCCGCCGAGGAGGCCGCCCGCGCAGCCGGACCGGCCGAGGACGCCCAGCCGCTGATCGCCGACCGGCCGTCCTCGCCGGACTTCACCGAGCCGCCCGCGCTGACCTCCGTCGAGGTGTTCGACGCCTTCGGCCCGGCCCTCGGCGAGGCCTTCGCCCGCGCCGCCGCCCAGGGCGAACTGCTGTACGGCTTCGCCCGGCACGAGATGACCTCCAGCTACCTGGGCAGCTCCACCGGCCTGCGGCTGCGCCACGACCAGCCCACCGGCATGGTCGAGATCAACGCCAAGACCGCCGACCTGTCCAGCTCCGCCTGGGTGGGCGCGTCCACCCGGGACTTCGCCGACATCGACGTCGCCGCCCTGCACACCGAGCTGACCAGGCGGCTCGGCTGGGGCGCCCGCAAGGTGGACCTGCCGGCCGGGCGGTACGAGGCGCTGCTGCCGCCCTCGGCCGTGGCCGACCTGCTGATCGTCCTCAACTGGTCCTCCGGCGGCCGGGACGCCCAGGAGGGCCTGACGGTCTTCTCCAAGCCCGGCGGTGGCACCCGGATCGGCGACAAGCTCAGCGGCCTGCCGCTGACGCTGCGCTCCGACCCGCACGAGCCCCACCTGGAGGCCGCGCCGTTCGTGCTCACCCACTCCACCGGCGGGGACTACTCGGTCTTCGACAACGGCCAGCCGGTCGCCGCCACCGAGTGGATCCGCGACGGCGTGCTGAACGACCTGATCACCAGCCGTCACGCGGCGGCACTCACCGGCCTGCCGCTGCGCCCGGCGATCGACAACCTCGTCCTGGAGACGGCCGACCAGGAGTCGGCGCCGACCCTGGACGAGATGATCGCCCGCACCGAGCGCGGCCTGCTGCTCACCTGCCTCTGGTACATCCGCGAGGTGGACCCGGCGACGCTGCTGCTCACCGGGCTCACCCGGGACGGCGTCTACCTGGTGGAGAACGGCGAGGTCGTCGGCGAGGTCAACAACTTCCGGTTCAACGAGTCCCCGGTGGACCTGCTGAACCGGATCACCGAGGTGGGCCGCACCGAACGCTGCCTGCCCCGCGAGTGGAGCGACAACGTCACCCGCACCGCGATGCCACCCGTGCGTGTCACGGATTTCAACATGAGTTCGGTCAGCCGGGCCTCCTAGCCGCTGACCAACGGGGGATACGAGAGACATGATGGACGAGAAGCGCATGGTCAGATCGAGCAAGATGCTGTCGCGCATCCTGCGGCACGAGCCCGGGCTGGTGGGGATCACGCTGGACGGGGCCGGCTGGGTCCGGGTCGACGAGCTGCTCGACGCGCTCGCCGCCCGGGGCAGGCCGCTCACGCGGGCCGAGCTGGACCACGTCGTGGCGAGCAACAACAAGCGCCGCTTCGGCTACTCGCCGGACGGTCTCTCGATCCGCGCCAATCAGGGCCACACGGTGGCGGTCGACCTCGGTCTGGCCGCCGCCGTACCACCGCCGGTGCTCTACCACGGCACCGCCGACCGGCACCTGGCGGCGATCTTCCGCGAGGGCCTGCGCCCGATGGCCCGCCAGGACGTCCATCTCTCGGCGGACACCGGGACGGCGACCGGGGTCGGCGCCCGGCACGGCCGTCCGGTGGTGCTGACCGTGAACGCGGCGGCGATGACGGCGGCCGGCCACGAGTTCCGGCTCAGCGAGAACGGTGTGTGGCTCACCGACGCCGTGCCCCCGCAGTACCTCTCCCGGCGCTCGTAGCCCGCCGGGCCGCGCCCCGCGCCGGCGCCCGCCACCGTTGGGCCTGTCCGCTCCGCCGGACAGGCCCTTCGCGTACCCGACCGGGTGGGTCCGGCCCACCCGGTCTCGTCGCCACCCGTGCCCGGGCGTACCGTGAGGAGGCCGCGCGGCCAGGCGCGCGGGTGCGCGACGAGGGCGGTAGGACACATGGGCAAGAGCGCCGACGACGGGCGGGTCTTCCGGATCACGGGGGCGCGCAGCAGCCTCACCGAGGACGTCCGGGGACGCCAGCGCCGCTACGTCATCTCGATGCTGGTCCGCACGGCCTGCGTGCTGCTCGCGGTGGTGCTGTGGGACGTCCAGCGGGTGCTGGCGTTCGCCGCCCTGGCGGGCGCCGTCCTGCTGCCGTACTTCGCGGTGCTGATCGCCAACGCGGGCCGGGAGCGGGCCCCGGGGCTGCCGAGCACCTTCGACTTCCCGCTCGACACCCCGTTGATGCTCGGCCCCGGTGGGACGGGTGGGGCTGGTGCGAAGGCTGGTACAGGAGAGGCAAAGGCCGTTCCCACCGATCCTTCACAGGACGTGGACTGACCGTCCGTTTCACGCCACTTCGCCCTCGTTCAGCTCGTCGAAAGCTCAAAAGAAGCTCAGATTAATCATGCAAGACCTCCCCATCCGAGGGTGGTGGCGTGACATACTGCGTACGCGCTCCGCATCCCCCGTCGGAGCGACGGACCGACGCCGGGCGGCTCCCCCCGTGGCTGCCCGGCGTCGCCATGCCCGGATCCGGTCGGCCCGAGCGGGCGTGACAGACTGGCGGTGCAGACGTCACCCGCCAATCGTTGAGGACGGCCCGATGGACACCCCGCAGACGCCGACCTGCTCCGCCAAGGGCTGCCGGGCGGACGCCGGCTGGGTGCTGGTGTGGAACAACCCCAAGCTGCACACCCCGGACCGCCGCAAGACCTGGCTCGCCTGCGACGAGCACCGCGAGCACCTCTCCCAGTTCCTCGGGGTGCGCGGCTTCCTCAAGGAGGTCGTCGCCTTCGCCGACTGGACCCCCGAGGCCGTCGAGAGTTCCGGCGGGGCCGCCTAGCAACCCGTCCGAGGGTTCCGGCGAGTCGATCCGGATGTACCGGTGAGTCGGTCCGGAAGCCGGTCGGCCGCCGAGGGGCCGCCTAGCCGCCGATCGCGGACATCGGCCGCTCGGGCTGGAGGAACTCCGGGTCGTCGATCCCGGCCCCGGCCTTCTTGCCCCACATCGCCGCCCGCCACAGCGCGGCGAGTTCGGCGTCGTCCGCGCCCGAGCGCAGCGCGGTGCGCAGGTCGGTCTCGCCGGTGGCGAACAGGCAGTTGCGCACCTGGCCGTCGGCGGTCAGCCGGGTGCGGTCGCAGGCCCGGCAGAACGGACGGGTGACCGAGGCGATCACGCCCACCCGGCCGGGGCCGCCGTCCACCAGCCAGCGCTCGGCGGGTGCCGCGCCCCGGCGCTCGGACGGCTCCGGGGTGAGCGCGAAGCGGGCCCGCAGCAGGTCGAGGATCTCCGTCGCGGTGACCATCGACGCGCGGTCCCAGCCGTGCTGGGCGTCCAGCGGCATCTGCTCGATGAAGCGCAGCTCGTAGCCCCGCTCCAGGCACCAGGCCAGCAGGTCGGCCGCCTCGTGGTCGTTGACCCCGCGCATCAGTACCGCGTTCAGCTTCACCGGCGCGAGCCCGGCGGCCTCGGCGGCGGCGAGCCCGTCCAGCACGTCCTGGTGGCGGTGGCGGCGGGTGAGGGTGTGGAAGACCTCGGGGTCGAGAGTGTCGAGCGAGACGTTGACCCGGTCGAGGCCGGCCTCGCGCAGCGCCGTCGCGGTGCGGGCCAGCCCGATGCCGTTGGTGGTCAGTGAGAGTTCCGGGCGCGGTTCCAGCTCCGAGCAGGCGGCGACGACGGCGACCAGCCCGGGGCGCAGCAGCGGCTCGCCGCCGGTGAAGCGGACCTCGCGCACGCCCAGGTCGCGCACGGCGACGGTGACGAGTCGCACGATCTCCTCGTCGGTGAGCAGGTCCGGCTTGGCGAGCCACTGCAGGCCCTCCTCCGGCATGCAGTAGGTGCAGCGCAGGTTGCACCGGTCCGTGAGGGAGACCCGCAGGTCGACGGCCTGTCGTCCGAAGGTGTCGAGCAGCACGTGCGTCCTTCCCCGAGATGCGGCCGGCCCGGCCACCGTCACGGCGGGCCGGGCCAGCATAGTCACGCGGGACGATCAGTGGGCGCCCAGCCCGGTCAGCGAGCGCACCTCCAGTTCAGCGTACTTCGCCGGGTCGGACCGTTCCCTGGACAGCAGCGTGCCGAGCCAGCCGGCCAGGAAGCCGACCGGGATGGAGACCAGGCCGGGGTTCTCCAGCGGGAACCAGTGGAAGTCGGAGTGCGGGAAGAGCGAGGTCTTCGCGCCGGAGACCACCGGGGAGAAGACCACCAGCGTCACCGAGGTGATCAGTCCGGCGTAGACCGAGCTGACCGCGCCGACGGTGGTGAAGCGCTTCCAGAACAGCGAGTAGAGCAGGGTGGGCAGGTTCGCCGAGGCGGCGACCGCGAAGGCCAGGGCGACCAGGGCGGCGGTGTTGAGCTTGTCCGCGAAGAGGCTGAGCACGATCGCGACGGCCCCGATCGCGACCGCGGCCCACTTCGCCGAGCGCACCTCTTCCTTCTCGCTCGCCTTCCCGCGCCGGATCACGTTGGCGTAGAGGTCGTGCGCGAAGGAGGCCGAGGAGGCGAGCGTGAGCCCGGCGACCACGGCCAGGATGGTGGCGAAGGCGACCGCCGAGATCACCGCGAGCAGGATCGCGCCGCCGGTGGTCCCGGCGCCTCCGCCGAGCGCCTCGGCCAGCTGGGGCGCCGCGGTGTTGCCCGCCGCGTTCGCCGCCTTGATCGCCTTGGAGCCGACCAGCGCGGCGGCGCCGAAGCCGAGCGCCAGGGTCATCAGGTAGAAGACGCCGATGATGCCGATCGCCCAGAGCACCGACTTCCGGGCCGCCTTGGCGGTGGGCACGGTGTAGAAGCGGACCAGGATGTGCGGCAGGCCGGCG
Source organism: Kitasatospora sp. NPDC058063 (assembly GCF_042885395.1). Taxonomy (NCBI): domain Bacteria; kingdom Bacillati; phylum Actinomycetota; class Actinomycetes; order Kitasatosporales; family Streptomycetaceae; genus Kitasatospora; species Kitasatospora sp. NPDC058063. The sequence continues at coordinate 30,114 of NZ_JBHVSD010000009.1, forward strand.
GTGCCGAGGACCAGCGCGATGCCCAGGCTGATGAAGTCGAGCTTGGCGGTGCCGCTGCCGTACTTCTGCCCCGGTTGGAGGAAGGCCTCGCCCTTGCCGCTCGCGCTCGCCGCCGCGCCGAGCAGTTCGGAGGGGTTGAAGTGGTACTTGGCCAGTACCAGGACGGTCATCAGCGCGGCGCCGGCGATCAGCAGTACCGCCTTGACGATCTGCACCCAGGTGGTGCCCTTCATTCCTCCGATCACCACATAGATGATCATCAGCGCGCCGACCCCGACGATGGTCCAGCGCTTGGCGGCGTTCCCCTCCGCGCCCAGCAGCAGCGCGACCAGGGTGCCGGCGCCGACCATCTGGGCGAGCAGGTAGAAGATCGACACCACGATGGTGGAGACGCCCGCCGCGGTGCGCACCGGGCGCTGGCGCATCCGGAACGCGAGGACGTCCGCCATCGTGAAGCGACCCGAGTTGCGCAGCGGTTCGGCGATCAGCAGCAGCGCGACCAGCCAGGCGACCAGGAAGCCGATCGAGTAGAGGAAGCCGTCGTAGCCGGTGAGCGCGATGGTCCCGGCGATGCCGAGGAAGGACGCGGCGGACATGTAGTCGCCGGAGATGGCCAGGCCGTTCTGGAAGCCGGTGAAGCCGCGGCCGCCGGCGTAGAAGTCGGAGGCGCTCCTGGTCTGCCGCCCGGCCCAGACGGTGATGCCGAGGGTGGCCAGGACGAAGACGCCGAACAGGGCCATCGTCAGACCGCGGTGCTCGGTGGCGGAGCTGGCGAGCAGAGTCATTCGGCGGGCTCCCGGGGTGCGTGGACGACGGCGCCGTGCGCCTCGCGGATCGCCGCGGCGGACGGGTCGATCCGCCGGTCCGCGTAGCGGGCGTACCAGGCGGCGATCGCGAAGGTGGTCACGAACTGCAGCAGCCCGAGCACCAGGGCCACGTTGACGTGCCCGAGGACCTTGGTGCGCATCAGTCCCGGCGCGTAGCAGGAGAGCAGGACGTAGAGCAGGTACCAGAGCACGAAACCGATGGTGACCGGGAAGGCGAAGCTCCGGAACGAGCGCCGCAGGGTTCGGAACTCCTCGCTGTCGTCGATGAGTTGGGCTTCCGTGGCGGCGGTGGTGAGCGGCGGCGAATCCACGCTGTCTCCTCACTCCTTCGGCGTATTTGTCACACGGGGGGAACGATCGAACGTGAGGGGCGTCACATGTCTGGCGCCGCGCAATGCTAGGAGCGTCCTGCCCGCCCCGGAAGGGGTTGACCGCGATCAGTCGAGCGTTCACCCCCTCGCACCATCCGATTGGCCGAAAAGCAGTCCATCTCAGCGACTTCGCCGCACCGGACCGACCTCGACCCCCGACCCCCGACCCCCCGGCCGCCGCCCGCGCCCTCCCCCGCGCCCTCCCCCGGGAAACGACACCGGTAACGACACCGGCCCGTGCCGCACCCCGAAGGGGCGGCACGGGCCGGGTGCCGGGAGGCCGAGGTCTCAGAACGCGATCCGCACCTTCAGGGCCGAGCGGTCGTCCATCGCGCGGTAGCCGTCCGGAACGCCGTCCAGGCCGACGGTGCGGTCGAAGACCAGGCCCGGCTCGATGGCGCCCGAGAGCACGTCCGGCAGCAGCTCGGGGATGTACGCGCGGGCCGGGGCGACGCCGCCGTTCAGCGAGACGTTTCGGCCGAACATCTGACCGATGTCGACGCCCGCGCTGCCGCCGTGCGGCACCCCGACGTAGCCCACCGCGCCGCCGTCCCGGGTGATCGAGATGGCCGTCCGCATCGACTCCTCGGTACCGACCGCCTCCAGCACCGCGTGCGCGCCCTGGCCGCCGGTCAGCTCCTTCACCGCCTCGACCGCGGCCTCGCCGCGCTCCGCCACCACGTCCGTCGCACCGAAGCGACGGGCCAGCTCGGTACGGGCCGCGTGCCGGCCCAGCGCGATGATCCGGCCCGCGCCCAGCCGGTGCGCCGCCAGCACCCCGCACAGGCCCACCGCGCCGTCGCCGACCACCGCGACCGTCGCACCCGGCCGCACCCGCGCGGAGACCGCCGCGTGGTGCCCGGTCGACATCACGTCGGACAGCGCCAGCAGCCCGGGCAGCAGCTTCGCATCACCCGCCGCCTCCTTCGGCAGCTTCACCAGAGTCCCGTCCGCGAACGGCACCCGCACCGCCTCGCCCTGGCCGCCGTCCGAACCGACCTGCCCCCAGAACCCGCCGTGCGGACAGGAGGTCTGCAGCCCTTCGAGACAGAAGTCACACGTCCCGTCCGACCAGACGAACGGCGCCACCACCAGGTCGCCCCTGGCGAAGCCGCGCACCTCGGCGCCGACCTCCTCGACCACGCCCAGGAACTCGTGCCCGATCCGCTGCCCGGCCACCCGCTGCGCCACGCCGCGGTAGGCCCACAGGTCGCTGCCGCAGATACAGGCGTTCACCACCCGGAGCACCACGTCCGTCGGATGCTGGATCACCGGGTCCGGGACCTCTTCGATCCGGATGTCGTTGGGGCCGTGAATCACGGTGGCACGCATGCGCTGTTCCTTAGCTGAAAGATCTCGACCAGGTGTACGACACCCCCGTCGACCACTCTATTCCGGCCGGTCGGTCGCAACATTCCGGCCGGAGCCCCCCGCCCCGCCCCTTATCCTGTTGGACCATGCAACCGATCCAGCCCGAGACCTACGGAGTGCCGCGGACCGCGCCGGTCCCCGCGCAGCGCTCCGCCGTCCCCACCGGGGGGTTCGCGGTCGTCGACGTCGAGACCACCGGTCTCGGCCGCTCGGACCGCGTCATCTCGGCGGGCGTCTACCAGCTGGACGCGGACGGCGACGTCGTCGACCACTGGTACACCCTGGTCAACCCCCAGCGGGACCCGGGCCCGGTCTGGATCCACGGCCTCACCGCCGAGCTGCTCGCCACCGCCCCGACCTTCCCGCAGATCGCCGACGAGTTCGCCACCCGTCTGCAGGACCGCGTCCTGGTCGCGCACAACGCGCTCTTCGACTGGAACATGATCTCCCGCGAGTTCTCCCGGGCCGGCCTGCGCGCCCCGGTCGAGCAGCGGCTGTGCACCATGGTCCTCTCCCGCGACCTGCGCCTGCCGCTGCCCAACGGCAAGCTGTCCTCGCTCGCCGCCCACTTCGGCGTCCAGCAGCGCCACGCCCACAACGCCCTGGACGACGCCCGGGTGCTCGCCGAGGCCTTCCGCCCCAGCCTGCGCCTCGCCCGCGACGGCGGCGTGCCGCTGCCGCTCCAGAACTGCGTCGCGGTCACCGACCTCGGCGAGGAGGAGCCGGCCGCCCCGGGCCGCAGCACCTGGACCGGCGCCACGTACCGCCAGGCCAAGAAGCGCCCGCCCTGCCCGTACCCCAACCCGGGGCGCTGGGAGGACGGCAAGCCCCTGGTGCAGGGCATGCGGGTGGCCGTCACCGGCGACACCGCCACCGACCGCGAGGTCCTGGAGGACCGCGCGGTCGAGGCCGGCCTGCACATCGCCACCTCGGTGAGCCGCCTCACCAGCCTGCTGGTCACCAACGAGCCGGACAGCTGGAGCGGCAAGGCCCGCCGGGCCCGCGAGTTCGGCACCCCCGTCGTCGGCGAGGACGCCTTCCTCCAGCTGCTGCGCGAGGTCGCCCCGCACCCCGGTGCGTGAGCCGTTTGTGAGGTCGGCGTACCGTTCCCATGTGTACCGTTTTCTGCTGACCCGACAGTGGCTGATCACCATGCTGGTCGCGCTGCTGCTGATCCCCGCGACGATCAAGCTGGGCTTCTGGCAGCTGCACCGCCACGAGGCACGGGTGGCCCGGAACGAGCTGATCGGTCAGGCCCTCACCGCCGCGCCGGTCCCCTTCGACACCCTGTCGCCGGCCCCCGGCTTCGCGGTCCCCAAGGACCTCACCTGGCGCGCGGCGACGGCCACCGGACAGTACGACCCGGCACACGAGTTCGTGGTCCGCAAGCGGACCGACTCCAACGGCAGCATCGGCTACTTCGTGGTGACCCCGTTCCGGCTCGCCGACGGCAGGGGCACCGTCCTGGTCAACCGCGGCTGGGTCGCCTCCGGCGACGGCGCCACCGAGTACCCGCCTGTCCCGGCCGCCCCCACCGGCGAGGTCTCCCTCACCGGCCGCGTGCGCGCCGAGGAGACGTACGGCGCCAGCGGCATCAAGGACCGCACCGGCCTGCCCGACCGCCAGTTCAACCTGATCAACACCGACGAGCAGGCCAAGCGGACCGGCGCCCCGCTCCTCGGCGGCTACCTCGAACTCACCGGCACCACCCCCGCCCCGGCCGACCAGCCCCAGCTGATCCCCGAGCCCAACCACTCCGACATCGGCCCGCACATGGCCTACGCCATCCAGTGGTGGCTGTTCACCGCGATGATCCCGGTCGGCGTCTGGGTCCTCGCCCGCCGCGAGGCCAAGGACCGCGCCAAGCAGGCCGCCGAAGCCGAGGTCCCGCTCGACGCCGTCCCCGCCTAGAGCACGTCGCCCGCCTGGAGCACGTCGCCTGGCTGGAGCACGTCGCCTAGAGCACGTCGTCCAGCTCCCGCAGCAGCCGCGCCTTCGCCCGCGCCCCCACCACCGACCGCACCGGCTGCCCGCCCCGGAACACCATCAGCGTCGGCATCGACAGCACCCCGTACGCCGCCTGCGTCCGCGGATTGTGGTCCACGTCCACGCTCACCACCCGCAGCCGGTGCCCCTCCTCCCGCGCGATGTCCGCCAGCACCGGCGCCATCATCCGGCACGGCGGGCACCAGTCCGCCGTGAAGTCCACCAGCACCGGCCCCTCGGCCCCCAGCACCTCAGCGGCGAACGTCTCGTCCGTCACCGCCGGCACACCCGTGATCTCCACCGTCTACTCCTTCACCAGTTCGCAAACAGGCGGCTCCTGAACGGCGGCCAGCTCGTCCCGCGCCCTCACGGCCCGATCGAACTGCCCCGCCACCTGGGCCCGCACGTCCTGGAGCCGGGCGATGCACTCGTCCAGCTCCCCCAACTTCCGCCGGTACACCTCCAGGGAGGCCGGACAGGAGTCCCCCTCCGGGTGCCCCGCCCGCAGGCACTCCACGAACGGCCTGGTCTCCTCCAGCCCGAACCCGAAGTCCTGCAACATCCGGATCTCCCGCAGCAACCGCAGATCCGCCTCGTCGTACGCCCGGTACCCGTTGCCCGCCCGCCGGGCCGGCAACAACCCCAACTGCTCGTAGTACCGCAACGCCCGCGTGGTCGTCCCCGCCCGCTCCGCCAACTCCCCGATCCGCACGCCGAACCACTCCTCCCGCACTTCCGGCAACGACCGTAAACCTTCCCCTCGGCGTCAACGCCAGCCCCGAGCCGCCCCCACTCCCCGACCGGGCAAGATGTCCCCATGGATCTCGGACTGAAAGACAAGGCCTACATCGTCACCGGCGCCACCCGAGGCCTCGGCCTGGCCGGCGCCCGCGAACTCGCCGCCGACGGCGCCCGCGTGCTCATCAGCGGCCGCACCCGGCAAGCCGTCGACAACGCCGTCGCCGAACTCGAGACTCTCGGAACCGCCCGGGGCCTCGTCGCCGACAACGCCTCCCCCGACACCCCCGAGCGCCTCATCGCCGAGGCCCGGCACCACTTCGGTCGTCTCGACGGCATCCTGATCAGCGTCGGCGGCCCCCAGGCCGGCCCCGTCGAGACCACCCCCGAGGACGCGTGGCGCGACGCCTTCGAGTCCGTCTTCCTCGGTGCCCTCCGGCTCGCCCGCGCCACCGCCGCCGCGCTCACCGACGGCGGTGTGATCGCCTTCGTGCTCTCCAGCTCGGTCCGCCAGCCGATTCCCGGTCTGGGCATCTCCAACGGCCTGCGTCCGGGTCTCGCCATGGCCGCCAAGGCCCTCGCCGACGAGCTGGGCCCCCGCGGCATCCGCGTGCTCGGTCTGCTCCCGGCCCGGATCGACACCGACCGGGTCCGCGAGCTCGACGGCCTCGCCGCCGACCCCGACGCCGCCCGCGCCCAGGCCAGCGCCGCCATCCCGCTGGGCCGCTACGGCACCCCCGAGGAGTTCGGCAAGGTCGCCGCGTTCCTGCTCTCCCCCGCCGCCTCCTACCTGACCGGCGTCATGATCCCCGTCGACGGCGGCGCCCTCCGCACCCTCTGACTCCCGCCTCCACTCTCGATTGCTCGACCCGACCGTTCCTGGACTACTCCACCCGCGACTGGCTCCGCCCCCGCCGCCCCCGTCGGCCCCACCCGTGCCGCGGCTCGGCGGGGGCCGCCTGCAGGACCCTGATCCGCAGATCGGCCGGCAGCGCCGCCAGCCGCAGGCTCCCGCAGGCATCCGCCCGAGGCCCGTCCTCGAAGTGCTCCACCAGCGCGGCCGGATCCCCGCCCGGCCGCAGCCGCACCGCACCGCGCAGCCGCGGATGCCTCGGCGCCCGCACCAACCGCACCGCGGCCCGCTCGACCTGCGGCAGCACCACCGTCCGGTTTTCCAACGCCTCCTCCAGCGCCCGCGCACCGACCCGCAGTCGAAGCCCGCCCGCCCCCGGCGTCGGCACCTCGATGCTCGACAGCTCCGTGCGCCTCAGCTGCGCCACCAGGCACCACACCATCCCCGCCACCAGTACGGTCAGTCCGCCGATCACCGTCGGCCACCACCACGCCGACGCCACCCACTGCCCCCGCGAGCGCGCGCCGACCACCGGCTGGTCGGGCGAGGTGAGCGGCCACCAGTGCGGTGGATGCACGCCCAGCCTCCGGTACAGGTCGAGCCCGCCCGCCAGCACCAGCACCCCGACCCCCAGCAGCACCGCCCCCACCACCCCCAGCAGCACCCGGTTGACGACCGTCCGCCTCACCCCGCCACCCCCGCACCGCCGGCCGTCCCGGCCCCCGTACCGGCACCGAGGTCACCGGCACCCGGGTCCGACTCCCCGCCCGGTTCCTCCCCCACCACACGCGCGGTTCCCCGCGCCGCCCGCACGTCCAGCCGCATCGGCCGTCCCAGCCCCACCCGTCCCAGCTCGTCCCGCAACTGCCGCTGCACCAACGCCGGCTCCGCCGTCCCCGCCAACGAGATCCGGATCCGCCGCCGCCCGACCCGGATCCGCAGGTGGTCGATCCCGTCCAGTCCGGCCGCCCGGTCCGTCAGCAGGTGCCCGACCCCGGCCCGGTCGATCGCCGCGCTCGTCCCCCCGTACGGCCGCAGTACGAGCCAGCGCCGCAATCCGGGCGCGACGGCCAGCCACAGCAGCCACCCGCCGAGCAGGGTCGCCGCTCCGGCCCCCACCAGGACCGCCAGGTCGTCGAGGTGCCGCGTCGCCAGCTCGTCCGCGATCTGCGCCCGCCACCGCCGGGCCGGCTGCCCGAGCCGCACCGCGATCACGTCGTACAGCAGCGCCCCCGCCACCACCAGCACCGCCGTCGCCACCAATGCGGCCGCAGCCGTACGGGGCGCCCGCAGCCGTCCCACCTTGTCCGCCCGCAGCTCCGATGCCGCCCCCCGCACCTCCTCCGCCCCCTGCGCCCCCTCCGCCTCAGGGGCCTGCGCGCTCACGAAGCGCCCCCCGTCACCAACTTCTCGACCACGACGACCACTTCCGAGACCCTGACCCCGGTCAGCCCCGCCACCCGCTCGGCGATCCGCGCCCGCACCGCCCCGGCCAGCGTCGCAACGTCCGAGGGGAACGGCAGCTCAAGAGCCACCCGGACCCGCACCGTGCTCCCCGGTACGGTCACCGAGACGTGCGGCGGCGCCCCCTTCGCCCGCCCGGCGGGCCAGGCCTCGGCCAGCACCTCCCGGGCCGCCCGAGCCGCGATCCCGGCGTACACCCGGTCGGCGATCCGAAGCCGTCCCCGACGCCCCGGCACGGACCCGGCCCCCGAAGCCGACCCCGAAACAGAACCCGAACCCGAACCCGAACCGTGACCGGGCCCCGAGCCCGACCCGGAACGGGAGACCACGACCGGAACCGACACGGGGCCCGTCATCAGCGGCGCCGGTCCCGGCCGCGGAGCAGATCCCCGAGGTCGCCCAGCTCGATGTCGCCCTCCAGCAGGCGTCCGATCACGAAGCCGACCAGCCCGAGCACGGCCACCAGCAGGAAGGCCGCGAACCCGCCGAAGTACCCGGCGAAGCCGAGGGCCATGCCCACCACCAGGCCGACGATGGCCAGGTTCATCCGCTACTCCCTCGTTTCCCGCTACTCCGTCGGGCCCGACGCCCCCGGCCTGCCGCCGAACTCGCTACTTGAGCTTCGGCCGCTGCCCGGTCGGCGCCACCGGTTCCTCTTCCTCCTCGAACTCCGGTTCGTCCGGGAGGTGGACGTCGTTGACCGCGATGTTGACCTCGACGACCTCCAGGCCGGTCATCCGTTCGACCGCGTTGACGATGTTCTCCCGGACCTGGCGGGCGAGTTCGGGAATGACCACGCCGTACTCGACCACCAGGGCGATGTCGATCGCGGTCTGCTTCTCGCCGACCTCGGCCTTGATGCCCCGCCCGACGCTGGGCTTGCCGCCGGGCACCCGGTCCCGCATCGCGCCGAAGGTACGGGCGAGGCCGGACCCGAGCGCGTGGATTCCGGCGACCTCGCGGGCCGCCATGCCGGCGATCTTCTCCACCACGCCGACGGCCAGCACGGTGCGGCCGCGCTCCCCCACCGGCTTGGCACCGCCGCCGGCACCCGGCGGACCGGGGGTCGGGGCGCTGCCACCACCGGTGTGCTTGTGCATGGTCGCGGGCGTCGGAGTGTCAGGCATGGGCGCTTCTCCCGTCGTACGGCACCAGCTATATCGCAAACCTCCCCAACTCTGGCATTTCGCCACGTTCCCCGCCCCCTGAGCGCCGGCAGCCCACCCCGGCGCCCGCCCCTGCGCGAGAGATTCCGTCCCCCCACACGGGAGGCTCAGCGGGAGACACACCCGGGAGACCCGCGCGAAAGACCCCGCACAGGAGAAAAGGGACCGGCCCCGGGGAAGTCCCCCGGGGCCGGTCCCTGCGCCGTCGCCGTGCGGTCAGTCGCCGATCCCGGCGAGCTCCCGCAGCCGGCGGGCCTGCGCCGCCCGTTCGGCCGAACGCTGCTCGTCGAAGGAGCGCCCGGCGGCCCCCTGCAGCAGGGCCTTGGTCTCGATCACGGCCCCGCGCGGAGCGGCCAGCAGGGCCGCCGCGAGGTCGCGGGCGGCCGCCTCCAGGTCCTCGCCCGACACGGCGAGGTTGGCCAGCCCGATCGCGGCGGCCTCCTCGGCGCCCACCCAGCGGCCGGTCGCGCAGATCTCCAGGGCCCGCGCGTAGCCGACGAGCTCGGTGAGCGGCTTGGTGCCGGCCAGGTCCGGAACGAGGCCCAGCGAGGTCTCCTTCATCGCGAACTGGACGTCCTCGGCGACCACCCGCAGGTCGCAGCCGAGGGCCAGCTGGAAGCCCGCGCCGACGGCGTGGCCCTGGACCGCCGCGATGGAGATCAGGTCCGGACGGCGCCACCAGGTGAAGGCCTCCTGGTACGAGGCGATGGCGTCGTCCAGCTCCCGGTCGGTGGAGGCGGCGAGCTGGAGGAAGGTGGGCTCGCCCGGGATGCCCTCGGGGGTGAACATGGCCCGGTCCAGCCCGGCGGAGAAGGAAACCCCCTCCGCGCGCAGCAGCACCACCCGGACGCTGCCGGGCAGCTCGCGGCCGGCGTCGGTGAGGGCGCGCCAGAGCGCGGGCGACTGGGCGTTGCGCCGCTTGGGTCGGCACAGGGTGACGACGGCGAGTTCGCCCTCGATCTCCAGGCGGACGCCGTCCCGCTCCCAGCTCGGGGCCTGCGGGTCGATGGCGGGAGCGGTCATGCGGGGACCTCCGGTGGCGAGGGACTTGGCTACCGGAGAGTAACAAAACTCGACGCGCCTGGGCAGGGCTCCGACCCGGAGAGATCGACGGGGCCTGCGGCACTCCACGACGCCCCGCGAGGCGCGAATGCGAGGCGAGGCTCGGCGCAGCTCGGCGAAGAGCGAAAGGGAAATGAACGGTATTGAAGAATGGGGGAAGGACCTCACCCCGGACATGACGATCGGCGGCCGGCTCGCACGGCTCGAGGGCGGACGCCCAGCTGACGGTCAGCTGTCGTCTCCTCGGCCGGCACCCTGCCGCCGCGTCATCCAGCCACTGGCTGACGAACCGTCAGGAACCGGCCCCGGCAGTCGCCTTGTTCTTGCCCCGCGTGGCACCGCCGCGGCCCCGGAGAATCACTCCGGACTCGCTCAGCATCCGGTGCACAAAGCCGTACGAACGACCGGTCTCCTCCGCGAGAGCGCGAATGCTCGCCCCGGAGTCGTACTTCTTCTTGAGATCGGCCGCGAGCTTCTCACGCGCGGCACCGGTCACCCGGCTGCCCTTTTTCAGAGTCTCGGCCACCCGTGCCTCCTCGTAGCGTTGCTCGGTCAGATTCCCATGATCACCCATCCATCGCGTCCTGGCCACCCATTCGACAAGGTCGATGTCGGAAATGCGTGGTCCTTCGGTGGTGATCCGAGCGCATCAGGGCGCTCACGCAGAGTGCACGCCCCCTGGCCGATCCGGCCGTTCGCCGAGAAAGAGCTGATCAGCAACGTCGGCCCGACCACGATCGAGTGGCGGGCCGACGGAAAGTCCTTGAACGGAATCCGGGTCTACTTCATTCCCGGACACGCCGAAAGGACTAGATATTCTCATCCGAAAAGCGGATCTCGCGTCTACTTCTGGTCAGGCCAAGGAGACCAGATCGGCGTAGGACGGGTTCCAGAGGTCCTCCACGCCGTCCGGCAGCAGGATGATCCGCTCCGGGTCGAGCGCCTCGACCGCACCCTCGTCGTGGGTGACCAGCACGACCGCGCCGGAGAACTCGCGCAGCGCGCCCAGGATCTCCTCGCGGCTGGCCGGGTCGAGGTTGTTGGTGGGCTCGTCGAGCAGCAGCACGTTGGCGGAGGAGACCACCAGGGTGGCCAGCGCCAGACGGGTCTTCTCGCCGCCGGAGAGCACCCCGGCCGGCTTGTCGACGTCGTCGCCGGAGAACAGGAAGGAACCGAGGATCTTGCGGATCTGCACCAGGTCGGTGTCGGGCGCGGCCGAGCGCATGTTCTCCAGCACGCTGCGGTCCGGGTCGAGCGTCTCGTGCTCCTGGGCGTAGTAGCCGATCTTCAGGCCGTGGCCCGGGATCACCTCGCCGGTGTCCGGCTGCTCCACCCCGGCCAGCATCCGCAGCAGGGTGGTCTTGCCGGCGCCGTTGAAGCCCAGCACGACGACCCGGGAACCGCGGTCGATCGCCAGGTCGACGTCGGTGAAGATCTCCAGCGAGCCGTAGGACTTGGACAGGCCACTGGCGGTCAGCGGGGTCTTGCCGCAGGGGGCCGGGTCCGGGAAGCGCAGCTTGGCGACCTTGTCGTTCACCCGGGCCTGCTCCAGACCGGAGAGCAGCTTGTCGGCGCGGCGGGCCATGTTCTGCGCGGCCACCGTCTTGGTCGCCTTGGCCCGCATCTTGTCGGCCTGGGCGTTGAGGGTCGCGGCCTTCTTCTCGGCGTTGGCCCGCTCGCGCTTGCGGCGCTTCTCGTCGTCCTCGCGCTGCTGCTGGTACTGCTTCCAGCCCATGTTGTAGACGTCGATGCAGGAGCGGTTGGCGTCCAGGTAGAAGACCTTGTTGACGACCGTCTCGACCAGGTCGACGTCGTGCGAAATGACGATGAAGCCGCCCTTGTAGGTCTTCAGGAAGTCCCGCAGCCAGACGATCGAGTCCGCGTCCAGGTGGTTGGTGGGCTCGTCGAGGAGCAGCACGTCGGAGTCCGAGAAGAGGATCCGGGCCAGCTCGACCCGGCGGCGCTGACCGCCGGAGAGGGTGTGCAGGGGCTGGCCGAGGATGCGGTCCGGCAGGCCCAGCGCGGCGGCGATGGTGGCGGCCTCGGCCTCGGCGGCGTACCCGCCCTTGGTGAGGAACTCGGTCTCCAGCCGGGCGTACTTCTTCATCGCGTTGTCCCGGGTGGCGCCCTTGCCGTTGGCCATCCGCTCCTCGTTCTCGCGCATCTTCTTCAGCACGGTGTCGAGGCCGCGGGCCGAGAGGATGCGGTCCTTGGCGAGGACCTCCAGGTCACCGGTGCGCGGGTCCTGCGGGAGGTAGCCGACCTCGCCCGAACGGGTGACGGTACCGGCGGCGGGCAGGCCCTCGCCCGCCAGCACCTTGGTGAGCGTGGTCTTGCCGGCGCCGTTGCGGCCGACCAGACCGATCCGGTCGCCGGCGGCGACCTTGAAGTTCGCGGACTCGATCAGGATCCGGGCACCGGCACGCAGTTCGAGGGCGTTGGCGGAAATCATGGCTGGGAGCTGCTCCTGGGACGTGGGCGGGCGGCCGGGCAGGACTGACCCGGGGCCGGGTTGGCGTGAGGGGGACTTCATCGGCGGTCGGCGCGGCCCTCCTGGCGCCGCCGCCCGCTATTGCCCGGAGAAAATAGCCATGGCGGCAAGTCTACCGGGCCCCGTGTCACCCTCGGAGGTGTACCGGCCCGGGGTATCCGGCGGCCTGCCGCCCGCCGGTTCCGGGGCCGAAGGCCGTCGTCCGCGGGTCGTCCCCGTTACTGCGGCTGCGCGCCCGACCGGTCCTCCGCGGGCGCCGGGATGTCCGGCGTGGTACCGGTGGCCGCCGGGGCGTCCGGCGCGGTACCGGTGGCCGCCGGGTCGCCCGCGGCCGGGTTCACCGACGGGTCCGCCGCGCAGCCGCCCTGCGGACGGACCGCCGCGAACGGCGCGTCCACGCTGCCGCAGGCCGTCTCGGGCGCGGCCGCCTTGGTGTCGAACACCTTGGGCGGGACGATCGGGCCGTCGGTGATCTCCACCCGGCTGCGGTCCAGCACCTTGACCGTGGCGGTCGGACCGGTGTTCATCGCCCAGCCGTTGCTGTCCAGCCGGTAGCCGGTGATGCCGCCGGAGACGGCCTGCCCGCTGCTGTTTGCGCAGGTGCGCGGGATGAGCACGGCGTAGTCGGTGTGGACGGCGCGCAGCGGGTCGTAGACGCAGCTGCCGGAGGGCTTGTCGTTGTAGCGCAGGTCGCCGTCGGCGTCGCGCAGGCCCATGGTCAGGTTCGGGGTGACCAGGGCCAGCCAGGGCGAGCCGTCCCGCTGGACGGTGTGCAGCGCGGCCGCGGCCCGCTGCTTGGCGAGCGCCTTGCGTTGGGCGTCGGTCCGCTTGTCGGCGCCGGGCTCGCCGTCGCCGTGCAGCCAGTCGGCCAGGCCCGGCACCGCGCGGTGCCAGCGCACCTCGTGGTCGCCGGGGCGCACCGAGGTGACCATGCCGTCGTCCCAGACCACGATCGCGTTGTCGCCGGCCATCGCCAGGTAGAGCGCCTCGGCGCCCTCGCGGCGGTAGGACCAGGCCTGCTCGCCGGTCCGCTTGTGGAAGGCCTCCAGGCCGGGGCCCACCCGCAGGTCGAGGTCGGCCGAGCTGAGCGACTCGGAGTTCACCGGTGTCGCCCCGGCGTCGCCCGGTCCCGCGACCCGGTCGCCGAACGGCACCGGCTTGTTCGCGTGCGCCGCCGCTCCGGCCGCAAGGACCAGCATCACCGCCGAGGCAGGCAGGATCGAGCGGGGGGTCAGTACACGCAGCGGCTTCCAGGACACCGCCGGAGCGTACCTTTCACCGGGCACGCGAGTCAGCCCGGTTCCGCCGTCGCCGTGTCCCGCCGGGCGTCCGCCGGGCCCCGCGCGCCCTTCCCGCACGTCCACCCGCCCACCTGCGCCGTCGGGGTTCCGGCCGCCGCGCCGGGCGTTGCGGAGCGGGCCGCGGTGGCCCGACAGGACCGTTACCAAGCTGATACATGACCGCGGGTCGCCGGTCTTTGCGGCAGACGGCGTTCGATCGGCGCCCACTTTAGGGTGACATTCGGCTTTTTCGTCCCCCTTCGGGCCTACTGTCGGCGAGCGGGGCGCCACGGTCCGTCCACGCCGAGACCGTGCGCCCCGCCCACGAGACGTCCGGAGGAGAGCACCATGCGAATCGGCCGCCTGACGCTGGCCGCCGCCACCCTGCTGCTGATGGCCACGGCCAGCGTCCCGGCCGGGACGCCGTTCAGCCAGACCGAACGGCACACCCTCTCCTCGGAGACCATCGAGCCCCGCGGCGCGGCTCCCCGCCCGCCGGTCCAGCGGCCGAACCACGAGCCGCCGTTCGGTGCCTTCGTCGGTTCCTGGGACGACTACATCCCGCAGATCGGCCGGTACGCGCAGTGGCTGGGCGACGCGAACATGCAGGTCGGCCACACCTATCTGGCGGGCAACAGCTGGAGCGACATCGAGGGCGAGCCGATGGTGCTCGGTCTGTGGTCGCAGTGGCGGCAGGCCGATCCGTCCCGGCTGCTGGTGCTCGGGGTGCCGATGCTGGTGCCCAGCGAGGCGAAGGTGCCGGACGGCGAGGTCGCCGACCTGCTGGCCCAGGGGGCGCGCGGGGACTTCGACGGGCACTTCCTCAAGCTCGCGCGCCGGCTGGTCGCGCTGGGCGGCGCGGACACCGTGCTCACGCTCGGCTGGGAGATGAACGGCACCACCTACACCCACCGCTGCAAGCCCGACCCGGCCGCGTGGAAGACGTACTGGCGGCGGATCGTCGGGGTGATGCGCTCGGTGCCCGGGCAGCGGTTCCGCTTCGACTTCGCCCCCAGCCGGGGCCTGGACGCCGTCCCGTGGACCAAGTGCTACCCCGGTGACGACGTGGTCGACATCATCGGCATGGACAACTACGACCAGCCGGCGGGCGGCACCTTCGACGACTACGTGCGCGAGCCGTACGGCCTCCAGGACCAGGTGGAGTTCGCCGCCAAGCGCGGCAAGCCGGTCTCGTACCCGGAGTGGGGGCTGTTCCGCAACGGCGACAACCCCGAGTTCGTGCAGCGGATGGTCGACTGGATCCGCACCCACGACACCGCCTACCAGACCGTCACCGACTACTGTCCGCACGGCTTCTTCCAGTGCGAGCGCAATCCACGCTCGGCGGCCACGTTCAAACAGCTGATGGCCGGTTCGAAGGGGGCGCCGGCGCCGGCGGACGCACCGGCCCCGACGGACGTGCCCCCGGCGCAGGGCCCGCCCAGCCCGCCGGACCCGCCCGCCGTGCCGGCCGCGCCCGCCGCGCCCGGGGGCGGCACCGCGCCGAGCAGGACGGCGAGCCCGTCGGCCCGTCCCGCGAAGGGCAAGTCGACGGGCCGGCCGACGGGCGCGCCGCACGCCCGGCACTGAGCGCTCAGCTGCGGCGGCGGGCCAGCAGCGCTTCCTTGAGCCGGGGGAAGCGGGTGCGCAGCTGGTGCGCCGCCGCCTGCCGGGCCCGCACCGCCCCGGCGCGGACGGCCGCCGCCGGCGCCGCCCCCGCCGGGCCGAGCAGCAGCCGGTGGTTGGACAGCTGGTCCGGACGCCAGCGCTGCTTGTACGGCTCCTGGCCGCGCAGCAGGCCGAGCAGCGGGACGCCCGCGCCGACCGTCTCGTCCAGCGCCGCGCTGAACAGCAGCCCGGCGATGTCCAGCCGCTCGCGCAGCACCGGGTGCGCCCCGTACATGTACAGGCCGCCGAAGGACGGGCAGAGCAGCAGCAGGTTCACCGCGACCAGCTGGCCGTCCAGGTGGAACTGGTGGACGGTGGCCCTGCCGGAGGCGACCAGTCCGGTGGTGGACTCGGTCAGGTGCCTGGCGAACCGCTCGGTGCGGTGCTCGGGCGTGACACCGCGCGCCTGCCACTGCTGGAAGTGCAGCCGCAGCAGCCCGTCCAGCGCCTGCGGCACCTCGGCCGCCGGGGTGGAGCGGACCGTCACCCCGGCCTCGGCGATCTTGCGGAGCTTCACCCGGCTGCGCTGGGCGGTCTTGCCGGGCACCCGCTTGAGCAGCCGGTCCATCGGGACGGCCGGCAGGTACTGGCAGAGCGAGTCCCGGTAGCGGCGGCGGCTGCCGCGCCAGTGCGCGTACACCCGCTGCACCGCCGCCTCGGGGTGCACCTCGCGCAGTTCCAGCCAGTGCCAGGGGCGGGTGAGCGGGAGCGCGGCAGCGAACTCGGCGGCGGCCCGGTCGGCGCACTCGTCGTCGAGCAGGACGTCGGTGTAGTCGACCAGTCCGCCGCCGAGGCCGGTCAGTCCGCCGAACGGTCCGCCGCGGCGCACGAAGGCGCCCGCGCCGACCAGCCGGCCGTCCCGGCGGACCAGCACCACGAGCAGGCTGCCGGGGCGGCCGTAGTGGCGCCACCAGGAGCGCTGCCAGTCGGCGGCCTGGAAGAAGGTGGCGGTCCGACAGCGGCCGGCCAGGTCGTCCCACTCCTCGGCGAGGAGGTCCAGGGCATCGTCCTCGCCGTGGAGCTCGGTGGTCCAGGTCGGCGCCGTCGCCTGGGCGGGCAGGCCGCTTCTGCGGGTCTCGGTGCTCATCGTGCGCTCCCGGCCGGCGCCTTGGCCTGGGTGGCGGGCCGGTCCTCGACGGCGGGGGCCTGCTCCTCGACGGCGGAGGGCTGGTCCTCCACCGCGGGGGTCCGGTCCTCGGCCGGGGGCTGCTCCGCCGCCGCTGGCCCGGCGCCGGGCTTCCTGGCGGGCTTCCCGACGGGCTTCTTCTCGGCCTTCGTGCTCCCCTTCTTCACGCCTTCGGCCTTCACGCTCCCGGCCGTCACGCTCTCGGCCTTCCCGTTCCCGGCCTTCACGCTCACGGTCTTCACGCTCCCGGCCTTCGCCCCTTCGACCTCGGCACCGGCCTCGGCGCCGGGCGCGGGCGCGGGGTCGCCACCGGACTCGGTCCTGGCCTTGGCCGGCTCCTCGCGGCGCGGGCGCGGCGTCGTCGGGACCGCCACCGGCGCGGAGGCGGCGGGGGCCTCCGATCCCTCCGATCCCTGTGCGGCCTGTGCGGCCTGTGCCGCCTGCGATGCCCGCGCTGCCCGCAGGACCCGCGGCATCTCAGGACTCCCGGCGGCCTCCGGCGTCCCCGCGCCGCCCCGGCGGCGGTTCATCATCACCAGGGCGCCCAGCAGCAGCCCGGCCGCGCCGCCGACCGCGACGTCCAGCTTCCCGGAGGGCGTGGTCGGCCTGTCCGGCGCGGCGGCCGGGGACAGCGTCACCAGCCGGACGTTGGTGTCCTTGCTGCTGGTGTTGGCGAAGGCGACCAGCGAGCGGGCCACCGCGTCGGCGGTCCGAGCGGCCTCCTGGGGGAGCCGCCCGGTGCCGGTGAGCTCGATCATCGGGGCGTCCGGCGAGGTCGTCCCGTGCACCAGGGACTCCAGCTCGGACCGGGTGTGGCCGGTCTCCGCGGCCGCGACCGCGAGCACCTGCGGCTGACCGGCCAGCCGGCCGTACGCCTGGGCGAAGTTGGTCGCGATCGCGGCTTCCCCGGGGTTCTGCGCGACCACGAGGACGTAGGCGTTGGCGGCGTACGACGGCGGCGAGACGACGGCGTACCCGGCGCCGGCCGCGGCGCCCAGCGGTACCGCCAGCACCACCGGCCACCAGCGGCGGACCAGGCGACGGGCGCTTCGGCGCGGTGTGGTCATGGGTCTTGCTCCTTGGGTCTGGTACGGCGGTTCCGGCGGTGGCGGGCGGTCAGACGCGGGCCAGCCGGTCGTAGAGGGCGCCCAGGTCGGCGGCGACCCGGGCGATGTCGTAGTGGCCGACGGCCGGGGGGTGCGGCAGCGGGTCGGCGATGTGCCCGCTGAGCGGCCGCAGGTCGCGCAGCGCGGCGGTGTAGGCGGCCGGCTCGGAGGGGATGCGGCGGGCCTGCGGGGCGGCGCTGGGCGGCAGTTCGTCGAGCGCCGGGCAGGCGCTGTGGCGCACCGGCAGTCCGGCCGCGAGGCCCTCCAGGACGCCGAGGCCGAAGGTCTCCGCGGCTGAGGGGGCGGCCAGCACGTCCAGGGCGGCCAGCAGTTCGGGCACGTCGTCGCGCTCGCCGGTGAGCACGAGTCGCTCCCGCACGCCGAGTTCCTCGGCCCGGCGCTCCAGCGCGGCGCGTTCCGGGCCCTCGCCGACCAGCACCAGCCGGGTGGCCGGGTCGAGCCCGGGGAGCGCCTCGACCAGCACCTCGAAGCGCTTGCCGGGCACCAGCCGGCCCACCCCGCCGACCGCCCAGCTCCCCTGCGGCAGGCCGATCTCGGCCCGCACCCGGCGGCGGGCGGCGGCCCGTTCGGCGGGCGGGAGGCGGTAGCGGGAGGTGTCGATGCCGTTCGGGATCAGCTCGATCCGGGCCGGCGGGACGCCCCAGGAGCGCAGTGTCTGGGCGACCTGCCGGGAGACCGCGACGGTGGTGCTGCCGAGCCGTTCGGCCGCCAGGTAGAGGCCCTTGACGCCCCGGGTGACGGGACGGCCCTCGATCACCCCGGCGTGCAGCGAGTGCTCGGTGGAGACCACCGCGCGCACCCCGGCCAGCCGGGCGGCCAGCCGTCCGTACAGCTGCGCCCGGTAGAGGTGGGTGTGCACCAGGTCGTAGCGGCCGGCCCGGACCAGCCGGACCAGCCGGGGCAGCGCGCCGAGGTCCCGGTTGCCGCGCATGCCGAGGTGGTGGACGGTGACGCCGTCGGAGCGCAGCGCGGCGGCGACCGCGCCCGGGTTGGTCAGGGCGAGCACCTCGCACTGCTGGTGCGCCGGCAGGTGTCGCAGCAGCAGGTGGAGCTGGCGCTCGGCACCGCCGGCGGCGAGTCCGGTGACGATGTGCAGCACCCTCATGGCCGCGCCTCCCGGCGGGCGTGGCGCAGCCCGGTGACGGCCTCGCGCAGTCGGTGCCGGCCCTGCTTGGCCCGCAGCCGCCAGGCGCCGTCGCGGTCGCCGACGTAGCAGCGGGGCAGGGCGAAGCGGCCGGTGAGCGGGGAGTGTGCGATGGCGCAGGCGTGGTCGTACCCGGCGTCGCGCACCGCCAGGGCGGCGGGCAGGTCGACGGCGCCGTACGGGTAGCAGAACCCGGTGACCGGGCCGCCGACGGCCTCCTCCAGCAGGCGCCGGCTCTCCCGGGCCTGGACGGCGAGGGCCTCGGCGGGCAGGCCGGGCAGCGGCCGGTGGCCGAGGCCGTGCGAGCCGATCTCCCAGCCCGCGGCGGCGAGTTCGGTGACCTCCTGGACGGTGAGCAGCTTCTTGCGCGGGCCGTCGGTGTCCCAGTCGTTGTCCCGGCCGAGCAGGTCGGCGACCACGTACGCGGTGGCGGTGAAGCCGTAGGCGCGGAGGATCGGCACCGCGTACCGGGCGAAGTCGGCGTAGCCGTCGTCGAAGGTGAGGCCGACCAGCCTGTCATCCCGGCCGAGGGCGCGGGCCCGCATCAGCTCGCGGACGGAGACGCCGCGCCGGCCGCGCCGGTGCAGCCAGGCGATCTGTTCGGCGAACCGCTCGGGGCTGACGGTGAGCCGGTAGGGGTCCTCCGTCTCGACCGCCACCGAGTGGTACATCAGGATCCACGGCGAGGCGGAGCCGGGGATCGGCGGTTCACCGACCGGGTGGCGGCTCCTGGGCAGTCGTGCCCGGTGCGGCGGTGCGCCGCTGACGCCCGCCCGGGCCGAACGGACGGTGCCCCGTTCATTGTCCATCGGGACGCTTCCCTTCTTCGGCGACGGTTGGCGGGTTCCGGACGGGCCCCAGCGCCCGGGCGACGGCGAGGACCGGGCCGCGCACCTCGCGGGCGCCGAGCCCGGTGCCGAGGGCCGCGAAGGCCAGCACGACGGTGAGGCCCCCGAGGAGGGTCGAGAGCAGGGGGTCGGCGGTCGGTCCGGCGACGGCGGCGCCGAGCACGGCGGCCCCGGCGGCGGCGGCCACCAGCCGGCCGTGGCCGCCGAGCACCCGGCGCAGCCGCAGCGGGATGCCGCGCAGCACCAGTCCGTGCAGCAGCAGGGCGGCGGTGGCGCTGATGCCGGCCGCGTTGCCGGCGGCGAGCCCCAGGGCGCCGAAGCGGGGCGTGGCGAGCAGGCCGGTGGCGACGGTGACGCCGAGGCCGAGCACCATCGCGGCGGCCGGGTACCAGTCCAGCAGCCGGCGGCGGCCGTCCTCGCCGCCCGGGTCGTCGGCCCGGCGGACCACCGGGCGCAGCGAGAAGTAGGGGCGGATCATCACGCCGGTCAGTGCCTGGGCGGGCAGGCCGAAGCTGTACACCCGGATGACGTCGGCGGTGGCGGCGGTGTCGTGCGGGCCGAAGGCGCCGCGTTCGAACAGCAGCGAGACCACCGAGGGGGCGCAGGCCATCAGGAAGGCGGTGCCGAGCAGGACGACGGCCGCCGCCTGGCCGAGGTCCTTCTCCACCCGGTCGCGGGCGGCGGTGAGGTCCCCGGCGGCGAGCGCCCGGGCGACCAGCGGGAAGGTGACGGTGCAGATCAGGAGACCCGCCGTCATGGCGAGCTGGGAGACCTTGGCGGCGTAGTTGAGGTGCGAGATGGTGCCGGGCGGCAGCGCCGAGCCGAGGTAGCGCTCGACGAAGACCTGGGACTGGCGGGTGAGGGTGAAGGCGGCCACCGGCAGCAGGGCCAGCGGCATCAGCACCAGGGCCCGGCGCGAGCGGCGGCCGCGGCCGGTGTCGGGCGGGCCCTGGCGCAGCCGGCGCAGGAAGGGGCCGACCAGCAGACCGGCCATCAGCAGGCTGCCGGCCGCGACGCCGAGGGCGGCGGAGCGCACCCCGAGGTAGGCGTGGAGGCAGAGCAGGACGGCGAGGATGCCGAGGTTGTAGGCGACGTAGATGCCGGCCGGGGCGGGGAAGCGGTGGTGGGCGCGCAGCGCGGCGGCCAGGTAGCCGGCCACGCCGAAGGGCAGCACGGTGATCGCGGTGATCCGGGTGCAGGTGACGGCCAGGGCGGGGTCGGGGAGGCCGGGGGCGAGCAGGTCGACCAGTTCCGGGGCGCCCAGGACGACGGCCAGGGCGAGGCCGCCGAGCGCGATCAGCAGCCAGGGCAGGGTGGCGCGGACCAGCTGGCGGACCGGGTCGGGGGCGTCCGGGTCCTCCTCGCGCAGCACCAGGGCGAGGGCGAAGGCGGGCACCATGAGGAAGGACATGGCGTCCTCGATCAGCAGCGGTGCGGCGGTCTCGGGGACGGTCCAGGCGACCAGGAAGGCGTCGGTGCCCTGGTTGGCGCCGAAGTAGCGGGCCAGCAGGAGGTCGCGCAGCAGGCCGAGGCCGGAGCCGGCGGCGCTGAGGACGGCGGTGATGCCGAAGGCCTTGGCGAGGAAGCCGCGCCGGGGGGCCGGGTGGGGCTCGGCGGGCGGGTCCTCGCCGGTGGCGCCGCGGGGGGCCGGGAGGGAGGGGACGACGGCGGCGGGCGGGTCGGTGGTCACCGGGCCGCTCCGGTGGCCACCGGGCCGGTGGCGGGGAGTTCGGGTCGGTGGGCGGCCGCGCGGGCGGCGAGGCCGAGGACGACGGAGGTCAGCACGGTGGTGGCGCCGCCGATGTCCGCGTACAGGAAGTCGACCAGCACCCAGGTGAGCAGGGCGAGTGCGGCGAGCCCGGGGCCGTGGCGGTGGCGCAGGCAGCCGGTCAGCAGGGCGAGGAAGAGCGCGGCGTAGGCGGTGATGCCGATCAGGCCCTGCTCGCTCAGCACCAGGAGGTACATGTTGTGCGGGGAGAGCAGCGGTTCGCGCTGGAAGCCGATGGTGGCGTCGGCGGCGTCGCTGCCGGAGGACAGCCGCAGCGGGGCGTGGCTGTCGCGCAGTTGCTGGAAGGCCTTGGGTCCGGCGCCGTGCACGGGGTGGTCCTGCCAGATCCGTCCGGCGGTGGACCAGAGGTCGTACCGGTCGGAGACGGACTGGTCGGGGGCGGCGGAGACGGAGCCGATCGAGCTGAGCCGCTTGGTGACGCCGGAGCCGCCGAGGCCGAGGCCGCCGACCAGGACGACCGCGGCGGCCAGGCCGAGGACCGCGGCGCGCACCAGCAGCCGGGCGTCGACGCGCAGCAGCAGCACGGTGGCGGCGAGGCCGGTGGCGATCCAGCTGCCGCGGCTGAAGGAGACGGCCAGCGGGAAGGCGAGGAAGGCGGCGGCGGCGAACATGGCGCGGCGCAGCCGGGCGTTGCCGTCGGGGCCGCGCTCGGCGAGGCCGAGCGCGAGGGCGGCGAGCAGCCCGTAGCTGACCACGCTGGACATCGCCATGATGTCGAGGGCGCCGAAGGTGCCGACGGCCCGGATCGGCTGGCCGGTGTAGGAGGCTCCGGTGTCGGTGAGGTACTGCTTGGCGCCGACCACGCCCTGGATCAGTGCGGCGAGCACGAAGGAGCCGAGGACCAGGCGCTGGTCGGTGCGGTCGCGCAGGGAGCAGAGGACGGCGGCGGGGACCAGGACGAACACCTGGGTGAGGCGGACGAAGCCGGTGGCGCTCGCGGCGGGGTCGATCGAGCCGAGGGTGGCGACGGCGGCGGCGACCACGACGGCGCCGAACAGGGTGCAGGCGGTGCGGCTGATCGCGGGCAGGCGTCCGCGCAGCAGGTCGAGCGCGGTGAGGGCGACCAGGGCCAGCGAGGCGAGGTCGGCGGCGGTGATGTGGACGGCGGCGGCGACGTCCTTCTGCCCGGTGGGCACGCAGACCAGCAGGACGGTGGCGGCGGCCAGCGGGCTGGTGCGCTGTGCGAGCGCGGGCAGGGCCCCGCGTAAGACCGGGCGGTGGAGGGCGGGGAGGGTCAGGGCCACGCGGGGTCAGCTCCCGTCCGGGTGGAGCATCAGGGCCGCGGTGCGGCACAGGATCTTGACGTCCTGCCAGAGGCTCCAGCTCTCGATGTAGCGGTTGTCGAAGCGGGCCCGGTCCTCGATGGAGGTGTCGCCGCGCAGACCGTTGACCTGGGCCAGGCCGGTGAGGCCGACCGGGACCCGGTGGCGGTCGGCGTACTCGGGGTAGGCCTGGCCGAACCTCATGACGAAGTACGGCCGTTCGGGACGCGGCCCGACCAGGCTCATGTCGCCGCGCAGGACGTTCCACAGCTGGGGCAGCTCGTCCAGCGAGCTCTTGCGCAGCAGCCGGCCGACGGTGCCCATCCGGTGGTCCTGGGAGATGTTCCAGCGGGTGGCGGACTCGTGCTCGTTGCTCGGGCGCAGGGTGCGGAACTTGAGGACGGTGAAGATCCTGCCGTCCAGGCCGGTGCGCTGCTGGCGGAAGAGCACGCCGGGGCCGGTGTCGAAGCGGACGGCGAGCGCGCAGAGCACCAGGACGGGGGCGAGCAGCAGCAGGCCGACGGTGGCGGCGGTGACGTCCAGGGCGCGCTTGACGGCCCAGCCGGGGCGGCGCCGCGCGGGGCGGCCGACCCGCAGACAGGGGAAGCCCCACAGGTGGTCGCCGCCGGTGACCGGGGTGGCGGGCAGCGAGCCGTACTCGCGCAGCGCGGGCACCAGCCAGACCTGGCAGCCGAGCCGGGCGGCGTCGCGCAGGGTGGCGGCGGTCTCGGCCTCGTCGGCGGCGCCGGCGGTGGCGACCACGTGCTGGACGCCGTGCCGGCGCACTTCGCGCTCCAGTGCCTCGCGGCCGCCGAGGACGGGCAGGTCGGTGCCGCCGGGCAGCAGCGGCGGGTCGGCGTCGAGGAAGCCGACCGGGCGCATCCCGTACTCGCCGTGCTCGCGCAGGGCGGTGGCGACCCGGCGGCCGAGCCGGCCGGCGCCGAGCACCAGGACGGGGCTGGGGCGGCTGCGGCGGATCCGCCGGACCAGGTGGTAGAGGACGGCGCGGCCGACGGCGGCGATCAGCAGCTGGGCGCCGAGCAGGACGGTGAGCCGGGCGGGGCTGGCCGGGCCGCAGTCGGGCCAGTGGCCGTCGAGGCAGCCGGACAGGGTGACGGCGAAGGCGGTGGCGACCACGGCCCGGGCGGTGAGGGCGGGCAGTTCGTCCAGGACGGAGAGGGTGAGCCGGGAGCGGTAGAGGCCGCCGGCCAGGTTGAGCAGGAGCAACAGGGGCAGGACGGCGGGGACGCCGAGCAGGGGGTCGAGCGGGGCGGCGGGGTCGACGGCGTGGTTGGCGATGCCGCCGGCGGAGCACAGCGCGATGATGTCGGCCTGGACCAGGGCGAGCGACAGGGCCAGCCGGGAGCGGACCGCCCCGCGGGGCCGGCGCGGCGACGTGACCACCCCAGGGCGCGCCGCTCCCGCCGGCCGGTCGAGCAGCCCGGTACCGGGCCGGCGGGGACCGGAGAGGGGCCCTCCCGAGCGCGGCACACTGTCGTGGTCAATGGTCATCAGCGCACGATCTCCCCTGCTGTGTGCCCGGGGTGACGGCGCCCCGGCACCGGCTGGCGCGGGGCTGCCGTCCCGGCCCGGTGGGCGCGGTCCTGACAGCGCCTGCTGCCGCTGGCGGCTTCCGGATGTCCGGTGGCGGGGCCGATTGCGAAGGAACCGGTCACGAAGGAGTCGGTCGCACGGAGCTCAGCCGTGAATTCCCGGCATGAAATCTGAACGAAGCAGGCAAAATCCGACAATACAGAACCGGGCGGTACGGAGCGGAAGTTGACTTGCCGATTCATTCCAGCCGCCCATTAATAGGTATTTCGGATTTAATGCCTCGCCTCCGCATCCAATCGAGGGTGCGAATACGACAACACCGGAAACGGCGGGCATTCACGGCATGTGAAACGATCAGATCCGCTCTGGGACACGGGCCCGGCGCCGCCCCGACGCCGGTCCCGCACCCAGCAGGTGACGGTAGAGAACATCCACTTGTTCGACCACGGTGCGCACGTCGTGCCGACCGATCACGTGGTCGCGCAACCGGGCACCGCGTCGCTCGCATTCGATCGAATCGGACAGCGCGTCCCCCATTCGGGTGGCGAGGGCCCGCACGTCCTCGGGCGGGACCACCGCCCGCGCGAGCTCGGACGGCGGCAGGCACTCCCGGGCACCGGGCACATCGGTCAGCAGCACCGGACGGGCGGCCGCCATCGCCTCCAGCGGGGCCAGCGCCATCCCCTCCCAGCGCGAGGGCAGCACCACCAGATCGGCCGCCGCCAGCCACGGGCGCGGATCCGGCACGTCCCCGACCAGCCGGATCCGGGCGGGCTCGGCGGTCTGCCGGACCAGCTCCGCCACCCGCTGCTCCTCCGGCCCGCCGCCGACCAGCGCCAGCCGGGCCCGCGGCACCCGGCGCAGCACCTCCGGCCAGGCGGCCAGCAGCACGTCCTGGCCCTTCTGCCGGCACAGCCGCCCGACGCACACCGCAAGCGGGGCGTCCAGGTCCAGACCGAGCGCGATCCGGGCGGCGCGGCGATCGGCGGGCGCGTAGTGGCGCACGTCCACGCCGTTGGGCACCACCGCCCAGTCGGCGTGCACCCCCGCCGCCACGCCGTCGGCCCGCTCCTGGACGCTGACGCACAGCACCCGGTGCGCCCAGCGGGTCGCGAACCGCTCCCAGCGCAGGGTGGCGGCGCCCAGCGCGCCGTCGACGGCGGCGAAGGACCAGGCGTGCGGCTGGAAGACGGTCGGCACCGTTCCGCGCACCGCGAGCCGGCCCGCCAGGCCGGCCTTGGCGCTGTGCAGGTGGACCACGTCGGGCGCCGCCGCCCGGACGATCCGGCGCAGCCGCCAGGCCTCGGCGGGGGTGCCCGGCCCGGGCGAGCGCCGCGCGGGCCAGTCCTGGACCAGCGCACCCACCGCGGCGGCCTCCCCGGCCAGCCGCCCGCCGCGCGGGCAGGCGACCATGACCCGGTGGCCGGCCTCCCGCTGGCCCCTGACCAGATCGGCGACGACGCGGGCGACGCCGCCGTCCACCGGTTGTGAGATGTGAAGGATCGTCATATGCACGGCGGCGAGCCTAGGGTGGCTCGCCGGTTCCGGGCGGCCCTCGTCACCCGCAGGTGGCGGTTCGGCCACCCGTACGGCTTTCGGCTCGTACGGGAGACCGAAGCGCTCGAATCGGCAGGCGATTCGAGCGCTTCGATGGATCCACGCGCGCGAATCGCGCGGTTGGCGATTCCGGCGGGCCCCGACGGCTGCGGCGGCCGCAGTGGTTCTCGGGAGGTCCCGGTGGACCGCCGGAAAAGGACCCGGCTGTCCCTGAGCGGGCTCAGCGCTCAGGGCCCAGCGCTCAGGACTCAGGACTCAGCGCCCAGGGCTCAGGGCTCAGCGCTCAGCGGACCTCGGCGGCCAGGTTGGCCAGCACCTGGTCGTGGATCCGGTTGAGGCCCTTCGGGGCGAAGGTGCGCTCGAAGAAGCCGCCGATACCGGTCGCGCCCTGCCAGGTGGCGGTCACGGTGACCTTGGAGCGGCCCTCGCCGACGGCCGAGACCGTCCAGGTGATCACCATGCTGGAGTTGGCGTCCTTCTCCACCAGCTGGTCGGGCTCGGGCGCGGAGACGGTGAAGAGGCAGTCGCGCACCCGCTTCTCGGTGGCCTGGAGCCGCCAGTGCACCTGGGTGCCGGCGCCGGTGCCGCCGACCCGCACCTCGTACTCGCTGTACTGCGCGGGCAGCAGCTTCGGGCGGGTCACCTGGTAGTCGGCCAGCGCCTCGTACACCCGCTCGGGGGCCGCGTCGTAGACCCGCTCCGTGGTGGCCTGCACCTGTCCCATGACCTTGCTCTCCTCATCCGGTGGGAACCGCTCTGTCCGGCAAGCCAATCACAGGCTCACGCCCGCGACGCGGCGGGATAGGGTGGCCGGTGTGCTCGATCTGGTGACTGCCGTGCGCTACGTCGATCCACTGCGGGCGGGCGGCTCCGTCCCCGGTGTGGTGGAGACCGACGACCTGGGAACGTACGTGGTCAAGTTCACCGGGGCCGCGCAGGGCCGCAAGGCGCTGATCGCCGAGGTGATCGTGGGCGAGCTGGCCCGGCGACTGGGCCTGCGGGTGCCGGAGCTGCGGCTGGTGGACTTCGACCCGGCCGTCGCCGCCCATGAGCCGGACACCGAGATCCAGGACATGCTCAAGGCCAGCGCCGGCCTCAACCTCGGGATGGACCTGCTGCCCGGCGCGCGGGACTTCACGCCGGGGATGATCGCGATGGACTCCGCCGAGGCCGGCCGGGTGGTCTGGCTGGACGCCCTGACCGGCAACGTCGACCGCACCGTGCACAACCCCAACCTGGTGGTCTGGCACGGGCGGCTCTGGCTGATCGACAACGGCGCCGCGCTGATCTTCCACCACCGCTGGGCGGGGGCCGGGGCGGCGGTCGGCAAGCGGTACGACCTCAGCGCCCACGCGCTCGGCGGCTCGGCCCCGGACGTCCGGCTGGCCGACGAGGAGCTCGGGCCGCTGGTCACCGTGCCGCTGCTGGAGGAGGTCGTGGCGCTGGTCCCGGACGAGTGGCTGGCCGGCGAGCCCGGCTTCGACTCGGTGGACGCCGTCCGGCACGCCTATGTCACGCACCTGGCCGCCCGGGTGGTGCTCTCCGAGGAGTGGCTGCCGGAGGGCTTCGCCACGCCCGATCAACTGCGCGAGGCGGAGCGGCGGCGGGCGGCCCGGACCAGGGCGGGGCGGCCGGCCTGGCTCCAGGAGGTGCCGGACCTGCACGGCAAGCCGTCGGTGGAGACGGTCTGGGAGCACCACTTCGACGAGGACCGGTAGTTCTTCGTCGGGTCGGGCACGGGGCGACCGCGGCCGGCGCTCCGGTGCTCCGGCGCCCTGGTGCTCGCATGCGACCGAACGGCGATCGCCCGCGACCGGCCGGTGCGCGAACGCGGCCGGGGAGCGGGACCCAGTGGTCCCGCTCCCCGGCTCTACTGTTCAGTACTGTCCGCGGTCAGCGCGTCAGCGCCACCACTGGACCGCCTTCTCGGCGTTGACCAGGCCCGCGCCGTAGAAGCCGTTGTCGTCAGCGCCGCCCTCGCAGGTGGCCTTCCAGGTGCCGGCACCGCCCGGGTTGAACTCGCCCTTCGGGCACGGGACGGACTCGGCGTGGGTGGTCAGCAGCTCGGTCAGCTCGTCCGGGCTGGCCCACGGGAAGGTGCTGGCGAGCAGCGCGGCCACGCCGGCGACGTGCGGGGTGGCCATCGAGGTGCCCTGCATGTAGCCGTACTTGCCACCGGGGATGGTGGACCGGATGCGGCCGTCCTTGTCCGGGGTGTTCGGGAACTGGAAGCGGCGGTCGCCACCCGGCGCGGTGACGGTCACGACGCCCTTGCCGTAGCTGGAGTAGTACGCCTTGACGCCGTCGGAGCCGACCGCGGAGACGGCCACGACGCCGGGCAGCTCGGTCGGCAGCGACAGGCAGTCGTTGGTGACCGGGCGGGTGCCGGGGGTGGTGTCGTCCGGGCTGGCCACGTCGACGGTCTTGTGCGCCAGGTCGATGTTCTCGTTGCCGGCGGCGGCGATGTTGAGCACGCCCTTGCGCTGCGAGAACGCGACGGCCTTGCGGACGGCGTCCGAGATGGCCGCCTGGTCCTTGTCCGTCTTGCAGTTGAACATCCACGGGTCGACGAAGTAGCTGTTGTTCGTGACCTTGAAGCCGTGCTCGCCGGCCCAGACGAAGCCGCAGACCGCGTTCTCCGGGTAGATGAACCCGCCGTCGTCGACGACCTTGACGGCGGCCAGCTTCACGTTCGGCGCGACGCCGACGATGCCCTTGCCGTTCTTGGCGGCGCCGATGGTGCCGGCCACGTGGGTGCCGTGGTCGCTGGTGGTCGGCTGCCAGGCCTTCCAGTCGGTGTTCGTCTTGCCGTCGATGCAGGAGACCGACTGCGAGGCGTCCACGTTGGCGGCCAGGTCCTCGTGGGTGGCGTCGATGCCGGAGTCCAGCACACCGACGGTGACGTTACGGCTGCCGAGCGAGATCTTGTGGGCCTTGTCGGCACCGATCTGACGCATGTCCCACTGGTAGGCCTCGTCGGGGTCCTCGCCCGGGGCGGCCGCCACGGCGGCCGACTCGGTGGCGACCTCGGCCTTGCCCTGGTCGGAGGCCTGGATGCCCTTGGTGCGGCTGGCGCCGACCGAGTCGACGCCCTTGGCCAGGCGCAGCTTCTCGGCGAACTTGGTGTCGTTCGAGCGGGCGACGACGACGCCGACCTGCTCGTAGGACTGGACGACGGTGCCGCCGAGGCCGGTGATGGCCTTCTCGACCTTCTGCACCTGGCCGTGGTTGGCCTTGGTGTTGACGACGTAGCTCATCAGCGGACCGGTCGTCGAGTCGGCCGCGGGAGCCGCGACGGCGGTGCCGGCCGGCAGCGCGAGGGCACCGGCGGTGGCGAGCACGACGCCCACGGCCGCGTACCGGGTACGGCTGATCCGAGGAACACGCATGAGGGTTGGCCTCCCGAGGCATCAGGCGGCAGCTGCGGTGGGCAGGTGCGCTTGGGAATGACCGGGACGCTAATGAATATTTGGTTATAAGCGCAAGGGGTAGTCATCTAATCGTCACATCTTGACCAGGAGTAGGGGTTACCGCCGCCCGGCGGTCAACAAGGAAAACAGAGGTCAAGAGTGTTAAAAAGTGATGGTTCGCCGACGTGCTGCCACACCCGTCACGGCCGTCACCACCAG
Source organism: Kitasatospora sp. NPDC058063 (assembly GCF_042885395.1). Taxonomy (NCBI): domain Bacteria; kingdom Bacillati; phylum Actinomycetota; class Actinomycetes; order Kitasatosporales; family Streptomycetaceae; genus Kitasatospora; species Kitasatospora sp. NPDC058063. The sequence goes on from NZ_JBHVSD010000009.1 coordinate 59,427, forward strand.
GACGGATCGCACCCCTACAACGGGTACAGCCGACGCGCGTTGTCGGCCGCGAGCAGCCGCGCCACCCGCCCGACATCGGCCGCGGAGCAAGCACCGTCGGCTCGCCAGTCCGCGAGCACCGCACCCAGTCCGTACCGGAACTGACAGGTGCCCACCAAATAAAGTTCGGGCAGCCCGTAGGCGTCGGTGGAGAACAGCAATTTGCCGAACGGGGCCAGCTCCAGCATCTCGCCCAGCACCGCGGCCACCCGCGGCCCGGTGTAGGAGGCGGTCAGCCCGAGGTCGGTGTACACCGTCGGGAAGGCCTGGGCCAGCCAGGCGGCCTGCCGGTGGTACGGGTACCCGTGCAGCAGCACCAGCGGGACGCCGCTGGGCTCGGCGGCCCGCACGAAGTCCGTCAGCAGCGACGGATCGGACCGGTGCAGGGTGAGGTCCGGATCGCCGAAGCCGGTGTGGAGTTGGAGCGGCAGGCCGAGCTCGGCGCAGACGTCCACCGCCGTCCAGAGCAGGTGGTGCAGCAGCACCGGGTCGGTCAACCGGCCCCGCCCGCCGCGCAGGTGGGCGCCGGCCGCGGCCACCACGGCCGCGGCGGCGGGGCGTTCGGCGGGTGCGGCCAGACCGTGCCGGTAGGCGAGCACCGACTTGACCGCGACGGCCCCGGCCGCGGCCGAAGCGAGCGCCTGCGCGACGGCCCGCGGCCAGTCCCCGGCGCCGGCCGTCACCGTCTCGGCGACCGACTCCAGCCGGACCACCTCGCGCACCGACGCCCCGGTGGCCGCGGCGAGTTCGGCCAGCGGCAGCAGCTCGTGACCGGCGGCGGTGGCCAGCCCGGTGTCCACCAGGCAGGTGTCCAGACCGGCCGCCGCCAGCAGTCGCCCGGTGGCCTCGGCCGCGCCCAACTCCCGCCGCCGGGCCAGGTAGTCGGCGGCCGGGGCGTGCGCCGGCAGACCGAGCGCGGGCGGGCACCAGCGCCGTACCGCGAGGCCCAGCGCGCTGTCGAAGGGCGAACAGCCGGGAGCGGGCGGCCGGTCGGACTCGGTGAGCAGCCCGGCCAGGGCCTCGTCGGTGAGCTCGGCCGCCACCACGCTGTGGCAGTGGTGGTCGACCAGCGCGGGCTCCCCCGGCCGGGCCACCGTTCAGTACCGCCAGCGGGTGGCCATGACCAACTCCTCGGGAGTGACGGCCGCGTACTGCTCCTGCTCCGCCCGTCGCACCGCCAGCACCGCCTGGTAGAGCGGCTCGCCGAGCGCCTCGCGCAGCACCGCGGAGCGCTCGTACGCGGCGATCGCCTCGGCCGGGCCCGCCGGCAGCCGGGGCACCGTGCCGGGCTCGGCGGCCGCCGGATCCCCGGTGAACTCCGGTGGCAGCGCTCGGCGCTGGTCCAGCCCGGCGAGACCGGCGGCGATCACCCCGCCGACCGCCAGGTACGGGTTGGCGCTCGCGTCGAAGCACTTGACCTCGGCATTGGCCGCGGCGGCCCGCTCCCCGGTGGAGCCGGTCACCAGGCGCAGCGCGGCCTCGCGGTTCTCCAGGCCCCAGCACTGGTAGGCGCCGGCCCAGTGCGAGGGCACCAGCCGCAGGTACCCGGCCGGGCTGGAGCAGCCCAGCACCAGCAGTTCGGGCAGCGCGTCCAGCACCCCGGCGAGGAAGCCCTCGGCCTCGGCCGTCAGGCCGTGCGGACCGGGGCCGCCGTGGCCGAGGTTGCGCCCGTCGCGCCAGAGGCTGAGGTGCAGGTGCCCGCCGTTGCCGACGCCGCCGGTCTCGACCACCGGGGCGAAGGAGACCCGCAGGCCGTGCCGGGCGGAGACGGCCCGGACGGTGTGCCGGACCAGGACGGAGGTGTCGGCGGCGGCGACCGGGCCCTCGGGGGCGACCGAGACCTCGAACTGGCCCGGGGAGTACTCGGGGTGGATCTGCAGGACGGTCAGCCCCTGCCGGCCGAGGGCGCGCAGGACGTCGCGCAGGTAGTCGGAGAGATCGGTGACCCGGTGCATCCCGTACGCCGGGCCGTGCGTCGGGTACTGCGGGTCCTCCTTCGGGGCGCCGGCCAGGGCGACCGTCCACTCGACCTCGATGCCGGCCTTGAGGCCCAGGCCGCGCGCGGCCGCCGTGGCCTCCGCCCGGCGGGCGAACAGCCGCTGGCAGCCGGGGTGCGGGGCGCCGGCCTGGGTGTACCTGTCCCCCGGGGCCCAGGCCCAGCCGGGCTGGGCGGCCAGCGGGACGACCCGGTCGAGGTCCGGGTAGAGCCTGAGGTCCCCGGTGGGGCCGCCGATGATCGCGCTGGTGGTGATCGCGTCGTCGGCGAGGAACACGTCGAAGCAGGGCGCGGTGCCGACGCCCCACTGCGCGGCGTGCACCAGACCGCCGAGCGGCACGGCCTTGACCCGGGTGATGCCGGCGTTGTCCACCCAGGTGACGGCCACCGCCTCGACGGCCTCGGTGCGCAGCCGGTCGACGGCCTCCTCGGCGCGCTCGGCCCGGTCGGCGCGCGATGGCAGCGCGACGGCCGCCGCGGCGGCGGCGGCGAGCCGTTCGGCGGTGACGGGCGGCTCGTCGGGACCGGGCGCGGTGGGGCCGGCGGTGGCGGTTCCGGTGGTCATGTCCCCATGCTGCCCCGCCGGTCGGGGTCGGATAACTCCCCTATCGGGTGGTCCTCTTGGCGGCCGCGTTCACCCGTTCACCCGTTCGGGGCGAACCTGGCCGTCCACTCCCCCGCGGTGATCCGCTCCAGGGTGTCCGGGGCGGCGTCGGTCGGGCCCGGGTAGAGCCGGTAGAGCGTCCCGCGCGCCTGTGCCGGCGCGGGCACGTCGGCGTGCACCAGGGCGGCGAACGCCCGGGCGCCGTCGAGGCGTTCGGCGATCAGCCGGGCGGTGTCGTCCGGCGGCAGCTCGGTGCGCCGGTCGCTCTCGTGGCGGGCGCGCAGCCGTTCGGCGAAGGCGCTCACCGGCTCGTCCGCGCCCCGCCGGTAGACGTCGAGCCCGCGGCCGGTCCGGTCGCGGACCAGCACCTCGTCGCTGCCCGCCGCGGCGGTGGCGCAGGCGAGGTCCCAGAGGGTGGCCCGGGAGCCGGGGGCGAAGTGCGTCAGGACGTCGGCGGCCAGCGAGCCGATCCTGGCGTGGTGCCGGTCGAGGTTGTGGAACCCGCTGCCGGCGCCCGCGTTGAGGTCGGTCCAGGTGTAGTCGCGGCGCTGCAGGTCCACGATCATCGGCACGCAGATCCTGGCGTCCCCGGCGAGGTCGAGGCGCTGGCGCACGCCCTTGGGGTGGAAGCCGCTCTTGCGCTGCCGGGCCGCCTCGGACGGGGTCAGGGCCATGAATCCGGCGAAGGCGTCGGTGAGGTCCTCGAACGGGATGTCGTTGTAGCTGAACACCACCACCACGGCGTACCTGGCGCCGGCCTCGCCCAGCGCCGGCAGGTCGAGGTCGACGAACTCGGTGGCGCCGTGCGGCGGCGGGGCGCTGGTGTAGTCCCCGGAGTGGACGGCGGCCCGCGGCCCGGTGACCAGCCGGGTGTAGTCGCACAGGCCGACGAACTGCCACTCCTCGTCGTAGAAGGCGACCGACAGGTCGAGGTCCACCCGCTGGTGCGGGCGCTGCGTCCAGTGCAGGAACAGCCGCAGCCGCTGGCCGTCCGGGATCCGCTGCACACTGCCTCGCGGCACGGCGACCAGGGTCTTGGCGCTGGCGCGCTCGGCGAAGGGGACGACCAGGTCGGCCAGCGCGGCGTCCAGCACGGCCACCTCGTAGCGCTCCGGCCCGTGGGCCGACCGTCCGGCCCGGCGCAGCAGTTCGGCCTCGATCAGGGCGCAGACGGGCGCGCTGAGGGCGGCCGGGACGGGCGTGCCCCGGTCGGCCCGGGCGTGCGCCGAGGCGACCCGGCCGCGCGGGAAGTACAGCCGCCGCTCGCCGTACTCGCGCGGCGCGCGCAGCCGTCCGTACGCGCCGAGCAGCGGGCCGGGGGCGACGGCGCGCAGGGCGCCGGGCAGCGCCTCGGCGAGTTCGGCAGGCAGCGGTTCGCCGGGCAGCCAGGCGGCGTGGACCCGCAGCAGGTGGTGCAGGCGGCGCACCAGTTCGCCCGGACGGCCGGCCAGCAGCCCGACGGCGGCGGGCAGGTCGCCCTGTCCGAGGGCGCGCTCGACCCGGGCGGCGAAGGTCTCCACGGTCAGCCGGGTGTGGCCGCCGGGCGTCTCGCTCACCCGCAGCGGGGCGGGCGCCTCGCGCAGCAGCGGGCCGAGGCCGTGGAGGTCGAGATCGCTCTGCCGGACCACCGCGAACGCGGCCGCCGCGTACGGGAAGCGGGCGCGGTGCTCGTACGGGTGCAGCAGTTCGCCGGCCCGCAGCCAGGGCTCGCGGTGGCGGCGCAGGTCCTCGGCGAGGGTGCCGACCGGGAACGCGTCCAGGACGGCGAGCAGTTCGCGGCGCAGCGGGCGGGGCAGGTTGCGCAGGCGCAGTGTGCGGGCGGTCTCGGGCAGCAGGTCGGGCTCGGCGCCGGACCACGCCCAGATCAGCCGCAGGACGTCGGTGGCGGTGGTGAGGTGGGCGGCCAGCAGCGGCCGGGCGGCCTCCCGGTCGCGGTGCAGCAGGGCGGCCAGCACGGTGGCGCGGGTCTCCCGGACGGGGATCTCGGCGGGCAGCCAGCCGGCCGGGTCGTCCGGGGCGTGGTGGAGCAGCAGGGCGAGGTCCTCGCGGTCCTGCGGGCTCAGCGGGGTCTGCCGGGCGAGCAGCGCGGCCAGCCCGGTGGCGGCGAGGAGGCCCACGTCCTCGGGGCGGGCCTGGCGCAGTGGTTTGAGCTGCCGGCCGGCCCGCAGTTCGCGGGCGGCGTTGCGGGCGGCCCTGGTGTCGTTGGACAGGCGGCGCTTTCGATCCAGCGGGGTGCGGCAGAGCGGGCAGTGGGGGTCGCCGCCGTTCTCGACCAGTTCCAGGTAGCAGTCGCCGCACAGCAGGTGGGCGCAGGGGGCGAGGGCGCCGATCCCGGCCTCCAGGCTGTCGCGCTCGCAGACCAGGCAGATCTGGCTCGCCTGGCAGAGGAGGTAGCCGCGGACGAGCGCGGAGTAGTCGGCGTGGGCGTGGGAGGGCACGCCCTCGGGGAAGCGGCGGAACAGCGGGGTGTGGCTGCGGTCGGCGCCGAGCATCGCGTCGATGCCGCGCAGCAGCCGGGTGCCGGCCGCGGCGAGGTCGAGCGGGCGCAGCCGGCCGAGCGCGGCGCGCAGCGGGGCGGTGAGCACGTGGCCGCGCCGGACGAGGTCGGCCTCCAGGGCGACCAGCCCCTGGGCGGACCACGGCAGGGGCTCGTCGGGCCCGGCTCCGGGCTCGACCCGGACCATCCCGTGGCGGTGCAGCAGGTAGGCGTCCAGTGCGGCCTCGGGCGCCACGGCGTTCTGCTTCTTCACTGCTCTTCCCCCGGTGGATACGACGAAGCGGGGGCGGAGAGTGGGCGCACTCGGGTTCATTTTGCAGATGAGTGAGAAGGAAGCACGCCGCGGAGCCGCCCCCGCGTCGATCACCCTAGCGAACGCCCGCCCGCGGCCCCGAACGGTTTTCCGCCCACGCCCCCTTCCTACTCATCAGTAGCTTCGCTACAGTGGCCGGACACGCACCTCCGCCGGGCTTCGGGAGCCGCACCGGCGGCAGGCCGCGGTCGCCGCTTCTCCGGCGCCCGCGCGGTGCGCTTTCACCGGCAAGTGCCGCGGACCGCGGCGGGCCGGGTTCCTCCTCGTATCAGAGCCGCTTCCTTCACCTTCGAGCGCCTGAGCACCACGGCACATCCGCAGTTCGGCCGGAGCGGACCGGCCCCTGCCCGGATGCGCCGCACCCCGTCATCTCCCCAGCCCCCGCGCGTGGACCCTCCTCCGGCGGCGGCCGCCCCCGGCGCGCGCCCGGGCGCGGCGGCGTGCCCGCCGGAGCACGCGCGGGCCCTTCATGACTAGGAGTCAGGACAGATGGAGCGTCCCTTCCCCACTGTCGCCGTCGTCGGCCTCGGCACGATGGGTGCCGGCGTCGCGGTGGCGGTCGCCAAGAGCGGCCGCCGGGTGATCGGCATCGAGGCCACCGAGGACTCGGCCGCCCGGGCACTGGCCCGGATCGAGGAGGCCACCGCCCACGCGGTCGACCGGGAGCGGCTGACCGCCGAGGAGCGCACCGGGCTGCTGGCCCGGATCTCCGTCGGCCACGAACTGGCGGCCGCCGCCGGGGCGGACCTGGTGATCGAGGAGGTGCCCGAGCAGCTGGAGCTGAAGCGGGAGGTCTTCGCCGAGCTGGACCGGATCTGCCCGGAGGCCACCGTGCTGGCCACCGGCACCACCGCGCTGTCGGTGACCCGGATCGCCGCCGCGACCTCCCGTCCGGAGCGGGTGCTCGGCCTGCACTTCTTCAACCCGGTGCACGGCATGAAGCTGGTCGAGGTGGTCCGCACCGTGCTGACCTCCCCGCGGACCGCCGAGGACGCCGCCGCCTTCGCCCGCGACCTCGGCAAGGAGCCGGTGGCGGCCGGCGACCGGGCCGGCTTCGTGGTGAACGGCCTGCTGTTCGCCTACCTGAACCAGGCCGCCGCGATGTTCGAGTCCAAGTACGCGTCGCGGGAGGACATCGACGCCGCGATGCGGCTCGGCTGCGGCCTGCCGATGGGCCCGCTGGCGCTGCTCGACCTGATCGGCATCGACACCGCCCGCACCGTGCTGGAGGCGATGTACGAGCAGTCCCGGGACCGCCTGCACGCGCCCGCACCGATCCTCGGCCAGCTGGTCGCCGCCGGGCTGCTGGGCCGCAAGACCGGCCGCGGCTTCTACACCTACGAGGCGCCGGGCTCCTCCCGGGCCGTGGACGCGGCCACCGGGCCGGCCCGGCCGAAGGTGCCGGGCCGGCCGGTGCGCACCGTCGGCGTCTGCGGCTCGGGGACGATGGCCACCGGCATCGCCGAGGTGTTCGCCAAGGCCGGGCACCCGGTGCTGCTGGCCGCCCGCAGCCAGGAGAAGGCCGAGAAGGCCAAGGCGCAGCTCGCGAAGTCGCTGGAGCGCTCGGTGGCCAAGGGCCGGCTGTCCGCCGGGGCGCGGGACGCCGCACTGGCGCTGGTCACCCCGGTCGGCCAGTACGCCGAACTGGCCGAGGTGGACCTGGTGGTCGAGGCGGTCGCCGAGGACCTGGCGGTCAAGCGGGAGCTGTTCGCCACCCTGGACAAGATCGTCAGGCCGGGCGCGGTGCTCGCCACCACCACCTCCTCGCTGCCGGTGATCAGCTGCGCGACCGCCACCTCGCGGCCGCAGGACGTGATCGGCATGCACTTCTTCAACCCGGCCCCGGCGATGAAGCTGGTCGAGGTGGTCTCCACCGTGCTGACCGCGCCGGACGTCACCGCCACCGTGCTGGAGCTGACCGCCGGGGTCCGCAAGCACCCGGTGGAGTGCGGCGACCGGGCCGGCTTCATCGTCAACGCACTGCTCTTCCCCTACCTGAACGACGCGGTGCGGATGCTCCAGGAGCACTACGCGACGGTGGACGACATCGACACCGCGATGAAGCTCGGCTGCGGCTACCCGATGGGCCCGTTCGAACTGCTGGACGTGGTCGGCCTGGACGTCTCGCTGACGATCGAGCAGGTGCTGCACCAGGAGTTCCGCGAGCCCGGCCTGGCCGCCGCACCGCTGCTGGAGCACCTGGTCGCGGCGGGCTGCCTGGGCCGCAAGACCGGCCGCGGCTTCCGCGACCACGCGCGCCGATGACCACGCCGCAGGCCGGGGGCGGCCCGTACGAGACGCCGTACGGGGCGCCGCCGGCCGGATCCGCGGCCTCCGCGCAACCCGGTTGGAGCCCCGGGACGGTGTCCTCCCGCTGGCCCCGCCCGGCCGTGACCGGTCCGGTCGCACCGGTGCGGCGGGGAAGGGCCATGGCCGCGCCGTCCGGGCCGTGTAGCGTTCCGGACATGGATCGGGTTCAGTCAAGCTCCCCGCAGCACCCCGCCGGGCCGCACGGCGGCGACGGCCGGACCGCCCCCTCGACCGGGGGCACCGGGCCGGACGGCGGGCCGGGAAGCCGCCGGGCGGCGGCGCAGCGCCAGCAGATGCGCCAGGACCTGGCCACGGCCGCGATGGAGCTGTTCGCCTCGCAGGGCTACGAGGAGACCACGGTCGACCAGATCGCGGCCGCCGCCGGGGTGGCCCGGCGCACCTTCTTCCGGTACTTCCGGTCCAAGGAGGAGGCGATCTTCCCGGACCACGACGACACCCTGGTGCGGGTGGCCGACCTGCTGGCCAGTGCGGAGCCGGAGGAGCACCCGCTGGACGTGGTCTGCCGCGGCATCAAGGAGGTGCTGCGGATGTACGCCTCCACTCCGGGGGTGTCGGTCGCGCGGTACCAGCTGATCCGTCAGGTCCCGGCGCTGCGCGAGCGGGAGATCGCCGTGGTGGCCCGCTACGAGCGGCTGTTCACCCGCTACCTGCTGGGGCGCTTCGACACCGGCGAGTCCATCCCGTCAGGCTGGCAGCGCGGCGGCGAGGACGACTCGATGCTGGCCGAGGTCTCGGCGGCGGCGGTGGTCGCGGCGCACAACCACGTGCTGCGGCGCTGGCTGCGGGCCGGCGGCCGGGGCGACGTGGAGGCTCAGCTGGACCACTCCTTCGAGGTGATCCGGCGGACCTTCTGGGCCGCCAGCGCTCCGGGTGCCAGGCGTCGGGGATCGGTGGTGGCACCGGGTGCCAATGGGACCCCGGGGGACACCGGGGCGGAGAGCGCACTGAGTGCCAGTCCCGGAGGTGAGGTGCTCATCACAGTCGCCCGGACGGACGCTCCACTGGAGGTCGTGGTGGACAGCATCCGGGCCGCACTGAGTGGCGCCCGGGAGTCGTAAGCGCAGTATTCACGCAGGTCAGAGCGATATCGAGGGCCCGCGCCGAGAAGTCGGCGCGGGCCTTTCGCATGCCCGCGCAACGCGCGTCACGCCACCCCGGAGGCCGCCGGAATTCGTGACACCCGGTGTCTTTACGGGTGGCACAGGGTGCCACTACCTTGTTACTCACCAGTCGCGGCGCCGCGGCTCCCCACCTCGGCGCGCCGTCGTCCGGCGTTCCCACACCCCGGGAGCAGAGCCAGAACGGCCCGGTCCACCCCGGGTGCCCAGTCTGACCCGCCCACCACCCACCTCAGCGAAGCCGGTGTCCGCTCCCGGCTCCCCCAGACGCCCTGTGCCCTCACACAGGTACGCCTTCGGAGGCAGCCATGCAGGAAATCCTCGACGCGATCATCAGCACCGACACCACGTCGGCGGACTTCGCGGCGATCAAGCTCCCCGAGTCCTACCGGGCGGTGACGCTCCACAAGGACGACGAGCAGATGTTCGCGGGCCTCGACAGCCGCGACAAGGACCCCCGCAAGTCCCTTCACCTCGACGAGGTCGCCCTGCCCGAGCTGGGCCCCGGCGAGGCCCTGGTCGCCGTCATGGCGAGCGCGGTGAACTACAACACCGTCTGGAGCTCGATCTTCGAGCCGGTCTCCACCTTCGGCTTCCTGGAGCGCTACGGCCGGCTGTCGCCGCTCACCAAGCGCCACGACCTGCCGTACCACGTGGTCGGCTCCGACCTCGCCGGCGTGGTGCTGCGCACCGGCGCCGGGGTCAACGCCTGGAAGCCGGGCGACGAGGTCGTCGCGCACTGCCTCTCGGTCGAACTGGAGTCCGCGGACGGCCACAACGACACGATGATGGACCCGGAGCAGCGCATCTGGGGCTTCGAGACCAACTTCGGCGGTCTGGCCCAGCTGGCCCTGGTGAAGACCAACCAGCTGCTGCCCAAGCCCAAGCACCTCACCTGGGAGGAGGCCGCCTCCCCCGGTCTGGTCAACTCCACCGCCTACCGCCAGCTGGTCTCGCGCAACGGCGCCGGCATGAAGCAGGGCGACAACGTGCTGATCTGGGGCGCCAGCGGCGGCCTCGGCTCGTACGCCACCCAGTACGCGCTGGCCGGCGGCGCCACCCCGATCTGCGTGGTCTCCAACGACCAGAAGGCCGAGATCTGCCGTGCCATGGGCGCCGAGGCGATCATCGACCGCTCCGCCGAGGGCTACAAGTTCTGGAAGGACGAGCACACCCAGGACCCGCGCGAGTGGAAGCGCCTGGGCGCGAAGATCCGCGAGTTCACCGGCGGCGAGGACGTGGACATCGTCTTCGAGCACCCGGGCCGGGAGACCTTCGGCGCCTCGGTGTACGTCACCCGCAAGGGCGGCACCATCGTCACCTGCGCCTCCACCTCCGGCTACATGCACCAGTACGACAACCGGTACCTGTGGATGTCGCTCAAGCGGATCGTCGGCTCGCACTTCGCCAACTACCGCGAGGCCTTCGAGGCCAACCGCCTGATCGCCAAGGGCAAGATCCACCCGACCCTGTCCAAGGTCTACTCCATGGAGGAGACCGGCCAGGCCGCCCTGGACGTGCACCACAACAAGCACCAGGGCAAGGTCGGCGTGCTCTGCCTGGCCCCCGAGGCGGGCCTGGGCGTCACCGACCCCGAGCTGCGCGAGAAGCACCTGCCGGCCATCAACCGCTTCAGGAACGTGTGAGACCCGCCGATGACTGAGCCCCAGAAGCGCGACCGGCCCTGGCTGATGCGCACCTACGCCGGCCACTCCACCGCGAGCGACTCCAACGCGCTCTACCGGCGGAACCTGGCGAAGGGCCAGACCGGCCTGTCCGTCGCCTTCGACCTGCCGACCCAGACCGGCTACGACTCCGACCACGTCCTCGCCCGCGGCGAGGTCGGCCGGGTCGGCGTCCCGGTCGGCCATGTCGGCGACATGCGCACCCTGTTCGACGGCATCCCGCTCGAACGGACCAACACCTCCATGACGATCAACGCCACCGCGATGTGGCTGCTGGCGCTCTACCAGGTGGTCGCCGAGGAGCAGGGCGCGGACATCGCCACGCTCACCGGCACCACCCAGAACGACATCGTCAAGGAGTACCTGTCGCGCGGGACGCACGTCTTCCCGCCCGGCCCGTCGGTGCGGCTGATCACCGACATGATCGCCTACACGGTCGGCAACATCCCCAAGTGGAATCCGATCAACATCTGCAGCTACCACCTGCAGGAGGCCGGGGCCACGCCCGTCCAGGAGATCGCCTACGCGATGTGCACCGCCATCTCGGTGCTCGACGCCGTGCGCGACTCCGGCCAGGTGCCGGCCGAGCGGATGGGCGAGGTGGTCGCCCGGATCTCCTTCTTCGTCAACGCCGGCGTGCGCTTCGTCGAGGAGATGTGCAAGATGCGCGCCTTCGCCCGGCTGTGGGAGAAGGTCACCCTGGAGCGCTACGGCGTCACCGACCCCAAGCAGCGCCGCTTCCGCTACGGCGTCCAGGTCAACTCGCTCGGCCTGACCGAGGCCCAGCCGGAGAACAACGTCCAGCGGATCGTCCTGGAGATGCTGGCCGTCACCCTCTCCAAGGACGCCCGCGCGCGTGCCGTCCAGCTGCCCGCCTGGAACGAGGCGCTCGGCCTGCCCCGGCCCTGGGACCAGCAGTGGTCGCTGCGCATCCAGCAGGTGCTGGCGTACGAGTCGGACCTGCTGGAGTACGGCGACATCTTCAACGGCTCCGAGGTGATCGAGGCCAAGACCGACGAGCTGCTGGCCGGCGCCGAGGCGGAGATCGCCAAGGTGCTGGAGATGGGCGGGGTGATCCCGGCCGTCGAGTCCGGCTACCTGAAGTCCAACCTGGTCGCCTCGCACGCCGCCCGCCGGGCCCGGATCGAGTCCGGCGAGGACAAGATCATCGGGGTGAACTGCTTCGACACCACCGAGCCGAGCCCGCTCACCGCCGACCTCGACACCGCGATCATGGTGGTCGACCCGGCCTCCGAGCAGTCCGTGCTCGCCGCCCTGGAGGCCTGGCGCGCCCAGCGCGACGAGGCCGCCGCCCAGGCATCGCTGGCCGAGCTCAAGGCCGTCGCCGCCACCGGGACCAACCTGATGCCGGCCACGCTCGCCTGCGCCCGGGCCGGCGTCACCACCGGCGAGTGGTCCTTCGCTTTGCGCGAGGTCTTCGGCGAGTACCGCGCGCCCACCGGCGTCGGCGGCGCGCCCGTCGCCGTGGCCGCCGAGCCCGGCGGCGAGCTGGAGCAGGTCCGTGCCGCGGTCGCCGCCACCGCCGCGGAGCTGGGCGCCGGCAAGCTGCGCCTGCTGGTCGGCAAGCCCGGCCTGGACGGGCACTCCAACGGCGCCGAGCAGATCGCCGTCCGGGCCCGCGACGCCGGCTTCGAGGTGGTCTACCAGGGCATCCGGCTGACCCCGGAGCAGATCGTCTCCGCCGCCGTCGCGGAGGACGTGCACTGCGTGGGCCTGTCCATCCTCTCCGGCGCGCACAGCGAGCTGGTGCCCGACGTCCTGAAGCGGCTGCGCCGCGCCGGGGTGGAGGATGTCCCGGTGATCGTGGGTGGCATCATCCCGGCAGCGGACGGCGAGGCCCTCAAGGCCGCCGGCGTCGCCGCCGTGTTCACCCCGAAGGACTTCGGCATCACCACCATCATCGGCCGGATCGTGGACGAGATCCGGCTGGCCAACAAGCTCCAGCCGTGGACGCCCGCACCGACCGCGGCCACGAACTGAACAGCTGACCAGCTGACCACTGGGAAGGAACCCTCGATTCTTATGACTGCTGTGAACCGTCTGCGCCCGCGCCGCTCCTGTCTCGCCGTGCCGGGCAGCAACCCGCGCTTCCTGGAGAAGGCCCAGGGCCTGCCGGCCGACCAGGTCTTCCTCGACCTGGAGGACGCCTGCGCCCCGCTGGTCAAGGAGAGCGCGCGCCACAACATCGTCGACGCGCTCAACAACGGCGACTGGGGCGGCAAGACCCGCGTCGTGCGCGTCAACGACTGGACCACGCACTGGACCTACCGCGACGTGATCACCGTGGTCGAGGGCGCCGGCCCCAACCTCGACTGCATCATGCTGCCCAAGGTGCAGGACGCCGAGCAGGTCAAGGCGCTCGACCTGCTGCTCACCCAGATCGAGAAGACCATGGGCTTCGAGGTCGGCCGGATCGGCATCGAGGCGCAGATCGAGAACGCCAAGGGCCTGATCAACGTCGACGCCATCGCCGAGGCCTCGCCCCGGCTGGAGACCATCATCTTCGGCCCCGCCGACTTCATGGCCTCCATCAACATGAAGTCGCTGGTCGTCGGCGAGCAGCCGCCCGGCTACAACGCCGACGCCTACCACTACATCCTGATGCGCATCCTGATGGCCGCCCGCGCCAACGACCTCCAGGCGATCGACGGCCCGTACCTCCAGATCCGCAACCAGGAGGGCTACCGCGAGGTCGCCCGCCGCTCGGCCGCCCTCGGCTTCGACGGCAAGTGGGTGCTCCACCCGGACCAGGTCGCCGCCGCGAACGAGATCTACTCGCCCTCGCAGGCGGACTACGACCACGCCGAGCTGATCCTCGACGCGTACGACTACTGCACCTCCGAGGCGGGCGGCGCCAAGGGCTCCGCCATGCTCGGCGACGAGATGATCGACGAGGCCAGCCGCAAGATGGCGCTGGTCGTCGCCGGCAAGGGCCGGGCCGCGGGCATGCAGCGCACCACCAAGTTCGAGATCCCGGAAAGCTGAGGGCCCACGGCATGCAGTTCGGACGCACCTACGAGGAGTTCGAGGTCGGCGCGGTCTACAAGCACTGGCCCGGCAAGACGGTCACCGAGTACGACGACCACCTCTTCTGCCTGCTCACCATGAACCACCACCCGCTCCACATGGACACCAACTATGCGGAGAAGACGACGGACTTCGGCCGGAACGTCGTGGTGGGCAACTACATCTACTCGCTGCTGCTCGGCATGTCCGTCCCGGACGTCTCCGGCAAGGCGATCGCCAACCTGGAGATCGAGTCGCTGCGGCACGTCGCACCGACCTTCCACGGCGACACCCTCTACGGCGAGACCACCGTGCTCGACAAGTGGCCGTCCAAGTCCAAGGACGACCGCGGCATCGTGTACGTCGAGACCAAGGGGTACAAGCAGGACGGCACGGTCGTCTGCGTCTTCCGCCGCAAGGTGATGGTGCCGACCGAGACGTACATCAAGGAGCGCGGCGGCGAGCAGCCCGGTCGTCCGACCCCGCTCTCCTGAGCCCCTCCCTCCCCGCCTTCTCGGCCTCTCCCCTCTATAGGTGGCCCTCCCTCCACGGACGGAGAGCCCCCTCGAGAGACCCCGGACGGGCAGGCCGCCGTCATCGGCCGCGCCCCACCCGGTACCGGGGGCCCTGCTGCCGCAGCCACGCCGGCAGGGCCCCCGCAATCCCCCCCCCCGGGGGAATCCCCGACTTTCCGTAGCCCCTCAGACCTTTCCGGAGCCGCACGATGGGACGCCTCGCACAGACCGACGGCCTCACCGAGATCCAGCGGGACATCCTCGCCACCGTGCGGGATTTCGTCGACAAGGAGATCATTCCGGTCGCGACCGAGCTGGAGCACAAGGACGAGTACCCGACCGCCATCGTCGAGGGCATGAAGCAGCTCGGCCTGTTCGGGCTCACCATCCCCGAGGAGTACGGCGGCCTCGGCGAGTCGCTGCTCACCTACGCCCTGGTGGTCGAGGAGATCGCCCGCGGCTGGATGTCGGTCTCCGGCATCGTCAACACCCACTTCATCGTGGCGCACATGATCAACGCCCACGGCACCCAGGAGCAGAAGGACCACTTCCTGCCGAGGATGGCCGCCGGCGAGATCCGCGGCGCCTTCTCGATGTCCGAGCCGGGCCTCGGCTCCGACGTTTCGGCCATCTCCACCAAGGGCGTCAAGGACGGGGAGTTCTACGTCCTCAACGGCCAGAAGATGTGGCTCACCAACGGCGGCACCTCCACCCTGGTCGCGGTCCTCTGCAAGACCGACGAGGGCGGCAACACGCCGTACAAGAACATGACCACCTTCCTGATCGAGAAGGAGGCCGGTTTCGGCCCGAACCCCACGGTTCCCGGCCTGACCGTGCCCGGCAAGATCGAGAAGATGGGCTACAAGGGCGTCGACACCACCGAGCTGGTCCTCCAGGACGTCCGCATCCCGGCCGACCGCATCCTCGGCGGCGTCCCGGGCCGCGGCTTCTACCAGATGATGGACGGCGTCGAGGTCGGCCGCGTCAACGTCGCCGCCCGCGGCTGCGGTGTCGCCCGCCGCGCCTTCGAGCTCGGCATCTCCTACGCCCAGCAGCGCTCCACCTTCGGCAAGAAGATCGCCGAGCACCAGGCGATCCAGTTCAAGCTCGCCGAGATGGCCACCAAGGTCGAGGCCGCCCACCAGATGATGGTCATGGCCGCCCGCAAGAAGGACAGCGGCGAGCGCAACGACCTCGAGGCCGGCATGGCCAAGTACCTCGCCTCCGAGTACTGCAAGGAGGTCGTCGAGGACGCCTTCCGCATCCACGGCGGCTACGGCTTCTCCAAGGAGTACGAGATCGAGCGCCTCTACCGCGAGGCCCCGATGCTGCTCATCGGTGAAGGTACTGCGGAGATCCAGAAGATGATCGTCGGACGCCGGCTCCTGGAGGAGTACCGGATCGCCGACTGATCCCCCGGGCCGCCCGCCGACGGACCACGTCGCCGGGCGGCCCCCTCGAACCGCCGGTCGACGGGCGTGCGGGCCCGCGCCGGCGGAGCGCCGTGCCCCGTCACGGGCCCGGCCTGGTCCGCCTGGGTCCGGCACGGCCCTCCGGAAGCGGCCGCAGGGCGTACAGCTGCAACGACGCGCCCGGCGGCCGCTTCCGCACACCCGCTTGCGGCCGCTACGGCCGTTTCGCCCCGCCGGGTTCCGTCGGCACACCCGTTGAGACAAGAGTCACCAGCCCTGTCGGGTCCCTTGGGAACCGGACCGGGTCGAGCTACGGTCGTAGGAGTGGCGCGCACACGCGCCGCCACCGGACACATGAACGAGCAGGCGGGTTGCCCACCCACCGTGTGCTCCCGATAGCATCCACCGGGACAGCAAGCCGTCCCTCTATTACCGATCCCGCGGTGGCCCCCGTCCAGCGGCCATGATCCCCCGCGACAAAGGTCTTCGATGCCCATCAGCCCGTCCCCTCACACCTCCGTCACGGACCGCGATGCCCTCGCAGCCCCGACGGCCGGTCGGCGACCCCGCGTGACCATCGCGCGCGGAGCCACCCCCTGGTTCGTCCCCACTCTCGCCACGGCCGCCGTGACCACCGCCCTCACCCGGCGCAGCGGCAAGTGGGCCCTGGCTGCGGTACCCGCCTGCGCGCTCAGCGCGGGCATGCTGTGGTTCTTCCGCGACCCCGAGCGTGAGATCGGCACGGGCAGAGTGATCTCCCCCGCCGACGGCGTGGTGCAGAGCATCGACGCCTGGCCGGACGGCCGCACCCGGGTCGCGATCTTCATGAGCCCGCTCAACGTCCACGTCAACCGCGCGCCCCTGCCGGGCACGGTGACGTCGGTCGAGCACGTCGCGGGCGGCTTCGTCCCCGCGTTCAACAAGGACAGCGACCAGAACGAGCGGGTCGTCTGGCACTTCGACACCGAGCTCGGCGACATCGAGATGGTGCAGATCGCGGGGGCCGTGGCCCGACGCATCGTGCCGTACGTGGACGCCGGAACCAAGGTCGAGCAGGGCGACCGGATCGGTCTGATCCGGTTCGGGTCCCGGGTCGACACCTACCTGCCGGCCGGCGTCGAGGTCGGCGTCGAGGTCGGCCAGAAGACCACAGCCGGGGTGACGCGCCTTGACCGTGACTGATCCTGAGACAATCGTCGGCCTGGACGACGAGGAGACGGCCCTGCGCCGCCGCCGCTGGGCGCGCGACCGCGAGCTGCGCGCCCCGCGCTCTCCTCAGCACCTGTCCACCGCCGACTTCCTGACCCTGGGGAACGCCGTCTGCGGCTTCCTGGCGATCTACTCGATCACCACCGGGGTCCTGGTCCCGCACATCACCAACCCGGACGCCGCTCCGGACCGGCACAGCGCCGCCACCGCGGTCACGCTGCTGCTGATCGGCTCGATGTGCGACCTCTTCGACGGCCTGGTGGCGCGAAAGCTGCGCTCCTCCGCCCTCGGAGCGGAACTGGACAACCTGGCGGACCTGATCAGCTTCGGCATCGCGCCGGCCTACTTCGTCGCGGTCTGGGGCATGGTCTCCCAGGGCTCCAACAGCAAGCTCTCGGCGCTCATCGCCATCACGGTGCTGCTCGCGGTGGTCCTGCGGCTGGCCCGCTTCTCGGCCGTCAAGATGCGGCCCGGGGTGTTCCAGGGCATGCCCTGCCCGATGGGCGCGATGACGGTGATCGCCATCGTGCTGCTCGACCCGCCGTTCCTGCCCGGTCTGCTCGCCATCTTCGGCGCCGCGTACCTGATGGTCAGCCGGATCGAGTACCCGAAGCCGCAGGGGCTGCTGGCCACCGCGACGCTCTGCTGGATCGTGGTCTCCATCGGCTGCCTGGCCGCCTGGGCCACCGGCCTGCCCGGTGGCAACCAGCTGATGCACGTCGGCGCGTTCGCCCAGATCACTCTCGCGGCGATGGCACCGCTGCTGGTCATCCGCCGCAAGGTGGGGCAGAAGGTCGGCGACGTCCGCGCCCGGCGGGCGGAGTCCCGGCTCGGCTGAGTCCCCGCAAAAGTCATAAGAGTTGGGCCCGGAACCTGTTGGTTCCGGGCCCTTCTCGTATGTCATAACAATCGAGCGCCGCGGGTGCGGGGCTCAGGCGCCGTCCGAGCGGAGACCGGAGCGAACCTCGACACGGACGCCGGAGCGAACCTCGACACGGACGCCGGAGCCGCCGTCGCGGTCGCCGCGGACCCCGAACGTCCCCGCAAAAGTCATAAAACTCAGGCGCCACCGGTGTGCACGCTGAACGCCGAGCGGCGGGCCGCCCGGGCCACGCCCGGGTCCGGGTGCACGCCCGAGACCGCCGTCAGCACCGAGGCCGCCCGCGGGTGACCGGACTGCCGGGCCCGGGCGAACAGCCGGACCGGGTCGCCCGCCGAGGCGCCCTCGACATGACCCACCAGCAGCTCGGTCTCGCCGTGGTCGAGCACCGCGGCCGCGGTGTCCACCCAGAGCCAGGCCGCGTCCTCCGCGCCCAGCACGTCCGCCGGGGAGACGCCCTCGTCGGCGCGCTCCGCCAGCCACAGCAGCGCGTAGGGGCGCAGCACCGGCGCGTCCACCGCCGCGCGCACCGCCTGCTCGGCCGGGCCCCCGGCCACCCGCAGCGCCTCGAAGGCCAGTCCGCGCACCAGCGCGTCGTCACCCCGGGCGGCCTCCAGCAGCTCGCCCACGGCCCGGTCCGCCGGACGGGCCGCGACCCACGCCCGGAACTCGGCGCGGGCCGGGCCCGGCGAGTAGTCCGCACACGCGTTCAGCAGCTCGAAGGCGCTCTGCTCGATGTGCCCGGCCGCGGTCTGCGCGACCGTGCAGATCTCCTCCAGCTTGGCCCGCACCGCCCAGTGGCCGAGCGGCGACAGCTCCGCGGCATCGTTCCTGCGCACCAGGGCGCCGACGGCCTCCAGGCCGTCGAGCATCCAGTCCAGGACGGCGGCCACGTCGGCCGGCGCGGCCGGGGTGTCGATCTGCGGCGCGCGGCAGGTGCCGCGGACGGCGGAGACGGCCGAGGCCGCGTGCGGCACCGGCGACAGCCCCGGTCCGCCGAGGCCGGTGCCGACCCGGCGCTCGTCCAGGCCCCGGCGCAGCAGTTCCAGCAGTTCGCTCTCGGCGACCGGGCCGTCCACCAGGTGCAGGAAGGAGAGCAGCTGCGGGGCCTGGTCCACGGCCTGCCCGGCCAGCACCGCGAACACGCCGCGCAGCGCGGCGGGCGGCACCGGGGCGAGCAGGGTCCAGGCGTCGAACATCGCCGACCATCCGCGCACCACGGCCTCGTCGTCGTGCTCCCAGGCGTGCAGGCGCCAGCCGGGGCCGGCTCCGCCGTCCCGGGGCTCCACGAGGCCCACCAGCAGTGCCTGCCCCCATGCCTTGGCGGCGGCGCCGACCGTCATGGCCAGCGCCCGGCCGGCCTCGCGGGCGTCCTCGGGGAGCAGTTCGCCGCGCTTGTCGACCTCGGCCAGCTCACCGGCCCAGCGGGCGACGCGGACGGCGTCCACCAGCATCCGGCGGGCCAGCGGCGCCAGCTCGGCGGGTGCCGGGAAGCCCTCGGGCACGGGAACCCTGCCCCGCCCGGGAGCCGGAGCGGGCCCTCGCCGCCGGGGTACTCCGTTACGGGGGACACCCGCCCCGCCCGGCCTGCCACCGGCGGGCCGTTGGGCCGTTCCGGGGAGACGGGTCACCGTCGCACCGGTACCGATCGTCGGCGGGAGCGGGGCATCACGGTCGCGCGGGTTCCGAGACGTCACGTCGAGCAGTCTTCCCCTTGTACCGGCCTTCTGTCACATCCGGTTGTCCGTACGACCGGGCGACCGGTGGCGGCACCTCCGCAAGATCGGGCAACAGCGGCAAACCGCCTGGCCGGAAACGTGTGACCTGCCCATGCCACTCGCATCATCCCGGTCGCCGGGAATGCTCGGGCGGTTACCGTGCGTACGGGTGGGGGGTCAGCGGCCGGGCAAATTGTTGTCCCTGACATCGGGGTGGTTTTCGCGCCGGTCGCACGGGGAATCCCCTTCCGCCGACTTCCGGCGGAGCTGTCCAGTCCGAATCCGGACGGATGACGGGCGGGGCGGGGGGATCGTGCCGCGGGGGGGGGGGGGGGGCGCGGCGCAGGGGGCGGGGAGCGGGGCCGGGGGGGGGCGGGGAGAGTGAGGGGGGGGGGGGGGGGCGCGGGCACCCACCCCCCGCCCG
>NZ_JBHVSD010000009.1:79204-353560 GCF_042885395.1 Kitasatospora sp. NPDC058063
TTTTTACAACCTCACTTCTGTGGGGGGTTCTTTTTTTTTTTAATATTACCCTGTTTGGGGGGGGGGGGGGGGGTATGGGCCCGCGCGAGAAGTCGGACCGGCCGACTTCTCGCGCGTCTACGGCGGAATGGGGGAAACGTTCATTCGCGGGCAGGGGGGAAGCGCGCCGGAAAAGCCGGCGCGGCCCGGCCGGAAACGCCCGCACGAGGAGGGGGGCGAGGGCGCGGCCGGTGGGTCTTGCGGGCCTCGCGGATCCTGCCGGACGAATCGGATGGATCGGATCGAACGGATCGGCTCGACGGGTCGGCCCAACGGGTCGGCCCGGACCTCGACGGTGGGGCCGCGTTCCGATCCGCGGGGGCGGAAGCGGAGCACCGACCGCGGCACGTCCGGGAGACGTGCCGGCAGGACCCGCCGGCGGCGCCCTACAGCAGCGGCGTGAGCCAGCGACGGAGCAGTTCGGTGTACCGGTCGGGAGCGGTGTTCCAGAGGGTGGCGTGGTCGGCACCGGGGAAGGCCTGGAGGCTCACGACGTCGCGACGGGCGGCAGCCAGCTTCTCGGCGGTGCCGAAGGGCGCGATCCGGTCCTCGGGGCTGTGCAGGAGAAGGGTGGGCACCCGCAGGTCGGTGCCCTCGGCGATGCGGGCGAAGTCGGCGAGGTCGACGCCCGTGCGGCCCTCCGCGGCCAGCGCCCCCAGCTCGGCGGCGACGCCCTGGAAGCCGGCCCGGGCGGCGTCCCGGCGGGCGGAGACCGGGAGGTCGAGCACCGGCGAGTCGAGGATGAGGCCGCTGACGGCGTGCGGCCAGGCGGTGCGGGCCGCGGTCTGGAGGGCCGTGGTCGCGCCGACGGACCAGCCGTAGAGGATCACCTTGCCCGCGCCGCTGTCGAGCGCCAGCCGTACCGCCGCCTCGATGTCGCGCCACTCGGTCTCGCCGAAGTGGCTGAGCCCGTCCGGGGAGGCGGGGGCGCCCTGGTCGCCGCGGTAGGTGACGGCGAGGGTGGGCAGGCCGAGCCGGTCGAGGACGGGGAGCACCGGGAGGGTCTGCTGGCGGTCGGCCTCGGGGCCGTGCACCAGGATCACCCAGGTGCCGCGCTTGCCGTCGAGCCGCCAGGCGGGAAGGGCGCCGAGCTCGCCGTCGGCGGTGGTGTCGGTGAAGGGGAGGCCGAGTGCCTCGGTGGGGTCGCCGAGAAGGACCCGGGGGGTGAAGCGGACCTCGGTGCCGGGGGTGAGCGTGCCCCGGTCGGCGCGGAGCAGCCGGCGGGTGACGCCCCGCTCGTCGCTGTGCAGGACCTCCTCGACGACCGCGTGCCCGCCGTCCGCCCACTCGACCGCCCAGCGGCCGGGGCGCAGGCTCTCGGGGCCGCGGGTGAAGGTGACCCGGCCGGGGGCGAGGCCGCGGACCAGGACCGGCCCGGACTCCGGGACGGCGGCCACCGGACGGACCGTCCGCTCGGAGGCCCGACGGCCGATCACCAGCACGGCGGCCCCGACCGCGGCGGCCGCCACGACGGCGGCGGTTCCCCAACGCATTTCACTCCCCGCTCTGTTGCTCACGGACCGGACGGTGTTCGGGCACCAGTTCACCGGCGCTCCGTCCGCCCGGCCACCGGGCTGGGCCGTCCGGGTCACCCGGGCGGCGGCCCGGCGGCGCTGAGGAGGTGTCGGAAGCGGGCAATGAGGATGGTGGGGCGGGACGGCGGCGGAGCCGGCGGTGCCCCGCTGGGAGGGGATGTGGTGTTCCCGGTGGGAGGGACGTGGTGTTCCCGGTGGAGGGCGGCCCCGCGCCTGGCGATCCCCCGGCGCGTCGGCGGCGTCCGCGTGTGACCAACCCCTCCGTGACCTCGGTTGACTCCCGGTTCGGGCCCGTGATGGGATCCTGGGGCCAAACGGAGGCATGGAGAGGAAGCCGGTGGAATTCCGGCGCGGTCCCGCCACTGTCACCGGGGAGCACGCTCGGAACATCGCCACGGCGGCCGTCGACGGCCGCTGGAAGGCTCCGGGGGTGCGTTCGACCCGGAAGCCAGGAGACTCTCGCCCCCGTCACGTCGATCCAGGGCGCGGACCCTGAGTGAGGACACGCACGCGATGCAGGCTGCCCCGCCCCACCGGACTCCGAGCTGCCCTCCGCCGTGCCCCCGATGACCCCGCTCGGACCCTCCTCCTCGCCGCGCCCGCTGGCCCGCGCCGCCGCGTTCGCGCTCGGCGCCGTCGCGGGCCATGTCGCCGACGCCCGCTTCGCCGACCCCCGCCGGGGCCATCCGGTGGCTGTCTTCGGCAGCGCCGCGACCCGGCTGGAGCGTCGGCTGTGGCGCGACGACCGCGGCGCGGGGGCCGGCTACACGGCGCTGTGCGTGGGCGCGGTCGCGGCGGGCGCGCTCGCCCTGGACCGTACGGTGGGCCGGCGTCCGCTGGGCCGGGCGGTGCTGGCGGCGGCCGCGACCTGGACGGTGCTCGGCGGCACCTCGCTGACCCGGGAGGCGCGCACCATCGGCCGCTCGCTGGCCGCGGGCGACCTCACGGCCGCCCGGGAGCGGCTGCCGCACCTGTGCGGGCGGGACCCGAGCGCGCTGGACGGCCAGCAGATCGCCCGGGCGGTGGTCGAGTCGGTGGCCGAGAACACCGCCGACGCCGTGGTGAACGCGCTGACCTGGGGCGCCCTGGCCGGCACGCCCGGCCTGCTGGCCTTCCGCGCCGTGAACACCCTGGACGCGATGGTGGGTCACCGCTCGCCGCGCTACGCCCGGTTCGGCTGGGCCTCGGCCCGGCTGGACGACCTGGCGGGCTGGCCGGGCGCCCGGCTGACGGCGCTGCTGACGGTGGCCGCCGCGCCCGAGCCCCGTACGGCCTGGCGGGTCTGGCGGCGCGACGGCTCCGCGCACCCGAGCCCGAACGCGGGCCAGGCCGAGGCGGCGTTCGCCGGCGCGGTGGGCGTACGGCTGGGCGGGGCGCTGCGGTACGGCGAGCGGGTGGAGCACCGGCCCGTGCTGGGTGCGGAGCTGCGGCCGGTGACGGTGGACGACATCGAGCGCGCCTGTGCGCTCTCCCGGCGGGTGGGCGCACTGGCGCTGGGTACGACGGTCGCGGGGCACGTCCTGCTGCGGATGCTGCTGAGGAAGAGGGGACGGGCATGAGCAAGGCGCTGCTGGTCGCGGGGACGACCTCGGACGCGGGCAAGAGCGTGGTGACGGCCGGGATCTGCCGTTGGCTCGTCCGCCAGGGCGTGCGGGTCGCGCCGTTCAAGGCGCAGAACATGTCGCTCAACTCCTTCGTCACCGCCGACGGTGCCGAGATCGGCCGCGCCCAGGCGATGCAGGCGCAGGCCGCCCGGGTGGAGCCGGAGGCGGCGATGAACCCGGTGCTGCTCAAGCCGGGCGCGGACGGCCGCAGCCAGGTGGTGCTGCTCGGCAGGCCGGTGGCGGAGGTGGGCGCGCTGGACTACCGCGAGCGCAAGCCCGTCCTGCTGGAGCGTGCCCTGGAGTGCCTGGCGGACCTGCGCGGCCGCTACGACGTGGTGGTCTGCGAGGGCGCGGGCTCGCCCGCCGAGATCAACCTGCGCGACCGCGACATCGCCAACATGGGCCTGGCGACGGCCGCCGCCCTGCCGGTGGTGGTGGTCGGGGACATCGACCGCGGCGGGGTCTTCGCGGCGATGTACGGGACGCTGGCGCTGCTGTCGGCGGAGGACCAGCGGCACGTGGCCGGCTGGTTCGTCAACAAGTTCCGCGGTGACGCGCGGCTGCTCGCGCCCGGGCTGGAGATGCTGCACGGGCTGACCGGCCGTCCGGTGCTGGGCACGCTGCCGATGCTGCCCGGGCTCTGGCTGGACGCCGAGGACTCGCTGGACCTGTCGACGGTGGTGGACCGGGCGGACGGGCCCGGGCCGTACGGCGCGGACGTGCTGCGGGTGGCCGTGGTGCGCTTCCCGCGGCTGTCCAACTTCACCGACATGGACGCGCTCGCGCAGGAGCCGGGCGTGCTGGTGCGCTGGGCGACCCGCCCGGAGGAGCTGGCCGACGCCGACCTGGTGGTGCTGCCCGGGACCCGGGCCACCGTCGCCGACCTCGCCTGGCTGCGCGAGCGCGGTCTGGAGCCGGCGCTGCGGGCGCGGGCGGCGGCCGGGCTGCCGGTCCTCGGGGTCTGCGGCGGCTACCAGATGCTGGCGCGCTCGATCGTGGACGAGGTCGAGTCGAAGGCGGGGGCCGTCGAGGGCCTCGGCCTGCTGCCGACGCAGGTGCGGTTCGGCGCCGAGAAGGTGCTGGCGCGGCCGGTCGGCGAGGCGTTCGGGCAGCGGGTGGAGGGCTACGAGATCCACCACGGGGTGGTCACCGTCGAGGGCGGGGACACGTTTGTCTCCGACGGCCGGGGACGGAGTCTGGACGGCTGCCGGGTGGGCCCGGTCTGGGGCACGACCTGGCACGGCGCGCTGGAGAACGACGGGTTCCGCCGCGAACTCCTGCGCGAGGTCGCCGCGCTGTCGGGCCGGGCGTTCGTCCCGGCCCCGGACACCTCCTTCGCCGCGGCGCGCGAGGCCCGGCTGGACCGGCTGGGCGACCTGATCGAGGAGCACGCCGACACCGACGCGCTGTGGAAGCTGATCGAGGGCGGGGTGCCGGCGGCCGGATCGCTGCCGTTCGTCCCGCCCGGGGCCCCTGGGAGCGACGCATGAGCCGGGTACGGCAGCAGGGCCAGGCAGGATCACGCAACCGGGCAGGATCACAGGACCGGACAGTGCCGCGGGACGGGGCACGACAGGAGTGGGGTACGGCATGAGTGACGTCCGCTATCCGTTCACCGCGATCGTCGGCATGGCCGACCTGCGGCTCGGGCTGCTGCTGAACGCGGTCTCCCCGGCCGTGGGCGGCGTGCTGGTGCGCGGCGAGAAGGGCACCGCGAAGTCGACCATGGTGCGCGCGCTGGCCGGCCTGCTGCCGTCCATCGCCACCGTGGACGACTGCCGCTTCGCCTGCGACCCGACCGCGCCCGACCCGCAGTGCCCGGACGGGCCGCACGTCTCCCCGCCCGCTTCCGAACGGCCGGCCCAGCTGGTCGAGTTGCCGGTCGGCGTGGCCGAGGACCGGATCGTCGGCTCGCTCGACCTGGAGCGGGCGCTGGCCGAGGGCGTCAAGGCGTACGAGCCCGGGCTGCTCGCCAGGGCGCACCGCGGCGTGCTCTACATCGACGAGGTGAACCTGCTCCAGGACCACGTGGTGGACCTGCTGCTGGACGCCGCCGCGATGGGCCGCTCCTACGTCGAGCGCGAGGGCGTGTCGGTGCGCCATGCGGCCCGGTTCCTGCTGGTGGGCACGATGAACCCGGAGGAGGGCGAGCTGCGGCCGCAGCTGCTCGACCGGTTCGGCCTGACCGTCGAGATCGCCGCCACCCGGGATCCGGCCGAGCGTGCCGAGGTGGTCCGCCGCCGGCTCGCCTACGACGCGGACCCGGCCGGCTTCGCCGAGCGGTTCGCCGAGGAGGAGCGGGCTCTCGCCGAACGCATCGTCGCGGCGCGGGAGTTGCTGCCCAAGGTAGAGCTGACCGATGTGGCGCTGCGTCAAATCACCGCCGTGTGCGCCGCGTTCGAGGTGGACGGGCTGCGCGCGGACATCGTGATGGCCCGCACGGCCGTCGCACTGGCGGCCTGGGACGGGCGCACCGAGGTGCAGGAGGAGGACGTCCGCAAGGCGGCGCAGCTGGCGCTGCCGCACCGGCGCCGCCGCAACCCCTTCGACGCGCCGGGGCTGGACGAGGAGCAGCTGGAGCGGACGCTGGAGGAGCACGCGCAGCAGGAGGAGCCGGAGCCCGAGGGCGACGGACCGGACGGCGACGGCGACGGGCCGGAGGGCGGCCCGGACGGGGGCGGCCCCGACGGCGGCGGCGCGCCCGAGCCGTCCGACAGCGGCCCCGAGGGGTCCGCTCCCGAGGCGCCCTCCCCCGAGGGCCCCGAGGCGCCCGCGCAGCAGCCCGCACCCGCCCAACACCCCTCTCCTGCACGGGAATCGGCTCCGGTCGCGGCCGGGGACCCGTACCGGACGCAGCTGTTCACCGTCAAGGGCACCGGGCACGGCGCCCAGGGCCGCCGCTCCCCCGCCGAGACCACCGGCGGGCACACCATCCGCGCCCGCCGCCCGCAGGGCGCGCTCGGCCGGCTGCACCTGACCGCGACCCTCCAGGCCGCCGCGCCGCACCAGGCGGCGCGCGGGCGCAGCGGGCGGGCGCTGGTGGTGCACAAGGACGACTTCCGCGAACAGGTGCGCCAGGGGCGGGAGTCCAACCTGGTGCTGTTCGTGGTGGACGCCTCCGGGTCGATGGCCGCCCGGCAGCGGATGACCACCGTCAAGGGCGCGGTGCTGTCGCTGCTGATGGACGCCTACCAGCGCCGCGACAAGATCGGCATGATCACCTTCCGGGGCGCGGGTGCCGAGCTGGCGCTGCCGCCCACCTCCTCGGTGGAGGTCGGCGCGGCCCGGCTGGAGTCGCTGCCCACCGGCGGGCGGACCCCGCTGGCCGCCGGCCTGCTGCGCGCGCACGAGGTGCTGCGGGTGGAGCGGCTGCGCGACCCGAGCCGGCGCCCGCTGCTGGTCGTGGTGACCGACGGCCGGGCCACCGGCGGGCGGGACGCGCTCGCCCGCTCGCACCGCGCGGCCGCGCTGTTCGCGGCACAGGGCACGGCGAGCGTGGTGCTGGACTGCGAGTCCGGCCCGGTCCGCCTGGGCCTGGCCCGCACCCTGGCCGGGCTGCTCGGCGGCACCGCCGTCGGCCTGGACGAGCTGCGCGCCGAGGGCGTGGCCTCGCTCGTCCGCGAGAGCCGGTCCGACAACCGTTCTGCGAACCGTGCAACCACCGCGATGCGAAAGGCGGCCTGAGCCGACATGCCCAAGGGTGTCCCCGAGAGCGTTCCCGACGACGGCCTGACGACCCGTCAGCGCCGCACACTGCCGATCACCGCCGTGCACACCGGCCCCGGCAAGGGCAAGTCCACGGCCGCGTTCGGTATGGCGCTGCGGGCCTGGAACCAGGGCTGGCCGGTCGGGGTGTTCCAGTTCGTGAAGTCCGCCAAGTGGAAGGTCGGCGAGGAGAACGCGCTGCGCGTGCTCGGCGCCTCCGGCGAGGGCGGCACCGTCGACTGGCACAAGATGGGCTCCGGCTGGTCCTGGATCCAGCGCTCCGCCGAGCAGGAGATGTCCAGCGAGGAGGCGGCCAAGGAGGGCTGGGAGCAGGTCAAGCGGGACCTCGCGGCCGAGACCTACCGCTTCTACGTGCTGGACGAGTTCACCTACCCGATGCACTGGGGGTGGGTCGACCCGGACGAGGTGGTGGCCGTGCTCAAGGACCGTCCGGGCAGTCAGCACGTCGTCATCACCGGCCGGTACGCGCCCGAGGCGCTGACCGGATTCGCCGACCTGGTCACCGAGATGACCAAGGTCAAGCACCCCATGGACGCCGGCCGCAAGGGCCAGCGCGGTATCGAGTGGTAGGCCGTTGAGCACCGTCCCCCGCCTCGTCGTCGCCGCGCCCTCCTCGGGCGCCGGCAAGACCACCGTCGCCACCGGCCTGATCGCGGCGCTCGCCGCGCGCGGGCTGGCGGTGTCGCCGCACAAGGTCGGCCCCGACTACATCGACCCGGGCTACCACGCGCTCGCCGCCGGCCGCCCGGGCCGCAACCTGGACGCCTTCCTGTGCGGGCCGGAGCGGATCGCACCGCTGTTCCTGCACGGCGCGGCGGGGGCGGACGTCGCGGTGGTCGAGGGGGTCATGGGCCTGTTCGACGGGGCCTCCGGGCGCGGGGAGCTGGCCTCCACCGCGCACGTCTCCAAGCTGCTGCGGGCGCCGGTGGTGCTGGTGGTGGACGGCTCCTCGCAGTCCCGCTCGGTCGCCGCGCTGGTGCACGGCTTCGCCTCCTGGGACCCGCAGGTGCGGCTCGCCGGAGTGATCCTGAACCGGGTCGCCTCCGACCGGCACGAGCAGCTCCTGCGCGAGGCCCTGGAGGAGGGCTCCGGCGTGCCGGTGCTGGGCGCGCTGCGCCGCTCCGCGGCGGTCGCCACGCCGTCCCGCCACCTCGGGCTGATCCCGGCGGTGGAGCGCTCGGCGGAGGCCCTGCGGGCGGTCGCCGACATGGGTGAACTGGTGGCCTCCTCGGTCGACCTGGACGCCCTGCTCGAACTCGCCCGGACGGCGCCGGACCTGGACGCCGAACCGTGGGACCCGTCGGCCGAGGTCACCCCGGTGGCCGGCCGGCCGCGGATCGCGGTGGCGGGCGGCGCGGCCTTCTCCTTCTCGTACGCGGAGAACGCCGAACTGCTCGGCGCGGCAGGCGCGGAGGTGGTCCCGTTCGACCCGCTGCACGCCTCGTCGCTGCCCGAGGGGACGGCCGGCCTGGTGATCGGCGGAGGCTTCCCGGAGCTGTACGTGCGCGAGTTGAGCGGCAACGCCGAACTTCGCGCCGCCATCGCCGGGTTCGCCGCCGCGGGCGGGCCGATCGCCGCCGAGTGCGCCGGGCTGCTCTACCTGGGGCGGGAGTTGGACGGCCTGCCGATGTGCGGCGTGCTGGCCACCGACGCCCGGATGACCGAGCGGCTCACCCTCGGCTACCGGGAGGCGGTCGCCCTGCACGACTCCCCGCTGGGCCCGGCCGGCACCAGGCTGCGCGGCCACGAGTTCCACCGCACGGTCTGCGAACCCGGGGCGGGCGAACTCCCGGCCTGGGGCTGGCGCCTTCCCACCGGCCCCCGCGCCGAGGGCTTCGGAGGCGGCAACGTGCACGCCTCCTACCTGCACCTGCACTGGGCGGGCGCACCGGCGCTGGCGTCCTCCTTCGCGGCCGCGGCGGCGGGCTTCGCGGCGGGAACGGGCTTCGCGGCGGGGGCGGGCTTCGCGGCGGGGGCGGCCGGAGCCCTGTAGTCCACGGTTCGTCCCGTCCCCCGGGGCGCCCCCGGATAACGCGGCGACGCCGCGGGGTGTGCCGCCATAGGCTCCGCCCATGCATGTGATCGTTCTCAACGGCGGGTCCAGCTCCGGCAAGTCGAGCATCGCCCGGCGCCTGCAGGAACTGCTGCCGGACCCGTGGCTGCACCTCGGCGCGGACACCATGGTCGAGGCGCTGCCGGCGTCGTTGCGCGACGGCGGCGAGGGGATCGGCGGGCTGGAGGGCGGGAACGGGACGGTCGAGGTCGGCCCGGTCTTCGCCGCGCTGGACGCCGCCTGGACGCTCGGCGTGGCGGCGATGGCCCGGGCCGGGGCGCGGATCGTGGTGGACGAGGTGTTCCTCGGCGGCGCCGCTTCGCAGACCCGGTGGCGGGCGGCGCTGGAGGGCCTGGACGTGCTCTGGGTCGGGGTGCGCTGCGATCCTGCGGTGGCCGCGGCGCGAGAGGCCGCGCGCGGCGACCGGGTGGCCGGGATGGCCGCCGCGCAGGCCTCGGCGGTGCACCAGGGCGTCGCCTACGACCTGGTCGTCGACACCTCGCGGGCCTCGGTGGACGACTGCGCCCGGCTCGTCGCCGGGCGGGTGGCGTCCGACGGTTGAGCCGCCCCGGCCGAACCCTGTCGTACGCGGCCGCGCCCCGTCGTACGCGGCCGCACGTCGTCCGGGGCACCGGGTCCGGGCTCGCCGCCTCCGCTACAGCGCGAGGGTCTGCCAGCCCGGGCGATCTGATCGTGGACGGCCTCCGGGTCCGGCGCCGGCGACTGGGCCGCCGCCAGCGCCGCGGGCCCGGTCTCCACGATCCGGCGGATCACGCTCCGGTGCTGGTCGCCGCGAACGGGCTGGAGCCGTGCGCCGCGCACACCACGCAGCACGCAGCACGCCCACGCCCACACGTCGGCCGCCGGACCGACCCGTTCCTCGCCGAACTGCTCCGGCGCCATGTACGTCAGGATGCCCGGGCCGCCGCCGGTGGCGGTCAGCCGGGTGCCGTCCACGATCGCCGCGATGCCGAAGTCCAGCAGGCGCGGGCCGGCCGCAGTCAGCATGATGTCGGCGGGCTTGAGGTCCCGGTGGACGAGCCCCAGCCGGTGCAGCCCCGACAGCGCCACAGCCAGCGCGGGCGCGAGGGCACGCAGCGCCTCCGCGGAGCGGATCGCTCCCTGATCGAGCAGGGGGAGTACAGGCGGGCGCCGCCGGATCCCGGGCCTACCGGTCGAGCAGCACGGCGAGGTAGCGGTCGATCTCCTCGCGCAGCTCCTCGGGCATCGGCACGTGCCAGTGCCCGCTGCCGGCCGTCGCGTTGAACAGCACGCCGTCGCACCAGCGGATCAACCGGCGGGAGTCCCCCGTCGGGTCGCTCGAACCGGCGGCGGCGAGCAGTTCGGCGGCTCGCTGGGCGAAGCGCGCGCCCAGGCGGTCGTAGAGGGAGCGCAGTTCGGGCCTGCGGGTGGCCTCCAGGGCGAGCTCCAGGCGGGCCAGGGTGATCCGGCGGCCACCTGTGAGCGCCTGGAAGAGCACCTCGGCGCCGACCTCGGCCAGCTGCTCTCGCGGCGGGACGGCGGCCGCCGGCAGCTCGCCCTCGACGAGGACGGGGTAGTCGGCGGTCTCCCGCTCGACGATCCGGGTGAGCACGAGCTCCAGCAGGGCGGCCCTGGTCCGGGCGAGGTTGGAGGTCGAGCCGGCGGGCAGGCCGGATGCGTCGTCCACGGCGCGGTGGGTGAGCCCGCGCAGGCCGGCGTCGGCGATCAGGTCGATGGCGGCGTCGGCGATCAGGGTCGGGCGCGGGGGTGTCATGGGTCCGATCATGGCCTTTCCGGAGAGGCGCCCCCAACTCACTACAGCCGTAGTTTACGACTCACTACATGCGTAGTACCGTTTCGAGCACCGGGCACTACATCTGTAGTGACCAGAGCGCGCGAGAAGAGGAGCCCCCTCATGGACCTGCACCAGGCGATCGTCATCGGCGGCGGCATCGGTGGCCTCACCGCCGCCCTCGCCCTCCACCGACAGGGCGTCCCCGTCCGCGTCCACGAGCGCGCCGACTCCCTCGAACCCGTCGGCGCCGGACTCGCCCTGGCCCCCAACGCCCTGCGCTGCCTCGACCGGCTCGGCATCGGCGGGCACCTGCGCGCCCTCGCCACCCCGCACCCCGCCGTCGGCCTGCGCCACCCCTCCGGCCGCTGGCTCGCCCGCACCAGCACGTCGGCCTTCGAGGCCTGCTTCGGCGACACCATCGCCGCCGTCGCCCGCGCCGACGTCATCACCGCCCTGGTCGACGCGCTCCCGGAGGGCGCCGTCCGCACCGGCTCACCCGCCACCCTCGTCACCCCCGGCAGCGCGACCGGGCCCGCCGTCGTCCGCACCGCCGACGGGGAGGAGACAGCCGACCTGGTCGTCGCCGCCGACGGCATCCACTCCGCGACCCGGAGCCTGCTCTTCCCCCGGCACCCCGGCCCCCGCTACAGCGGATTCACCACCTGGCGCACCATCGTCACCCCCGGCCGCCTCCCGGCCGCCGCCGGCGAGGTGTGGGGCCGCGGGAAGCTCGCCGGGATCGTCCCGCTCGCCGACGGCCGGGTCTACGTGTACGGCGCCGCCCTCGCCCCGGCCGGCGAACGGGCCGCCGACGGGGACGAGCGGGCCGAACTCCTGCGCCGGTACGGCGACTGGTGCGCCCCCGTACCGCAACTGTTCGCCCTGGCCGAACCCGAGCGGGTCCTGCGCCACGACGTCCGGGACCTCGCCGACCCGCTGCCCGCCCACCACCACGGCCGGGTCGCCCTCCTCGGCGACGCCGCCCACGCGATGTGCCCCTTCCAGGGCCAGGGCGCCTGCCAGGCCATCGAGGACGCCCTCGTCCTGGCCTCCCTGCTCACCCCCGGCACCGACCCCGCCGCCGCCCTGCCCGCCTACACCGCCGCCCGGCTCCCCCGCACCACCGCCGTCGTCGCCGGCTCCCGCCGCATCGGCGACCTCGTCGCCCTCCGTTCCCCCGCCGCCACCTTCCTGCGCACCACCGCCCTCACCCTCGCCGGCCTCCTCCCCGCCCGCGCCCTGCTGAGCCGCGCGGCCCGGACGTACAACTGGCGGCCGCCGACCCCGGGCGGGGCGGTGTGAGGGGCCCGGGCGGCCGTCAGGCGAGCTTGCCGAAGGTGCCGTCGAGCGGGTCGGACCGGTGGCAGGCGACACAGCGCAGCCGGGTGTAGATCGCCACCGCGCCCATGAAGACGTCCTCGCGCCCGTCGGCCGGGGACTCGGAGGAGGCCGGCTTCCCGCAGTCCAGGCAGACGCGGCGGGGGCGGGCGGCGACCGAGCAGGCGCGGCAGATCAGGTGGGTCGGGTGTTCCGCGTGCACGACGACGGGCTGGGGGCCGCCGTACAGCAGGTGGTCGCACCATGTGCAGGACTCGTCCTGCTGGGCCGCCAGCATCCGGGCCCGGGTCTCCTGCTGCCATTTCGCCGCGTGCTGCAACGGCACCCTGACGGGCGGTCCCCACCCGGAGGCGGTGAGCCACCGGGCACCCTCCGCACCGGCGGCCCGCAGCTGGTCGCCGACGGCGATGTCCCTGGGCGTCTTCTCGTTCATCGGGTCTCTCCTCCGCTGGGCTTCCGCAGAGGACAACGCGGCCGGGAGGCCGCCGGACACGCGGCCCGGCGTGCCCGGCCCCGGTTCACAGGAGCGGCTCGGTGTCCCCGTGCGCGATGAGCAGCTTGCGCAGCAGGGCGTCGAGCCGGGTGCGCTCGTCCGCGTCGAGGACCGAGAGGATGCGTTCCTCGTTGCCGACGTGGCCGGCCAGGGCACCGTCGATCAGCTCCTTGCCGGCCGGGGTGAGGCGGACCAGGACGGCGCGGCGGTCGCTCGGGCACGGGTTGCGCTCGACCAGGCCCTTGGCGGACAGCCGGTCGACCCGGTTGGTGATGGCGCCGGAGGTGACCATCGCGGACTTGAGCAGCGCGCGGGCGTTGAGCTCGTACGGCTCGCCGGAGCGGCGCAGGGTGGCCAGCACGTCGAACTCGGAGGAGTCCAGGCCGCAGGCGGTGAAGTACTCGCGCAGGGCGTTGTCGACCCGGACGTTGAGCCGTCGGAGCCGGCCGATCAGGGCCATGGGGCCGGCGTCCAGGTCGGGGCGTGCCCGGGCCCACTGCTCGACGATGTCGTCCACGGTGTCGCGCTGCTGCATGTCCGCCGCCCTCCCGGGGCCGTCCGATCCGAAGCCTTCCGCCCAACGCGGATATCTTAACATTCACATACTTGACGTTCTCCGATCCTGGGCGTAGAAAGTATCTCAACGTTCAGATAATCAACGTTCAGGGGGACGTCATGGCCGTCATGGACCGCAAGCGCGCGGGGATCGCCGTCACCGCCGCACTCGCCCCGGCCGCGTGGGGCACCACCTACCTCGTCACCACCCAGCTGCTGCCCGAGGGCCGCCCGCTGCTGCTCGCCGCCCTCCGCGCCCTGCCGGCCGGACTGCTCCTGCTGCTGATCGGCCGCCGACTTCCCAAGGGGCGCTGGTGGGGGCGCGCGGCCGCCCTCGGGATGCTCAACATCGGGCTGTTCTTCCCACTGATGTTCGTCGGCGCGTACCGCCTGCCCGGCGGCGTCGCCGCCACCATCGGGGCGATCCAGCCGCTGCTCGTCGCCGGGTTCTCGATCGGCGTGCTGCGGGTGCGGCCCGGACGGCGGGCGGTGATCGCGGGACTGGTCGGGGTCGGCGGAGTGGCCCTGCTGGTGCTCAAGAGCGGCGCCCGGCTGGACGGCGTCGGGATCGCCTCGATGGTCGCCGGAATCTCCCTGATGGCCATGGGCACCGTCCTCACCCGCCGCTGGGGCCGCCCCGAGGGCGCCACCCTGCTCGACCTCACCGCCTGGCAGCTCCTGGCCGGATCGGTCTTCCTCGTGCCGCTCGCCGCCGTGGTCGAGGGCGCGCCGCCCGCCCTGAGCGCCGCCAACCTGGCCGGCTTCGCCTACCTCGGCCTGTTCGGCACCGCGCTCGGCTACTTCCTCTGGTTCCGCGGCATCGAGCAGCTCGGCGCCGGCCCAGCCTCCTTCCTCGGCCTGATCAACCCGGTCGTCGCCACCCTCGGCGGCCTCGTCGTCCTCGGCCAGACCCTCACCCCCTGGCAGCTCCTCGGCCTTCTCCTCGCCCTCGCCGCCATGCTCGTCGGCCAGGCCCCCGCCCGCCGCACCCCCACCCCCGCCCCCGCCCCGACATCGGCACCGGCACCGGCACCGGCACTGACCACCGCACCCACCCCCCAGCCCGAACCGGCCACCGCCCGCTGACCGGGCTGCTCCCCCAGGCCGGCATCTCCCTGAACGCCTGCGCCCCGCCGTCGCGGCGGGGCGCAGGCGTATTCGGCGGGCGGCGAGCGA
Organism: Kitasatospora sp. NPDC058063; assembly: GCF_042885395.1. Lineage (NCBI taxonomy): Bacteria > Bacillati > Actinomycetota > Actinomycetes > Kitasatosporales > Streptomycetaceae > Kitasatospora > Kitasatospora sp. NPDC058063. Next base: position 93,501 of record NZ_JBHVSD010000009.1, read on the forward strand.
TGACGGACGGGCCGCGCGAACGGCGGAACCCGGACCCCGGGCGGCGGGTCAGCCGGTGGCGCGGATGTAGATGTCGGCGGCGCCGGGCAGGCCGCCGGGGATGGTGGCGACGTAGATGCGGCGGGCGGCGGGGGCATGGGTGGGGAGGTCGGTGGGGGTCGGGGTGGGGGTGGGCGTCCAGGTCGGGGTTGGGAGAAGGGCGGGGGCGGGGGCGGGGTCGTCGGGGGTGGGCTCGTCCGGGACGGCCGCGGGGGCCGGTTCGACGGTGGGGTCCTCGGGGTCGGCATCGGAGTCGCCGGGGTCCGGGGCGGCGGGGGTGGGGTCGGAGGGCCCGGCCGGGTCGGTGGGCTCGGCGTCCGGGGACGGGCTCTCGGTGGGCGCGGCGGCGGGGTCGGCGGTGGCGGACGGGCCGGGCGCGGGCGTCGGCGCGGACTCGGGGAGCTCCGGGGCCTCGGCCGGCTCGTCACCGCCGAGGGCGGCGAGCAGGTCGGCCGGGAGCGGGGCGGCCGGCCCGGGCGAGGGGAGGTCGTAGGCGCTGAGAAAGTCGCCGAGGCCGGGGGCCCTGCCGCCGCCGAGGCGGTAGTGCAGGTAGGCGACCGGGGCGCCGCCGGAGGTGTGGGTGTAGACGGCGCCGACCGGGACGTAGAAGCGGCCGACGCCGGGATGCTGGGACGGGTGCAGGCCGGCCAGGCGTTCGGCGCGGTCGCGGTCGGTCTCGCGGCCGGTGCCGCCGGCGGTGAGCGCGTTGACGCCGCGCACCACGAGGGCGGCGGCGACGGACACGCAGAGCACCAGCCCGACGGCGACGGTGCGCCGCAGGACCGGGCGGCCGTGCAGGGCGGGCCAGGAGTCGGTCACCGTGCGCTCGGGTGGAATGCCGTCCACGGTTGTCTCGCTCCCCCGTTCGTTCAGGACGCCTGATCAGGACGTCACACTCTGCTCGACGTGGGACCGTAGCCGAGAGTTCCTCAGCCCAGGTAGGCGGGGGCGACCGCAGCCCTGGTGACCGGCTGCGCGCTGCCCGAACCGTCCGCCGGGACGGTCCACAGGTCGGCGCCGTAGTCGCCGGGCAGGGCGTAGACCAGAGTGCCCTGGCCGGACCAGAGCGCCTGGTCGTCGATGTTGCGCTGCTCGGCGGTGGCGGTCTCGGTCATGGTGGCGAGGTCGAGCACGTACAGCCGCCACGGGGCGTCGGCGGGCAGGCCGGGAACGCGCTTCTTGTAGGCGACGCGGGTGCCGTCCGGGGAGAGCGAGGGGCACTCGACGTTGTCGTGCAGGGTGGTGAGGGTGCGGGCGGCGAGGTCGCCGCGGACGAGGTGGGTCCGCCCGGCGCTGGCGAGAGTGGCGTAGAAGGTGGTGTCGTCGGCGAAGGTGACGCCCCAGATGTTGATGTCGTGCGCCTGGTACGGGTGGCCGTCCAGGACGACCGAGAAGTCCTCCAGGTTCTCCCGCAGGTTCCAGTCCCGGACGTCCACGATCGAGGTGCGGGTGGAGAAGTCGCTGCCCGCGTACGAGTCGCCGCTGACGAAGACCGTCCAAGCGGCGAGGTGCCCGGACGGGGAGACCCGGGAGCGGGTGGGGATCCCGGCCGCCGGGAACGAGCGGAGCTCGCGCAGGTGGTCGTCCAGGACGACGGCGCGGTAGGTGTCCTCCAGCGCGCCGTGCTGGGCCTGGAGGCAGATGCCGGTGCCGGCGGCGGCGTGGAAGCGCAGGCACTGGACGCCGGAGGCGGTGCGCGGGCCGTCGGGGCGGTCGGCGGCGACGGAGGTGATCTCGTCCCGGTGCGGGCCCCAGGCCATGTTGCGGAACAACAGCTGTCGTCCGCCGGACTGCACCTGTAGTGACACCGGGCCGGACGTGACGGACGGCCCGCCGGGCTGGGCCTGGTCCCGGCGGGCGGTGCGGTCGGCGGCGTTGAGGACGGCCCCGGTGCCGACCGCGCCGAGCAGCACGACGGCGACCAGCAGGATGATCATCCTGGTGCGGTTCCGCAGGTTCATGGGGTCTCCTCCGGGGACTTCGCGGCGACGGGTCCGGGCTGCTCGGCGACGGGGACGGGCTGACCGGCGGCGGGTCCGGACGGGCGCAGTACCGCCGCCGCGCCGAGCACGCACAGCGCCAGCGCCCCCGCCGACCAGCCCAGCGCCGCCGGGCCGCCGACCACTCCCCACAGCGCGCCGAACAGCAGCGAGCAGGCGAACCGGGCCAGCGCCTGTCCGGTGCCGACCAGGGCGAGCCCGGCGCCGCGCTGCTCGGCGGGTACGGCGTCGGCGGCCGCGGCCGCGAGCACGCCGTCGGTGGCCGCGTAGAAGGTCCCGTGCAGCACCAGCACGCAGAGCACCGCCGGCAGCCCGCGCAGCGGTGACAGCAGCAGCCCGTACGCGAGCAGCAGCACCCCGTGCCCGGCGAGGAAGAGCCGGTGGCGGCCGATCCGATCGGCGAGCGCGCCGAGCGGGACGGCGAGCAGCAGGAAGGCGGCGGCGGTGCCCAGCGGCAGCAGCGGGAAGAGGCCGACGGGCAGGTCCAGCCGGCGCTGGACGAGCAGGTAGAGGAAGGAGTCGCTGACGGTGGTGAGGCCGAGCAGGACGGCGCAGAGCGTCAGCCGGCGCAGCCCCGGCAGCCGCAGCAGGGTGAGGCTGTCGCGCAGTGAGGGGGCGGAAGTCGACAAGTCGTCACCCTGCTGCCGGTTCGGCACGAACAGCAGCAGGATCAGCACCCCGAGCGCCGCGACGCACGCGCTGACCGCGAACACCGCGTCGTAGCCGTGCCGCTCGCCGCCGTCGGCGAGCAGCGGACCGCCGGCCAGCCGCAGCACCAGGAACGCGGTGAGCGGCCCGAGCAGGGCGCCGGCCGTGTCCATCGCCCGGTGCACCCCGAACGCCCGGCCGCGGTGGGCGGGTTCGGTGGCGAGCGAGATCATCGCGTCCCGGGGGGCGGTGCGCAGGCCCTTGCCGGTGCGGTCGACGGCGATCACGGCACCGATCAGCGGCACGGTGTGGGCGAACAGCAGCAGCGGCCGGCACAGCGCGGACAGGCCGTACCCGACGGCCGCGACGGTCTTGTGGCGGGCCGCGCCGTCGCGGCCGCGGCGGTCGGACAGGTGGCCGCCGACCAGCCGGACCAGTGCGCTGAAGCCGTTCTGGATGCCGTCGAGCAGACCGAAGCCGAGCGGGGAGAGGCCGAGACCGGTGAGCAGGTAGAGCGGGAGGACGGCGGTGACCATCTCCGAGGAGATGTCGGTGACCAGGCTGACCGCACCGAGGGCGACCACCGCCCCGGGCACGGCGCCCCACCGCACCGGGCCCACGGCCGGCCCGGCGGTGGTCGGCGTGGCGGGGGGCTGCCCGGCGGGGGACGGCCCGACGGACGGCTGCCCGGTGGGGGCCTTCGAGCTGCGCGAGTCCGCGACGTACACGGCCGTCAGTTCCGGATTCCGGTGCGGCCGACGGCGCCCGCGGAGCGCGGCCAGGGACGGGGCCCGGGACGGCTGCCGGGGGCGAGGGTTCCGGGGGCGCGCAGTCGTGCGAAGGCCATGGGGTCCTCCGGAGGTCGGGGATTCCTGGGCGGGAGCGCCGAGAACAGTAGGAGCGCCGTGGTGTCGTGTACCGCACAACGCAGATGAAGAACAGGCGAACAGCTGCCGCGCCACGGCGAACCCGGCACGGACGGCGGACCCGGCACGGACGGCGCGGACGGCGGACCCGCGTCGGAGGTCACACCCACCGCGATTGACCCGTTCCGGCCGGGCGTGGTGGGATCACCGGAGCTCGGGACGAAAGGTGCGGCACGTGAGCGAACCGGTCGCCGGCGCCCCCCGAACCCTGGTGGTGGGGATCGGCGCGAGCAGCGGCGCCGAACGGACCGAGGTCCTGCGACTGCTCACGGACACCCTCAGGGAGGCCGGCCTGACGCCGTCCGCCGTGGCCCGGCTGGCCACCGTGACGGGCAGGGCGAACCACCCGGCGGTGCGCTGGGCGGCCGACCACCTCGCCGGGGTGCCCGTGGACGAGCACCCGCCCGAGGTACTGGCGGGCGTGCCGGTGCCGAACCCCTCCGCGACCGTCGGTACGACTGTCGGCACCGCGAGCGTGGCCGAGGCGGCGGCGCTGGCGAGCGCGCCGGGCGGCCGGCTCGTGGTCACCAAGCGGAAGTCGGCGCGGGCCACGGTCGCGATCGCCCGGACGGCGGCGCACGGACGCCTCGCGCCGCTCGACGTGGACGCGGACCCGCCGCCACCCACCTGTCCACCGGCACCACCAGCCCCGACCGGTACCAGCCGAACCACCTGAGCCACCCGAAACCCGAAGCACCCGAAGCACCCGAAGCACCCGCAAGGAGACCCCGCGTGACCGCCCCCGAACCCGACCTGCGCCACCACGGCGACGCCGAGGTGCGCGCCGACGGGCTCGGCCTGGTCGACCTCGCCGTCAACGTCCGCACCGGCACTCCCCCGGCGTGGCTGCGCGAGCACCTCGCGGCCACTCTCGGCGACCTCGCCGCCTACCCCGACCAGAGCGCCGCTCGCGCCGCGGTGGCCGCCCGGCACGCCCGCCCGGTCGAGGAGGTGCTGCTCACCTCGGGGGCCGCGGAGGCCTTCGTCCTGCTGGCAAGGGTTCTGACTCCAGGTCATATCGTCGTGGTGCACCCGCAGTTCACCGAGCCGGAGGCGGCCCTGCGGGACGCCGGGCACCGGGTGCACCGGGTGCTGCTCTCCCCCGAGGACGGGTTCCGGCTGGGCGCCGTCCCCGAGGAGGCGGACCTGGTCGTCCTCGGCAACCCGACCAACCCGACCTCCGTGCTGCACCCCGCCGAGGCCGTCGCCGCGCTGGCCCGGCCGGGGCGCACCCTGGTGGTGGACGAGGCGTTCATGGACACCGTGCCGGGCGAGCGGGAGTCCCTCGCCTCCGTCCGGGATCTACCCGGCCGGGTCGTCGTGCTGCGCAGCCTCACCAAGACCTGGGGGCTGGCCGGACTGCGGATCGGCTATGTGCTCGGGCCCGCACCGCTGATCGCCGACCTCGGCGCCGCCCAGCCGCTCTGGCCGGTCTCCACCCCGGCACTGGCCGCCGCCGAGGTGTGCAGTGGCCCGGCGGCGCTCGCCGAGGCCGAGCTGGCCGCGGCCGAACTGGCGCTCCGGCGCGAGCACTTGGTGAAGGGACTGGCCGCCTTCCGGTCGGTGCGGCTGTACGGCGAGCCGGCCGCTTCCTTCGTCCTGGTCCGGCTGCCGGATGCGGCGGCCGTCCGGCGGCGGTTGCGCGAGCACGGCTTCGCCGTCCGGCGCGGGGACACCTTCCCGGGGCTGGGCGAGGAGTGGCTGCGGATCGCCGTCCGGGACGAGGAGACCACCGACCGATTCCTCAACGCCCTTGAGGCCGTGCTCGGTTCCGCCTGACCGGCGCAGCGCCAACGCCCTCCGGACGCCCGCCGTCCGCCCGTCAAGCCGGACGGGCGGACGAACGAACGGCCGAACGGCCAGCCGGGCAACCAGCCGGCCCGACACGCAAACAGCACGGCCCGCACCGACGCGACGAGCGCTACCGGAGCCCGAGCGCCTCCGCCGCCAGGGCGGTGCCCTTCACCCGGGCCGCGATCTTGGCGAAGGCGGTGTCCCGCGAGGTGGAGGCGTCGTCGGCGAAGGGCGAGAATCCGCAGTCGTCGGTGGTGCCGAGCTGGTCGACCGGGATGTGCCGGGCCGCGGTCAGCACCCGGTCGCGCACCTCCTCCGGGCTCTCCACCCTGGGGTCGATCGGGTCGGTCACTCCGACGAACACCCGGATTCCGGGGCGGAGTTGATCCGCGATGACGGCGAGCACGCGGTCGGGGTCGGCCTCGCTCGCCAGCTGCACGTAGAAGTTGCCGACCTTGAGCCGGAAGAGCTTCGGCAGCAGCTCGGCGTAGTCGACGTCCAGGCTGTGGGTGGAGTCCTGGTCCCCGCCCGGGCAGGTGTGCACGCCGAGGCGGGCCCGCTCCTCCTCGGTGAACCGGTCGAGCACCTGGTTGTTGAGGGCCACGAAGTCGTCGAGCAGGCTGCCCGACGGGTCGAGCTTGAGCGACAACCTGGCCTCGGTGAAGTCGAGTTGGACGACGTGGGCGCCCGCGTCCAGGCAGCCGCGGATGTCGGCCTCGGCCTCGTCGGCCAGGTCCTTCAGGAAGTTCTCGCGCGAGTACCCGTCGATGCCGCCGGCCGGGTAGAGCAGGCTCAGCGCGGAGGGTGCGATGACGGCCTGCTTGACGGGCTGCGAGGTGTGGCGCAGGGCTTCGCGCAGATAGGTCTCGGCGCGGACGCGGTAGCGGAAGGGTCCGGCGGTCAGCCGCGGCAGCTGCCGGGTGTGCCCGTCGGCGAAGGGGATGACGGCGCCGTCCCCGGCGAGGGAGGTCAGCCCGGCGAGGGGGTAGGTGACGAAGCTCGGCTTGGCCTGCTCGCCGTCCACCAGGACGGGGCAGCCGAGCTCCGCCAGCTTGGCCAGGGTGTCGGCGGTGGCCTCGTCCTGCAGCTTCTTCAGGTCGGCGTCGGACAGCCGCCCTTCGGCGTGTTCGGTGAGGGCGTTGAGCAGGCTGCTCGGCCGGGGGATGCTGCCGATGGGCTCCGTGAGAATGGTCATGACGGGACGGTAGAAAGGGCGGCGCCCCGAGCACAACGGGGCGCACGGCGCATTCCGCCCGACCGTTCACACTCCGCGCGCCCCACCCTTCTGCGTTCACGCCCCCGGAACGGCACACCCCTCCGCCCAATCCCGTAGCGTGGCGAAGTCCTCGGCCAGCAGGCCGATCCGGGGGTTGACGTGCAGGGCCAGCGCCCGCCCGGGATGGTGGGCGGCGATCCACTCCTCGTCCTGCGGGCCGAGTTCGTCGTCCACCCAGACGAACGGGCGTCCGGCGGCCCAGGCGACCACGTCCCGGGTCTTCCAGTGCAGCCCGTCCGCGTTTATCCCGAACAGGTCGGACCAGCGGATGTACGGCAGTTCGGGCAGGCCGATGTGCGGGCCTATGTGGGTGTTCGCCTCGCCCATCCAGCCGGTGGCCCACACCAGTTCGTACGGCAGCGCCAGCAGCGCCTCGCCGTGGGAGGGGTTGAGCCAGACCCGCAGCGGCTTGACCCGGACGGCGGGCGGCTTGGCGTGCTTGGCGCGGGTCGCCTGCCGGGCCTGGACCGCCGCCAGGTGCTCCTGCTTCGCCACCCACCAGGAGGGGCGCAGCCGGTGGGTGGCGTAGCCCTCGGGCCTCCGCTTCGGCGCGGCGTAGGGATTGAGCGGTCCGTCCACGTCGAGCAGGAGCAGGGGCTGCTGGGTCATGCCATGAATTCTCGGTCCGGTGAGGGCGCTTGACCAGCGATTTGCCGGCCGCGATCGGCCGGGCGGAGCCCCGGGGCGTCCCCGCCGCGATCGGCCGCATCCCGGCCGCGATCGGTCGGGCGAAGCCCCGGGGCGGTCCCGGCCGCGCCACCCGGACCGCCCCGGCTCCAGGCGTCACGGGCGGTCCCACAGGTTGCGGGCGGCGAGCAGCGGGAGCACGCCCTCCCCGAACCAGTACGCCTCCTCCAGGTGCGGCATTCCGCTCAGCACGAACTCGTCGATGCCCAGCGCGTGGTACTCGCAGATCAGGTCCGCGACCTCCCGGTGGCTGCCCACCAGTGCCGTCCCGGCGCCGCCGCGCAGCAGGCCGATGCCGGCCCAGAGGCCGGGGTACACCTCCAGCCGCTGCGCGGAGCCGCCGTGCAGCGCGAGCATCCGCCGCTGCCCCTCCGACTCGCTCTCGGCGAGCGCCCGTTGGGTCTGCCGCACCCGGGCCGGGTCCATCGCGGCGAGCAGCCGTTCGGTCTCCGCCCAGGCCTGCGCGGCGGTGTCCCGGGTGATCACGTGCAGGCGGATGCCGAACCGGACGGCCCGGCCCCGGGCGGCGGCCAGTTCGCGGATCCAGCGGATCTTCTCCCGGACCTGGGCGGGCGGCTCGCCCCAGGTCAGGTAGACGTCGGCGTACCGGGCCGCGACGTCGCCGGCGGCCGGGGAGGAGCCGCCGAAGTACACCGCCGGCACCGGGTCCGGCAGCCGGTTCAGCCGCGCGCCCTCGACCCGCAGGTGCGGCCCGTGGTGGTCGACCGTCTCCCCCGCCCAGAGCCGTCGGGTGATGTCCAGGAACTCGCCGGTCCGCGCGTACCGGGCGTCCTTGTCCAGGAAGTCCCCGAAGGCGCGTTGCTCGGCGGACTCCCCGCCGGTCACCACGTTGAGCAACAGCCGCCCACCGGAGTGCCGTTGGTAGGTCGCGGCCATCTGCGCGGCCAGTGTCGGGCTGATCTGTCCGGGCCGGAACGCCACCAGGTACTTCAGCCGCTCGGTCACCTGGCTGAGCATCGCGGTGGTCAGCCAGGCGTCCTCGCACCAGGCCCCGGTCGGCGTGAGCACGCCCTCGAAGCCCAACTGCTCGGCGCTGCGGGCGATCTGGCCGAGGTAGCCGATGCCCGGCGGCCGGTCCGACCCGGCGGCGCCGGGCGTGGAGCCGTGCCCGCCGCCGACGATCAGCCGGCTGTCGCCGTTGGTGGGGAGGAACCAGTGGAAGGTGAGAGCCATGGACGGACACACTCCTGGGGCCGGTGCTGCCTGCGGTCGGTTGTCGGAACCCACTCGCGGCGACACCCGTCCGCCCACACCCGCCCCAGGTCCACGTGCAGCCTGCGCACGAGAAGGGGGCGGCCCGGAGCAGTCATGCCCCGATTCTCCGCGTCTCCCCCACCCCGATCAAGCCCCCGGACTCCCGGCCCCGACCCTCGGAGGCCCCGACGCCGCAACGCCCGCGGGCCCCCTCCTGCACCGGGAGGGGGCCTGCGGGCGTGACGTGGCGAGGGTGCCGGGTACGGCGGCGGATCAGACCTGGCCGGCCTTCTCCAGGGCCGCGCAGCAGGTGTTGATCAGGAGGCGGGTGACGACGTAGGGGTCGACGTTGGCGTTCGGGCGGCGGTCCTCGATGTAGCCCTTCTTGTCCACCTCGACCTGCCACGGGATGCGCACGGAGGCGCCGCGGTCGGAGACGCCGTAGCTGTAGACGTTCCACGGGGCGGTCTCGTGCTTGCCGGTGAGGCGGGACTGGATGTCGTCGCCGTACTGGCTGACGTGCTCCAGCACCTTCTCCTGGGAGGCGCCGAGCGACTCGCAGGCGGTGATGATGGCGTCGTAGCCCTCGCGCATCGCCTTGGTGGAGAAGTTGGTGTGGGCGCCCGCGCCGTTCCAGTCGCCCCTGGCCGGCTTGGCGTCCAGGGTGGCGTCGATGCCGAACTCCTCGGCGGTGCGGTACAGCAGGTAGCGGGCGATCCACATGTCGTCGGAGACGGTCAGCGCGTCGACCGGGCCGATCTGGAACTCCCACTGGCCGGGCATGACCTCGGCGTTGATGCCGCAGATGGCCAGGCCGGCGTCGATGCAGCGGTCCAGGTGCAGCTCGACGATCTCGCGGCCGAAGACCTCCTCGGCGCCGACACCGCAGTAGTAGCCGCCCTGCGGGGCCGGGAAGCCACCCTCCGGGAAGCCGAGCGGGCGGGAGCCCTTGAAGAAGGTGTACTCCTGCTCGATGCCGAAGATCGACTCCTGCGCGGCGTACTTCTCGGCGACCTCACGCAGCAGGGCGCGGGTGTTGGAGACGTGCGGGGTGCCGTCCGTCTCCAGGACCTCGCAGAGGACCAGGATGTTGTCGCCGCCGCGGATCGGGTCCGGCGTCACGCGCACCGGGTCCAGCACGCGGTCCGAGGCGTGGCCCTCGGCCTGGCTGGTCGAGGAACCGTCGAAGCCCCAGGTGGGGATCTTGTCGGCGTTGGGCAGGACGCGAGTCTTGGAACGGAGCTTCGCGGTCGGCTTGGTGCCGTCGATCCAGATGTACTCGGCCTTGATTGCCACGTCGTGTCCCTCGCATTGCTGGGTGGTGGGTGCCCGCGTAGCGTTGCAAGCCGCCGTTTCCCGGTTGTTCCTCTCGTGTAACGCGCATGTGAACCAACCGTCCGCGTTGGCACGGTCACGGTGCGGGAGTGCCGGGGGTGGCACTCCCGCTGTTCCGGGTGCCGTCGGTGACGGCGCGGGCATGGTCAGTGACGACGGGCGTGCGCGGCGCGACGGCGCCGGGTGGCCCACAGCGCGGCCGCTCCGCCCGCGACCAGGGCGGCGGCCCCCGCGGCGAGCGGGCCGGTGGCGCTGCTGCCGCCGGTGGCGGCCAGCTTCTCCGCCTTCTCCGACTTCTCCACCGCGGCCTGCGGACCGGCGGCCCGCGAGGTGGTGGTGTCGGCGACCGGCTGAGCCGCGGGCGCACTGGCGGACGTGTCGGCCGGCGCGGTACCCGTGGCGGTCGGAGCGGTCGGGGCGGTCGACGGCGCGGAGGGCTTCTCGCAGCTCACCGAGGCGACGGTGACCTTCCCGGTGACCTTGGCGACGTTCAGGTTGAGCGGGTTCACCTCCACCTGCACCTCCAGCGCGGAGGCGGCGGCGGTGGTCGTGGTGACGGTCTTCTTGGAGAACTCCACCGAGACACTGCCGACCAGTGGCACGTCCACCTTGGTCGGGCCGTACACGCCGACGGTGACCGGCTTGCCGAGCACGCTGAGCTTGACCGGCGCGACCACGTCGGCGGTCGGCTGCCCGTCGACCGGACAGGTCGCCTCGGCGCTCATCGCCTCCAGGCCGAGCAGCGCGGTGGTGGGCAGCCCGGGGGCGTGCACGTCGGCGTTGACCAGCTTGACGGAGGCGGTGGCGCCCTTGGCGTCGACCCTGGTCACCGACTTGCCGATGTCGGCCTTGACGAGCTCGACCGGGCCGGTCTGGTCGACCCCGGCCACCGTGGCCGTCAGGATCGATCCGTCGCGCTGCGCCGGCGACTCCACCTTGTTCAGCGCGATGTTCACCGGGACGTCCACCGCCTTGTTCAACAGGCTGACGTCCAGGTCGAGTTCGGCGGTGACGGCGCGGGCCTTGCCGGGCGACGGGGCGGGCTCGGCCGCGTGGACGGGCGCGGCGGTGAGCAGGGTGCTCGCCACCACGGCGGTGGCCGCGGCGGCGGAAACGATTCGGCGAGAAGACATGGCGATACCCCCACACAGATGAAACGATGAGACGCCAGTCTTCTCGAACAATCCGTCACATGAGTAACACAGAAAGTCATTTCACTCGTTGGAGTGAGATTGGCGTTCTGCGCTGACCCAGCTCTGCTACAGCGGCCGCACCGTACCGGCCTACAGCGGCCGCGCCGCACCGGCGGCTACGGCAGCCGCCAGTCCACCGGCTGCGCCCCCTGCCGCACCAGCAGCTCGTTCGCCCGGCTGAACGGCCGCGAACCGAAGAAGCCGCGGTCGGCCGACATCGGGCTGGGGTGGACCGACTCCACCGACGGCACGTTGCCCAGCAGCGGGCGCAGGTTGCGGGCGTCGCTCCCCCACAGGATCGCCACCAGCGGGCCGCCGCGCGCCACCAGCGCCCGGATCGCCTGCTCGGTGACCGCCTCCCAGCCCTTGCCGCGATGCTGGCCGCTCTTGCGCGGCTGCACGGTGAGCACGCGGTTGAGCAGCAGCACGCCCTGCTGCGTCCACGGGGTGAGGTCCCCGTTGGACGGCTGCGGCAGGCCCAGGTCGGTGCCGTACTCCCGGTAGATGTTGATCAGGCTCGCCGGGATCGGCCGCACCTCCGGCGCCACCGAGAAGCTGAGCCCGACGGCGTGGCCGGGCGTCGGGTACGGGTCCTGCCCGACGATCAGCACCCGCACGTCGGCGAAGGGCTGCTGGAAGGCCCGCAGCACGTTCGGGCCGGAGGGCAGGTAGGTTCGGCCTGCGGCCAGTTCGGCGCGCAGGAAGTCGCCCATCGCGGCGACCCGTCCGGCGACGGGTTCCAGGGCGGTGGCCCAGCCGGGCTCGACGATCTCGTTCAGTGGACGCGGTGCCATGGTCGCCACCCTATCGGCCTACGCCGACAGCGCCTTCAGCGGATGATCATGGGATCGAGGCAGGTCGACGGGGTCCGCGGGCGGTGTCCTCGGCCCGACCGAGGACACCGCGGGCCTACCCGACCGGCCGCCCCCGCAGCACCACCAGCCGCGGGTCCGCGAGCACCCGGACGTCCGCCCGCGGATCCTGCGCGTACACCACGAAGTCCGCCGGCGCGCCCTCCTCCAGGCCCGGCCGCCCCAGCCACTCGCGCGCTCCCCAGCTCGCCGCCGACAGCGCCTGCGCCGGGCTCAGACCCGCCTTCACCAGCTCCGCCACCTCGTCCGCGACCAGCCCGTGCGCCAGCGAGCCGCCCGCGTCCGTCCCGACGAACACCGGGATGCCGGCGTCGTGCGCGGCGCCCACGGTGTCGTACCGGCGCTCGTGCAGCCGCCGCATGTGCGCCGACCAGGCCGGGAACTTGGCCTCGCCGCCGGCCGCGAGGTCCGGGAAGGTGGCGATGTTGACCAGCGTCGGCACGATCGCCACCCCGCGCTCGGCGAAGGCCGGGATCAGCTCCTCGGTCAGCCCGGTGGCGTGCTCGACGCAGTCGATCCCGGCCGCCAGCAGGTCCGGCAGCGACTCGGCGGAGAAGCAGTGCGCGGTGACCCGGGCACCCTCCTCGTGCGCCGCCGCGATCGCCTCGGCCAGCGCGTCGCCGGGCCAGCAGGCGGCGAGGTCGCCACGCTCGCGGTCGATCCAGTCGCCGACCAGCTTCACCCAGCCGTCCCCGCGCCGGGCCTCGGCCCGCACGTAGGCGGCCAGGTCGCCGGGTTCGATCTCGTGCGCGTAGTTGCGGATGTAGCGGCGGGTGCGGGCGATGTGCCGCCCGGCCCGGATGATCCGGGGCAGGTCCTCGCGCTCGTCGATCCACCGGGTGTCGGCGGCCGAGCCGGCGTCGCGGATCAGCAGGGTGCCGGCGTCCCGGTCGGTGAGCGCCTGCTTCTCGCTGGTCGCGGCGTCCACCGCGCCGTGCGCGTCCAGGCCGACGTGGCAGTGCGCGTCCACCAGGCCGGGCAGCACCCAGCCGTTCACCGTCCGCACGTCCCCGGCGGTCGGCGGGCGGGTGAAGCTCACCCGGCCGTCCACCACCCAGAGTTCGTCCCGGACGTCCTGCGGACCGACCAGCACCCGACCCCGCACGTGCAGCACCGCGCCATCGCTCATGGCCGCACTCTACCGACGGGCGGGTTCCGTGTAAGCAGTCATGATGCGGCAGACTCGTTTCCGCACCCCACCCCCGCGAAAGGCGATCAAGACGTGAGTCCCTTCCTCGACCTGCCCCCGCTCAGCGCCGCCGAGTTCGCGGCGATCGAGGACCGGGTGGCCGCACTGCTGCACACCGAGGCCGATGTGATCGTCACCCAGGGCGAGGCGCTCCTGCCCCTGGAGGCCGCGATCCGCGGCGCCGCGCACCCCGGCTCGACCGCCCTCAACATCGTCACCGGCCCGTACGGGCAGACCTTCGGCAACTGGCTGCGCTCCTGCGGGGCGAAGGTCGTCGACCTGGCCGTGCCCTTCGACAGCGCGGTGAGCGCCGAGCAGGTGGCCGAGGCCCTCGACGCCAACCCGGGGATCGACTTCGTCTCCCTGGTGCACGCCGAGGCCGCGACCGGCAACACCAACCCGGTCGCCGGGATCGGTGCCGTGGTCCGCGAGCACGGCGCGCTGCTGATGCTCGACGCGGTCGCCTCCGTCGCCGCCGAGCCGCTGCTCACCGACGAGTGGGGTGTCGACCTGTGCGTCATCGGCGGCCAGAAGGCGATGGGCGGCCCGGCCGGGGTCTCCGCCGTCTCCGTCTCCGCGCGCGCCTGGGAGCGGATCGCCGCCAACCCGGCCGCCCCGCGCCGCTCCTACCTCTCGCTGCTCGACTGGAAGGAGCGCTGGACCGACGCCGGCCGCGCGGTGCTGCCGCACGCCCCGGCCCAGCTGGAGATGCTCGCGCTCGGCGCCTGCCTGGACCGGATCGCCGCCGACGGCCTGCCGGCCGTGATCGCCCGCCACCGCGCCGCCTCGGCCGCCACCCGGGCCGGCGTCCGCGCGCTCGGCACCCTGGCCCCGTACGTCGTCGAGGACGCCCACGCGGCCCCGGTCGCCACCACCCTGCGCACCCCGGACGGCGTCGACGCGACCGCCCTCGCCGCCCGCCTCGACCCGGCCCTGCCCGTCCAGCCGGGCGGCGGCGCCCTGGCCGGCTCGATGCTGCGGGTCAACCACTACGGGCGGGCGGCCGCGCTGGACACCGTCCGCGCCTGCCTGTCGGGCCTGGCCGGGGCGACGGACGCCGACCCGGCGCCCGCGCTGGCCGCCGCCGAGGCCGCCTGGAGCGCGACCGTCCCGGCCTGAGCGGTTCGGGCTCCCACGGCCGAGGCCCCCGCAGGACATCCTGCGGGGGCCTCGGCCGTGCCCGGGCTCAGTGCCCGTTGACGTCCACCACCTCGACGCCGCGAATGTTCCGCTCGATCTCCTCCGTCGGCAGCGCGATCGCCAGCGCCCAGTAGTAGACGACCAGCGAGAACACCACCACGACCACGATGTCCCACCACAGCGGCAGGTTCCCCTTGGCGCCCGCGCCGAAGGTGCCCTGCCAGGAGGTCAGGCCCATGCCGAGCAGGTAGACCGGCAGCCACTGCCCGGCCCGGAAGTCCATCCGGGGCGCGTTCGGCAGCCCCTTGGAGCGCGCGTACCAGGAGTACCCGCCGAGCAGCGCGTAGCCGATCACGATCGCCAGGCCCAGGCGCCACAGGGTGTCCCAGCCGGACCAGTAGATGACCAGGCTCGCCACCACGAAGGCCAGCGGCGAGATCACCGAGCCGCCGGGCAGGTGGTACGAGCGCTCCATCTTCGGCAGCCGCTTGCGCAGCACCCCGAAGGCCAGCGGGGCGCCCGCGTACATCAGCACCACCGCCGAGGTGATGAAGCCGACCAGCCGCTGCCAGCTCGGGAAGGGCAGGAAGCAGATCACCCCGGCCACCCAGGCGATGAGCAGGCCCAGCCAGGGCACCGCGCGCTTGTCGGTGGACTGCAGCACCTGCGGCGCGTAGCCGTTGCGGCTCAGGCCGTAGGTGACCCGGGAGCTGGAGGTGATGTAGACCAGCCCGGTGCCGGCCGGCGAGATGACCGCGTCGATGAACAGCACGGTGGCCAGCCAGCCCAGGCCGATCAGGGTCGCCAGGCCGGCGAACGGTCCGCTGATCCCGGGGTAGTCGAGGGTGCTCCAGCCCTGGGCGAAGGTCTCCGGCGGCAGTGCGCCGATGAACACCACCTGGAGCATCACGTAGACGATGGTGCCGACCACCACCGAGCCGAGCACCGCGCGGGGGATGTCCCGGCGCGGGTTGCGGCTCTCCCCCGCCCACTGGATGGCCTGTTCGAAGCCGAGCAGCGCGAAGATCACCCCGCTGCTGCTGATCGCGGTGAGCACGCCCTTGGCGCCGTCCGGCGCGAAGCCGTGCACGTCGAAGTTGGAGCCGTGGAACTCGGTGAGGCCGAGCGCGAAGATGGTCAGCACCGGGATGGCGACCTTCCACACGGTGGCCGCGCTGTTGGTGTGGGCGAGCAGCCGCACGCCGAGGAAGTTGACCGCGACGAAGACTCCGAGCAGGGCGGCCGCGACGACGAATCCCCAGCCGGTCAGGGTCAGGTTCTTGTTCAGCAGGCCGTCCGCCCAGCTCCAGTGCTGGGCGTAGTTGATCATCGCCTGCACCTCGATCGGCGCGATGGTCGCGGCCTGCAGCCAGGTGAACCAGCCGAAGGACATCCCGGCGAACCCGCCGAAGGCGTAGTGCGGGTAGCGCGCCGTCCCGCCCGCCACCGGGAACAGCCCGCCCAGCTCGGCGTGGACCAGCGCCAGCAGGATGATCGCCACCGCGCCGATGCCCCAGGACAGCAGCGCCGCCGGCCCGGCGGCCACCGCCGCCTTCTGCGCCCCGAAGAGCCAGCCGGAGCCGATGATCGCCCCGACCGAGGCCCAGAGCAGTCCGATGACGCCGACCTCGCGCCGCAGCCCGGTGTGCCCGGAGCCGGGCGGATTGGAGGAGGAATGGGCCATGGCCGATCGCCTCTCGAAGCAGGAGGAAGTCCTCCGACAGTGCCCCAGCCCGGGCGCCTCCCCTCCCCGAAACGCCCCGCACCCCGTGCCCCTCACCCGAACAGCCCGCGGGAACCGCCCGCCGGCACAGTTTCCGAAGCGTTCACCCGCCCGGCACGTGGAACTCACCGGCGGCAGGCAGGCTCCCGGACAGAGCTTGAAGTTGGCTATACAACTTCAGCCCATACGACAGCCGTAGTGCCGCCGAGGAGAAGACCGATGACCGAACTGCCGCCGTACTGGCTGCGCGACAACTGCCCGTGCGCCGAGTGCCGGGACCCGCGCAACGGACAGAAGCTGTTCCAGATCGACGACCTGCCCGAGGACCTGGCGGTCGCCGGGAGCGCGGAGGCCGACGGACACCTGGAGGTGCGCTGGTCGGACGGCCACCGCTCCCGCTACCCGCTGGAGTGGCTCGACCGGGCCGACGAGGGCGACGGGCGCACCGAGCGGGGCAAGCGGCTCTGGACGGCGGCGGACTTCGCGTCCGGCCTCCCGCAGGCGCGGTGGGAGGCCTACCTGGCCGACCCGGCCGAGCGGGCCGCGGTGCTGGCCGCCGTACGGGACGACGGCTTCGCGGTGCTGCGCGGGGTGCCGGCCGTCGAGCGGCAGGTGCTGCGGGTGGCGGAGAGCTTCGGCCACGTACGGGTCACCAACTACGGGGAGCTGTTCGACGTCCGGGTCGAGCCGGACCCGAACAACCTCGCCTTCACCAGCGTCGCCATCGCCCCGCACACCGACAACCCGTACCGGGACCCGGTGCCGACCCTCCAGCTGCTGCACTGCCTGGAGAACTCGGCGACCGGCGGCGACTCCGGGCTGGTGGACGGGTTCAAGGCCGCGGCGCTCCTCCGGGAGGAGGCGCCGGCCGCGTTCGAGGTCCTCACCCGTACGCCCGTCCCGTTCGTCTTCCGCGACCGGGGCACCGAACTGCGCGCCGACCGCCCGCTGATCGACGTGGACCCGCTGGGCCGGATCCGCGAGGTCAGGTTCAACAACCGCTCGATCGGCACGGTCCGGGCCGGCGCCCCGGACGGCCTGAACGCCTTCTACGCCGCCTACCGCCGCTTCGCCGCGATCACCCTGCGCCCCGGGCTCCGGCTCACCTTCCGCCTCGGCCCCGGCGACTGCCTGATCTTCGACAACACCCGCCTGATGCACGCCCGGACGGCCTTCCGGCAGGACGGCCACCGCCACCTCCAGGGCTGCTACGCCGACCTCGACTCCCTGCACAGCACCCTTGCGGTGCTGCGCCACCGCGCCGCCGCGCTGGACGCGATCGCCGCCCTGTTCGCGGGCGAGGGCGCCGGGGAGTACCTGGGCGAGGAGGTCACCATGGCCGAGCACATGCTCCAGGCCGCCGCTGCCGCCGAGGCCGCCGGGGCGCCGGCGCACCTGGTCGCCGCCGCGCTGCTCCACGACGTCGGCCACTTCTTCGACGAGCACGGCCAGGGGTCCGCGCACGGACGGGATCTGATGGAGGGTCAGGACAATCGCCACAGCGACTCCGGGGCCGACTGGCTGGCCCGCTGGTTCGGCCCGGAGGTCACCGAGCCGGTCCGGCTGCACGTGGCCGCCAAGCGCTACCTGTGCGCGGTCGAGCCCGGGTACCGGGAGCGGCTCTCCGCGGCCTCCGAGTACACGCTGGGCGTCCAGGGCGGCCCGATGGACGAGCGCCGGGCCGCCGCCTTCGCCGAACTCCCGGGCGCGCGGGACGCGGTGGCGGTGCGGCGCTGGGACGAGCAGGCGAAGGTGGCGGGCGCCCCGACGCCCGGTTTCGAGCACTACCGCCCGCTGCTCGCCGCCCTCATGCGGTGAGGACGCTCACGCGGCGAGGGCGCTCGCCGCAGGAGGGCGCTGACGCTGTGAGGGCGCTGACGCCGTGAGGGCGCTGACGCCGTGAGGACGCCCGTGCGGCACGCGCGAGGGGCTCAGTCCAGCTCCCGAGCGTGCCGCGAAAGCGCCGAGGTGGCAAGGGAGTTGTGCACGCTGAACGCCACCGTCCCGGGCAGGTAGCGGTCCTGGGACCACTCCACCGGCGTGCCCGTCGGGTCGGTCGTGCGCCGCCGCTCGCGCAGCAGCGGACCGCCCCGGCGGCAGCCGAGCAGCCGGGCGTCCTCGGCGTTGGCCGGGACGACGTCGATGGTGTGGTCGGCGTCGGTGAACAGGATGCCGTGCTCGCGCAGCACTTCGGTGTGCGAGACCACGTCCGGCGGCAGCTCGGCGACGATCTCGCCGACCCGCGGCGGGTACACGGTGCGCTCGACCATCACCGGCGTGCCGGACAGCGTCCGCAGCCGGACGATGACGTACACCTCGGCGCCCGGCTCCAGGCGCAGTTGCTCGCGCTCGGCGGCGTCGGCCGGGCGGCGCACCAGCGAGTCCAGGATGCCGCCGGGCTCCTCGCCCATCGAGTACGCCCAGTGCGTGAAGCTGAGGAGTTCGGAGAAGCTCTGCACCCGGGCGCCGCCGAGGACCACCCGGCGGGTGCCGCGGCGGGAGGTGACCAGTCCGTCGGAGCGCAGCACTGCGAGGGCCTGGCGGACGGTGCCGCGGGAGACGCCGTACTGCTCGGCCAGCGCGCCCTCGGCGGGCAGCCGGCCGGCCTCGCCGTACGCGCCGGTGGTGATCGCCTCGCGCAGGTCGGCGGCCACCTTCCGGTACAGCGCGCCGGGGCGCTCGGCCGCGGGCTCCGCGGCGGCCGAGCGGTCCCCGGCGGCCGGGCGCCCCTCGGCCCCGGGGCGCTGGGGCTCAGTTGCCACGTCAGTCAATGTCCCTCCTGGGGCGGTGTCCTGCGCAGCCGTGCCGGCGCGGACTGCCCGACCTTATCCCGCTGCGCCTTCGAAGCATCGCACCGAACGGTTCACGCTCCGATGGCCGGATTCCACCGTTCCCGCAGCCGACCCCGGTTCTGGGCCGTCCGTTCATCTTCCCGTCACCGGCCTCCGGCGTACTTACTGCTGTCAGCGAAGTTGGCTAGTCAACTCGGACGACGTCGATCGATCGCTCACCCGGCCGGTCCGCCGCCCTTCGCGAGACGCAGGCCCGCGGAACCCCCCGCGAACGCCCCTCGCAGTACGCCCCCTTAACAGGAGACTTCCCCGTGACCGTGCACCGCGCCCGCGCCGCCGCCTTCGCGGCCGTACTGACCGCCGCCGCGCTCTCCCTCACCGCCTGCGGCTCCGCCGGTTCGAGCGCCAAGTCCGGCGACGCCGCCAAGGACGGCGCCAAGGACGCCAAGACGGCCACCTCGGCCGCCGACTTCGGCGGCATGGACGGCCTGATCGCCGCGGCCAAGAAGGAGGGCAAGCTGCACGTCATCACGCTGCCCCGGGACTGGGCGAACTACGGCAAGATCATCGACGGCTTCAAGGCCAAGTACGGCATCGAGGTCGAGGAGGAGAACCCGGACGGCTCCAGCCAGGACGAGATCAACGCGGTCAACTCCCGCAAGGGCCAGGACCGCGCCCCCGACGTGGTCGACCTGGGCAGCGCCTTCGCCCTCCAGGCGGTCAAGGACGGCATCCTCGCCCCCTACAAGGTCGCCACCTTCGACAAGGTGCCGGACACCATGAAGGACGCGAACGGCGCCGCCGTCAACGACTACGGCGGCTACGTCTCCATCGGCTGCGACGCCAAGAAGATCGCCAACTGCCCGAAGACCTTCGCCGACCTGCTCAAGCCCGAGTACAAGGGCCAGGTCGCCCTCAACGGCAACCCGACCAAGTCCGGCTCCGCCTTCGGCGGCGTCTACGCGGCCGCGCTCGCCAACGGCGGTTCGCTGGACAACGTCCAGCCCGGCATCGACTTCTTCGGCAAGCTGAAGCAGTCCGGCAACTTCAACCCGGTCGAGTCGACCCCGGCCACCATCGAGAAGGGCGAGACCCCGATCTCGATCGACTGGTCCTACCTGAACGCCGGTTACACCGACGAGTTCAAGGACAAGGGCGTCGACTGGAAGGTCTCCATCCCGACCGACGGCTCCTACGCCCAGTTCTACAACCAGGCCGTCAACAAGTGGGCCCCGCACCCGGCGGCCGCCCGCCTGTGGCAGGAGTACCTGTTCAGCACCGAGGGCCAGAACCTCTTCCTCGGCGGCTACGCCACCCCGTCCACCTTCGAGGCCCTGAAGAAGGACGGCACCCTGGACACCACCGCGGCCGCCAAGCTGCCGGCCGTCGAGAAGCCGTTCACCACCTTCCCGACCGTCGACCAGATCAACGCGGCCAAGAAGGTCGTCACCGAGAACTGGACCAAGGCCGTCGCGGGCTGACACCCCGGCCACGTACCGCACTTCGGGCTGAGAAAAGGCACTCATGACCACGGCTCCCACCCCGGTGCCGACCACCCCCGCCGCCACCTCCCCCGGTGGCGGCGCGGGGGCGTCCGCCACCGCCACGACCACCTCCCCCACGAGCACCGCCCCCGCCCCGCGGCGCCGGCCGCTCGCCCGCCTCGGCGGCGCCTCCTGGCTGGCCACCGTGCCGCTGCTGCTGTTCTTCCTGATCGGCTTCGGACTTCCCTGCGTCGCCATCGTGATCGGCGCGTTCACCGCCTCCAGCGACGCGGAGAGCGGCGCCGGGCAGTTCACCTTCGACAACCTGACGGCCTCCGTCCAGGGCGGCTACCGGACGGCCATGCTGAGCAGCCTCAAGCTCTCCGCGCTGACCGCGCTGCTCGCCACCGTGCTCGGCGTACCGCTCGCCCAGGCCGTCGTCACCTCCCGGCGCGGCTGGCTGCGCCAGGCGGTGCTCACCTCCTCCGGCGTGCTCGCCAACTTCGGCGGCCTGCCGCTCGCCTTCGCGTTCGTCGCCACCCTCGGCAACGCCGGTGAGATCACCAGGCTGCTGCACCTCACCGACCACGGCTGGTCGCTGTACTCCTTCACCGGCCTGACGGTCGTCTACCTGTACTTCCTCATCCCGCTGATGGTGCTCACCATCACCCCGGCCCTGGACGGCCTGCGGACCCAGTGGCGCGAGGCGGCCCAGAACAACCGGGCCACCACCGTCCAGTACTGGCTCCACGTCGCCCTGCCGATCCTGCTGCCCTCCCTGCTCGGCGGCTTCGTGCTGCTCTTCGGCAGCGCCTTCGCCGCCTACGCGACGGCCGCCGCCATGGTCGGCGCGACCGTCCCGCTGGTCAGCCGCTCGATCGCGGACGCGCTCTCCGGCAACGTGCTGGTCGGCCAGGGCAACCTCGCCCTCGCCCTCAGCCTCAACATGATCGTCGTGGCCGTCCTGGTGATGGCCGTGTACCTCCCCCTCCAGCGCCGGAGCGCCCGATGGCTCAGCTGACCACCCCCGCCCGCCCCGGCCGACGCGACGTGCGCTGGTGGCGCGGTGCCGTGCTGCTGCTCGCCGGCGTCTACTTCGTCGTCCCGCTCGCGGCCTCCTTCTGGTTCTCGATCGACGAGCCCAAGGGCATCTCCTTCTCCGCCTACACCGGACTGCTCTCCGCCCCCGGCTTCCTGGACAGCCTCTGGCTGACCCTCGGCCTCGCCGTGGTCACCGTCGTGGTGCTGCTGCTCCTGCTCGTCCCGGCCCTGATCGCCGTCCGGCTCGGCTCGCCGAAGCTGCGCCCGGTCATCGACGTGCTCTGCACCCTGCCGCTGGTCGTCCCGCCGGTCGCCCTGACCGCCGGCCTCATCGGCGTGCTGCGCTGGGGCCCGGACTACCTGATGGACACCCCGTTCTTCCAGACCTTCGTGTTCGTCCAGGACCCGGACTTCCCGCTGGTACTGGTCGTCGCCTACGTGCTGATGGCCCTGCCGCTCGCCTACCGCGCCCTGGACGCCGGCCTGCGCTCGATGGACGTGCGCACCCTGGTCGAGGCCGCCCGCAACTGCGGCGCGAGCTGGCCGCGCGCGGTGTTCACCGTGGTCCTGCCCAACCTGCGCGGGGCCCTGCTGAACGCCTCCTTCCTCACCCTGGCCCTGGTCCTCGGCGAGTTCACCACCGCCTCGATCCTCGGCTACCAGCCCTTCCCGGTCTGGATCTACTCGGTCGGCAACAGCCAGGCCCACATGTCGGTCGCGGTCTCCATCCTGAGCCTGCTGCTCACCTGGCTGCTGCTGCTCCTGCTGGCCACCGCCGGGCGCGAGCGCCGCGCCAAGACCGCCACCTCCTGAAACCCCCCGGAGTCACCAGTCATGACCACGGCCACCGCCATCGCCAACGGCGTCTCGCTCTCCCCCGGCAGCGCCACCGTCGAATTCCGCTCCCTGCGCCGCGCGTTCGGCGCCACCACCGCCCTCGACGGCCTGGACCTGACCGTCCACCCGGGCGAGCTGATCGCCCTGCTCGGCCCGTCCGGCTGCGGCAAGACCACCGCGCTGCGCATCCTGGCCGGCTTCGAGCAGCACGACTCCGGCGAGGTGCTGGTCGACGGCCGGGACATCACCGCGATCCCCGCGCACAAGCGCGACGCGGGCATGGTGTTCCAGTCGTACAGCCTCTTCCCGCACCTGACCGCCCTGGACAACGTCGCCTTCGGGCTGCGGATGCGCGGCACCGGCAAGGCCGAGCGCCGCAAGCGGGCCCAGGAGCTGCTGGAGCTGGTCGGCCTGCCGCACCGCGCCGACCACTACCCGCACCAGATGTCCGGCGGCCAGCAGCAGCGCATCGCGCTCGCCCGCGCGCTCGCCCTCCAGCCGCGCGTCCTGCTGCTGGACGAGCCGCTGTCCGCGCTGGACGCCAAGGTCCGCCTCCAGCTGCGCGACGAGATCCGCCGCCTCCAGCAGGAGCTGGGCATCACCACCCTGTTCGTCACCCACGACCAGGAGGAGGCGCTGTCGATGGCCGACCGGGTCGCGGTGCTGCGGGCCGGCAGGCTGGAGCAGTGCGCCGTCCCGTCCGAGCTGTACAGCCGGCCGGCCACCGCCTTCGTCGCCGAGTTCGTCGGCACCATGAGCCGCATCCCGTGCACCCGCACCTCGGACGGCGTCGAGGTGCTCGGCCGCCGGCACGCGGTGGACGGCGCGATCCCGGCCGACGGCGAGCTCCAGGTGCTGGTCCGCCCGGAGAACGTCACCCTGACCCCGGCCGAGGACGGCCCCGCGCTGGTGGTCACCGCCTCCTTCCTGGGCGCCGTCACCCGGCTCACCGTCCGCCTGGACGACGGCACCGAGGTCAAGGCCGACCTGCCCACCGAGGCCGCCGCCGCCCTGCCGGCCGGCGCCCGGGCCGCGCTCACCCTGCCGGAGCGCCCGGTGCTGGTGGACCGCCGCACCGCCTGAGAACCTCGTACCTCCCTGCTCCGTCCACCGGAGCACCGAAGAACCACCGAAGGTACCGCCATGCCTGACTCCGCCCTGCCCGACTCCGCCCTGCCCGGGAACTCCGCCCCGCCCGCCGCGCTGCCCGCCGCCGTCCTGCCCGCCGCCGTCCTCTTCGACATGGACGGCACCCTGGTGGACACCGAGCAGCTGTGGTGGCAGGCCGCCGCCGAACTCGCCGAGGAACTGAACCGCCCGCTCACCGACCAGGACGCCCCCGAGGTGCTCGGCCAGGCCATCGAGCACACCGCCGCCCACCTGCACAGGGTCAGCGGCACCACGCTCGGCGAGGCCGAACTCGCCGCCCGGCTCGGCGATTCCTTCGCCGGCAAGGTCGCCGCCGAAACCGTTCCGCGCCCCGGCGCGCTCGCCCTGCTGGCCTCGCTGCGCGACGCCCGGGTGCCCACCGCGCTGGTCTCCGCCTCCCCGCGCCGGGTGGTGGACCTGGTGCTGTCCGCCATCGGCCGGGACTGGTTCGCCGTCACCCTGGCCGCCGAGGACACCGAGCGCACCAAGCCCGCGCCCGACCCGTACCTCGCCGCCGCCGAGCGGCTCGGCCTGGACCCGGCGGCCTGCCTCGCTGTCGAGGACACCCCGACCGGGGTCGCCTCCGCCACCGCGGCCGGCTGCGCTGTGCTCGCCGTGCCGTCCACTGCGGTGCCGATGCCCCGGGGCGAGCGGATCACCCTGCTCGCCAGCCTGGAGCAGGCCGACCTCGCCCTGCTCGGGAAGCTCGCCGGTCCCGGCGCGGTTCGACCCTGACATGCCCTATCTCCTGCTCGCCCTCGCCATCGTCAGCGAGGTCTGCGCCACCAGCTGCCTCAAGCTCACCGAGGGGTTCACCCGGCTCTGGCCGAGCCTCGGCGTCGGCATCGGCTACGCGCTCTCCTTCGTGCTGCTCGGCCGCGCACTCAAGCACATACCGGTCTCGGTCGCCTACGCGGTCTGGTCCGGGGCCGGCACCGCGGCGGTCGCCGGGATCGGCGTGGTCGCCTTCGGCGAGTCGCTCGGGCGGCTCCAGTTGGTGGGCATAGCGCTGGTGATCGTCGGGGTGGTCGTGCTCAACCTCAAGGGCGGACACTCCTGACGCCGTTCTGACGGTTCGTCAATTTCCGAATACGCTGGTCAGCCACCCTTTCGGGGCGGGACGTCGGACGTGCCGACCTCCCGCCCCGAAGCCTTCGCTACGGTGTCCCCCATGACGGACCCCCGACCCCATCACTACCGCTTCGTCCACCGCGAACTCGCCCGCCAGGTACTGGAGTTCGGCCCGCGCGTGGCCACCCCGACCCCGGACGGCGGCAGCCTGCTGCCCGTCGTCACCCAGATCTGGGACGACCTCGGCGCCGCCCTGCCGCCCGAGGACCGCCTGCCCCACCACGGCCTCGACTGCCGGCACCTGTCGGTCGACGGCCACCACATGCTGCTGGTCACCCTGCCCACCGCGGTCGGCGCCACCGAGGCCCACTTCGTCGCCGCCGTCCAGCCCCAGGGCGCCAGGTCGGTGCGCTACATGACCCTGGAGCACGCGTTCAGCCCCTTCGACGGCAGCCCCGGCACCGTCCTCGGCGAGTGGACCGCCGAGAGCCACCTCAACCACGGCCCGGGGCCCTCGCCCGTCGCCGAACTGTTCGTCACCGCCGTGGTACGGCTCGTCACCCCGAAGAAGCGCGGCTTCTGGCGCCGCTGAGACCGACCCCGCGGGTACGTCCCGGGCCGGGCCGCCGACGTCAAGAAGGCGTCGACGGCCCGTAAAGGTCCCGCAAACATCCTCCCCCGGACCCCTGCGCGGGCGATCATCGGCGCACTGGTCGGGGCTATGCTCGCCCGGTCCGACAAACGACGCATCGGGGGGCGAAAGTGTCCGACTTCAAAGTCAGTTCAGAATTCCTCGCCAAGCTGGCCCAGGACCTCAAAGGCTGCGGCGACGAACTCGAACAGGGGCTCAAGGCCTTCGAAGCGGCCGGCCACACCGGCACCGGCTTCGACTTCCTGGACGAGGCCTGCGGGCACTTCAAGGACAAGTGGCAGTTCGGCCTGAAGAAGGTCCGCGAGTGCGTCAAGGTCCTGGACGAGGGCCTGGAGCAGGTGCAGAAGAACTACGACGGCACCGAGCAGAGCATCGTCAAGGTCCTCACCCCGGCGGGGCAGTCGTGAGCGCCCCGACGCCGCCGGCGCCCGACTGGTCCGGCCTCGGCTTCAACCCCACCCCCGGCGACTCCGCCGCCGTCACCGCGCTCAGCGCCGGCCTGCGCCGGGTGGGCCAGCACCTGACCGGCGTGCACACCACGCTCTCCCAGCTCTCCTCCAACCAGGGCGAGTGGACGGGCGAGGCCGCCAAGCAGTTCGCCAAGCAGTTCGACAAGCTCCCCGGCTACCTCCAGGACGCCGCCGACTCGATCACCGCGGCCTACACCGCGCTCGATGTCTGGTACAAGGCGCTGACCGAACACCAGCCCAAGGCGGCCGAGTTGGCCGCCTCCGCGGTCGCCGCCAAGAAGAAGCAGGACGAAGCGGACCGGGCGCACAGCGCCGCGGCCGCCGCCCCCGACCTCCAACTGGCCGGCCGCCACTACTCCGACGACGCGAGCCTCGCCGCCGCCGAACAGCGCTACAACACGGCGAAGAGCCACCTCGACTCGGCCGCCGGCCTGCTCACCAGCGCCTCCAACGAGCTGGCCGGCCTCCAGAAGCAGGCCCACGAGCTCGCCGGGACCCACCAGTCGGACGCGAAGAAGACGGCCGAGGCCGTCCGCAAGGCCGCCGACAGCAAGGCCCCGCCGGAGCCCGGCTGGCTCAGCAAGGTCGGCGACTGGTTCAAGAACCACGGCGCGGACCTGCTGACCGTCGCGGCCGGCGTCTGCGGCGTCGCGGCGATCTTCTTCCCCGCCTTCGCGCTGCCGGCGCTCCTGCTGAGCGCCGCCGCCGCGGGCGCGCACGCGACCCAGTACGCCGCCAAGGGCCAGCTGTGGCCGCCGCAGAAGAACATCGGCAACTGGCTGACCCTGGGCGGCGACGTCCTCGGCGCGATCCCCGGCGTGGGCGTCGCGGCCAAGGGCGTGACCGCCGTCCGGGAGGCCCGCGCCGCCGGTGCGGGCGTGCGCGGCGCGGTCTCCGCCGGGTCCACCGAGGTCCGGACCGCCGCCCGGGGGATCGACCCGGCCAACCCGGTCTTCACCACGGCGATCGAGAAGCCGGCCATCAAGCTCGGCGTCTCCAAGGCCACCGCGATGAACGTCTCCGACGGCGTCCAGGCCGCCACCACCGCCGGGCTCAACGCCCCGACCGCGTACGCGCTCACCCAGGACAACCCGAGCGACAACCTCGCCGGTGCGGTCAACTACACGACCGGTGGCAACAGCGTCATCGGCTCGGCGGGCATGGCGGCCGGCGGCGGCAAGGCCAACGTCATCATCGGCAGCGTGTCCACCGTCGGCAACCTGCTCGGCATGGGCGGATGGGCGGCCGGCTATGGCCGCTGAGACCCCGGGCGCCACCGCCCCGCCGCTCTGGCTCGACCTGCCCGCGGGCTTCACCGCCGTCGACCTGGACGAGGACCCCGGCGACCGGATGGCCCGGGCCGCGGAGCAGTTGGACGCGCTCTTCCCCGAGGCCGGGGCCGAGCAGAAGCTCGCCGCCGTGATCGCCTCCGAGACCGCGCTCCAGGCCCAGCTGCGGGAGGGCGCCGTCCACGTGTCCGGCTGCCTGGTCCGGGCCGGGGACGGCGGTCCGATCCACGGCGTGCTCTCCGTCTTCCTCCGCCCGCAGGACCTCGGCGCGCCGGGCAGCTACCCCGCGCGGGTCGCCGCGGAGCTGGCCGAGGCCTGGCCGGACGCCGACGTCGGCGTGGTGGACCTGCCGCTCGGCCGCGCCGCCCTGGCCGCCCGCGAGCTGACCGTCCCGGTGCCCGGCGCGGTCTTCGGCGTACCGGAGTCGGCCGTCGGCACGGTCCGCCAGCTCGAACTGCTGATCCCGCACCCGTGGAGCCCGTACGTGGTCGCCGCCGTCTTCACCACCGAGGACGTCGACCACTGGGACGAGTGGCTGCCGCTGGTCGCCGCCGCGTACCGGGGCATCTCCTTCCACCCGCCCCGGGACGAGAGCCGCGACACCGTGCCGCCCGACCAGTGGGACAACGTCCGGAAGGCCTTCGGATGACGGTCGCTCCGCCCGGCCAGGGGACTCGAAGCGGCCCGCGCCGGTTCGGGGGCGCGGTGGCGCTCATCGCGCTCTCCACCGCCATGCTCGTCGCCGTCATCGCGCTGGACGTCTACGTCAACTCGTTCCTCGCCACCATCGTCGGGTTCGGCTACCCCCTGGTGATGCTGATCGCGTTCGCCCTGCGCCGCGACGCCGACACCAACCCCGCGTTCCAGAAGAGGATGTTCGGCTGGAGCGCGGGCATCTGCGCGGTCGCCTTCGTCGCGTACCTCGCGGGTTCCACCGCCTGGACCAACCTGATCCTGGGCTCGGGCCGGACGGTGCGGGCCGTGGTGGTCGACGAGAAGGTCACCGACTCGCTCCACGGCACCGGGCGGGCGTACACCCTGGCCGCCACGGAGCTGAACGACGAGGTCCCGGGCGGCCCGCTGGAGGAGCGCGACGCGCTGTTCAAGCGCGGAGACGTGGTCACCGTCCGGATGGACCCGGCCGGGCGGGTCGCCCCCAAGCTCCCCGGCGAGGTCGACTCCCCCGCCTACCTGCTGCTGTTCCTCGGCTGCAACGTC
Source organism: Kitasatospora sp. NPDC058063 (assembly GCF_042885395.1). Taxonomy (NCBI): domain Bacteria; kingdom Bacillati; phylum Actinomycetota; class Actinomycetes; order Kitasatosporales; family Streptomycetaceae; genus Kitasatospora; species Kitasatospora sp. NPDC058063. The sequence continues at coordinate 121,541 of NZ_JBHVSD010000009.1, forward strand.
CTGATCGACGGCGCCGTGCTCTGGTCGGTGCGCCGGCCCGGGCCGTCGGCCGTCCGAACCGTCGACCGTCCGAGCCGGGCGGGCGCCTGAACCGGACGGCCGCCGCCCCGGGCCGGGCCCGGGGCGGGGTGCCGGATCAGCCCAGCAGGGCGGGCAGTTCGGCGATCGAGCCGAGGACGTGGGTCGCGCCGTCGGCCCGCAGGCGGGCCTCGTCGTGGGCGCCGGTGAGGACGCCGGCGACGACCGGGGCGCCGGCCCGGGTGCCGGTCAGCATGTCGTAGCCGGTGTCGCCGGCGACCGCGACCTGGTGGACCGAGTCGGTGCCGGTGCGCAGCAGCGCGGTGAGCACCAGGTCGGGGTACGGGCGGCCGCGGCCGGCCTCGGCGGGGCAGAGGGTCAGGTCGGCGACGGACCGCCAGCCCAGGGCGTCCAGGATGCGGTCCTGGGTGGTCCGGGAGAAGCCGGTGGTGAGGACCACCTTGCGGCCCCGGCCGCGCAGTTCGGCGATGGCCTCGGCGGCGCCGGGCAGGGCGGCGCAGTGGCCGGCGTCGACCAGGTCGTCGTAGGCGGTCTCGAAGGCGGCGTTGGCCCGCTGGGCCTTCTCCTCCTCGCCGAACAGGTGCCGGAAGACGGAGATCTTGGACTCGCCCATGGTGGCCCGGACGTGGGCCAGCATCGGGTCGAACTCCGGGCTGCCGGCCTCGACGCCGAGCGACGCGGCGGCCGCGGTGAAGGCCTGCTCGACCAGGCCGTCGTCGGCGACGGTGGTGCCGGCCATGTCGAGCACGACCAGGCGGATATCGGTGGTCACAACAAGGTTCCTTACAGGTTGGCGAGTTCGGCGGTGGTCTCGGCGATGGCGGGCGAGCAGGTCATGCCGCGGCCACCGGGGCCGGTGACCAGCCAGACGCCGTCGCGCACGCGCTCGCGGTGGACGACCCGGGTGGTGTCGACGCACTGGGCGTACACCCCGGCCCAGCGGCGGCGGATCCGCGGCATCGGGCGGCCGAGCAGTTCCTCGACCACGCCGGCCAGGTGGTCGTACGGGTCCTCGACGACGTCGAAGCCGAACGGCTGGTCGTACTCGTGGGTGTCGCCGATGGTCAGGCCGCCGTCGCGGCGCTGGACCATCAGCAGCTGCATCCTGTGCTCGGCGGCGACCGGCGGCTGCGGCTGGGTCTCGCGCAGCCGGTCCAGGGCGGTGCCGGCGAAGGCCGGGTAGTAGCGGAAGCTGTCGCCGTCGGCGACGGAGGTGGTCAGGGTCTCGCCGAGCGGGTCGGTCTGCATCATCTGGAGGCGGACCCGGCGGACCGGCAGGGCGGGGGCGAGTTCGCGGACCAGGCCGCCGAGCCAGGCGCCGGTGCAGAGGATCACCAGGTCGCCGGTGTGGACGTCGCCGTGGTCGTCGCGGACGGCGTTCTCGCCGACCACCTCCCGCACCTCGCGCCCGGGCAGGAAGGTGTACCGGCCGGTGGACTCCAGGTGGCCGCGCAGCGCGCGCTGGGCGGTGCGGGGCTCGACGGCGGCGTCGCGCTCGCACCACAGGGCGCCGAGCAGCTTGCCGCGCAGGGCCGGGTTGACGGCGCGGGTCTCGTCCGGGTCGAGCAGCCGGTAGCCGCGGGCGGCGGCGTCCGGCAGGGTCAGGGCCTGCTCGGCGACGGCCAGTTCGGCCTCGGTGCGGATCGCGGTGAGCGACCCGTTCGCCCGGAAGCCGAGGTCCGGGACGCGGGCGCCGATGGACTCCCACAGTTCGCGGGCCCGCAGCGCGGTGTCCAGTTCCTCGCCCTGTGCCCGGCCGCTGACCCAGACCAGGCCGAAGTTGCGCACGGAGGCGCCGCGGGCCTCGGTCTCGCGCTCCAGGTGGACGACCTCGTGGCCGCGCTCGACGGCCTGCCAGGCGTGCATGCTGCCGAGCACGCCTGCTCCTACGACGATGACTCTCATGCGTCCAGGCTGATGCGCCCGGGTGTCCGAGGGGCGTCGGGCTGCCGTCCCGGAGATGAATCACCTGGGAAGTTGTACAGACAACCCGACGGCTATTCGGCGGTGGCGCCCACGGCCCCGGCGGTCGCGGCCGCCGGGGCCGCCGGGACGACCGGGGCGGCTACGACCGCACCACCCGCGCCCGCAGGTAGTTGCGCCGGCCGAAGTTCGGCTCGTCCACCGCCGTCAGCTCCTCCACCTGGAACCGGTACAGCGCCGCCGCCCCGCCGCCGGTCAGGAACTGCCGCCGGGCCTCCTCGTCCCGCGCGAAGGCCGGATAGCGCCCCTGGTAGGCGGCCAGCGCCGCCTCGGCCTGCCGCCCCCAGGCCTCGCCCGCGCTGCCGGTCAGCTGGAGGCCGCGCAGCTGCTCGCCGAAGGCCGGCGGCGGCAGGAAGACGGTGGCGGCGGCCCGGGCCTCCTCGGCCAGGTGGTGGCTGTGCCGGGTGGAGCGCTCGCTGACGAAGTAGAGGACGAGGTCGTCGTCGTACGCGAAGAAGGCCAGGTTGGCGTGCGGGCCGTGCTCGTGCCCCGCGGTGGCGAGGGTGAGCACCATGGCCTCGGCCAGCAGCCCCTCGACGCCCTTGTGCAGCAGGTCCCCCGGCCAGTCCCCCTGCGTGATGTCGAGTCGGTACGGCATTCGGCACTCCCTCCGCTGGCACGCCCGGCGCCGGCGCGCCCGAGCACGACTGAGCCGGGCGGGCGCCCCCCGGAGGAGGCCCCACGCCCGGCTCACATGCTCCACCCGTCGTCCGAAACCGGACAAGGGGCGGGCGGCCCGAGAAACGGCGTCCGAGCGCGCAGCGGCGTCGGAGTTCCCGGCGGCGTCGGCGGCGGGGTCAGCGCCCCTGCGTCGCGTAGCCGCGGTCGACCGGGGGCAGCGCGCCCGGCCCGAGCAGCGGACGCAGCGCACCCGCCCGCATCCGGTCCACCAGCGGTCCGCAGCGCCCGGCGAGCGGCGCCAGCACCACCGCGACCAGCAGCCCGACCAGTGCGCCCACCGCCACGTCGTGCGGGTAGTGCACGCCGACCCAGACCCGGGAGGCGGCCATCAGCGCCGCGAACAGGCCGGCCACCCAGCCGAGCCGCCGGTCGACGAACCAGAGCGCGGCCGCGGCGGCGAAGGCGATCACCGAGTGGTTGCTCGGGAAGGACCAGTCCCCGGTGCCCGGGCAGGTCTCCAGCGCGACGCTGCCGGGGATCTGGGCGCACGGCCGGAGCTCCTCGACCGCGCCCTTGAACACCGAGTTGACGCCGTACGCGACGACCACGATCACCGGCGAGGCGAGCACCCTGGCCATCACGGCCGAGTCCGCGCCGCGCGCCCGCCACCACGCGAGGAGCATGAAGACCGCGAACAGTCCGAGGCCGAGCGCCGACCAGACCTTGATCAGCTCGTCCAACCAGTGCGGGGCGGACTGCGCCCAGCCGTTGACCCGGCTGTACAGGCCGCCGTCGATTCCGCTGCCGTCGTACACGGCGAGCGCCCGGGATGGCGTCACATGTCACCTCCGTGACGTCGCGCCTTACGGGCGCGGAACAGTTCGAGAACAATGGGGAGCACGGAGACAACTACTACCAGACCGATGATGGGCAGCAGATATCGGTCGATGCTGGGGACGGACGAGCCGAGCCCGTACCCGGCGAGCACCACGCCGACCGTCCAGACCACGCCTCCGAGCACCTGCCAGAGGGTGAACGAGCGGACCGGCACGTCGAGTACGCCGCAGAGCGGATTCAGCACCGTACGGACCACCGGGATGAACCGGGCGAGCACGATCGCCTTGCCGTGCCCGTACTTGGTCAGCAGTTCCTCGGCCCGCGCCACGCCCTCCAGCAGGCTCTTGCGCCGGGTCCGGGCCAGCAGCGCCCGGCCGCCGCGGCGGCCGATCAGGTAACCGACCTGGGCTCCGACGAGCGCGCCGACCAGGGCGGCGGGCAGCACCTGCCACAGGTGCAGCTGTGGGCCCTTGGTGGCGCCGGGGACGCAGAGCAGTCCGGCGGTGAACAGCAGCGAGTCACCGGGCAGGAAGAAGCCGACCAGCAGGCCGGTCTCGGCGAACAGCACCGCGGCGATGCCGAGCGCGCCGAAGGCGGCGAGCAGTGAGGACGCGTCCAGCGGGTTCACCGCGAGGTGAACGGCCGGATCGGCGAGGAACTGGAGCAAGGCCGACGGACCTCCCGTACGTTGGGGGGCGGTTCGCATCGGAACCCGCCCGGACCGTCTACAGTTGCGTAGACGGTCTACATGACTGTAGACGAAACTTGGAGGAAGCGCCGCCATGCCCGACGTACCGTCCGCCCGCCGGCCCGCCGGGGAGCTGGAGGCCGAGGTGCTGGCCGCCCTCTGGTCCGCCCGGCAGCCGCTGACGCCGCAGGACGTCCAGGCCGCGCTCGGCGGGGACCTCGCCCGCACCACCATCGCGACGATCCTCGGCCGACTGTTCGACAAGGGCACGGTCGTGCGCACCCGGGCCGGCCGGGCCTACGCCTACACCCCGACCGTCCAGGACACCGCGGGGCTCGCCGCCCGCCGGATGCACACCGAACTCGGCCGCGAGTCCGACCGCTCCACCGTGCTGGCCCGCTTCGTCTCCGACCTCTCCGCCGAGGACGAGCAGTTGCTGCGCGAACTGCTCGGCGACGGCGTCCCGGACGCGGAGACGACCGGGGGCGGCGCCGCGGGCCCGGACACCGCGGGCCCGTACCCCCCGGGCCGGGGCACCCCGGGAGCGGCCGGCCGATGATGCTCGCCGTCTGGGTCCCGCTGCTGCTGCCGTTCCTGGCCGCCCCGCTGGCCCGCCGCCTCGCCGAGGCGCTGCCGCCGCGGGCCGCCGCCTGGATGCTGGCCGCGACCACCGCCGTGCTGGCCGGCGGCACGCTCTGCTCGCTCGGCCTGCTCGCCGCCGACGGGCTGCTCCAGCTCCCGCCCGTCGCCGCCCTCGGCCACCTCTCGCTGCCCTGGCTCACCGCGGCCTCGCCCGGCGCGCCGTTCGCGGCCGCGCTCGCCGCCCTGGCGCTCCTCGCGCTCGGCGCACTGGCGGTGCGCACCGTCCACCGGCGGCAGCGGGAGCTGCGCACCGCCCGGGCCGCGCTCCCGGCCCACGACCACCCCGACCGACCCACCGGCGGCGCCGGCGGCACCGACCGCACCGACCGCACCGACCGCACCGACCGCACCGACCGCACCGACCGCACCGACCGCACCGACCGCACCGACCGCACCGACCGCCACCGTACGGACCGGACGGACCGGACGGACCGGACCGGCGCCCACCGGCCGGGCCGCGCCCCCTCCCCTGCCCAGCATTCGGACATGCGCCCCCCGTGCGCCTCCGTGCGCCGGTCACGCCCCTCGGCGTGGCCGCCCGCACTCACCCGGCTCGCCGCCCGCCTGCGGCCGGTCGCCCTGCTGCGGCCCGCCGCGCTGTTCCGGCCCGCCGACCACCCGCTCACCGTGCTGGACGACGACTGCGCCGACGCCTTCGCCCTGCCCGGCCGCCTGGGCCGCCCCGGCCGACCGGGCGAGCCCGGCCGGATCGTGGTCACCTCCGGCATGCTGCGCGCCCTCGACGGCCCCGAGCGCTCCGCCCTGCTCGCCCACGAACGGGCCCACCTGGCCGCCCGCCACCACCTCTTCCTCGCCCTCGCCGAGCACGCCGCCGACGTCCATCCGGCACTGCGCCCGCTGCGCGCACCCCTCGGGTACCACCTGGAGCGCTGGGCCGACGAGGTCGCGGCTGCCCGGGTCGGCGACCGCGCCGTGACCGCCCGCGCGGTCGGCCGGGCGGCCCTGGCCGCGAGCCGTTCCCCCTGGCCGGCCCGCCCCCGGACGGTCGCCACCGCGCACTCCGGCCCGGTCCCGCGCCGGGTCGCCGCGCTGCTCCGGCCCCGTCCGGCCCCCGCCCCGGGCACCTGGCTGCGGGCCGCCGCCGTGGCCCTGGCCGCCTGCCTGGCACTGAGCACCGGCGCCGCCCTGGAGGCCACCGCCGACCTGCACCACACCGTGGAGGCGGCCCAGCAGGGCTCCGGCGCACAGCGCTGACCGCCGGCCGGGGCCGCCGGGGGTCGGGCCCCGCACCCCGGCGGGCACGGCCGGGCCCTGGGCCGGACCCGCGTTCCGTACCGCCCGGTATGCCGACTTGCCCGACCCCGTCCCCAGCGGCCCACCGCACCCGTACGCTTTCGTCAGCGCGTCGGCCCCGACGCGTCCTCGAACGGCGGCGAGGAGCGAAGCGAGTGCGGCAGACCGGACGGCAGTCCCGACGACCAGAGCGCCGCACCCCGCCGTCCGCGACGGAGCTGGCCAAGGTCCACGACCGCACCCTCGCCGACGCCGCCGCCCGGGAACTGTCCACCCCCGCCCGCGCCGAGGAGACCGGCGGCCCCGGCCTGCTCGAACCCCGGCCCGAGATCGGCGACTCCTGGGCCCGGCTGCGCCGCCTCGGCCTCGACCCCGACACCGGCGCCGCCGCCGTCCTGCTGGGCCCCGGCGAAATCGAACAGCGGCGCCGCACCAGCGGGCTCGACACCGTCCTGCCGGTGCTGCGCGAGACCCTGGTGGAGACCGGCGGCACGGCCCCGCTGCTGCTGGCCGTCGCCGACGCCGAGGGCCACGTGCTCTGGCAGGAGGGCGAACGCGGCCTGCGCCGCAGCGCCGACCGGATCGGCTTCATCACCGGCGCCCGCTGGATCGAGGAGAGCGTCGGCACCAACGGCATCGCGGTCGCGCTGCGCGCCCGGCGCCCGATGCACGTCCACTCCGCCGAGCACTACCTGCGCAGCCACCACTCCTGGACCTGCGTGGCCGCACCGGTGCGCGACCCCGGCACCGGGCAGCTGGTCGGCGCCATCAACCTGAGCGGCCCGGCGCACAGCATCCGCCCGTACCTGCTCCAGCTCACCGCGACCGCCGCCCGGCTGGCCGAGACCGAGCTGCGCGCCCACCGGCTGGAGGCGCTGCACCAGCTGCGCACCCTGGCCGCCCCGCTGCTCGCCCGGGTCGGCGGCCCGGCGCTGGTGGTGGACGCGGCCGGCTGGACCGCCGCCGCGGCCGGGCTGCCGCCGCCCAGCCGGCTGCGGGTGCCCAGCGAGGGCTGGACCCCGGCCGCCGTGCACTGGGTGCCGGGCCTCGGCGAGTGCGCGCTGGAGCCGCTCGCCGACGGCTGGCTGGTGCGCCCGGTCCGGCCGCCCGGGGAGAACGGCTCGGGCGCGGTGACCGCCGAACAGGCCGAGGGCGCCCACCTCCGGCTGGACCTGCGCCGCCCGGACCGCCCCGGGCTGTCCGTCCGGGGCGCGGCCGACAGCTGGTCGCACCCGCTCAGCCCGCGCCACGCCGAACTGCTGCTCCTGCTCGCCACCGGACGCGAGGGCAGCACGGCCGCCCAGCTCGCCGACGCGCTGTTCGGCGACCCGGGCCGGACGGTGACGGTGCGCGCGGAGCTCTCCCGGCTGCGCCGCTACCTGGGCGGGCTGCTGGCCCACCGGCCGTACCGGATCGCCGAGTCGGTGCTGGTCACCGTGGACGGGCCGGACGACCCGTACGACCTGCTGCCCTCCTCCTCGGCCCCGGCCGTGCGGCGGCTGCGGGCCGCGCTGGCCGCGGGGACGGCCCGGCTGCCCGGTGCGCCGCCCCTGCCGCCGCCGCGCGTCGCCGCGCCGACGGAGCGTCGCTGACGCTCCGCCCCCGGACGCTCCGCCCCCGGCCGCGCGGAGCGGATCCGGCGCCCCGTCGTCAGCCGTTCGCGAGCAGCGCGGCCAGCTCGGCGTCGGTGGGACCGCAGCGGCGCTCCTGGTGCTCGGAGACCAGCGCGTAGGTGCGGTCCAGCCAGGCCTGCACCCGGGGCTTGGAGGCCTCCAGCAGTGCGCTGCCGTGCGGGGATTCGAGCGCCAGGTGCAGCGTCGCGCCGTGGCACGGGCAGTACGCCGGCCACAGTTTGACGTCGCCCTGGCCGCTCAGCGCGCGCAGCCCGTCGCGCAGCAGTTCGCGTGAGAACACCCAGTCGGCCTCGTCCGGCCGCCCCAGGTGGAAGGTCAGCAGGACCTCGTACGGGCGCGCGGCGACGAACCGGAACCGGGTGCGCACCTCGCCGACCACCTCCTCGCCCAGCGAGATCCGCAGGATCAGCACCTCCTCCACCGCCGCCGGAGCGGCGGTGGAGCCGTCCCCATCGCCGCCCGTGGGGGTGGCGGCGAGGGGTGCACTTGAGGCTGCGGACAGCGGGTCGGGCGGCATGACGGTCTCTCCGGGACGGCGTGGGATGACCTCAGCCTGCGTCACGCCCGGCGCACCGGGCAAGGGTTGCAAGGGGGTTGCAATAACGCCCGTCCGGGGCGGCCGCTCCTCACCCGCCCTTGTCAGACGGATCGTCAACTTCCGTGTGTCGAAAGGGCGTCCACGAAATGGACGGGGGCCGACCGGGAGGTGATCACCCACTGGTACGCTCTGCCCTCTCCCCGGGCGGGCCCGCGCGGAACCGGCCCGCGACGGCCGGAGCCGGACCCGGCGGCGACGCGTGGGAGAATACGGCGACGCGACGGCGGCTTCGGGGAGGGAGGGGTCCGGTGGCTGTGCGCGAGGACACCGCGCGGGACGTGCACCACGAGCCCGCACGGCAGGGTCGGCACGGGCGGCCGCGCCCGTTCGGCGGCCTGTTCCGGCTGCCCACCCTGCGCCTGTCCGGTGCCGCGATGGCGATGTCCACCGTGGTCGGCATCAGCATCGCCACCACCCTGCTGCTCAACGAGCAGCAGGGGATCGGCCGCCGGGCCGGCGTCGCCCGGGTCGGCTCCACCCCGCCGCCCACGCCGGGCGCCACCGACCAGGCCGAGGCCGCCTCGGAGCAGACCCCGACCGACGGCCTGTCGTCCGCCCCCGCCGCCGGCCACCCCTCGACGGCCCCCTCCTCGCACCTCTCGGCACGCCCGTCGGGACCCGCGCCGGTCGCCGCCACCCCGCCCGCGTCCCGCACGGCGGGCCCGGGCACGCCCCAGACCGGCGGCCAGGCCTCGGCCGGGCAGGACGCGCCGGCCCACGGCACCCAGCTCACCGGCACCGGCACCGGCACCGGCACCGGGGCCGACGCCCCGGCCGGCCCCTCGCCCTCCCCTTCCGTCCCGGCCCCGCCCTGGAACGCCCAGCAGCCCGGCTACGACCCCTCCGCCCCCGGCCAGGGACCGAACATCCCCGGGCTGCGGCCGACCGTGCCCGGCCGCCCGGCGCCGCCGCCGGCCGCGTCCCTCCCGGACGTCGGTGCCGCGGGCGCCCCGGGGAAGGACGCGCCCACCGCGCCCACCGGGCCCACCGGCCCCGTCGAGGACGCCGGCCCGGCCGACCCCGGAAGCGCCCCGGACACCGACCACGCGCTGTCCGGTACCGCCCTGCTCTCCCCGCTCGGCCGGGACGGCCTGCGCCACCGGCTCACCCTCTCGGTGGCCGAGCCGGTCACCGCGTTCCAGGCCGAGTTCCGGCTCGCCCCGGGCGAGTCGGCACCCGGCGCCGGCGCCGCCTGGACCGACCTGCCGGGCGCCGTGATCACCGCCCAGCAGGAGCGCGGCACCCTCGTCTACCGCTTCACCACCCCGCCCGGCACCGACGTCCGGCCCGGCCACTACACCTTCGGCGTCCGCGGTGCCCGTCCGGCTGCGGAGCCGTCCGCCGCGGCGCGCAAGGCGGCCCCGGCGGAGAGCTGGAGCGTCTCCGCCTTCGCCCTCGACCACCCCCGCGCGGTCGCCGCGCTCGGGGGCTTCGGCCCGGCGCAGCCGCTGCTCGCCGAGCCGTGCGCGCCCCGCGCCCGGGCCGCCTCGCCGCTCCCCGGACCGGCCGACGGCCCGGCCCTGGCAACGGCCCCCGCACCGGCCCCCTCCCCGGGCTCCGCACCGCCCACCGCCCCGGCCACCGCGGCGCGCTGACCTGCCGACGGCCGGGTGTAACGGTCGTTCGACGATCCACGGTCGGCCGTTCCGGACGGGCACATCCCCGAACCTCGTTCGTTACTGTGGGCAGCACCCCGGCCCGGCGCCCCGACGGCCCCGGCCGGGCCGCCGTTCCGCACCCGAGGAGGAGTCCGTGTCCACCGTCCTGACCCAAGGCGGCAACGCACCGCTGACCGCCGCGCGAGTGAGCGTCGAGGTCACCGCGCCCAAGGCGCTGGACGTCTCCGGCCTGCTGCTGACCGATGCCGGAAAGGTCCGCTCGGACGACGACTTCGTCTTCTTCAACGCCCCGAACGGCCCCGGCGTCAGCCACCGCCCGGCCACCGCCGGCACCCCCGACGCGATCACCGTCGACACCCGGGCCGTCCCGGCCGGCATCACCAAGATCGTGGTCACCGCGAGCCCCGCCGACCAGGTCTCCACCTTCGCCGGGATGGAGCCCACCGCCACCGTCCGCGACGCCGACACCGGCGAGGTGCTGGTCACCTTCACCCCGCCCCGGCTGGGCCTGGAGACCGCGCTCATCGTGGTCGAGGTCTACCTGCGGGGCGGTGCCTGGAAGGTGCGCGCCGTCGGACAGGGCTACGCCGACGGCCTCGCGGGCATCGCCACCGACTTCGGCGTCAGTGTCGAGGACTCCCCGGCCCCCGCCTCCTCGGCCCCGGCCCCGGCCCCGGTCCCGGCCGCCCAGGCCCCCGCAGCGCCGGTCGCGCCGCCGGCCCCGGTGGACCGCACCGTCCAGCTCCCGGCTCCGCCGGCCGCCCCGCCCGCACCGGCCGGGCCCCCGACCGCCACCCCGGTCGGCACCCCGGTCGACCCGCGGATCGCCCTCGCCACCGGCCAGACCGCCGTCCCGGCCCCGCCCGCGGCTCCCCCGGCCCCCGCCGCGCCCGCGGCCCCGGCCGCCCCCGCCAAGATCACCCTGGACAAGGGCCGGGTCAACCTGGTCAAGGGCAGCTCGGTCTCCCTGGTCAAGAACGGCCGCCCGTTCCTCTCCTCCGTCCGGATGGCCCTCGGCTGGAAGTCCGCCGGCCGCGGCCGTGACATCGACCTGGACGCCTCCTGCCTCGCCTTCGACGCCCGGCACAAGCGGCTGGAGACGGCCTGGTTCATGAAGCTGAGCATCTTCAACGGCGCGATCTCCCACTCCGGCGACAACCTGGTCGGCGGCGAGGGCGGCGACGACGAGGCGATCACCGTCCACCTGGAGGGCCTGCCGGCGGAGGTCCACGGGCTGGTCTTCGTCGTGAACTCCTTCTCCGGCCAGAAGTTCACCGACGTGCGCGACGCCTACTGCCGTCTGCTGGACGCCCGGACGGAGGAGGAGCTGGTCCGCTTCGACCTCACCAACTCCGAGCCCCACACCGGTGTGATGATGTGCAAGCTGGTCCGCCGTCCGGGCGGCGAGTGGGAGATGACGGCACTCGGCGAGTACGTCGACGGCAAGACCGCGCGGGCGATGATCGAGCCCGCCGCCGCGGCGCTGTAGCCGCACACCGCCGCCGGTCCCGCGAGGCCACGACACCACGCGACGACCTCCCGACGTCACGTCCGCGCCCGTGAATTCACCCCCTTGAGGCATCAAGTCGCCACCACGGCGACTCGATTGACTCTCAGGGGGGTGAATCCGCTCTCTCCCCCGCACCCCGAGGAGGAGAGCCGTGCCACACTTCCTGTCCCGCCTCGCCGTCGCCGGCACCGCCACCGCGCTCGCCGCCGGACTGATCACCCCGACCACCGCCCAGGCCGCCGCCCGGCCCGGCGACCGCGCCGCCGCACTGCGGTGGACGGCCCTCGGCGACTCCTACACCGCCGGGGTCGTCGTGGCCACCGGCGACGAGACCGAACCGCGCGACGGCTGCGCCCGCACCGTCGACTCCTATCCCGAGATCCTCCGCCGCGACCTCGGCTCCCTGGTCGCCCTGCGCAACGTCAGCTGCAGCGGCGCCACCACCGGCAGCGTCGACACCGGCGCGCAGTCCCCGCTCGGCCGGCCGCTCCCGCCGCTCGGCACCGACCCCAACGGCCCCTACCCGTCCGTCCCGCCGCAGATCGACGCCGTCGACCCGGCCACCGACCTGGTCACCGTCGGGATCGGCGGCAACGACCTCGGCTTCGCCGAGATCCTCAAGAGCTGCATCGAACTCGGCGCCGTCCAGCTCGGCCGGGGCACGCCCTGCAAGAACAAGTTCGACGCGAGCCTGCCCGACCGCCTGAACCGGCTGCGCGGCGACTACGCCCGGATGCTGACCGCGCTGCACGCCAAGGCCCCGTCCGCCAGGGTCCTCACCGTCGGCTACCCGCACCTCGTCCCCGAGGACGCCGCCCTCTGCCAGTTCGGCAACCCCCTGCAGTTCGGCACCTTCACCACCGGCGACCTCGCCTGGGCCCGCACCGCGCTCCTGGAGCCGCTCAACGCGCTCATCGCCCAGGACACCGCCGCCCGCGGCGACACCTTCGTGAACCTCTACCCCGCCAGTGCCGGCCACAGCGTCTGCGACGCCGACCACTGGCTGGACGGCGTGCTGACCAGCGTCATCCCCCTCGAATACGCCGTGGTGCACCCCAACGCCGTCGGCCAGGCCCACACCGCCGCCCTGGTCGAGGACGCCCTCCTCGACGGCTGACCCTCCCCGCGACGCGGCCCCCGACGACCGGCCCGACGGGCGGGACCACCGAAAACCGGTGGCCCGCCCGCCCGCCGGGGATCATCCTGGTCCGATGCCCATCGACATCCGCGAGGCCACCCCCGAGGACTGGCCCGCCATCTGGCCGTTCTTCCACGCCGTCGTCGCCGCCGGCGAGACCTTCCCCTACCCCCTGGACATGCCCTCCGAGCTGGGCCGGGAGTGGTGGATGCTCGCCGCCCCGAACCGCACGGTGGTCGCGGTGGACGAGGACGGGCGGGTCCTCGGCACCGCCAACATGAACCGCAACCGCCCCGGCAACGGCTCGCACGTGGCCAGCGCCAGCTACATGGTCGACCCGGCCCACCACGGCGAGGGCATCGGGCGGGCCCTGGTCGAGTACACCCTCGACTGGGCCCGCCGGGCCGGCTTCCGCGCCATGCAGTACAACGCGGTGGTCGCCGGCAACCACCACGCCGTGAAGCTCTACCGATCGCTCGGCTTCGAGATCGTCGGCACCGTCCCCGAGGCCTTCCACCACCCGGTGGACGGCTACGTCGGCCTGCACGTCATGCACCGGCCGCTGTAACCGTCCTACTCCTCGATCGCCCCGCCGACCCGCCGCAGGTGCTGCCGGAAGCTGTACGCCGGGTCCGCGGCGCGGCGCCGCAGGTACTCGTCGAAGGCGGTCTGCCGCCGCAGCGTGTCCCCGGCCGCGATCCGTCCGGCCTGCGCGCGCTCGGTCCGGGCGATCGCGCCGGCCGTCTCCAGCACCTCGGCGACCCGGTCGGCGGGCACGAACAGCACCCCGTCCGCGTCGGCGAACACCACGTCCTCGGCACTCACCGGGTGCGGGCCGAACTTCGCCGTCAGCAGCGCCTCCGGCTCCCGGCCGTCCAGCCGCACCGGGCCGAGCGGCAGCGCCCCGTAACTGAAGACCGGCAGCCCGATCTCCAGCAGCTCGGGCGTGTCCCGGTGCAGCCCCCACACCACGATCCCGGCCACCCCGGCGGCCCGCGCCTCCAGCACCGCGAGGTCCCCGATGCAGGCCTCGTCGGTCCGCCCGCCGTTGTCGACCACCAGCACGTCCCCGTCCCGCGCCGCGCCGTACGCCTCCAGGAACACGTCCACGCTCCCGTAGTGCCGCACCGGCAGCACCCGCCCCGCCACCCGGGCCCCGGCCACCACCGCCCCCACCCCCACCGGCGCCACCCGCGGCTCCACCCCGAGCCGCACACAGGCGTCCGCCACCAACGGCGTGGACAGCTCCGCGAAAGCCTTCAGCATCGCCAACTCCTCCGCTCGAAAAGCCAGTTCACCAGCAGGAAGATCCTAGGCCCGACCTCGGACCCACACCATCGAGTGACGATCACGCCATCCCCGTTCCTCCTGTGCGCACCACACATAGCCTTCCGACGCACCCGGTCGAAAGGTCTTCCATGCACACAACGGACAACGAGATCCTGCTTGGGCTGTTTCTCTCCCTGGACACACCTGAGGGTCTGCGGGCCGAACTCGTCGAAGGTGAGATCCTCATCGGGCTCCCCGCTGACGGCTACCACTGCCACCTCATCAGCGAGTTGGCCGATCAGGTGTGGCGCGGGTCGGCCACCGAGATGCAGATGTCGGAGAACAAGGGGCTCCGCCTCGCCGCCGGCGGGCACGGCCCGCCGGACCACGTCATCCCGCGGGCCACGTTCGTCCCGGAGCACCTCCGTCTGTTTCGGGATGCCCCGCCGTGGATGGGGCCGGACGGCGTGGCCATGGTCGCCGAGGTCACATCGAGCAAGCCCGACCTCGACCGGATCACCAAACGGCACTGCTACGCGCGGGCCGGCATCCCGCTCTACCTGCTGATCGACCGCGAGAAGTCCCAGGTCAGCCTCTTCGGCAGACCGCATCGCGAGGAGTACACCGAGGTCCACCTCGCCGCCTTCGGTGAACCGCTCGCCATCCCCGCGCCGTTCGCGTTCGACCTCGACACCAAGCCCTTCCTCTGACGCCGGGAACGCGGACGGCCCGCACCCCCCGTCAGGGGTGCGGGCCGTGGCCTGGGGCGCCGGGTCAGCCGCGGGTGGCCATGGCGCGCAGGAAGAAGGTCAGGTTGGCCGGGCGCTCCGCGAGGCGGCGCATGAAGTACCCGTACCACTCCTGGCCGTACGGGAGGTACACGCGCATCGTGTTGCCCTCGCCGGCGAGGCGCAGCTGCTCCTCGGGGCGGATGCCGAACAGCATCTGGTACTCGAAGGAGTCCCGCTTGCGGCCGTTCCACTGGGCCAGCTGGCCGGCGATCTTGATCATGTTGGGGTCGTGCGAGGCGATCATCGGGTAGCCCTCGCCCGCCATCAGGACCTTCAGGGCGCGGACGTACGCGAGGTCGACCTCGTGCTTGCCCTGGAAGGCGACCGACTCGGGCTCCTTGTAGGCGCCCTTGCACAGGCGCACGCGGGAGCCCTCGCCCGAGAAGTCGCGGCAGTCGGCCTCGGTGCGGCGCAGGTAGGCCTGGAGCACGACGCCCAGCCAGGGGAAGTCCGCCCGCAGCTCGCGCGCGATGGCGAGGGTGGAGTCGGTGGTGGTGTGGTCCTCCATGTCGAGGGTCACCGTGGTGCCGGCGTCGGCGGCGGCCTCGCAGATGCGGCGGGCGTTCTCCAGCGCGATCTTCTCGCCGTCCACCGGGAGGAACTGGCCGACGGCCGACAGCTTGACCGACACCTCGGCGCCGGCCGCGAGGCCGGTGTCCTTGAGGGCCTTGAGCAGGTGCTCGTAGGCCTCGGCGGTGCCGGCGGCCTGGGCGGCGTCCTGGGTGTCCTCGCCGAGGTGGTCCAGGGTGACCTTGCGGCCGGTGGCGATCAGGTCGTCCGTGGCGGTGACGGCGTCGTCGAGGACGTCGCCGGCGACGAAGCGCTCGACTATCGCGTGGGTCGGCGGGAACTTCTCGACCACGGTGCGGACCTGCGGGGACCGGGAGGCCGCGAGAAGGGCGGAACGGAGCATCGTGACTCCTGGAGCTGGTGTTTCCAAGGGTGGCAGAAGGGCCGGGGCGGCGGGCATCCGGGGAGCCGCGCGCAGCGCGTCCCAAGAAGGGTGGCGGCGGGCGACGGGTGGGTGGGCCCCGCCGCCCCGGCGGGCGGCGCCCGGCTGCGGGACCGGGCGTCGCGGGTGACCGGTGGCTACTGGACGAGCCGTACGATCAGCGGCACGGGGCTGGTCAGCCCATGTGCGGGTAGCGGTAGTCCGTCGGCGGGACGAAGGTCTCCTTGACCGAGCGGGTGGAGGTCCAGCGCGCCAGGTTCTGCTTGGCGCCCGCCTTGTCGTTGGTGCCCGAGGCCCGGCCGCCGCCGAAGGGCTGCTGACCGACGACGGCGCCGGTGGGCTTGTCGTTGATGTAGAAGTTGCCGGCCGCGAAGCGCAGCTTGTTCATCGCGTCCTGGGCCGCGGCGCGGTCCTGGGAGATGATCGAGCCGGTCAGGCCGTACGGGGACACCGACTCCATCTGGGTCAGCATCTCCTCGTACTTCTCGTCCTCGTAGACGTGCACGGCCAGGATCGGGCCGAAGTACTCGTCCTTGAAGTACTCGCTCGCCGGGTCCTGGCAGACCAGGACGGTCGGGCGCACGAAGTAGCCCACCGAGTCGTCGTAGGTGCCGCCGGCGAGGACCTCGACCTGCGGGTCGGCCTGGGCGCGGTCGATGGC
The DNA here is from genome assembly GCF_042885395.1 of Kitasatospora sp. NPDC058063. NCBI lineage: Bacteria > Bacillati > Actinomycetota > Actinomycetes > Kitasatosporales > Streptomycetaceae > Kitasatospora > Kitasatospora sp. NPDC058063. The sequence continues at coordinate 137,777 of NZ_JBHVSD010000009.1, forward strand.
CGCCTTGTTCTTGGCGAAGGAGCGGTCGTCGATGACGGCCGACATGAAGTTGCTCAGGTCGCTGACGTCGCCCATGGTGAGGCCCTCGACCTCGGCGGCGAACTCGTCCTTGAGGCCGGCCCAGATCGACGCCGGGACGTAGGCCCGCGACAGCGCCGAGCACTTCTGGCCCTGGAACTCGAAGGCGCCGCGGGTCATCGCGGTCTTCAGGACCTTGGGGTCGGCGGACGGGTGGGCGACCAGGAAGTCCTTGCCGCCGGTCTCGCCGACGATCCGCGGGTAGGTGCGGTAGCCGGCGATGTTGTTGCCGACCTCGCGCCACAGGTGCTGGAAGGTGGCGGTGGAGCCGGTGAAGTGGATGCCGGCCAGCGCCGGGTGCTTGAGCGCGACCTCGGAGACGGCCAGGCCGTCGCCGGTGACCATGTTGATGACGCCCTTGGGCAGGCCGGCCTCCTCCAGCAGCTGCATCAGCAGGTGCGCGGAGAACTGCTGGGTCGGGGAGGGCTTCCACAGCACCACGTTGCCCATCAGCGCGGGCGCGGTCGGCAGGTTGCCGGCGATCGCGGTGAAGTTGAACGGGGTGATCGCGTAGACGAAGCCCTCCAGCGGGCGGTGGTCGCTGCGGTTCCACACGCCGTCCGAGGAGATCGGCTGCTCGGCCAGGATCTGGCGGGCGAAGTGCACGTTGAAGCGCAGGAAGTCGACCAGCTCGCAGGGGGTGTCGATCTCGGCCTGCTGGGCGGTCTTGGACTGGCCGAGCATGGTGGCGGCGGCCAGGGTCTCGCGCCAGGGGCCGGCCAGCAGGTCGGCGGCCCTGAGGAAGATCGCGGCGCGCGAGTCGAAGGAGAGCGCCTGCCAGGCCGGGGCAGCGGCCAGGGCAGTGTCGATGGCGTCCTGCGCGTCGGCCTGGGTGGCGTTGCGCAGGGTGCCGAGCCGAGCCGCGTGGTTGTGCGGCTGGACGACGTGGATCTCGGTGCCGCCGCCCATCCGGCGCTCACCGTTGATCGTCATGGTCAGCTGGACCGGCTCCTGGCCGCCCAGCTCCTTCAGCTTGGCCTCCAGGCGAGCCCGTTCCGGGCTCCCGGGGGCGTAGCTGTGGACCGGCTCGTTCACCGGCGCGGGGACCTGGGTCACAGCGTCCATAGAGCGCACGCTCTCCTTCGTTCAGTGCGGGGGACTGCCGGCGCGGGTTGCACGCCGACCACAGCACGAACGCTATTCCTGGCTACCGGGCCACTTGATTGGCCGCGCGGCTAAATTCCCCCGTACGGCGTTGTCCGGCCCGACGAACCTGGTCACGCCGCGGTCACGAACCGTCCCCTCCCACCCCATGGTTCACACCTCCGTGCACCACCGGCTCACGCTCCTGGCCCTGGCCACCGGCTCGCACTCCGGCGCTCGGACTCCGAACGGCGCTCGGCCGCCGAAGGGGGCGCGGACGGCGAAGGGGGCGCGGATGGCGAAGGGGGCGCGGACGGCGCAGTCGGTGCGCCGGCGGGGTCACGGACGGCCCTCCGCCCGACGACAGCCCCGAACGCTGTCCGCCCGGCTAAAATCGACCGCGAAACGTTGTCCGGGCGGATGAAGGAGGACCGGCGTGACCACCTCCGGCCTGCCGCTCCGTCAACTCCTGATGTCCCTCGGCGAACCGCTGGTCGAACTGCAGGCCGCCCCGCAGGGCCTGGACGTCGCGGTGCGCGACGTCGCCATCCTCGACCCGGAGGACCCGCCGACCGCCGCCCCCGGCGAACTCGTGCTCGCGATCGGCGCCCGCGGCCGGGCCGCCCTGCCCGCCCTGCGCGCGGCCGGCCGGGCCGGGGCCGCCGCCGTCGCGGTCAAGCTGGACGGCCCCGGCCAGGCCGACGCGCTGCGCGAGGCCGCCACCGACGCGGGCGTCGCCCTGCTCTCGGTGCGCCGCGAGACCCGCTGGGAGCACCTCGACTCGCTCGCCCGGGCGATCATCGCCGGCCCGGACGCCCCGGACGCCCCCGGCTCCCCCGAACCCAACGCCGGCGACCTCTTCTCCCTCGCCCAGACCGTCGCCGTGCTCACCAACGGCATCGTCTCGATCGAGGACACCTCCAGCCGGGTGCTGGCCTACTCCCGCTCCTCCGACTCCGACGAGGTCGACGACCTGCGCCGGCTGTCCATCCTCGGCTGGCAGGGCCCGGAGCCGTACCTCTCCAAGCTCCGCGAGTGGGGCATCTTCCAGCACCTGCGCAGCTCGGACGCCCCGATCGCGGTCGAGCCGCACCCCGAGCTGGGCCTGCGCCGCCGCCTGGCGATCGGCATCCGGGCCGGGGCGCAGCCGCTCGGCACCATCTGGGTGCAGGAGGGCGCCCAGCCGCTGGCCCCGCTGGCCGAGCAGTCCCTGGTCGGCGCCGCCCGGGTGGCGGCCGCCCAGCTGGTGCGCCGCCGCCGGGAGCTGTCCGCCGACGTCCGGCTCACCCAGACCCTGCTCACCGGCCTGCTGGAGGGCTCCACCGGCCCCCAGTCGCTCGCCACCCACCTCGGCCTGGACCTGCGCCGCCCGGCCACCGTGCTGGCCTACAGCGCGCGCACCACGGACGCGCTGCACCGCTCCGACGTCACCGGCCTGATCTCGGTGCACACCGCGGCCCGGCACCGCACCGCGCTGCTCGCCCCGATCGAGTCCCGGGTGTACGTGCTGCTGCCCGAGCTGCCGCCCGGCCTGCCGATGACCACCGTGCGCGACTGGGCCTCCGAGGTGGTGACGGCCGCCCGCGAGCACCTGGGCGTCCCGCTGCGCGCCGCGATCGGCTCGACCGTCGACGGCCTGGCCCAGGTGCCCGACTCCCGCGCGCAGGCGGACCGGATCCTGGACGCGATGGGCCGCGGCGGGGTGGACCTCGACGTGGCGGCGCTGATCGACGTGCAGGCGGAGGTGCTGGTCAGCGAGATGCTGGCGCTGCTCCAGGAGCGCTCCGGCCTGCGCGACCCGCGGCTGACCGCGCTCACCGCGTACGACCGCCGGCACGGCACCCGGCTCGCCGAGTCGGTGCTGGCCTGGCTGGACGCGCTCGGCGAGGTCCGGGTGGCCGCGGACGCCCTGCACATCCACCCCAACACCCTGCGCTACCGGGTCCGCCGGGCCGAGCAGCTGACCGGCATCGACCTCGCCCAGCCGCAGCAGCGCCTGCTGGCCATGCTGCAACTGCGACTGCCCGCGGACGAGTGGTCCGCGGGCAGCCCTTCACGCTCGGAGGGTCACTCGCCGTAGCCCTGGCCGCGCTTGTGCTCGTTCAGCCGGCGCCACGGGCCGCTGATGGCCAGCTGGATGCCCGGGGTCTGGATGTTGGCGAAGAGGGTCTTGCCGTCGTCCGAGAAGGTCACCCCGGTGAACTCGCTGAACTCGGGCTTCTCGGCGGTGCCGATGTTCAGCTCGTTGCGGGCGATCGGGAAGACCAGGCCCTCCTCGGTGGCGCCGAACAGGTGCGAGACGCCCTCGCCGTCCTCGCAGATCACGATGCCGCCGTACGGCGAGACGGTGATGTTGTCCGGGCCGTCGAAGTTGTCGTGGTCGCCCCAGACGTCGGTGTTGACGCCCAGCAGGACCTTCAGGGTGATGGTGCGGCGGGCCGGGTTGTAGAACCAGACCTGGCCGTCGTGCTGGAGCGGGCTCTCCGAGCGGGCGAAGCTGGAGACGAAGTAGAAGCCGCCGTCACCCCACCACATGCCCTCCAGCTTCCGGGCGCGGGTGACCTCGCCGTCCTTGAACTGCTTGCGCACCGAGACGGTCCTGGCGTCGCGGTCCGCGACCTTGACCCAGTCCACGCCGTAGGTGGTGCCGACCGCGGTGGCGCGGGAGAGGTCGTCGATGAACTTGCCCTGCGCGTCGAAGACCTTGAAGGCCTCCAGCACACCGGCGTCGGCGGCCAGCTGGCGCAGCTTGTAGCGGCCGTGCTTGAAGCCGGCCGGCGGGGTCCAGCGGAACAGCAGGCCGTTCGGGTTCGAGGCGTCCTCGGTCAGGTAGACCTGGCCGCGCTTGGGGTCCACCACGACGGCCTCGTGGGCGTAGCGGCCGAAGGCCTTGACCGGCTGCGGGTCGCGGTTGTAGTCGTCGTCGAACGGGTCGACCTCGAAGATGTAGCCGTGGTCCTTGGTGAAGCCGTTCTTGCCGGCCTTGTCCTCGGTCTCCTCGCCGGACAGCCAGGTGCCCCACGGGGTCACGCCGCCGGCGCAGTTGGTGGCGGTGCCCGCGATGCCGACCCACTGCTCGACCGAGCCGTCCCGCTTGGCGTGCACGATGGTGCAGCCGCCGGCCGCGCCCGGGTCGTAGACGTGGCCCTCGGTCAGCGGCACCGGGTGCGGCCAGTTGGCGCGGGCGCCGGCCAGCTCGTGGTTGACGACCATGTAGTTGCCGCCGCGCTCGTCCTCGAAGGCGGAGGTGCCGTCGTGGTTGCTCGGGGTGAACTCGCCGGTGCGCAGCTTGGTGACGCCGGCCCGGTTGAGGACCTTGTACGAGAAGCCCTTCGGCAGGGACAGCAGGCCGCCCGGGTCCTGGACCAGCGGGCCGTAGCCGACCGCGGTGCCGGCGGCCGAGTTGGTCCCGGCGGCCGCGGCGACCGGGGCCTCGCCGCCGACCGGGGCGGCGATCGCGCCCGGGGCGCTGGCCAGCGCCTCGGCGCTGCCGGCGATCAGCACGCCGGCCCCGACGAGGGTGGAACGGTTGACGAAGTCCCGGCGGGACAGCGACATGGCAGCAACTCCTGAGGATGAGCGGGGGCGTCGGTGCGGGATGCCGACGCCCAGCAGGCTCCGCCGGGCGGGTGAACCCGGTATGACGTCCACCTCACGCCCAGGCGGCCATTTGCCGACCGATGACCTTCACATGACCTCGGCTTTACGCCGGCACCCGTCGAAAGGACGCTCCGTCGGACGCCGCGCGGACCGGAGGGGAGTTCCGTCGGACGCCGCGCGGGCCGGCAGACCGTCAGTGCCGTGCCGCCCGCCACTGCTCCCAGGCCGCCAGCCACAGCTGCTCGGACAGCCGCTGCTCCTCCCACACGCCCGCCCCGCCGCCGCCCGGCCGCTCCCGCCACAGCTGCGCCCAGGCCCGCTGCGCCGGCAGGCTCGCCACCTCGCTCGCGAACACCGTGTACCGGACCACCTCCTCGACGGCAGCCTCGCCCTCCGCCGTGCCGACCAGCCAGTGCGTCTGCTGGGACAGCCGGTCGAGGTGGTTCACCATCGAGGTGACCGCCGCCGCGGCCTCCTCCCGGGTCTCGGTGGCCAGCCGCATCTGCTGGCGCACCGCCGTCTCCCAGCGCACCGCGCCGATGTCCCCGCGCAGCCCGCGCGGCAGTCGCGGCGTACGCCCGACCCGCACCTGCGCCTCGATCGCGGCGGACTCGGCGACGGTCTGCGCGATCAGCGCCCGGTGTGCCTCCATCCCGACGGCGGGCGGCAGTTCGCGCTCCTCGACCGGCACGTGGCGGGCCCGTCGGGCGGCCAGCTCGCGCAGCAGTCCGGTGCGTCCGCGCAGGCAGCGCTCGAAGTCGCCGATCGAGCCGAGCTCCACCGCGCCGGGGGCCACCCCGCGCCCGCAGACCGTCACGGTCAGCCCGCCGACCCGCAGTCGCCCGGCCCACACCGCTTCCGGTCCGGGCGCCGCCGGGGCGCCGGGCTCCGGCACCGGCCGGTCCTCGTGCACCTCCACCGCGCAGGGCTCGCCGTCCACCGTGATCCAGGCGCGCAACGCCCGCACCCGGCCCGGCCCGTCGCCCTCGTCGATGCCCAACTGCTCGTAGACGCGGTCCCGTTCGTCCTCGACCAGGTCCTCCAGCTCGGGCAGCCGCTCGCCCCGATCGGCGCCCGGCCGGTAGGTGCGCACGGTGACGTACGGGCCGGCCGCCGAGCGCCAGTCACCGCACTGGACCTCGACCCAGCGCAGCTCGCCGCCGGAGGTCTCGAAGGCGGCCAGCGCCTCACCGTCCGGCGCCTCACCGTCCACCGCGTCATCCTCGGCCCCGTCACCGGCCGCCGGTCCACCGGTCCGCACGTCCCCGGCCACCGCTCGACCGGCGACCACGCCGTACACCGGGAAGTCGGCCGCCGCCAGGGTCCGGCGGGAGAACGCCTCCTGATCGGCGAACGGGTCGACGGGCCGGCCGGCGGCCCGGTCCACGGGCGGTTCGGCCGCCCGGCCCGACGGCCGGTCGGCGGGCTGCTCCGCGCTCCGGTCCGCGCCGCGCTCCGCGGGCCGACCGGCGAAACGGTCCTCCCGGACCGGCCGGTCCGGAGCCGGGACGGACCCCGAGGGCCCGGTGTTCCGCTTCTGGTGCCTGCCGCCGTTCTCCCGCATCATCCTGTGCCGCACCCCCGATTCCTCGCACCCGCACCGCTGACGCCACCTTACGTGCCCGCAGCTGCCGGGTCATCAGCTCCGCCTCCGGACGGGGGTGGTGGCCGTGTCAGGACGCCCGGTTGTCAGCGGCCCTCCCTAACCTGGCGGCATGACAGCACAGAACGCGGCAGCACAGAACGGGGCGGCGCACGACGGCGCCGCCCAGGACCGGACCCGGCCGGGCGCCTTCCCCGCCCGGATCAGCATCGTCACCCTCGGGGTGACCGACCTCGACCGCAGCGCCCGCTTCTACGAGGCGCTCGGCTGGAAGCGCTCCGCCGCCTCCAGCCCGGAGATCGTCTGGTTCCGCACCGCCGACTCGGCGCTCGGGCTCTTCCCCACCGAGGAGCTGGCCGCCGACGCGGGCCTGCCCCCCGCCGGCGAGCCCTCCTTCCGCGGCGTCACCCTCGCGGTGAACCTGGAGTCCCCCGCCCTGGTGGACGCCGCACTGCGGACGGCGGTGGAGGCCGGCGCCGTGGTGGTCAAGCCGCCGGTCCCGACCGACTGGGGCGGCTACTCCGGCTACTTCGAGGACCCGGACGGCCACCTCTGGGAGCTGGCCCACAACCCGTTCTTCCCCTTCACCGAGGACGGCTCGCTGGACCTTCCGTGACCCGGGCCCGGCTCGGCCCACTCCGTGAAGGCCGGGAGGCTCAGCTCCTGGAGCGCGCCTTGAAGGCGGCCTTGCGCGCCTCCTTGGCCAGCGCCCGGTCCGGGTGCAGCTCCCCGATCGCCTCCAGGACGTCCGCCGTGTACGGGTGGTCGACCCGCCACAGCTCGCCGAACCACCCGGCCGGATCGCCGTTCACCGGCAGGTCGGTGATCAGTTCGCGGAGCAGCTCGGCGTCCCCGCCGTTGTCCAGCAGCTGGGCGGCGAAGGTGTCGACCACCGTCCACAGCGCCATCGCCCGGTCCGGCACCGGCACGTCCGTCGCGCCCTGCGCGGCCAGCCAGGCCCGCGCCGCGCCACCCAGCTCCGGGTCGTCCATGGCCTCCCGGACGGCCGGCTCCGCGTCCGGTCCGAGCAGGTTGAGCGCCGAGACGCAGAGCATCCGGCGCAGCGGGCCGTAGCCGTCGGTACCGCGCGCCGCCGCGAGCAGCTCGCGCGCCGCCGCCACCGGCTCCCGGTCGGCGGTCCACACCCGCAGCTCCTCCTCCGGCAGCACGTTGGCGGACTCGCACACCCCGCGCAGCAGCTCGGCCGCGTTCCCCCGGGCCAGGTCGCCGACCAGCGGGGCGTCGTAGCCGTCCTCCAGCAGCCACTGCCGGATGCCGTACTGGCCGAGCGGGGTGAGCCGGACCAGCCCGAAGCGGGCCGACTCCTCCTCGTCCAGCGGCTCCTCGCCGACCGCGGCGGGCTCCTCGCCGTCCTCCTCGTCGAACAGCTCGGGGTCGATCGGGCGGTAGTCCAGCAGGCCGAGCTCGGCGAGGTCGCCCAGCATCGGGTCCAGCGCGACCATCACGTCCGTGATGTCGCCGAGCAGCTCCTCGCTGGGCTCCTCGCCCTCCGGGACGACCAGCAGCGCGGCCAGCACGCCCAGCGGCACGGTCTCGTTGCCCGGCTCGGCGAAGGCGGTGGTCTCGTAGAGCACCTGCAGGGCCTCGTCCAGCAGCTCGGCGGCCTCGTCGCGGGCCTCCTCGACCTCGGAGAGCCCGTCCTCGTCCTCCTCCTCGTCCGCGCCGTCCCCGGCCGGTTCCGCCCCGCCCTCGGCCCCCTCCGGGACGGAGTCCGCCTCGACGGCCAGCTCCCGGACGATCCCGGCGGCGGTCAGCCACAGCTCCAGGACGGTCTCCGGGTCGCCCTGCTCGGCGGGTTCCAGGTCCGGGCCCGGGACGGCGACGTGCTCGCCGTCCGCGGTCGTGCCGAGCTCCACCAGGTCCAGGTCGCAGGCCAGCGACCAGGCCCGCAGTGCCTCGACCTCGGCCTCCTCGGGCACCTCGCCCTCGGCCGGGGCCAGGCCCAGCAGCCGGGCCGCGGGTGCCCGGTCCGCCTCGACCAGGTCGCCGAACTCGTCCACCTCCCGGTGCGGGGCGGCCCAGCGGGCCAGCACCAGCGCGTACCCGAACATCGGTACGGCCTTCGCCTGCTCGGCCAGCTCCCGCTCGGCGGGCAGCTTCACCGGCGGGACCAGGACCGCCGCGTCGTCCAGGTCCTCGTCGTCCAGCCCGTGCGCGGCGAACGCCCCGTAGAGGTCCTGGAGCTCCAGGTCCGCGGGCAGCACCGCCTCGGCCGCGCCCTCCCCCGCCGAAGCCCCGGTGTTCTTGCGACGTCGTCCGGCCATCGTTGTGCGCTCTCCCTCAGCCAGCGGTCAGCCCAACAGCGCCGCGTACCGATCCATCACCTCAGCGTATAGGCCGGGCACCCCCGATGCCCGGCCGTACGGGGCGCACCCAGGGGCGCGCGCCATGGACGCGCGCCCACCCCTTATCCTTCGGTCTGGTAGCGCGCACACCCCGCGCCTGCCACCGGGGCAACGAAGCCCAACCGCCCTCCGCCCGACCCCGGGCCGGAGGGGCCCTCTTCAGCTCACCTCGCCCCACCAGGGAGCCCGTACCCGCGGCCACCACCACAGCGCCTCCGGACGGGCGCGCCGGCACAACCCCGCCGACCCCGGTGGTGCCCGGCCACAGGAGACCCCTGCCATGGCGGACCTCTCCCCCGCCGGCTCCGGCCTGCGCACCGCGCAGCTCGACGGACGCCGACTGTCGGAGGCCCTGCTTCCCCTGGAGCTCGCGCCGCGCGCCCAGCTCCAGCTCGCCGCGATCAGCCGCTGGAACGCGCTGCGCGGCGTCCGCGTCGGCCTGGTGGCCGCCGCCCTGCTGCTGATGCTGATCGGCGCCAACCTCGCGACGCCGATCTACTCGCTCCTCCAGCAGCGGCTGCACCTCACCGCGCTCGACACCACCGTCCTGTTCGCGATCTACGTACTGGCGCTGGTCCCGGTGCTGGCCGTGGTCGGCCACTGGTCCGACCACCTCGGCCGACGCGCCCTGATCCTGCCCGCCGTCGCGCTGGCCGCCGCCGGCGACGTCGTGTTCGCCACCTCCGGCAGCTTCTGGCAGCTCGCCGCCGGCCGAGCCGTCCAGGGCATCGCCGTCGGCCTGTCCACCGGCGCCGCCGGGGCCGCCCTCGGCGACCTGCTGCCCGACCGGCCGACCCAGGCCGCCAAGATCACCCTGGCCTGCTCGGCGGGCGGCGTCGCGCTCGGCCCGGTGGTCGGCGCCCTGCTGGCCGGCGGCTCCGACCCGCTGCTCACCCCGTTCCTGCTGCACGCCGTCGCCCTGCTGGCGCTCTGCGTGCCGCTGGCCCTCCTCCACCCCCGGATGCCCGGCCGCAGCCGCCCGCCGGCCTCCCCGCCCCGCATCACCACCCCGGCCCACCTGCGCCCGCAGCGCCTGCGGCTGCCCCGCACCGGGCGCCGCGAATTCCTGCTCGCCGCCACCGCCGGCTTCATCTCCTACGCGGTGTTCGGCGTCTACCTCAGCTTGGCCCCGGCCTTCGCCGCCCAGCTGCTGCACACCGACTCCAAACTGGTCGGCGCGATCGTGGCGGCCCTCCTGCTCGGCTCCTCGGCCGCCACCCAGCTGCTCGTCCCGCCGACCTCGGACCGCGTGGTGACCGCCCTCGGCATGGCAGGCCTCGCCGCCGGCCTCGGCCTGGTCGTCGCCGCCCAGTACACCGGCACCCCGGCGCTGCTCTTCATCGGCAGCGTCCTCGGCGGAATCTCCCAGGGCGTGGCCTTCCGCTCCCTGTTCACCGCCGCCGTCGGCGCGATGAACCCGGAACGCCGCGGCTCCGAGCTGAGCACCCTCTGGGTCATCGTCTACCTCGGCAGCTCCGCCCCCATCATCGCCCTCGGCGCCCTCGTCCAGACCTACGGCCTCCTCCCGTCGGTCAGCGGCTTCGCCGCCGTCGCCGCCGTCGCCTGCGCCGCCCTCGCGATGGCCGTCGCCCGCAAACCCGGGGCAACAGCCTGACCCCCTCGAACACCGAAGCGTCGCTGCCCGGGACTTCCGAAGAAGTCCCGGGCAGCGACGTCTCCGCCACCGGGTGAGCACCCGCGCATCATCTGCTTCGTTGAACAAGTCCACCGCCGTTCCCCACCATCCACCCCCCACCCGCCTGCCGGCGGGTTCCCGCCCCGCCCTCGCCGCGCGCCGCCCCGCCAGGCGGCACGCGGCGCTGATGGAGCACAGCGAGAACCTGGGCGACGACGCCAGTGGGCTCGAAGGCCGTCCACATGTGGTTTGCGTCGTGGCCGAGGAGATGGTGACGCCCGAGGCTCAGTGGATCGGGCGGATCATCGCGGTCAGCCGGGGCGAGTCCGGAGAGGGCTGTTGCGCGTTGAACGCCTGGTAGCCCCACATCTCGTAGAGCCGCTGGACCTTGCCGTCCCCGGCGAGCGGGTTGACCAGAAGGGTGACACGGCCCTCAACGCGGCGAAGCAGCAGCTCGTCGTGGATCCGGCGGGCGGCACCCGTGCCCCGCCATGGGCTCCGGACGCCGATTTCCTTGATGGCCAGAGCCGGGGCTTCGGTGCAGCCGTCCGGAAGGGGCTCGGTCATGCGCTTCCAGTAGCGGTCACCCGCCTCGATCGTGTTGCCGTAGGCGTAGCCGATCGGTACCTCACCGTCGTAGCCGAGGACGAGCTCGAAGCCGGGCTCGGTGGCATGCCGGTCGAGGCGTTCGGCGAACACGTCGACGCGGTAGTTCGGCAGGTGCAGCAGTGGGGCCCGCACGTCGCTGTACACGTCCAGCAGGTCCTGCCGGGCCCCGGGGGGCAGGGTGGTGTGGTGACGGAGTTCGACGGTCACGCGGTGGTCCTCCAGGTGTTGTGGGCGTACGCCGTCCAAGTGTGGTCCGGGCCACTTCCGCCGGCCCGCTCGTTCAGCGAGGTGCCGAAGGCGGCCAGCATCCAGGTGACGCGGGGATGCGCGGAGTCCTCGACCGGGACGAACATGGCGGTTGCGATCGCGGGCTCCAGATCGCCCTGCCCGAGCTGGGCGCGGGCGAGCCGGACTGCGGTGATCGCTCGGGACCTCTGCATGGTGTCGTGCCGGCGGCCCCGGCCTTCCTTGACCGGGGCCGCCCCGAGGACATCGCCTTCCTCGCCGACCCCAGTGCGTCCTTCATCACCGGCCAGTCGTGGCACGTCGACGGCGGCTGGCTCCTCCACCGACCGGCCCATCCCACCGAACAGGAAGCAAGCCACCATGCAGCACCGCGTCCGAGCCGTACTCCTCACCCCGCACGACACCCTGCTGTTGATCAAGCGCATCCGCCCCGGCATCGCCCCGTACTGGGTGATCGTCGGTGGCAGGATCGAGCCGACCGACGCCGGTCCCGAGGACGCCCTGCTGCGCGAGGTCCGCGAGGAGATCGCCGGCGAAGCCGAGATCGTCCGCCTCCTCCACACCGTCGAAACCGGCGACGAGCGCCAGAACTTCTACCTCGCCACCGTCGAGAAGTGGAGCTTCAAGGACCGCACCGGTCCCGAGTTCAGCCAGGAAGGCCGAGGCGAGTACCTCCTGGAGGAAATCCCCCTCACCACCGAAGCCCTCGACGCGGTCAACCTCCTGCCCCAGGACTTCGCCACCGTCCTGCGCGCGGCCGTCGAAGGCGGGGACCTCCTGGCCACCAGGTAACCGCAAGTCGGCAGCTGCTCATCGACCCCAAACGCCTCACGCAGTGTCAATTGCCGTGATACGTTCCGTAATCCAATCGAAAACAGGCGACCCCGGCGGTGCTGGTAACACCCCGGGGTCCGGCAACAGGAGCCAAAACTCCCGATGCGTGTCCATCGTAGCGCCCACGTGCGCAACTTCACCGTGCTGCCCAACGCCGTGCTTCAGTACCGGCGGTTGAGCTACACCGCCCGAGGCCTGCTCGCGGACCTCCTCTCCCGACCCGACGGCTGGCGGGAGGACGGTCGGCACATGGCCGACTCCAGCCCGCAGGGGCGCGGAGCGATCCGCAAGGCCCTGAAGGAGCTGACCGACGCGGGCTTCTACCGCGTTGAGAAGATCCGCATGCCGGACGGCACCATCCGCACCGAGACCCACGTGTACGACACACCATGGTTCGCGCCGGATGCCACCCGTCCGGCTCCCGGTGGAGCGGCCACCGGGCGCGCTGGCAGCCCTGTTGTAAAGGACCGGCAGCAAGAACCCACCCTCCCCGCGAGTCCGGCCGACAACGCCGAATCAGAAGGACGGGAGGAGGATTTCGAGACCGAAGAGGTCCGCGAGGCGGTCGCCACGCTGTTCCGGGTGATCCGCCCCGAGCCCCGACTGCGCCTGGGCGAGGCCGAAGCCGCCGAACTCGCGCCCCTCGTCGCACAGTGGCTGCAACGCGGCGCGGCCCACGCCGACCTGGCCCAGGCCCTGCTGCCGGGCCTGCCCACCCCGGTGCACTCGGCGGCCGCCGTGCTCCGCTACCGCCTGGAGCACAAGATGCCGCCCGCGCGGCCCGCCGCACGGCCACCGGCCCGGTACTCCGAGTGCGCCACGTGCCACGACCCCGTGCCCCGACCGGGCATCTGCCGCCCGTGCGCCGGCCTGGCAACCCGAACCCTCACGGTCGGCCAGGGCGCGGACGTGGCAGCCGCGGGTGCCGCCCGGGTCCGAACCGCAATGCGCTCCGCGATGACCGGCAGTCGACCTGCACACATCGCCGCCTGAACCACGCCGCCCTGCTCCATCAGCGCCGCGCGCCGCCAGGCCGGGCGGCGCGCGGCCCGGGCCGGGGCGGGCCCCCCCCCGCGGGCGGAGCGGGGCGCCGAAACCCCCCGCCCCCGCGCCCCCCTCGGTTCGCGCGGCAGCAGGTTGACGATCGACGAACGTCCTCAGACGTTGAAGCCGAGGGCGCGGAGCTGGTCGCGGCCGTCGTCGGTGATCTTGTCCGGGCCCCACGGCGGCATCCAGACCCAGTTGATGCGCAGGTCCTGCACCAGGCCGTCGGTGGCGGTCTTGGCCTGGTCCTCGATGACGTCGGTCAGCGGGCAGGCCGCCGAGGTGAGCGTCATGTCGATGGTGGCCACGTCGGACTCGTCGATGTGGATGCCGTAGATCAGGCCCAGGTTGACGACGTCGATGCCCAGTTCGGGGTCGACGACGTCCATCAGGGCCTCGGTCAGGTCCTCGACCGAGACGGTGCCGGCGGTGGTGCCGACGATGAGACCGGTCTGCTGCTCCGCAGCGGGGGCCTCGGTGCCGGTGGTGGTGCTCTCGTCACTCATGGTCTTGTCCTCCTCTGCGGGGTCAGTCGTTCACGGCGGGGTTCTGGGCGAGCGCCTGGGCGGTGGCGTCCTTCCAGGCCATCCAGCTGAGCAGGGCGCACTTGACCCGGGCCGGGTACTTGGAGACGCCGGCGAACGCGACCGCGTCCTCCAGCACCTCCTCGTCGCCCTCGCCCTGGCCCTTGCTCTGCATCAGCTCCAGGAAGGCCTCCTGGACCGCCTGCGCCTCGCCCACGGTCTTGCCGACCACCAGGTCGTTGAGCACCGAGGCGCTCGCCTGGCTGATCGAACAGCCCTGCGACTCGTACGAGACGTCGGTGACGGTGGCGCCGTCGAGCTTCACCCGCAGGGTGATCTCGTCGCCGCACGTCGGGTTGACGTGGTGCACCTCGGCGTCGCCGTCCCGCAGCCCCTTGCCGTGCGGGTTGCGGTAGTGGTCCAGGATGATGTCCTGGTACATCGAGTCGAGCTTCATGGTCGTCCTGCCCCGTCCCTCAGCCGAAGAAGTTCCGGACGTGGTGCAGGCCGTCGATCAGCGCGTCGACCTCGCCCGGCGTCGAGTACAGATAGAACGACGCCCGCGTGGTCGCCGGAATTCCGTACCGCAGGCACACCGGCCGCGCGCAGTGGTGGCCGACGCGCACGGCGATGCCCTGCTCGTCCAGCACCTGGCCCACGTCGTGCGGGTGGATGTCGCCGAGGGTGAAGGAGATCGCGGCACCGCGGTCCACGGCCGTGCGCGGGCCGATGATCCGCAGGTCCGGGACCTCCAGCAGCCGCTCGACGGCGTACTCGGTGATCGCGTGCTCGTGCGCCGCGATCTTCTCCATGCCGATGCCCTGGAGGTAGTCGATGGCCGCGCCGAGCCCGACCGCCTGGGCGATCGGCGGGGTGCCGGCCTCGAACTTGTGGGGCGCCGGGGCGTAGGTGGACGAGCCCATGGTGACGGTCTCGATCATCTCGCCGCCGCCGAGGAACGGCGGGAGGTCCTCCAGCAGCTCCTGGCGGCCCCAGAGCACGCCGATGCCGGTCGGGGCCAGCATCTTGTGGCCGGTGAACGCGACGAAGTCGGCCTCCAGCGCCTGCACGTCCATCACCATGTGCGGCGCGGCCTGCGAGGCGTCGATGACGACCAGGGCGCCGACCGACTGGGCCTTGCGGACGATCGTCTCGACCGGGTTGATCGTGCCGAGCAGGTTGGAGACCAGGGTGAAGGAGACCACCTTGGTCTTCTCGGTGATCAGCTCGTCGATGTTCGACAGGTCGAGCCGGCCCTCGTCGGTCAGCCCGAACCACTTGAGCTTCGCGCCGCTGCGCTGCGACAGCAGCTGCCACGGGACGATGTTGGAGTGGTGCTCCATCTCCGTGATGACGATCTCGGAGTCGGCGTCCACCCGGTAGGGCTCGTCGGCCCAGGCCAGCATGTTGGCGACGAGGTTGAGCGACTCCGAGGCGTTCTTGGTGAAGATCACCTCGTTGCGGCTCGGCGCGTTGACGAAGGCCGCGACCTTGTCCCGGGCGCCCTCGTACAGCGCCGTGGCCTCCTCGGCGAGCACGTGCACGCCGCGGTGGACGTTGGCGTTGTGCCGCTCGTAGTAGGCGTTCAGGGCGTCCAGCACCTGGCGCGGCTTCTGCGAGGTAGCCGCGTTGTCCAGGTAGACCAGCGGCTTGTCGTCGTGCAGCACCCGCTGGAGGACCGGGAAGTCCTTGCGGATCGCGTCGGTGTCGAGCAGTCCCGCAAACGGATGGGTCACTCGGACGCGCCCCCCTTCACATACGACTCGTAGCCCTCTTCCTCCAGCTTGTCGGCCAGCTCGGCGCCGCCGGACTCGACGATGCGGCCGCCCGCGAAGACGTGGACGTGGTCGGGCTTGATGTACCGCAGGATGCGGGTGTAGTGGGTCACCAGCAGGGTGCCGACCTCGCCGGTCGAGCGGACCCGGTTGATGCCCTCGGAGACGATGCGCAGCGCGTCGACGTCCAGGCCGGAGTCGGTCTCGTCGAGGATCGCGATCTTCGGCTTGAGCAGCTCCAGCTGGAGGATCTCGTGGCGCTTCTTCTCACCGCCGGAGAAGCCCTCGTTGACGTTGCGCTCGGCGAAGGCCGGGTCCATCTGGAGGGCGGCCATCGCCTCCTTGACCTCCTTCACCCACAGCCGCAGCTTGGGGGCCTCGCCGCGGACGGCGGTGGCGGCGGTGCGCAGGAAGTTGCTGACCGAGACGCCGGGGACCTCGACCGGGTACTGCATGGCCAGGAAGACGCCGGCCTTGGCACGCTCGTCGACGGACATCTCCAGGACGTCCTCGCCGTCCAGCAGCACCGAGCCGCCGGTGACGGTGTACTTGGGGTGGCCGGCCAGCGAGTAGGCGAGGGTGGACTTGCCGGAGCCGTTCGGACCCATGATGGCGTGGGTCTCGCCCTGCTTCACGGTCAGGTCCACGCCCTTCAGGATCTCGCGCGGGCCGTTCTCGGCGTCCACGGAGACGTGCAGGTCGCGGATTTCAAGGGTTGCCATGTGTACTCAGGACTCCTGGTTGACGGAGACGAGCACATCGTCCCCTTCGATCTTTACGGGGTAGACAGCGACCGGCTTGGTGGCGGGCAGGCCGGACGGCTTGCCGGTGCGCAGGTCGAAGCTGGAGCCGTGCAGCCAGCACTCGATCATGCAGTCCTCGACCTCGCCCTCGGAGAGCGAGACGTTCGCGTGCGAGCAGGTGTCGTTGACCGCGAACACCCCCTCGTCGGTACGGACGACGGAGACCGGCACGCCGTTGAGGTCCACGCGCTTGGGAACGTCCTCCTGGAGGTCGCTCAGCGCGCAGGCACGGAGGAAGGTCATCGCGTTCAGACCGCCGATTCCAGCTCGGCGTCGATCTTCTCCATGAGCTGGTCCTGGACCTCGGCCACGCCGATCTGCTGGAGCAGCTCGGCGAAGAAGCCGCGCACGACCAGGCGGCGGGCCTCGTCGGCCGGGATGCCGCGGGCCTGCAGGTAGAACAGCTGCTCGTCGTCGAAGCGGCCGGTCGCCGAGGCGTGGCCGGCGCCGACGATCTCGCCGGTCTCGATCTCCAGGTTCGGGATCGAGTCGACCCGGGCGCCGTCGGTGAGCACCAGGTTCCGGTTGAGCTCGTAGGTGTCGGTGCCGACCGCGGCGGCGCGGATCAGCACGTCGCCGACCCAGACCGCGTGCGCGTCCTGGCCCTGGAGCGCGCCCTTGTACGCCACGTTCGACCGGCAGTGCGGCGTGTCGTGGTCGATCACCAGGCGGTGCTCCAGGTGCTGGCCGGCGTCGGCGAAGTAGAGGCCGAACAGCTCGGCCTCGCCGCCGGGGCCCGCGTAGGTGACCCGCGGGTGCAGGCGGACCAGGTCGCCGCCGAAGGTGACGGCCACGGACTTGAACGAGGCGTCCCGGCCGATCAGCGCGTTGTGCTGGGCGGCGTGGACGGCGTCGCGCTCCCAGTCCTGCACGGAGACGAAGGTGAGCTTGGCGCCCTCGCCGACCAGCAGCTCGACGTTGGCGGCCCGGGTGCCGGTGCCCTCGTGGTTCAGCACCACGACGGCCTCGGCGAACGGCTTGACGTCGATCACCACGTGGGCGAAGCGGACCCCGCCCTCGCCGCGCACGTCGATCCTGACCGGCTCGGCCAGCACCGACTCCTTGGGGACGGTGACCACCAGCGCCTGCTCGAAGGCGCTGAACGCCTGCGCGGCGACCCGGTCGACCGGCTTGCCGGCCTTGCCCAGGCGGGCGTCGTCCCGGCCGACGGTCTCGGCGGTGACGCCGTCCGGCAGCGTGAACTCGACCTTGTCCTCACCGCGCGGGGCGGAGGCGGCGGTGCCGTCGTGCAGCCCGCCGAGGCGGTGCAGCGGGGTGAACCGCCAGTCCTCCTCGCGGCCGGTGGGCACCGGGAAGTCGTTCACGTCGAAGGACGGCTTGACCGCGACGCGCGCGTCGATCGGCTGCTGGACCGCGGTGCGGCCGGTGCCGGGGCCGGCGAGCTGCGCGCCCGCGCCGGCGGTGCCGACCTCGATCGACCCGGCGGTGGTGGAGCCGGTGGTGTTCTGCTCAGCCATGGCTGTTCGTAGTGCTCTCTTCCTCGGAAATGAGTGGACGGCGGCGGCGGCCTGGGGTCAGCCGACCGCGCCCTCCATCTGCAGCTCGATCAGCCTGTTGAGCTCCAGCGCGTACTCCATCGGCAGCTCGCGCGCGATCGGCTCGACGAAGCCGCGGACGATCATCGCCATCGCCTCGAACTCGGTCATGCCGCGGCTCATCAGGTAGAAGAGCTGGTCCTCGCTGACCTTGGAGACGGTCGCCTCGTGGCCCATGGACACGTCGTCCTCGCGGACGTCCACGTACGGGTAGGTGTCCGAGCGGGAGATGGTGTCCACCAGCAGCGCGTCGCACAGCACGTTGGACTTGGCGCCCTTGGAGCCCTCGCCGATCTCGATCAGGCCGCGGTAGGAGGTCCGGCCGCCGCCGCGCGCCACCGACTTGGAGACGATGTTGGAGGAGGTGTTCGGCGCCATGTGCACCATCTTGGCGCCGGCGTCCTGGTGCTGGCCCTCGCCCGCGAAGGCGATCGACAGGGTCTCGCCCTTGGCGTGCTCGCCCATCAGGTAGACGGCCGGGTACTTCATGGTGACCTTGGAGCCGATGTTGCCGTCGACCCACTCCATGGTCGCGCCCTCGTACGCCACGGCGCGCTTGGTGACCAGGTTGTAGACGTTGTTCGACCAGTTCTGGATGGTCGTGTAGCGGCAGCGGCCGCCCTTCTTGACGATGATCTCCACGACCGCCGAGTGCAGCGAGTCGGAGGAGTAGATCGGGGCGGTGCAGCCCTCGACGTAGTGGACGTAGGCGTCCTCGTCGACGATGATCAGCGTCCGCTCGAACTGGCCCATGTTCTCGGTGTTGATCCGGAAGTAGGCCTGCAGCGGGATGTCGACGTGCACGCCCTTCGGCACGTAGATGAACGAGCCGCCGGACCACACGGCCGTGTTCAGCGCGGCGAACTTGTTGTCGCCGACCGGGATGACGGTGCCGAAGTACTCCTTGAAGATCTCCGGGTGCTCGCGCAGCGCGGTGTCGGTGTCCAGGAAGATGACGCCCTGCTCCTCCAGGTCCTCACGGATCTGGTGGTAGACGACCTCGGACTCGTACTGGGCGGCGACACCGGCGACCAGGCGCTGCTTCTCCGCCTCCGGGATGCCGAGCTTGTCGTAGGTGGCCTTGATGTCCGCGGGCAGGTCCTCCCAGGACTCGGCCTGCTTCTCGGTGGAGCGGACGAAGTACTTGATGTTGTCGAAGTCGATGCCGGAGAGGTCGGAGCCCCAGGTCGGCATGGGCTTCTTGCCGAACAGCTTCAGGCCCTTGAGCCGCAGGTTCAGCATCCACTCGGACTCGTTCTTCTTCGCCGAGATGTCGCGGACGACCTCCTCGCTGAGCCCGCGCTTGGCCGCGGCACCGGCGGTGTCCGGGTCGGCCCAGCCGTACTCGTAATTGCCGAGGCCTTCGAGCTCGGGGTGCGAAACGGTGTCAGTCATGCGAGCTTCCTAACGCGCGGACGCTGAATCTTCGGTGGACGTACCGGCAGTCGGCACTGCATCGGAGCCGCGTCCCGCCGGGGGCTGGGCGGGCGACGATGCGGCACCGGGTGCCGGCACATAGGTGGTGCAGACCCCGTCGCCGTGGGCGATCGTGGCCAGCCGTTGCACATGGGTGCCCAGGAGCCGGGAGAAGACCTCGGTCTCCGCCTCGCAGAGCTGCGGGAACTGCTCGGCGATGTGCGCGACCGGGCAGTGGTGCTGGCAGAGCTGGGCGCCCGCCGGGGCCTTGGCCGCGGCCGACGGGACACGCCGCACCGTGGCAGCGTACCCGTCCGCGCTCAGCGCCTGGGCCAGCGCCTCGGTGCGTTCCCCGGCGGCGGCCATGCGCAGGGCCTCCAGGTACTTCTCGGCCTGCTGGCCGAACCGGGCGCGGGCGAAGGCGGCGACCGCCTCCTCCCCCGCCTTGCCGCCGCCCACCGAGTCCGCGATCCAGCGGAGCGCGTCGGCGGCGAGCTGGTCGTACGCCTGGTAGAAGGCGTCCCGGCCGGCGTCGGTGAGGGCGAAGACCTTGGCCGGACGGCCCCGGCCGCGGCTTCCGTAGACCCGCTGTTCGCGGGACTCGACCAGACGGGTGGCGACCAGCCCGTCGAGGTGGCGGCGGACGGCGGCGGCGGTGAGGCCGAGCCGGTTCGCCAGGTCGGCGGCGGAGGAGGGGCCGTGGTCCAGGATCGACCGGGCGACCCGGTCCCGGGTGGCCCGGTGGCCCTCCAGCAGCACCTCG
The DNA here is from genome assembly GCF_042885395.1 of Kitasatospora sp. NPDC058063. Classification (NCBI taxonomy): domain Bacteria; kingdom Bacillati; phylum Actinomycetota; class Actinomycetes; order Kitasatosporales; family Streptomycetaceae; genus Kitasatospora; species Kitasatospora sp. NPDC058063. The sequence continues at coordinate 157,713 of NZ_JBHVSD010000009.1, forward strand.
GCCGCCGTCACGGGCACGTCGCAGGAGGAGGCCGTCTCGGCCTCCTGCTGCTGGGCGTGCTCGCGCATGTTTTTCACAACACCAGTGTTGCGTAATTCCTTCCGCCGCGACAAGCCGTGATCCAGGCCTCACCGGTGTCATCTGTCACGCAGGTTAGCCTTACCTGACCTGCAAAAACGATCATCGAGCCGCCGTCCGGCCCGCGCGTCAGGCCCTCTTACACTCGCCGGTATGCACTCCGAACCCGCGGTCCAGATCGCCGGGCTGGTCAAACGCTACGACGACAAGCTCGCGGTGGACGGCCTCGACCTCACCATCCCGGCCGGCGCGATCACCGCCGTCCTCGGCCCCAACGGCGCCGGCAAGACCACCACCATCGAGACCTGCGAGGGCTACCGCCGCCCCGACGCCGGCACCGTCCGGGTCCTCGGCCTCGACCCGGTCGCCCAGAGCGCCGCGCTGCGGCCCCGGATCGGCGTCATGCTGCAGTCCGGCGGCGTGTACGCGGGCGCGCGCGCCGTCGAGATGCTGCGGCACACCGCCAAGCTGCACGCCCACCCGCTGGACGTGGACGCCCTGGTCGAGCGCCTCGGCCTCGGCTCCTGCGGCCGCACCGCCTACCGGCGGCTGTCCGGCGGCCAGCAGCAGCGGCTCGCCCTGGCGATGGCCGTGGTCGGCCGCCCCGAGCTGGTCTTCCTGGACGAGCCCACCGCGGGCCTCGACCCGCAGGCCCGACGGGCCACCTGGGAGCTGGTGCGCGACCTGCGCCGGGACGGCGTCACCGTGGTCGTCACCACCCACCACATGGACGAGGCCGAGCAGCTCGCCGACCGGGTCGCCGTCGTGGACCGCGGCCGGGTGATCGCCGACGGCACCGTCGAGGAGCTGTGCCGCGGCGGCGCCGAGGACTCCCTGCGCTTCGACGGCCCGCCCGGCCTCGACCTCGGCCCGCTGCTCAAGGAGCTGCCCGAGGGCGCCACGGCCACCGAGACCGCCCCCGGCAGCTACCGCGTCGAGGCGCCCGTCGACCCGAGGCTGGTGGCCACCGTCACCGGCTGGTGCGCGGCCTCCGGCGTCCTGCCCGAACGGCTGTCCGTCCAGCGCCGCAGCCTGGAGGACGTCTTCCTCGACCTGACCGGACGGGAGCTGCGCTCGTGAGCGAACGGAGTGAGGGAACCATGAGCGCCACCACCACCGACTACTCCCCCGCACCGGGCCCCGCGCCCGTCGGCCGGATGCTGCTCGCCCAGACCGCGTTCGAGACCCGGATGCTGCTGCGCAACGGCGAGCAGCTGCTGCTCACCGTGGTCATCCCGACCGTGCTGCTGGTGCTGTTCTCCGCCGTGGACGTCGTCGCGGTCGAGGGCCCCGGCAAGCGGGTCGACTTCCTGGCGCCCGGCCTGCTGGCGCTGGCCGTGATGTCCACCGCCTTCACCGGCCAGGCCATCGCCACCGGGTTCGAGCGCCGCTACGGCGTCCTGAAGCGGCTCGGCGCCAGCCCGCTGCCGCGCTGGGCGCTGCTGACCGCCAAGACCGGCTGCGTCCTGGTGACGGAGGCGCTGCAGGTGGCGCTGCTGTCGGTGATCGCGCTGGCCCTCGGCTGGTCCCCGCACGGGGACCCGCTGACCGTCGCCGCGCTGCTCTTCCTCGGCACCGCCGCCTTCTCCGGGCTCGGCCTGCTGATGGCCGGCACGCTGAAGGCCGAGGCCACCCTGGCCGGCGCCAACCTGGTGTTCGTCCTGCTGCTGCTCGGCGGCGGGGTGATCGTGCCGCTGACCAGGTTCCCCGAGGCCGTGCGGTCGGTGCTGGAGCTGCTGCCGATCTCGGCGCTCTCGGACGGCCTGCGGTCGGTGCTCCAGAACGGCGCCGGGGTGCCGTGGGCCGACCTCGGCATCCTGGCCGGCTGGTCGGTGCTCGGGCTGGCCGCGGCCGCCCGCTTCTTCCGCTGGGAGTAGGTCGGCGAGTACCGACGAACGACGCCCCCCGGCCGCTTCGGGCCGGGGGGCGTCGTGGTCATCGGGCCGGGTGTCAGCTCTCGCTGCCGCCGCGGCGCTTGCGGGCGAGCAGGACGAGCGCGCCGCCGACCAGCAGCACGCCGCCGCCGGCCGCCGCGATGATCGGGGTCGAGTCGCTGCTACCGGTCTGGGCGAGCGCCGGCGCACTGGTGGTGGGCGTCGGGGTCGGCGTCGGGGTCTTGCTCGGGGTGGGCGTGGCCGACGGGGTCGGCGTGGCCGGGGGCGTGGTCGACGGCGTGGGGGTCGGGGTCGCGGTCGGCGTCGGCGTCGGCGTCGGGGTCGGCGTCTTGGTGGGGGTGGGCGTGGGGGTGGGAGTCGGCGTGTGGCACGGCTCGATGGTCTTGGTCTCGTTGATGTTCCAGCCCTTCTCGTTCGGGTTCTCCGTGGTGGTGACCACCAGGTTCGCCTTGATCGGGGCGTTGTGATCCTTCACCGGGAAGGTGCCGTGGTACTCCTTCGGGAAGATCTTGCCGTCCAGGACCTTCTCGCCGTCGATGGTGAGGCTGACGGTGTTCTTCACGGTCTCGTTGCCGCTGTAGTTGATCAGATCGATCACGATCTTGTCGCAGGTCACCGTCCAACTCGGCACGTGCGCCGAGGCATTGGTGGCCAGCGCCAGGGGCAGGAGAAAACCGGCCGCAGCCGTTCCGGCAAGCGCCGTCGCACCGATCGCAAAGTGCCGCTGCTGTCGTGCCATTACTTTGTTCCCCTCCGAACGGTCTTGTGCAGCAGGCGTGTTGAGTGGTTCGCGGTGGCCCGCTACGACTGTCCGGGGGACTCTACCGGCACTCCCGCACCCCGCCACACCCCGCCGTACGACCGGATATCGACTGTCCGTCCGTCTTCCGATGTGCATGACCAGCCCATCACAGCCGTCACCTCGCGGAACGCGGATTCGACAAAGCTGAATGGACTTCGTCACCTTCAAGACAGAACGGAGCCCTCGGTGATCGGGTTCAATCACCGAGGGCTCCGATTCAGTCAGCCGACGAACAGCGGGCCATTCCGGCCTTTCCGTCGATTCCGCCCCTCCGCGGCCGGGGCCGCCGCCGGGGCGGGCTCGACCGGCTCAGGCCTTCCTGGCCGCCTTGCGCCGGGCGGCCACCACGATCGCGCCACCGGCCGCGAGCACGACCGCACCGCCGATCGCCAGCGGCAGCACCGGGCCGGAGCCGGTGTGCGCCAGGTTGCCGCCCGCGTCCGGCTGGGCGGACGGGCTGCCCGAGGCCGACGGGGCGGTGGTCGCGCCGGTGGCGGACGCGCTGGGCGAACCGCTCGCGCCCGGCGTGCCGGTCGCCGGGGCGGACGGGCCGCCCGAGGGGCTCGCCGAAGCGCTCGGGGAGGTCGAGGCGCTCGGCGTGGCCGACGGCGAGCCGCTCGGCACGGTCGGCGGCACCGTCGGCGTGCCGGACGGCGTCGGCACGGTGCCCGGCAGGCAGCCGGTGAAGGGGTAGTGGTGCGTCTCCGCACCGCCCTTGCCGGTCAGCGAGGCGGCGATCACCGAGCCGTTGACCGGACCGCCGCTGCCGAGGTCGAAGGCGGCGTTCGGCGCGAGCACGGTCCCGGCCCAGGCGGCCTGACTGTTCTTGACCACCTTGGTGGCGGTCGGGAAGTTCCAGAGCAGCTTGGAGCGGATCGCCCCGCCCGCGGCGCTCTGCAGCTTGTCGTCCAGCACGAAGGCCTTCTTGCCCTCGTCCCACAGGTGGAAGCCGGTCGTCCCGGCCGCCGCCATGTCGTACGAGCCGCCGGTCACGTTGACCACCGTCACCGAGCCGGCCGGCACCTTGAGGAAGACGTCCTTGGCGCCCTGCAGCTTCGCCGCGTCGACGGTGAAGCTGTTGTACTTCGCGTCCCCGCCGGTGAACGTCAGCTTGGCGCCCTCGGCCTGGACCGTGGCGCCGGCGGTCTGCGGCACGGCGGCCAGCGAGGTCGCGGCGGCGCGCAGCTTGGCGAACTCGGCCTTGAAGTCGATCGGCGAGGGGCCCTGGTTGACGGTGCCGGCGTGGGCCTGGGCCACCGCGCCGTCGGCCTTGGAGCCGAAGACGCCGTTGCCCTTCATCACCTGGGTGTTGTGGCCGGTGATCCGGCCCGCCACGACCAGGGCGTTCTTGCCGGGCAGCGCGTCGACCTGGGCCGCGGTGAGCTCCTGGCCGACCGAGAAGCCGCCGGTGAAGTCGGCGTTGCCGCCGACCGCGACCGCGCCCTCGGCGTCGGGGGTGTGGGTGTCGTCGCCCTCGATGAATTCGCCGTAGAGGTTGGCGACCCCGAGACCGCGGCACTCCTGGTCGGCGCCGACGGCCTGGGCGGCCGGCGCGATGAGGCCGGCCAGTGCGAGAGAGCCACCGACGGCGAGCGCGGCGGCGGAAGTGGATATGCGCATGTGCAGGTCTCCGCTTACGTGCGGGAGGAGGTGGGAGAGAGGTCCGAAAAAAAGGTATGGACCAGAGGCGCACTCTCTCCACCCGAACCACAATTGGTCAAGACCAATGCGCATCTTGAGGGATTCACCCCTTTTGTCCGCGTGTCCCGTCCCGGCGTGTCGCCGGCCCCGGACTCCGCCGCCCACGGCCGCGCGCAGCCGTGCCCCGCCCCAAGATCGCCTGTAAGGCCGCCTACGATTGACCCCGTGCCTAACCCCTTCTCCCTGCTCGCCGAGCGCTGGCAGCCATCCGCCGAGATGGTCCGCCGCGCCACGTTCGCCGCGCTGGTGATGAGCGTGGTGATCGTCGTCACCGGCGGCGCCGTCCGGCTCACCGCCTCCGGCCTCGGCTGTACGACCTGGCCCCGATGCACCGACGAGAGCCTGACGCCCACCGCCGAGATGGGCTTCCACGGCGTCGTCGAGTTCACCAACCGGATGCTCACCTACGTGCTGAGCGCCGCCGTCGGCTGGGCCATCCTGGCCGCCCGCTGCCACCGGCCCTGGCGGCACAGCATGACCCGGCTCGGCTGGGCGCAGTTCTGGCTGGTGATGAGCAACGCCGTACTCGGCGGCATCACCGTGCTGACCGGCCTCAACCCGTACACCGTGGCGCTGCACATGATCGCCGCGATGGCCCTGGTCTGGGTCGCGCTGCTGATGTGGGAGCGGTCCAAGGAGGACGACGGCCCGCCCCGCCTCGTGGTGCCCCGCCCGGTCCACCAGCTGTCCTACGTCCTGGTCACCGTGATCGGCCTGCTCGTCGCGGCCGGCACCCTGGTGACCGGCGCCGGCCACCACCCCGGCACGCCCAAGGACAACAAGATCGTCCCGCGCATCCCGATCGACTACGACCGCCTCGCCCAGTTCCACGCCGACTTCGCGTTCGTCTCGGTCGGCCTGGCCATCGCGGTGATCTTCGTGTTCGCCGCCGTCAAGGCCCCGCAGCCCGCCCGCGCCCGGGCCAAGGAACTGCTCGCCGTCCTGCTGCTGCAGGGCGTGCTCGGCTTCGTCCAGTACTTCACCGACGCGCCCGAGCTCATGGTCGGCCTGCACATGCTGCTCGCCGCCCTCACCTGGATCGCCGCGCTGCGCGTCCCGCTCGCCCTGCGCACCCGCGCGGACGCGGCGACCGCCGACCAGCTGCCCGCCCAGGCTCCGCAGACCGCCTCGGTCTGACCCCCGGCAGCACCGACGGCCCGGTTCCTCCGCACGGAGGAGCCGGGCCGTCGCCGTGTCCGGGCCGGGTTCAGCCGCCGAGCTGGATGCCGGCCATCCGCTTCCACTCGTACGCGCCGGTCTTCACCTTGAGGCCCAGCTCGCCCTCGAAGTCCTCGTGCAGGGTCAGCCCGGCCAGCTCCGCGGCCCGGCGGCCGACGGCGTAGCTGGGGGCCACCTGGTCGCCCCAGGCGCCGTCCGCGCCCACCACGACGATCCGGGTGGCCACGGAGCCGACGTACTCGACGACCGCGTCGGCGCTGCCGCCGTGCTCGCGGGCGAAGCTGGTCAGGTGCTTGGCGATGCGCTTGGCACGGCGCTCGGTACGGGCGTCCGGCGCGGTGGCGGTCTCAACGCTGCTCATGCCCGCATGCTACCCAGCGGTAGCGCCGCTGGCGACGGGAGCACCCTGTGCACCGGGCCACATACTGGAGGGGTGACCTTCTCCGGCTGGCCGGCCGAGGCGCTCGACTTCTACGAGCACCTGGAAGCCGACAACTCCAAGACCTTCTGGCAGGCCCACAAGGACGTCTACGACGGCGTCGTCCGGGCCCCGATGGAGCTGCTGCTCGCCGAACTGGAGCCGGAGTTCGGGCCGGGGAAGATCTTCCGGCCCAACCGCGACGTCCGGTTCAGCGCCGACAAGTCCCCGTACAAGACCCACATCGGCGCCCATCTGGAGAGCGGCGGCTACATCCAGCTCTCCGCCGACGGGCTGGCCTGCGGCAACGGCTTCTACCAGCTCGCCCCGGACCAGCTGGAGCGCTACCGCGCCGCCGTCGCGGAGGACGTCACCGGCGCGGAGCTGGAGCGGGTGATCGCCCGGGTGGAGCAGCAGGGCCCGCTGGTGGTGGGCCGGGACTCCCTCAAGTCGGCCCCGCGCGGCTACTCCAAGGACCACCCGAGGATCGGGCTGCTGCGCCACAAGGGCCTGGTGGCCTGGCAGGAGTGGGAGCCCGCGAAGTGGCTGGGCACCCGCGCCGCCCACACCCGGATCACCGGCTTCCTGCACGCCTCCCAGCCGCTGCGGGACTGGCTGGACGACCACGTCGGCCCGTCCGGACTGCCCGCCCGCTGAGAACGAGAAGAGCCCCGGTCCGCCTGGACCGGGGCTCTTCTCGTCAGCCTCTACTTCACGAACGGGTCGATCGCGCAGACCACCATCAGCAGCGACAGGTAGGTGATCGACCAGTGGAACAGCCGCATCTCCTTGAGCTTCGCGCCCACGATCCCGGCCTTGGCCCGCCCGTACAGCGCGTGCGCCTCGCGCAGCCAGGCCGCGCCCAGCAGCACCGCGACGACCGGGTACAGCCAGCTCATGTGTCCCAGCGGCCAGAGCGCCAGCGAGACCGCCACCATCACCCAGGAGTAGATGACGACCTGCTTGCCGACCGCCACGTTGCCCTTGATCACCGGCAGCATCGGCACGCCGGCCCGCGCGTAGTCGTCGCGGACCTTCATCGACAGCACCCAGGTGTGCGGCGGCGTCCAGAAGAACACCACCAGGAACAGCACGATCGCGGCCCAGGACATCGAGTTGGTCACCGAGGACCAGCCGACCAGCACCGGCATGCAGCCGGCGATGCCGCCCCAGACGATGTTCTGCGAGGTGCGCCGCTTGAGCCCCAGCGTGTAGACGAACACGTAGAACAGCAGTGCGCCCAGCGCCAGCCCGGCCGACAGCCAGTTGACCCCGAAGCCCAGCAGCAGGGTCGAGACGACCGCGAGCACGACGCCGAACACCAGCGCCTCGCGCGGCGACACCATCCCGGTGACGATCGGCCGCCGCTCGGTGCGCGACATGATCGCGTCGATGTCCCGGTCGATGTACATGTTGAGGGCGTTGGCGCCGCCGGCCGAGAGGTAGCCGCCGATGACGACCTTCAGCACCAGCAGCATGTTCGGCACGCCCTGTTGAGCCAGGAACATCACCGGCACGGTGCTCATCAGCAGCAGCTCGATGATCCGCGGCTTGGTCAGTGCGACGAACGCGCCGACACGGGCCCCGAACGGCCGGTGCGCAGGAGTCGCCCCGGTGACCCCGGCGGGACGGGTTTCGACGGCGGTCACTAACACCCCAACTGAAGATGAATCCTCGCAGGCGTCCACAGGAACGAAGGGTCCCGAATCGTCCGCTCTGCGCGTACCACGACACCATAGACGTTCCATATATCGCATCCGGCTCCGGGGTCCCCCGGCGAGGCGGAACGCACACCCCCGGGTGAACCGCCCGGGCGACGCCCCCGGAGGCCTCCGGGGAGGTCCGCTAGCCCGTCCTGACCACCGGAGCGGCGCGGAGCCGCGATTCGGGAGAGTCTGGGACAAATCCCTCCCGGCGTTCCCGGTGGGAATCTGCAGGGGGAATTGCCGGTTGTCCCAGCACGGAGGGTGAGCCCCGACCCGGACGGTAGGCTCGCACGCAGAAGCGGGATCTACCCTCCGTGACCGGCACCACCCAGCGTCGGGACCACAGCGCCGTGGCCGACCCGGTCCCCATTCACGGGGTCACTCTTCACAATGGAAGGAGCCCTGAGACAGGGTGAGCACTGCGCCGACGAACGCATTCGAGTGGACCGATCTGGACGAGCGCACGGTTGACACCGCGCGGGTCCTGGCCATGGACGCTGTCCAGAAGGTCGGCAACGGACATCCCGGGACGGCCATGTCGCTGGCCCCGGCCGCGTACCTGATCTTCCAGCGATTCCTGCGCCACGACCCGACGGACCCGTCGTGGGTCGGGCGCGACCGCTTCGTCCTCTCCCCCGGGCACACCAGCCTGACGCTCTACACCCAGCTGTACTTCTCGGGCTACGGCCTGGAGCTGGACGACCTCAAGGCCTTCCGTGTGGCGGGCAGCCGCACCCCGGGCCACCCCGAGCACGGCCACACCGCCGGCGTGGAGACCACGACCGGCCCGCTCGGCCAGGGCATCGCCAACGCGGTCGGCATGGCGATGGCCGCCCGCTACGAGCGCGGCCTGTTCGACCCGGAGACGGCGGCCGGGGAGTCCCCCTTCGACCACACCGTCTGGGCCATCGTCTCCGACGGCGACCTGGAGGAGGGCATCTCCGCCGAGGCCTCCTCGCTGGCCGGCCACCAGAAGCTGGGCAACCTGGTCGCGCTGTACGACGACAACCACATCTCGATCGAGGGCGACACCGAGACGGCCTTCTCCGAGGACGTCCTCAAGCGCTACGAGGCGTACGGCTGGCACGTGCAGCGCGTCACCCCGAAGGCCAACGGCGACATCGACGTCGAGGCCCTCGCCGGTGCGCTGGCCGCCGCCAAGGCCGAGACCGCCCGCCCGTCGCTGATCGCGATGCGCACGATCATCGCCTGGCCGGCCCCGGACGCCCAGAACACCGCCAAGGCGCACGGCTCCGCGCTCGGCGCCGCCGAGATCGCCGCCACCAAGAAGGTCCTGGGCTTCGACCCGGAGAAGACCTTCGAGGTCAGCGACCAGGTCATCGAGCACGCCCGGCTGGTCATCAAGCGCGGCAAGGCCGCCCGCGACCAGTGGCAGCAGGGCTTCGACGCCTGGCGCGCCGCCGACGCGCACCGGGCCGCCGAGTTCGACCGCATCCAGGCCGGCGAGCTGCCCGAGGGCTGGAAGAAGGCCGTCCCCTCCTTCCCGGCCGGCAAGGACGTCGCCACCCGCAAGGCCTCCGGCGAGACCCTCAAGGCGCTCGGCGCGGTGATCCCGGAGCTGTGGGGCGGCTCGGCCGACCTCGCGGAGTCCAACCTCACCACCATCGACGAGGACAGCTCCTTCCTCCCCGAGGGCAACCCGCTGAAGTCGGCGAGCCCGTACGGCCGGACGATCCACTTCGGCATCCGCGAGCACGCCATGGGCTCGACCATGAACGGCATCGCCCTGCACGGCCGGACCCGCGTGTACGGCGGCACCTTCCTGGTCTTCGCCGACTACATGCGCCCGGCCGTCCGCCTGGCCGCGCTGATGAAGCTGCCGGTCACCTACGTCTGGACGCACGACTCGATCGGCCTCGGCGAGGACGGCCCGACCCACCAGCCGGTCGAGCACATGGCCTCGCTGCGCGCCATCCCGGGCCTGGCCATGGTCCGCCCGGCCGACGCCAACGAGACGGCCGTCGCCTGGCGCACCCTCATCGAGCGCCAGACCAGCCACCCCGGCCCGGTCGGCCTCGCGCTGACCCGCCAGAACGTCCCGACCTTCGACCGCGAGGTCTTCGCCTCCGCCGAGGGCACCGCCAAGGGCGCCTACGTGCTGGCCGAGGCCTCCACCGGCGACCCGCAGGTGATCCTGCTGGGCACCGGCTCCGAGGTCCAGCTGGCCGTCCAGGCCCGCGAGGTGCTGGAGGCCGAGGGCATCGCCACCCGCGTGGTCTCGGTCCCGTCCTTCGAGTGGTTCCAGGAGCAGGACCAGGCCTACCGCGACAGCGTGCTGCCGCCGTCGGTCAAGGCCCGCGTCTCGGTCGAGGCCGGCATCGCCCAGGGCTGGCGCGAGCTGGTCGGCGACCACGGCCGGATCGTCTCGCTGGAGCACTTCGGCGCCTCCGCCGACTACAAGGTGCTCTTCGAGGAGTTCGGCATCACCGCCGAGCGCGTGGTGGCCGAGGCCCACAACGCCCTGCGCTCCCTCGAGGCCGTCAACCGCTAGCGGCACCCGGCCGGGGCCGCCGACCGCACATCGGCGCCCCGGCCCTTCGACCACCCCACGAAGCAGAAGAACAAAGGGACTGAAGCACCATGACTGACGCACTGAAGCGCCTCAGCGACGAAGGCGTTGCGATCTGGCTGGACGACCTCAGCCGCAAGCGGCTGAACTCCGGCAACCTGGCCGAACTGGTGCAGAACAAGCACGTGGTGGGCGTGACCACCAACCCCACCATCTTCCAGAAGGCCATCGCCGGCTCCGGCGACGACTCCTACGACGGCCAGCTGCGCGACCTCGCCGTCCGCAAGGTCACCACCGACGAGGCGATCCGCATGATCACCACCTCGGACGTGCGCGACGCCGCCGACGTGCTGCGCCCGGTCTACGACGCCTCCAACGGCCGCGACGGCCGGGTCTCCATCGAGGTCGACCCGCGCCTGGCGCACGAGACCGCCACCACCGTGGCCGAGGCCAAGCAGCTGTGGTGGCTGGTCGACCGCCCGAACGTCTTCATCAAGATCCCCGCCACCAAGGCCGGCCTGCCCGCGATCGCCGAGGTCATCGGCAAGGGCATCAGCGTCAACGTCACGCTGATCTTCTCGCTGGAGCGCTACAAGGCCGTCATCGACGCATACCTGACCGGCCTGGAGACCGCCAAGGCCAAGGGCCTGGACCTCTCCCAGATCGAGTCGGTCGCCTCCTTCTTCGTCTCCCGCGTGGACACCGAGATCGACAAGCGCCTGGACAAGATCGGCGGCGAGGCCAGGAACCTGCGCTCCAAGGCCGCGCTGGCCAACGCCCGCCTCGCCTACCAGGCGTACGAGGAGGTCTTCGGCAGCGTCGACGGCAAGACCGCCGGCAGCGCCCGCTGGAGCGCCCTGGAGGCCGCCGGCGCCAAGCCGCAGCGCCCGCTGTGGGCCTCGACCGGCGTCAAGGACCCGGCCCTGCCGGACACCCTGTACGTCACCGAGCTGGTCGCCCCCGGCACCGTCAACACGATGCCCGAGGCCACCCTGGAGGCCACCGGCGACCACGGCGTGGTCACCGGCAACACCATCGTCCCCAACTACGCCGACGCCAAGGCCGTGCTGGACGCGATCGCCGCGGCCGGCGTGGACTACGACGACGTCGTCCAGCTGCTCGAGGACGAGGGCGTCGAGAAGTTCGAGCAGTCCTGGAACGAGCTGCTCGACACCGTCACCGCCTCGCTCGCCTCCTTCGCCGACGAGAAGTGACCCCTGCTCACAGCCAGCGCACGAAAGCGGAGCCCATCAAGTGAGCACTGATTTCCCCGAGTTGACACCGGAATCGGACGCGGACGATCTCCCGCCCACCCCCGTCAACCCGCTTCGTGACCCCTCCGACCGACGGCTCCCGCGCATCGCGGGGCCGTCCGGTCTGGTCATCTTCGGGGTCACCGGCGACCTGTCCCGCAAGAAGCTGATGCCGGCCATCTACGACCTGGCCAACCGCGGTCTGCTTCCGCCGGGCTTCTCCCTCGTCGGCTTCGCCCGCCGCGAGTGGGACGACGAGGACTTCGCCAAGGAGGTCCACGACGCCGTCCGGGACCACGCCCGCACCCCGTTCCGGGAGGAGGTCTGGCAGCAGCTCGCCAAGGGCATGCGCTTCGTCCACGGGACCTTCGACGACGACGATGCCTTCGACAAGCTGCGCGAGACCATCGAGGAGCTGGACAAGGCCCAGGGCACCGGCGGCAACTTCGCCTTCTACCTGTCCGTCCCGCCGAAGTTCTTCCCCACCGTCGTCCAGCAGCTCAAGAAGCACGGCCTGGCCGACCCGCCCTCCTCGCCCGCCAACGGGCAGGAGGGGACCGGCAGGACCTCGTGGCGCCGCGCGGTCATCGAGAAGCCCTTCGGCCACGACCTGGAGAGCGCGCAGGAGCTCAACAAGGTCGTCCACGAGGTCTTCCCCCGGGACGAGGTCTTCCGGATCGACCACTACCTGGGCAAGGAGACGGTCCAGAACATCCTGGCGCTGCGTTTCGCCAACCAGATGTTCGAGCCGATCTGGAACCGGTCGTACGTCGACCACGTGCAGATCACCATGGCCGAGGACATCGGCATCGGCGGCCGGGCCGGCTACTACGACGGCATCGGCTCCGCCCGTGACGTGATCCAGAACCACCTGCTCCAGCTGATGGCGCTCACCGCCATCGAGGAGCCGGCGTCCTTCCACCCCAAGGCGCTGGTGGCCGAGAAGCTCAAGGTGCTCAGCGCCGTCAAGCTCCCGGCCGACCTCGGCCGGCACACCGTGCGCGGCCAGTACGCGTCCGGCTGGCAGGGCGGCGAGGAGGTCGTCGGCTACCTGGACGAGGACGGGATCGACCCGGACTCCAAGACCGACACCTACGCGGCCATCAAGCTGGAGATCAACAACCGCCGCTGGGCGGGCGTCCCGTTCTACCTGCGGACCGGCAAGCGCCTGGGCCGCCGGGTCACCGAGATCGCGGTCGTCTTCCAGCGCGCCCCGTACCTGCCGTTCGACTCCTACGCGACCGAGGAGCTGGGGCAGAACGCCCTGGTCATCCGGGTCCAGCCGGACGAGGGCGTCACCGTGCGGTTCGGCTCCAAGGTGCCGGGCACCTCCTTCGAGGTCCGGGACGTGACGATGGACTTCGCCTACGGCGAGTCCTTCACCGAGTCCAGCCCGGAGGCGTACGAGCGGCTCATCCTCGACGTGCTGCTCGGCGACGCCAACCTGTTCCCGCGCCACCAGGAGGTCGAGCTCTCCTGGCAGATCCTCGACCCGATCGAGAAGTACTGGGACACCCACGGCAAGCCCGCCCAGTACGCGGCGGGGACCTGGGGCCCGGTCGAGGCGGACGAGATGCTCGCACGAGACGGCAGGAGCTGGCGCCGGCCATGAAGATCGACCTCACCAACACGACGTCCAGCAAGATCAACGCCGCGCTGATGGAGGCGCGCCGGGCCCGCGGTTCCGGCGCCGCCGGCATGGTGCTCACCCTGGTGATCGTGACCGACGAGGGCAGCGCCTACGACGCCCTCAAGGCCGCCAACGACGCCTCCCGCGAGCACCCGATGCGCACCCTCGCGGTGATCAAGCGCGCCGGGCGCTCGCCCCGGGCCCGCGCCGAGACCCGGCTGGACGCCGAGATCCTGGTCGGCTCGGACGCCGGCTCCGGCGAGACGGTCGTCCTGCGGATGCACGGCGAACTCGCCGCGCACGCCCAGTCGGTGGTCCTGCCGCTGCTGCTGCCGGACGCCCCGACCGTCGTCTGGTGGCCGGACAACGCGCCGCTGCACCCGGCGCAGGACCCGCTGGGCTCGATCGCCCAGCGCCGGATCACCGACGCCGTCACCGCCGAGTCCCCGGTCGGCCAGCTCGCCCAGCGCGCGCAGAGCTACACCCCGGGCGACACCGACCTGGCCTGGACCCGGGTCACCGGCTGGCGCTCGATGCTGGCCGCCGCGCTGGACCAGCGGCCGTCCACGATCGTCTCCGCGGTGGTCGAGGGCGAGTCCTACAACCCCAGCGTCGAGCTGCTCGGCCTCTGGCTGACCAACCGGCTGCACGTGCCGGTCGAGCGGGTCGTCACCAACGGCCCCGGCATCACCGCGGTGCACCTGCGCACCAAGGACGGGGACATCACCCTGGACCGCCCGGACGGCCTGCTGGGCACGCTCTCCATGCCCGGCTCGCCGGACCGCCAGGTGGCGCTCAAGCGGCGCGAGACCTCGGAGCTGATCGCCGAGGAGCTGCGCCGCCTGGACCCGGACGACATCTACGCGACGGCCGTGCGCACGCCCGTCGACCAGCTGCACGAGCCGGCCAACGCCGAGACCGCGGCGGCGGAGCGGGTCGCCCGGGAGGTCGCCGAGGACGCCGTCGAGGAGGCCGCCGAGGCCGCCGTGGCCAACCCGGACCGGGTGACCGCCGGGACGGCGGACCGGAAGCCCGCCCGGAAGGCCGCCGGCAAGCGCGCCGGCAAGGACGGCGCATGACCAACGCGACCCCCCAGCTCGTCGTCCACCGGGACAAGGAGCTGATGGCCCAGGCGGCCGCGGCCCGGCTGATCACTCGGATCGTGGACGCCCAGGCCGCCCGCGGCAGCGCCTCGGTGGTGCTCACCGGCGGCCGCAACGGCAACGCCCTGCTGGCCGCGATCGCCGCCTCCCCGGCGCGCGACGCGGTCGACTGGGGCCGGCTGGACCTCTGGTGGGGCGACGAGCGCTTCCTGCCCGCCGCCGACCCGGAGCGCAACGCCGTCCAGGCGCGCGCCGAACTGCTGGACGCCGTCCCGCTCGACCCGGCGCGGGTGCACGAGATGCCCGCCTCGGACGGGGTGGACGGCTCGGACGTGGAGGCCGCCGCCGCCCGCTACGCCGAGGAGTTGGCGAAGGCGGCCGGCCCGGGCGACCGGCTCGGCGTCCCGGCCTTCGACGTGCTGCTGCTCGGCGTCGGCCCGGACACCCACGTCGCCTCGCTCTTCCCCGAGCACCCGGGTGTGCGGGAGACCGAGCTGACCGTGGTCGGCGTGCGCGGGGCCCCCAAGCCCCCGCCGACCCGGATCTCGCTCACCCTCCCGGCGATCCGCACCGCCCGCGAGGTCTGGCTGCTGGCCGCCGGGGAGGACAAGGCGGGCGCGGTCGCGCTGGCGCTGTCCGGCCCGGGCGAGCTCCAGGCGCCCGCCTCCGGCGCGTACGGCCGCGGCCGCACCCTGTGGCTGCTGGACCGCGCCGCCGCGGAGCGGATCCCGCCGCAGCTCTACCCGCCGGCCTCCGCGTAGCCGGCCCGGCGATGCCGAAGGGCGCCACCGTCACTCGACGGTGGCGCCCTTCGTACTTCTCGCCGTTGCGTTCGGACCGTTGCGACGGGCTCAGATCTCGCCGCGGAGCTTCGCCAGCGCCTCGGCCAGGATCGCCTCGCCGTCGGCGTCGGTGCGCCGCTCGCGGACGTAGGCGAGGTGGGTCTTGTAGGGCTCGTTGCGCGAGGGCGCCGGCGGGTTGTGCTGGTCCTGCCCCGCGGGGAAGCCGCAGCGCGGGCAGTCCCAGGTCTCCGGGATCGCCGCTTCGGCGGCGAAGCTGGGACGGGTCTCGTGCTTGTTCGCGCACCAGAAGGAGATCCGGTTGCGCGGGGCGGACTCGCCGCGCTCCGCCTCGCCCATCGGGCCGGCCCCGACCCTGCTGCCACGGATGGCATTGCCACTTGCCACGGTCTGACTCCCTGCGTACTGGTGCGCCGACCCGCCGCGGTGCGCGTCGGTGGCGAAAGTCGTCCTAGTGTAAGCAGGAGTTAAGCATCCGCCACCATCGCCTCCGCACCCGACCGTCCCAGGATAGGCGCTCGGGCGACGGGGCGTCAGGGATACGTCAGACCGAGGTCTTCATCAGCAGGCCGAGGACGATGATGGACGCGAACCATCCCACGCCGACCACGATGGTGATGCGGTCCAGGTTGCGCTCGGCCACCGCCGAACCGCCGCCGGTGGACATCGCGCCACCGCCGAACATGTCCGACAGGCCGCCGCCCTTCCCCTTGTGCAGCAGCACCAGCAGGATCATCAGAAGACTGAAGATGATCAGGGCAATCGAGAACCCGAGAACCACGACGGGACCAACTCTCTCGTATCTTCGGCGAAGGGGCCGGGCCGCGTACGGCGGTCCGGCCCCAAAGCCTACGTTGCTGCGGCGGCGTTAGCCTACTGCCTGCTCACGGTAGCGCACGATCTTGACGAACTCGTCGGCGTCCAGCGAGGCACCGCCGACCAGGCCGCCGTCGATGTCGGGCTTGGCCATCAGACCGGCCGCGCTCGACGACTTCACCGAACCGCCGTACAGCACCCGGACCTTGCCGGCCAGCTCGGCGTCGTACAGCTCGGCGATCCGCTTGCGGATGGCGGCGCAGACCTCCTGCGCGTCCTCCGGGGTGGCCACCTCGCCGGTGCCGATCGCCCAGACCGGCTCGTAGGCGACCACGATCGACTCGGCCTGGTGGGCCGGGACGTCGGCCAGGCCGCCGTCCAGCTGGGCCAGGGTGTACTCGACGTGGGTGCCGGCCTTGCGGATCTCCAGCGGCTCGCCGACGCACAGGATCGGGGTGACCCCGGCCCGGTAGGCGGCCTTCACCTTGGCGTTGACGATCTCCTCGTTCTCGCCGTGGTACTGGCGGCGCTCGGAGTGGCCGATCACCGCGTAGGTGCACTGGAGCTTGGCCAGCATCGGCCCGGAGACCTCGCCGGTGTAGGCCCCGCCGTCGTGCTGCGAGATGTCCTGCGAGCCGTACTTGATCTTCAGCTTGTCGCCGAAGACCAGGGTCTGCACCGAGCGCAGGTCGGTGAACGGCACCAGGACGGCGACCTCGACGGCCTCGTAGTCCTTGTCGGCCAGCGCGAAGGCCAGCTTCTGGGTGTGCTGGATGGCCTCAAGGTGGTTGAGGTTCATCTTCCAGTTGCCCGCCATCAGCGGGAGACGGTCGGTCATGTGTGTCAGTCCTCCAGTGCGGCGAGACCGGGGAGGGTCTTGCCCTCCAGGTACTCGAGGCTGGCGCCGCCGCCGGTCGAAATGTGTCCAAAGGCGTTCTCGTCGAAGCCCAGGATGCGGACGGCCGCGGCGGAGTCGCCGCCGCCGACCACGGTGAACGCGTCGCTGTCGAGCAGGGCCTGCGCGACGGCCTTGGTGCCGTTCGCGTAGTCCGGGTGCTCGAAGACGCCCATCGGGCCGTTCCAGAACACCGTGCCCGCGTCGGCCAGCTTGGCCGCGTACAGCTCGCGGGTCTTCGGGCCGATGTCCAGGCCCTCCTGGTCGGCCGGGATGGCGTCGGCATCGACGGTCGTGGGGTTCGCCGGGGCCTTGGTCTTGAGGTCCGGGAACTCGGCGGAGACCAGGACGTCCGTCGGCAGCACGAACTCGACGCCCCGCTGCTCGGCCTCGGCCAGGTAGCCGAGGACGGTCGGGACCTGGTCCTCCTGCAGCAGCGAGATGCCGACCTCGTGGCCCTTGGCCTTGAGGAAGGTGTACGCCATGCCGCCGCCGATCAGGATCCGGTCGGCCTTCTTCAGCAGGTTGTCGATCACACCGAGCTTGTCGGAGACCTTGGCACCGCCGAGGACCACCACGTACGGGCGGGCGACGTCCTCGGTGAGCTTCTTCAGCACGCCGACCTCGGTGGCGATCAGGTCGCCCGCGGCGTGCGGCAGCAGGGCCGGCAGGTCGTAGACCGAGGCGTGCTTGCGGTGCACGGCGCCGAAGCCGTCGCCCACGTACAGGTCGGCCAGCGCGGCCAGCTGCTCGGCGAAGGCCTTGCGCTCGGCGTCGTCCTTGCTGGTCTCGCCCGCGTTGAAGCGCAGGTTCTCCAGCAGCGCGACCTCGCCGTTCGCCAGCGCGGCGGCGGTGGCCGTGGCACTCTCGCCGACGGTGTCGGTGGCGAAGGCGACGTCCTTGCCGAGGATCTCGCCGAGGCGCCCGGCCACCGGGGCGAGCGAGAACCGCGACTCCGGCTCGCCCTTGGGGCGGCCGAGGTGCGAGGCGACGACGACCTTCGCACCGGCCGCGGCCAGCTTGGCGATGGTCGGCGCGACGGCGCGGATGCGGCCGTCGTCGGTGATCGTGTCGCCGTCCAGCGGCACGTTCAGGTCGGCGCGCACGAAGACGCGCTTGCCTTCGACACCGGCTTCGATGAGCTCTTCGATGGTCTTCACGGGGATTCGGTTTCTCCTGGGGAGATGGTTGATGCGCAGTGAGGCGGCACGGCGCAGGGGCCGCCTGAGAAGTCCTTGAGCGCGGAACGAGGGCCCG
This sequence comes from Kitasatospora sp. NPDC058063, assembly GCF_042885395.1. Classification (NCBI taxonomy): domain Bacteria; kingdom Bacillati; phylum Actinomycetota; class Actinomycetes; order Kitasatosporales; family Streptomycetaceae; genus Kitasatospora; species Kitasatospora sp. NPDC058063. The sequence goes on from NZ_JBHVSD010000009.1 coordinate 175,776, forward strand.
GTCGGCACCGTACGCCGTCCGGGCCCTCGCCCCTACATCACGTCAGCTCCCGCAACGTCAGAGCTGCCCGCCGACGAGGGTGACCAGGTCGACGACGCGGTTCGAGTAGCCCCACTCGTTGTCGTACCAGCCGAGCACCTTGACCTGGTTGCCCTGGACCATGGTGAGCTGGCTGTCGAAGATGCACGAGGCCGGGTCGTTCACGATGTCCGAGGAGACGATCGGGTCCTCGGTGTAGGCCAGGATGCCCTTGAGCGGGCCCTCCTGCGCGGCCTTCTGGAAGGCGGCGTTGACCTCGTCCTTGGTGACCTCGCGCTCCAGGGTGACGACCAGGTCGGTGATGGAGCCGGTCGGGACCGGGACGCGCAGCGAGGTGCCGTCCAGCTTGCCCTTCAGCTCCGGCAGGACCAGGGCGGTCGCCTTGGCGGCACCGGTCGAGGTCGGGATGATGTTCTGCGAGGCCGCACGAGCACGGCGCAGGTCCTTGTGCGGGAAGTCCAGGGTCACCTGGTCGTTGGTGAACGCGTGGACGGTGGTCATCAGACCCTTGACGATGCCGAAGCTCTCGTTCAGCACCTTCGCCATCGGCGCCACACAGTTGGTGGTGCAGGAGGCGTTGGAGATGATGTGGTGGTTGGCGGCGTCGTACTTCTCGTCGTTGACACCCAGGACGATGGTGACGTCCTCGTCGGTGGCGGGCGCCGAGATGATGACCTTCTTCGCGCCGGCGGCGAGGTGCTTCTTCGCGGCCTCGGCCTTGGTGAAGATGCCGGTGGACTCGACGACGATGTCGGCGCCCAGGGCGGCCCACGGAAGGTTCGCGGGGTCACGCTCGGCGGTCACCTTGAAGGTGTGGCCGTCGACGGTGATGCTGTCCTCGGTGTGCGAGACCTCGGCCTGGAGGGTACCCAGGGTGGTGTCGTACTTGAGCAGGTGAGCCAGGGTCTTCGTGTCGGTGAGGTCGTTGACACCGACGATCTCGATGTCCGCGCCCTGGGCCTTGACCGCGCGGAAGAAGTTGCGGCCGATGCGGCCGAAGCCGTTGATGCCTACCCGGATCGTCACGAACCGATCTCCTCGTTAGGTACGCCGGGCGCGAGGCCCGGCGGGATGAGATTTGGGAAGTCCCCGACCGCCTATGACCCTACCCCTCCGGGGCCTGGGACGGCACATCGCGCCGCCTGGTGAGACCGGGCGTGGCGTGCCCCAAACCCCATTTCAGGCCGTCCGGCCCCGGCCCGCCGGGCAGTTGGCCCCAGGTCAGTGGTCTCTACCAATTCGGGAGTGCCGGGGCTGTCCGGAAACGACCGCGGCCGGCGCCCGGAAGTCCGGGCACCGGCCTGTCGTGATCACGGAGCGTGAGCGTGAGCGTGGGCGTCAGCTCATCGCCATCCCGGTCAGTTCATCGCCATCTCGTCGGTGAGGCTGGCCTCGGTGCTCGGCAGGCCGAGCTCGGAGGCCCGCTTGTCGGCCATCGCCAGCAGGCGGCGGATCCGCCCGGCCACCGCGTCCTTGGTCAGCGGCGGGTCCGCGAGCGCGCCCAGCTCCTCCAGCGAGGCCTGCTTGTGCTGCATCCGCAGCTGGCCGGCCGCGGCCAGGTGCTCGGGCACCTCGTCGCCGAGGATCTCCAGCGCGCGGGCCACCCGGGCGCCGGCCGCCACCGCGGCGCGGGCCGAGCGGCGCAGGTTGGCGTCGTCGAAGTTGGCCAGCCGGTTGGCGGTGGCACGCACCTCGCGCCGCATCCGGCGCTCCTCCCAGGCGAGCACCGACTCGTGCGCGCCGAGCCGGGTCAGCAGGGCGCCGATCGCGTCGCCGTCGCGGATCACCACCCGGTCGACGCCGCGCACCTCGCGGGCCTTGGCCGGGATGCCGAGCCGGCGGGCGGCGCCGACCAGGGCGAGGGCGGCCTCCGAGCCGGGGCAGGTGATCTCCAGCGAGGAGGAGCGGCCCGGCTCGGTGAGCGAGCCGTGCGCCAGGAAGGCCCCGCGCCAGGCCGCCTCGGCATCGCAGGTGGCCCCGGAGACGACCGCCGGGGGCAGGCCCCGGATCGGACGGCCTCGGCCGTCCACGAGCCCGGTCTGGCGCGCCAGCAGCTCGCCGTCCTTGACCACCCGGACCACGAAGCGGCTCCCCCGGCGCAGTCCGCCGGGGGCCATCACCACCAGGTCCGAGGAGTGCCCGAAGATCTCCAGCAGGTCCTTGCGCAGCCGCCGTGCCGCCGCTCCGGTGTCCAGCTCCGCCTCGATCACGATGCGGCCGCTCACGATGTGCAGCCCGCCCGCGAACCGCAGGATCGCCGACACCTCCGCCTTGCGACAGCAGGCCCGGGTGACCGGGAGCCGGCTGATCTCGTCCTTCACCGCTGGAGTCATCGCCATGGCCCGATCCTTCCATGTGTCCGGAAAATCCGGTCGTACGCTGCCGCCAACAGCTCGGGGTCGTGTCGCGGCGTCCCGTCGGCGCGGGCCACCGAGCCGAGCACCAGAGCCGCTCCCATCCGCTCGGCGGCCTTCTCCAGTCCGTCCAGGTCGGCCTGGCCGAAGGCCCCGCCGGTGACGGCGCGCTCGTCCACCAGGATCGCATCCACGGCGAGGTCCGGAGCGTGGTCGGCGATGACCTCCAGGTGACGCTGCGGCGTGAAGCCCTCGGTCTCCCCCGGCTGGGGAGCCAGGTTCAGGGTGAGCAGGCGGCGGGCGCGCGTCTCGGTGAGCGCCGCGGCCAGCTCGGGCACCAGCAGGTGCGGCAGCACGCTGGTGAACCAGGAGCCGGGGCCGAGCACCACCCAGTCCGCCTCCCGGACGGCGGTGACCGCCTCCGGGACGGCGGGCGGCTCGTCCGGCAGCAGCCGGATCGACTGCACGGTGCCCGGGGTCACCGCGACGTCGGCCTGGCCGCGCACGGCCGTGACCTCGCCGGGCCGCAGCGGGTCGTGGCCGCGGACGGTCGCCTCGATGTCCAGCGGCACCGCCGACATCGGCAGCACCCGGCCCTGCACGTTGAGCAGCCGGCCGACCCAGTCCAGTGCCGCCACCGGGTCGCCCAGCTTCTCCCAGAGCGCGACGATCAGCAGGTTGCCCACCGCGTGGCCGCCGAGCTCGCCGTTGCCGGTGAAGCGCTGCTGGATCACCTCGGACCAGGTGCGGCCCCAGTCGTCGTCCCCGCACAGCGCGGCCAGCGCCTTGCGCAGGTCGCCCGGGGGCAGCACGCCCAGCTCCTCGCGCAGCCGGCCGCTGGAACCGCCGTCGTCGGCGACGGTGACCACCGCGGTGAGGTCGCTGGTGAGCCGGCGCAGCGCCGACAGCGAGGCGGACAGGCCCTGCCCGCCGCCGAGCGCGGTGATCCTGGGCGCCGGATTGGCGCGGGCGGGGCTGCTGCGGGGACGGCCCGGCGCCGTGGGCCGGGCCGGGCTGCCCGCCCGGTCACCGGTCCTGCTCTGCGGCTGTCGCCCGGGCACGTATCCCGCCACACTCACCTCGCGTTCCTCGGCCCGCCGACCGCTCCGCCGGCGGGCCCGGCAGGGAGGCGGCGGTTACTCCCGTCCCATGTCACGGTGGACGAGCACCGTCTCGACTCCGTCGGCGATGAGACGCTTGGTCAGACGCTCGGACATGGCGACGCTGCGGTGCTTGCCACCGGTGCAGCCTACGGCAAGCGTCATGTAGCGCTTCCCCTCGCGGCGGTATCCCTCGGTGATGATGCGCAGGAGCTGGGCGTAACCGTCCAGGAACTCGTTGGCTCCGGGCTGCTGGAAGACGTAGTCGGCGACGTCCGCGTCGGTGCCGGTGCGGGCCCGCAGTTCGGGCACCCAGTGCGGGTTCGGCAGGAAGCGGCAGTCCACCACGAGGTCGGCGTCGACCGGCAGGCCGTACTTGAATCCGAAGGACATCACGGTGGCGCGCAGCTCGGGCTCGTCGTGGTCGGCGAACTGGGCGTCCAGCTTGGCGCGCAGCTGGTGCACGTTGAGGTTGGAGGTGTCGATCACCAGGTCGGCCTCGCCGCGCAGGTCGCGCAGCAGGTCGCGCTCCTGGGCGATGCCGTCCACGATCCGGCCGTCGGCCTGCAGCGGGTGCGGGCGGCGGACGCTCTCGAAGCGGCGCACCAGCGCCTCGTCGGAGGAGTCCAGGAAGACGACCCGGAGCCGGACCCCGCGCTTCTCCAGCTCGTCCAGCGAGGTGAGCAGGTCGTCGAAGAACTGCCGGCCGCGGACGTCCACGACCACGCCGATCCTGGCGACGTTGCCCTGGGAGCGCGCGCCCAGGTCGACCATGGTAGGAATCAGGGCCGGCGGCAGGTTGTCCACCACGAACCAGCCGAGGTCCTCCAGGCACTTGGCCGCGGTGGAGCGGCCGGCTCCGGACATCCCGGAGATGATCACCAGCTCCGGCGCGTTCTCGGCCACGTCTGACACGGTCACTTCGGTTCCCCGCTCTCGGTCTTTCTGCTGGGGAGAACGCGTACGGCTCGGCCGCCCTTCCCCGGCCCGGGCAGGCGGGCGGGGCCGGGGCACACCGGCTGACGGGCGGCGTCGGCCGTCATGGCGTCTCCTGGGATGGTGCGGTCTGGGGTGCTGCTGCCACCGGCTCGGCGGCCTGCTCGGCCCCGTCCTCGATGATCTCGCCGGTCGCGGTGTTGACCGCGGGTGCGACGGGTGTACGGGACGACAACGCCTCCGCAACAGTCTGCGCGGTGCGGCGTCCGATGCCGGGTACCTCGCAGAGCTCGTCCACGGTGGCGGCCCGGAGCTTCTTCAGCGAGCCGAAGTGCTTGAGCAGCGCCCGGCGGCGAGTCTCGCCGAGGCCCGGGACGGAGTCCAGTTCCCCGGCGGTGAGTCGCTTGGAACGCTTGTTGCGCTGATAGCTGATCGCGAAGCGGTGCGCCTCGTCGCGGACCCGCTGGAACAGGTAGAGGCCCTCGCTGGAGCGGGGCAGCACCACCGGGTCGTCCTCGCCGGGCAGCCAGACCTCCTCCAGGCGCTTGGCCAGGCCGCACAGCGCGACGTCGTCGATGCCGAGCTCGTCCAGGGCGCGCTTGGCGGCGGCGACCTGCGGCTGCCCGCCGTCGACGACCAGCAGCTGCGGCGGGTAGGCGAAGCGCTTGGGGCGGCCGTCCTCGTCCCGGGTGCCGCCGGTGCCGGTGTCCGGGTCGGTGCCGCCGCCCGGGGCGGTGCCGGTGTCGTCCTCCTCCGGGACGGCCCACTCGCCGGTCCGCTCGCGCTCCTGGAGGTAGCGGCGGAAGCGCCGGCCGATCACCTCGTGCATCGAGCGGACGTCGTCCTGGCCCTCGAAGCCCTTGATCTGGAAGCGCCGGTACTCGCTCTTGCGGGCCAGGCCGTCCTCGAAGACGACCATGGAGGCGACCACGTCCTCGCCCTGGAGGTGGGAGATGTCGTAGCACTCGATGCGCAGCGGGACGGAGTCCAGCTCCAGCGCGTCGGCGATCTCCTGGAGGGCGCGGCTGCGGGTGGTGAGGTCGGAGGCGCGCTTGGTCTTGTGCAGTGCGAGCGCCTGCTGGGCGTTGCGCTGCACGGTGGCCATCAGGTCCTTCTTGTCGCCGCGCTGGGGGACGCGCAGGTCGACCTGGCTGCCGCGCAGGCCGCTCAGCCACTCGCGGACCGGCTCCGCCGGGTCGGGCAGGGCGGGGACGAGCACCTCGCGGGGGACGGACTCGCCGCCGCCGTAGAGCTGCTGGAGGGCGTGCTCGACCAGGCCGGCGGTGTCGACGTCCTCGACCTTGTCGGTGACCCAGCCGCGCTGGCCGCGCACCCGGCCGCCGCGGACGTGGAAGATCTGCACGGCGGCTTCGAGCTCGTCCTCGGCGAGGGCCAGCAGGTCGGCGTCGGTGGCGTCGGCGAGCACGATGGCGTTCTTCTCCATCGCGCGCTTGAGGGCGCCGATGTCGTCCCGCAGCCGGGCCGCCTTCTCGTACTCCAGTTCCTCGGCGGCCTCCCGCATCTGTTCTTCCAGCCGGCGCAGGTAGTTGCCGGTGCGCCCGGCCATGAAGTCGCAGAAGTCCTCGGCCAGCGCGCGGTGTTCGTCCGCCGAGACCTTGCCGACGCAGGGCGCGGCGCACTTGCCGATGTAGCCGAGCAGGCAGGGCCGGCCGACCTGGCGGGCGCGCTTGAAGACGCCGTTGGAGCAGGTGCGGACGGGGAAGACGCGCAGCAGCAGGTCGACCGTCTCGCGGATCGCCCAGGCGTGCCCGTACGGGCCGAAGTAGCGCACGCCCTTCTTGTGCGCCCCGCGCATCACCTGGACCCGCGGGTACTCCTCGTCGAGGGTGACGGCGAGTTCCGGATAGCTCTTGTCGTCGCGGTACTTGACGTTGAACCGCGGGTCGAACTCCTTGATCCAGGAGTACTCCAGCTGGAGCGCCTCGACCTCGGTGCCGACCACGGTCCACTCCACCGAGGCAGCGGTGGTGACCATCGTCGCGGTGCGCGGGTGCAGACCGGCCAGGTCCTGGAAGTAGGACGACAGGCGCGGCCGCAGGCTCTTGGCCTTCCCGACGTAGATGACCCGGCCGTGGGCGTCGCGGAACCGGTAGACGCCGGGGGAGGTCGGGATCGCACCGGGCGCGGGGCGGTAGGTGCTCGGGTCAGCCATGGGTCCACCGTACCGAGTGGGGCCGGGGCCGCGGGGCGGAGATCGTCGGGGAGGACCGTGGCGGTCGGAAGGCGGTCAACTGGGTCAGCTCGGGGTCACCTTGAGGTTGCCGCCCTCGACCGTGACGGTGTAGGCGGGCAGCGGGGAGGGGGCCGGTCCGTCCTGCACGGCGCCGTCGGTGATGGCGAAGCGGCTGCCGTGGCAGGGGCACTGGATCTGGTTGTTCTTCACCTGGTCCACGAGGCAGCCGGCGTGGGTGCACCGGGCGTTGAACGCCTTGTACTGGCCGGCGGTGGGCTGGGTCACCACGATCTTCTGCTCGCGGTAGACCTTGCCGCCGCCCTCCGGCACGGCCGAGGCCGGGCCGAGGTCGACCGGGCCCTTGGGGGCGCTGCTGCCGGCGGATGAGGAGGAGCTGCACCCGGTGACCGCCACGGTGCCGCCGGCCGCCAGGACGGCCGCGGCCCCGCAGAGCAGGGTGCGGCGGGAGGCGGTGGGGCTGGTCTCGGGGGCCTCGGACATCGATGTGCTCCTACGGTTGCTGCTGCGGCGAGGGACCACGGAATTCTATGCCGCGCCACCCCGCCGCTCCCGGGCCGCCCGGGGTGCGGCGGCGGGGAGCGGCGGGGTGGCCGGACGGGACTACTTCTTCGCGGCGGCCGCGCGCTTGCGCGGCGCCCTCTTGGCCGGGGCGGCGACCGGGGCGTCCGTGAAGTCGGCCGGCAGGATGTCCCGCAGGAACTTGCCGGTGTGGCTCTCCGGGACGGCGGCGATCTGCTCCGGGGTGCCCTCGGCGACCACCGTGCCGCCGCCGGAGCCGCCCTCGGGGCCCATGTCGACGACCCAGTCGGCGGTCTTGATCACATCGAGGTTGTGCTCGATGACGATCACCGTGTTGCCCTTGTCCACCAGCCCGCTGAGCACCTTGATCAGCTTGCTGATGTCCTCGAAGTGCAGGCCGGTGGTGGGCTCGTCCAGCACGTAGACCGTCCGCCCGGTGGAGCGCTTCTGGAGCTCCGAGGCGAGCTTGACGCGCTGCGCCTCACCACCGGAGAGGGTGGGCGCGGACTGGCCGAGCCGGACGTAGCCGAGGCCGACGTCGTTGAGCGTGCGCAGGTGCCGGGCGATCGCCGGGACGGCCTCGAAGAAGTCCAGGGCCTCCTCGATCGGCATGTCCAGCACCTCGGCGATGGACCTGCCCTTGTAGTGGACCTCCAGCGTCTCCCGGTTGTACCGGGCGCCGTGGCAGACCTCGCACGGCACGTAGACGTCCGGCAGGAAGTTCATCTCGATCTTGATGGTGCCGTCGCCCGAGCAGTTCTCGCAGCGGCCGCCCTTGACGTTGAAGGAGAACCGGCCGGGCAGGTAGCCGCGGACCTTGGCCTCCTGCGTCTCCGCGAAGAGCCGGCGGACGTGGTCGAACACGCCGGTGTAGGTGGCCGGGTTGGAGCGCGGGGTACGGCCGATCGGCGACTGGTCGACGTGCACCACCTTGTCCACCTGGTCGGTGCCGGTGATCCGGGTGTGCCGGCCGGGCACGCTGCGGGCGCCGTTCAGCTCCCGCGCGAGGTGGGTGTACAGGATGTCGTTGACCAGCGTCGACTTGCCGGAGCCGGAGACGCCGGTGATCGCGGTGAAGGTGCCCAGCGGGAAGCCGACCGTGACGTCCTTGAGATTGTGCTCGCGGGCGCCGTGGACGGTCAGCTGGCGCTTCTTGTCCCGCTCGCGGCGGGAGGCCGGGATCGGGATGGACCGCTTGCCGGAGAGGTACTGGCCGGTCAGCGACTCCTTGTTGGTGAGCAGCTGCTTCAGCGAGCCGGAGTGCACCACCTTGCCGCCGTGCTCGCCGGCGCCCGGGCCGATGTCGACCACCCAGTCCGCGGTCTTGATGGTGTCCTCGTCGTGCTCGACGACGATCAGGGTGTTGCCGATGTCGCGCAGCCGCACCAGCGTCTCGATCAGCCGGTGGTTGTCCCGCTGGTGCAGGCCGATGGACGGCTCGTCCAGCACGTACAGCACGCCGACCAGGCCGGAGCCGATCTGGGTGGCCAGCCGGATGCGCTGGGCCTCGCCGCCGGACAGGGTGCCGGCCGCGCGGTCGAGCGAGAGGTAGTCCAGGCCGACGTCGACCAGGAAGCGCAGCCGCTCGTTGACCTCCTTGAGGACCCGCTCGGCGATCTGCTTGTCCCGGGCGTTCAGCTTCATCGCGCCCAGGAACTCGGAGCAGTCGCTGATCGACATCGAGGAGACGTCGGCGATCGACCTGCCCTCGACGGTGACCGCGAGCACCACCGGCTTGAGCCGGGTGCCCTGGCAGGTCGGGCAGGGCACCTCGCGCATGTAGCCCTCGAAGCGCTCGCGGCTGCTGTCGCTCTCCGCCTCGGTGTGCCGGCGCTGGATGAACGGGATCGCGCCCTCGAAGCCGGTGCTGTACGAGCGCTCCCGGCCGAAGCGGTTGCGGTAGCGGACCTCCACCTGGTGCTTGTGCCCGTACAGCAGCGCCTTCCTGGCCCGGGCGGGCAGCCCGGCCCAGGGGATGTCGGTGCGGAAGCCGAGCTCCCCGGCGAGCGCGTCGATCAGGCGCTGGAAGTACTCCTTGGCGTGCCCGGCCGACCACGGGTGGATCGCGCCCTCGTCCAGCGAGCGCTCGACGTCGGGCACGACCAGCTCCGGGTCGACCTCCATCCGGTTGCCCAGGCCCGAGCAGTCCGGGCAGGCGCCGAACGGCGAGTTGAAGGAGAACGAGCGCGGCTCCAGCTCCTCGAACGACACGTCGTCGTACGGGCAGTAGAGGTGCTCGGAGTACATCCGCTCGCGCTCCGGGTCGTCCTCCGGGAGGTCGACGAAGTCGAGCACGACCATGCCGCCGGACAGGCGCAGGGCCGTCTCCACCGAGTCGGTGAGCCGCCGCTTGGCGCTGTCCTTGACGGTCAGGCGGTCGATCACCACCTCGATGGTGTGCTTCTCCTGCTTCTTGAGCTTCGGCGGCTCGGCGAGCTGGATCGTCCCGCCGTCGACGCGGGCGCGGGAGTAGCCCTTGGACTGGAGGTCGGCGAAGAGGTCGACGAACTCGCCCTTGCGCTCGCGCACCACCGGGCTCAGCACCTGGAAGCGGGTGCCCTCGGCGAGCTCCAGCACCTTGTCCACGATCGCCTGCGGCGACTGCTTGGCGATCGGCCGGCCGCAGTGCGGACAGTGCGGCTTGCCGATCCGGGCGAACAGCAGGCGCAGGTAGTCGTAGACCTCGGTGATGGTGCCGACGGTCGAACGGGGGTTGCGGTTGGTGGACTTCTGGTCGATCGAGACGGCCGGGGAGAGGCCCTCGATGAAGTCCACGTCGGGCTTGTCCATCTGCCCGAGGAACTGGCGGGCGTAGGAGGACAGCGACTCGACGTAGCGGCGCTGGCCCTCGGCGAAGATCGTGTCGAAGGCGAGCGAGGACTTGCCGGAGCCGGAGAGGCCCGTGAAGACGATGAGGGAGTCGCGGGGCAGGTCGAGCGAGACGTTCTTGAGGTTGTGCTCGCGAGCACCGCGGACGATGAGGCGGTCGGCCACTGCTTCTGGCGCCTTTCTCCGGGGCGAGAGGGCTTGCGGTGAGTATCTGTACTTCTTCCAGGATGCGGCAGCCAGCCTATAGCTCAGACGTTCGAATATCGACTCTGTCCAGCGGAGACCACCCGAACGAGTGAGGGCCACCCCGGGGCCGTCCGTACCCGCACGGCGCGCATAGCCGAAAACCCCCTGCTCAGAGCCCCGATCCGGCGGTAGCGTCACATGGTCAACGAGCGAAGCCCCCACGGGCAACGCACCCTCTCGTCACAGAAGGCGGATTCGATGACCGACCCGCAGCCGACCGACCCGCACTCCGCCGCCGCGGCCGCCGCCCGGCACCTGGCCCGGGTCGAGGAGAGCACCCGGCACCTGCTGCACACCGCGGCCGAGCTGAAGCCCGAGGCCCTCGCCGAGCCCTCCGCGCTGCCCGGCTGGACCCGCGGCCACGTGCTGGCCCACCTCGCCCGTAACGCCGACTCCCTGGTCAACCTGCTGACCGGCGCCCGCACCGGCACCGACGTCCCCCAGTACGCCAGCAACGAGGCCCGCGACCAGGACATCGAGCGCGACGCGCCGCGCCCGCTGGAGGTCCAGCTCGCCGACCTGCGGGAGTCCCACGAGCGCTTCCTGGCCGCCGCCGCGCTGATGGGCCCCGAGGCCTGGGCCGTCGGGGTCAGGCACCGCTCCGGCTACGTCTTCCCGGCCTTCGACATCCCGGGCAAGCGCGTGGTGGAGCTGGAGTTCCACCACGTCGACCTGGACGGCGGCTACACCCCGGCGCACTGGCCGCAGGAGTTCGCGGTCAGCCGGTTCCGCGGGCTCGCCGAGGGGCTGGCCGGCGAGGCCGGCCTGCCCGCCGTGGAGCTGGTCGCCGACGACACCGAGGACCGCGCCGTGATCGGCACCGGCACCCCGGCCCTGACCGTCGAGGGCCCGGTCCGCGCGCTGACCGCGTGGCTCTCCGGCCGCTCCACCGGCGACGGCCTGCGCCACACCCCCGGCACCACCCTCCCCCGGCTTCCCCCGATGGGCTGACGGCGCGAGGATGATCCCAGGAGCCACTGGAGAGGGAGCGAACGGATGACGTACCACGGAGCGGTCAAGGTCGGCGGAGCGCCGGACGTGCGGGAGCTGGCCCACCTGATCATCACCAAGGTCGCCGTCGGACCGTACGACAACAACGCCTACCTGCTGCGCTGCCGGGCCACCGACGAACAGCTCCTGATCGACGCGGCCGCCGACGCGCCGGTGCTGCTGGAGACCGTCGGGGACGACCTCGAAACGGTGGTCACCACCCACCGGCACCACGACCACTGGGGCGCGCTGGCCGAGGTGGTCGCCACCACCGGCGCCCGGACGGCCGCCGGCGAGCACGACGCCGAGGGCATCGACGTCCCCACCGAGCTGCTGCTCGCGGACGGTGCCGGGCTGCGGGTCGGCGAGGTCGAGCTCACCGTCCGCCACCTGGTCGGCCACACCCCCGGCGCGATCGTGCTGGTCTACGACGACCCCCAGGGCCACCCGCACGTCTTCACCGGCGACTGCCTCTTCCCCGGCGGCGTGGGCAACACCTGGGGCGACCCGGAGGCCTTCCGGACGCTCTACCGCGACGTCACCGAGAAGATCTTCGACGTCCTCCCCGACGAGTCCTGGGTCTACCCCGGCCACGGCAACGACACCACCCTGGGGGCCGAGCGCCCGCACCTCGACGAGTGGCGCGAGCGCGGCTGGTAGCCCCGCCCCGCCCCCGCCGAACGGCCGAGGCCCCCGCGACCGTTTCCGGTCGCGGGGGCCTCGGCGGTGCACCGGCCCGGCGCCCCTGGCATCAGGGCGCGTCGGGCGTCAGGCGCGTCAGGCGTCGAGCTTCTCGCGCTCGGCCTGCTCGGCGTTCTTCGAGGCCCGCAGGCTGGTGAAGGTGGTGATCGCCAGGACCACCACGATGAAGCCCAGCGAGAACGGGATGCCGATCTCCGGGGCCCAGTCCGCGCCCGCCTCGTGGGCGGCGTGCAGCACCAGCTTCACACCGATGAAGCCGAGGATCACCGACAGGCCGTACGACAGGTGGACCAGCTTCTTCAGCAGGCCGCCGATCAGGAAGTACAGCTGGCGCAGACCCATCAGGGCGAAGGCGTTGGCGGTGAAGACCACGTACGGGTCCTGGGTCAGGCCGAAGATGGCCGGGATCGAGTCCAGTGCGAACAGCACGTCGGTGGTGCCGATCGCCAGCATGACGATCAGCATCGGGGTGATCAGCCGGCGGCCGTTCTCCCGGACGAACAGCTTGGTGCCGCGGTAGTCCTCGGTGGCCGGGAAGCGGCGGGTGATCGACTTGAGGACGCGGTTCTCCTCGAACTCCTCCTCGCCCTCCTCCTCGGCGCGGGCCTCCTTGATCAGCTTCCAGGCCGTCCAGATCAGGAAGCCGCCGAAGATGAAGAACACCCAGGAGAACTCGGAGACCAGGGCGGCGCCGCCGGCGATGAACACCGCCCGGAGCACCAGCGCGATGATCACACCGAACATCAGCACGCGCTGCTGGTAGATCCTGGGCACCGCGAACTTGCCCATGATCAGGATGAACACGAACAGGTTGTCGACACTGAGCGACTTCTCGGTGATGTAGCCGGCGAAGAACTCACCCGCCGGCTGCGCACCGGAGTGCCACCAGAGGAAGCCACCGAAGAGGACCGCCAGGACGACCCAGACGGCCGTCCAGATCCCGGCCTCCTTGATCGAGACCTCGTGCGGCTTGCGCCCTCCGATGAAGAAGTCCGCCACGATCAGTGCGATCAGCACCAGAATCGTGGAGACCCACATGGTCATGGAAACGTCCACTACTGCTCCTCCGGCAGGTAGGCGAGACAGTCATCGTCACTGCCGGAGGTCTCTTCCGCCCATCGGGCCAGCGCCCCGGGGTGCCGCGACGGGCACCCGTGATGACGGGGTCGGCTGTCGAGGAATACTCCCCTCCGCTGCCAACGAGAGTAACAGCTTCTCCAAAGAAAGGTAAAGAAGGTAAAGACCGTCAAGGCGGGCCACCGGAACCCGGGGGCTTGGAAGCCCTGGGAGCCGGGGCGGCGGGTGCCGCGAGTGCCGCGGGAGCGGGGAGTGCCGCGGGAGCGGGGAGTGGCGGGTCCTGCGGGGAGGGGCGGGAGCCGCCCGGGCTACAGGTACGGCTCGATCGCCGGCAGCAGGTCCTGGAAGGTGCGCCCCTTGGCCGGCGCGCCGATCGCCTGCATCTCCCAGCCGCCGTCGCCGTCCCGGACCACCTTGGCCATGATCTGCCCGGTGTGCGGCCCGCCGCCCGCCAGCTCGTAGCGGGCCAGCTCCAGCCCGGTGGTCTCGTCCACCAGCCGGCAGTGCGCCCGCTGCACCTCGGCGAAGGTCTGCCCGGTGTACGAGCTGACCGTGAACACCACCTGGGTGATGTGCACGGGCACGTGCGCCAGGTCGACCAGGATCGCCTCGTCGTCCTCGGCCCCGGAGCCGCCCTCCAGGTTGTCCCCGGTGTGCCGCACGGAGCCGTCGTTGCTCTCCAGGTGCGAGAAGAACACCACGTCGGACGGGGTGCGCTCGGCGTACAGCAGCGCCGAGGCGTCCAGGTCGATCTTCCGGGTGCGGCTGCCGAACAGCCCGCGCTTGGGGGCGGCCCGCCACCCGAGGCCCATCCGGACCACGGTCAGGGCGGCGCCCTGACCCTTCTGGAGGCTGACCCGCTGCCCCTTGGCCAGGTTCACCGACACGACGTTGTCCTCTCTGCCGGCCGCGCGGTCACACCCGCACGGCTCCACGGTGGAACACCCCGTCGCCGTCCCCCGGCTGAGGCCCCCTCTGCGTACGGCCCGCAACCCCGTCCCGAGGGCACGATGCCGCAGGCCAGCCTAGGCCCTGCGGCACCCCGCCCTCCCCCGGGTTTCCCCGTTTGTGGCAAGCCTGAGACACCCGCGGGCTTGACCGGTGCCATTCCGGCCAAGCCCGGTCACCGCGCGGGCGCGCTCGCGCGGGGCGCCTACGCCACACCCGCCTCGCGCATCTGCCGCAGTTCCTTCTTCAGCTCCTTGACCTCGTCGCGCAGCCGGGCCGCGACCTCGAACTGGAGGTCGGCGGCGGCCGTGTGCATCCGGTCGGTCATCTCCTGGATGAGGTCCGCCAGTTCGGCGGCGGGCAGGGACTTGGCCGGCTTGCGCTCCGCGCCCAGCGACGGCACCGGGGCCTTGCCCTTGCCCTGGTTGCGGTAGCCCGTGGAGAGCAGCTCGTCGGTGTCCACGTCCTCGCGGGCGAGGGTGTCCAGGATGTCGCCGATCTTCTTGCGCAGCGGCTGCGGGTCGATCCCGTGCTCCTTGTTGTAGGCCTGCTGCACGGCCCGGCGGCGGTTGGTCTCGTCGATGGCCTTCTCCATCGAGGGAGTGATCCTGTCCGCGTACATGTGGACCTGGCCGGAGACGTTGCGGGCGGCACGGCCGATCGTCTGGATCAGCGAGGTGCCGGAGCGCAGGAAGCCCTCCTTGTCCGCGTCCAGGATCGCCACCAGCGACACCTCGGGCAGGTCCAGGCCCTCGCGCAGCAGGTTGATGCCGACCAGCACGTCGTACCGGCCCGCTCGCAGCTCCCGCAGCAGCTCCACCCGGCGCAGCGTGTCCACGTCGCTGTGCAGGTACCGGACCCGGATGTCCAGGCCGAGCATGTAGTCGGTGAGGTCCTCGGCCATCTTCTTGGTCAGCGTGGTGACCAGGACCCGCTCGTCCCGCTCCACCCGCTGACGGACCTCGTGCACCAGGTCGTCGATCTGGCCCTCGGTCGGCTTGACGATCACCTCGGGGTCGATCAGGCCGGTCGGGCGGATGATCTGCTCGACCTGGCCGTCGCCGCGCGACAGCTCGTACGGGCCGGGCGTCGCCGACAGGTAGACGGTCTGGCCGATCCGCTCCAGGAACTCCTCCCACTTCAGCGGGCGGTTGTCCATCGCGGAGGGCAGCCGGAAGCCGTGCTCGACCAGGGTGCGCTTGCGCGAGGCGTCGCCCTCGTACATCGCGCCGATCTGCGGGACGGTGACGTGCGACTCGTCGATGACCAGGAGGAAGTCGTCCGGGAAGTAGTCGAGCAGGGTGTTCGGCGGGGAGCCGGGCTCACGGCCGTCGAAGTGCATCGAGTAGTTCTCGACGCCCGAGCAGGTGCCGATCTGGCGCAGCATCTCGATGTCGTAGGTGGTGCGCATCCGCAGCCGCTGGGCCTCCAGCAGCTTGCCCTGCTTCTCCAGCCGGGCGAGCGTCCCCTCCAGCTCCTTCTCGATGCCGGTGATCGCGCGCTCCATGCGCTCGGGGCCGGCCACGTAGTGCGAGGCGGGGAAGACGTGGACGGATTCGTCCTGGCTGATGATCTCGCCGGTGAGCGGGTGCAGGGTGTACAGCGCCTCGATCTCGTCGCCGAACATCTCGATCCGGACGGCGAGCTCCTCGTAGACCGGGAAGATCTCGATGGTGTCGCCGCGGACCCGGAAGGTGCCGCGGGTGAAGGCCACGTCGTTGCGGGCGTACTGGATGTCGACGAAGCGGCGCAGCAGGTCGTCCCGGTCGATCTCCTGGCCGACCTTGAGCCGCACCATCCGGTCGACGTACTCCTGCGGGGTGCCGAGGCCGTAGATGCAGGAGACCGAGGCGACCACGATGACGTCCCGGCGGGTGAGCAGCGAGTTGGTCGCCGAGTGGCGCAGCCGCTCGACCTCCTCGTTGATCGAGGAGTCCTTCTCGATGTAGGTGTCCGTCTGCGGGACGTACGCCTCGGGCTGGTAGTAGTCGTAGTACGAGACGAAGTACTCGACGGCGTTGTTCGGCAGCAGCTCGCGGAACTCGTTGGCCAGCTGCGCGGCCAGCGTCTTGTTCGGCGCCATCACCAGGGTGGGGCGCTGCAGCTTCTCGATCATCCAGGCCGTGGTGGCCGACTTGCCGGTGCCGGTGGCACCGAGCAGCACGACGTCCTTCTCCCCTCCCCTGATCCGCCGTTCCAGCTCGGCGATCGCCGCCGGCTGGTCGCCGTTCGGCTGGAAGGGACTGACGACCTCGAAGGGCGCCACGGACCGCTCAATACTCGTGATGGGACGCACCACTCAACGGTACGACCCACCACTGACAAGCGAGGCCGGTTCGATCAGGCCGCGTGGGCCTCGAAGCTCATGGCCGGCTCCCGGGCGGGGTCGATCCGCACGACGGAGTCGAAGGCGGCGGCGAGTCGCTCGATCAGCGGAAGGGTCGGATCGACCCCGCTCTCCTCGATGCCCTCGACGGTCTCCTCGTCCAGCCCGGTCCGCTCGGCGAGCTCGGCGAGTGTCCACCCGAGCGCGGAGCGCCGGGCGTACACGGCCTCGGCCAGCGCCATCCGCCGCCCCGCCGCGCGGTACTCCTCGCTCTCCCGGTGCTCCGCCGGCACGGTCCAGCGGGTGTGGTAGCCGCTGCTCATCGCTGCTCCTCCCGGTCGTAGATCTCGTGATCGGCGGCGGGCCGGTGCTCCGCCTCGCAAACCTTCTGCGCGCGGCGTGCCCGTTCGACCTGATCGGTCTCGCGGTTCCTAGTCTTGCGGAAGACCGTCAGCAGCACAGCCCTCCGCCCCGGCGCGAGCCAGTACGTGATGCGCATGGACCCGATCCGCAGCTCCCGCAGCGGGCCGCCCAGGTGGCTCGCCAACGGGAACGACAGCGCCTCACCGTCCTCGGCGAGGCGGTCGGCGGCGCGTTCGGCAGCCCGGTACTCGGTGGTCGGGCAGTTCTGGAGCCATACCCGCACCTCGGGCTCGATCTCGATCCCGTAGCCCGCCCGGGACTCGTCACCGGTCATGCCTCTCCCCCTCGCTCGGCAGTGGGAACAACTGCCGGGCGAGGGGGAGGGTCACGGGTCAGGCCTTGGCGCTGTCCCGGGCGAGGGCGACCAGGCGGGAGATGGCGCGCAGGTACTTCTTGCGGTAGCCGCCGCGCAGCATCTCCTCCGGGAAGACCCGGTCGAAGGGCAGGCCGGAGGCGGTGATCGGCAGCTCGCGGTCGTACATGCGGTCGGCGAGGACGACCAGGCGCAGCGCGGTGGACTGGTCGTCGACCTGCTTGACGCCGCGCAGGCAGACCGCGGTGACGTCGTCCAGCAGCGCGCCGTAGCGGCTGGGGTGGACGGCGGAGAGGTGGGCGAGCAGGGCGTCGAAGTCGTCCAGCGAGGCGCCGGGGGTGCGGTCCGCGACGTCTCCGACGGCCTCGTCGGAGTACGGCGGCGGGGCGTCCGGCAGGCCGCGGTGGCGGTAGTCCTGGCCGTCGATCCGCATCGGGCGGAAGTGCGCGGACAGGCCCTGGATCTCGCGCAGGAAGTCGGCGGCGGCGAAGCGGCCCTCGCCGAGCTTCTCCGGCAGGGTGTTCGAGGTGGCGCACAGCTTCACGCCGTTCTCGACCAGCCGGCCGAGCAGGGTGGAGACGAGCACGGTGTCGCCCGGGTCGTCCAGCTCGAACTCGTCGATGCAGAGCAGCGTGTGCCCGGAGAGGGTCCGCACGGCCTGCTGGAAGCCGAGCGCGCCGACCAGGTTGGTCAGCTCGACGAAGGTGCCGAAGGCCTTGGGGCCGGGGGCGGCGTGCCAGAGCGACGCGAGCAGGTGGGTCTTGCCGACGCCGTAGCCGCCGTCGAGGTAGACCCCGGCGGGGCCGGTGGGCGCGGGCGCGGAGCGGCGGAACCAGCTGCGCTTGGGCGGCGAACCGTTTCCTCCGCCGAGGGTGGCCGCGAACTGCTCCAGGACCTGGACGGCCTCGTACTGGCTCGGCTGGGTCGGGTCCGGGATGTACGTCCCGAAGCTCACGTCGGCGAACCGGGGCGGCGGGACCATCTCGGCGACCAGCCGCTCGGCGGGCACGACGGGACGGCGGGAGGTGAGCGCGATCGGGGAGCCGGACACGAGTGCGGCGGCTATCGGCTCGTTCGCGGTTGCGGAGTGGGAGGCTGCGGGCACATCAGTAGAGGGTACGCCTGCCCCGTACGCCGTCCGAACGACCCGCGGCCCCGGACGGAGCACGGCCGGCGGTGGAAGACTGGGATCATGCAACAGTTGATCAGCCCGCTGGGCGGCCGGCCCGCGGATCCGGCCGCACTGGAATCGCTCGCCGCCGTCTACGCGTACCCCGAACAGGTGAATCAGGGGCGCCCCTGGCTGCGCGCCAACATGGTGTCCGGCCTGGACGGCGGGGCCAGGCTGGACGGGCTCTCGGAGGGCCTCTCCGGCGACGCGGACAAGCGGATCTTCGGGGTGCTGCGGGCCCTGTCGGACGTGGTAGTGGTGGGCGCGGAGACGGTCCGCGCCGAGGGTTACCGTCCGGCCCGGGCGCGCCGGGAGTTCGCGGCGGCCCGGGCGGCGGCGGGCCAGGCGCCCGCCCCGGTGATCGCCGTGGTGAGCCGCTCGCTGCGGCTGGACCTGACCGCGCCGCTGTTCACCGAGCCGCTGGTCAGGACGGTGGTGATCACCACCGAGGACGCCGATGCGGAGCGTCGTCGGGCGGTGGCCGAGGTGGCCGACCTGGTGCTCGCGGGCACGGGTTCGGTGGACCTGCGGGCGGGCGTGGCGGCCCTGGCCGAGCGGGGCTGGACCCGGCTGCTGACCGAGGGCGGCCCGCGTCTGCTGGGGCAGTTCGCGGCGGCCGGCCTGCTGGACGAGCTGTGCCTGTCGCTGGCCCCGCTGCTCACCGGCGGCGACGCGCCGCGCATCCTCCACGATGCCGGAATGCCGGACGTGCAGCGGATGGAGCTGGTCTCATTGATCGAGCAGAAAGGATTCCTCTTCACTCGCTACCTGCGTCACCTGGGTTCGGATGACCCCGTGACCCCCCGATCGTGATCCCGTTATGCGATGCCGGGGCCCGGGGGCCGGCCACTGGAAGGGACTCACGTGTTCAAGACGGTACTGATGATCGAAAAGGCTCTCTCCGACGCGGACGTGGAACTCGTCACCACGCTCCACGGCGAGGAGGAGGTGTCCTTCGTCGTCCTGATGCAGCCGCGCGGCAGGCAGGACGAACTGCTGCGGGCGCTCGACGACGTCGCCCTCGGCCACCTCGACAAGGTGGTCCACGAGCACGACGAGTCCGGGAACGCGCCGACGGTGGCGACCGAGTCGCTGGAGCACAGCCTGCGCCACCTGCGCACGGCCGGGGCCGGGGCGGTGGGCGAGCTGGTCGAGGAGAGGCCGCTGGAGCGGCTGCGTGCGGTCGTCGAGGAGCAGCGGGCGGACGAGGTGGTGGTGCTCACCTCCCCGCACTTCGTGGAGGAGTTCTTCCACCGCGACTGGGCCTCCCAGGCCCGGCACAAGGTGGGGGTCCCGGTGCTCAGGCTGTTCGCCAGCGACTCCTGAGCGACTCCTGGCCCGGTGCGGCGGTGGTGCAGAATCGTCCTTGCGGTCCGCCCGCGAGGACGATTCCGTCCTCCCGTCCCGTCCGCCCGCCCTGTCTGCCCCCGCCCCTACGGAGCCACGCCTTGAACGACGCCGCGCACGACCTGCACGCCCCGCACTTCATCGGCATCGGCGGCGCCGGGATGTCCGGCCTGGCGAAGATCCTCGCCGTGCGCGGGGCCAGCGTCTCCGGCAGCGACTCCAAGGAGTCCGAGACCGTCCTCGCGCTGCGCGCCCTCGGTGCCACCGTGCACGTCGGCCACGCCGCCGAGCACGTGCCGGACGGCACCAGCAGCGTGGTCGTCTCCAGCGCGATCCGCGCCGACAACCCGGAGCTGGCCGTCGCCCACGAGCGCGGCATCCCGGTGGTGCACCGCTCCGACGCGCTGGCCGCGCTGATGGGCGGCCGGCGGGCGCTGGCGGTGGCCGGCACCCACGGCAAGACCACCACCACCAGCATGCTCGCCGTCGCCCTCGGCGAGCTGGGCCTGGACCCGTCCTACGCGATCGGCGGCGACCTCGACGCGCCCGGCTCCAACGCCCACCACGGCACCGGCGAGATCTTCGTCGCCGAGGCGGACGAGAGCGACCGCAGCTTCCACAAGTACGCGCCGGAGGTGGCGATCGTGCTCAACGTGGAGCTGGACCACCACGCCAACTACGCGTCGATCGAGGAGATCTACGAGTCCTTCGAGACCTTCGTCGGCCGGATCGTCCCCGGCGGCACCCTGGTGGTCTCGGCCGACCACGACGGCGCCCGCGAGCTCACCTCCCGGGTGGCCGGACGCGAGGGCCTGAACGTGGTGACGGTCGGCTCCGCCGAGGACGCCGACCTGCGGGTGCTGTCGGTGGTCGCCCGCGGCATGACCAGCGAGGTGACCGTGCTGCTGGACGGCGCCGAGCTGGCGTTCACCGTCTCGGTGCCCGGCCGGCACTACGCCCACAACGCGGTGGCCGCGCTGGCCGCCGGCGTCGCGCTGGGCGTCCCGGCCGCCGACCTGGCCAAGGCGCTCGGCGCCTACACCGGCGTGCGCCGCCGCCTCCAGCTCAAGGGCGAGGCCGCCGGGGTCCAGGTGATCGACTCCTACGCCCACCACCCCACCGAGATGACCGCCGACCTGGAGGCGATCCGCGAGGGCCTGACCGGCGGTGGCCGGGTGCTGGTGGTCTTCCAGCCGCACCTGTTCAGCCGCACCCAGCAGCTCTCCGAGGAGATGGGCCGGGCCCTGGCGCTGGCCGACGCCTCGGTGGTGCTGGACATCTACCCGGCCCGCGAGGACCCGATCCCCGGCGTGACCAGCGAGCTGATCGTCGACGCCGCCCGCCGGGCCGGCGCCGAGGTCGCCGCCGAGCACTCCTTCGCCGCCGCTCCCGCCGTGCTGGCCGGCCTCGCCCGCCCCGGCGACCTGCTGCTCACCATGGGCGCCGGGGACGTCACCAACCTGGGCCCGGCCATCCTTGACCATCTCGGGGGAGGCCTTCAGCACCTCGCGAACGTTGCTTCCAACGTCTGACACACGCACGCACGAACGCCGCGACCGGGAGCCGTGATGAGCTACGAGATCGAGAAGACCGAGGCCGAGTGGCGCGCCGAGCTCAGCCCCGAGGAGTACCACGTGCTCCGCGAGGCGGGCACCGAGCGCCCGTTCACCGGTGAGTACACCGACACCAGGACGGTCGGCGTCTACGGCTGCCGGGCCTGCGGGGCCGAACTGTTCAGCTCCGAGACCAAGTTCGACAGCCACTGCGGCTGGCCGTCCTACTACGCGCCGCTGGCCGGGGACCGGGTCCAGTACATCGAGGACACCTCGCTCGGCATGCGCCGGGTCGAGGTGCGCTGCGCCCGCTGCGGCGGGCACCTCGGGCATGTCTTCGAGGGCGAGGGCTACGGCACGCCGACGGACCAGCGGTACTGCATCAACAGCGTCTCGCTGACGCTGAAGCCGGCCGAGCAGGGCTGAGCGACGAACGGCAGGAGGCCCGGACACGTACGGTGTCCGGGCCTCCTGCCGTTCGGGCCCGAGTGCCCGGGCGTGCGTGCTGTCCCGGGCCTGCGTGCTGTCCGGGCGGGCGTGTCCGGGCCTACCCCTCGACCGGTGCGAAGCGGACCGGAAGGTGCATCAGCGCCCGGTGGAACGGGCCCGGGCGCCAGAGCAGGTCCTCGGCGGGGGTGGAGAGTTCGAGGTCGCTGAGGCGGCTGCCCAGCTGCTCGATGGCGGTGATCGCGATCAGCAGGGCCGGGTCCCGGGCCGGGCAGGCGTGCGGGCCGGCCGCCCAGGCCAGGTGGGCGCTCTCCCCGCTGCGCAGCCCGCCGTCGTCGGTGGGCGGCGCGGCCTGGGAGTTGGCGGCCGCGTACGAGACCAGGACCAGCGTGCCCGCCTTGATCTCGCGGCCGTGGAAGGTGATGTCGTACCGCGGGTAGTGGGCCGAGAGGTTGGCCATCGGCGGCTCGTGCCAGAGCACCTCGTCGATCGCCTGGTGGGCGGTCATCGCCCCGCCGAACAGCGAGCCGGCGTAGCGGGCGTCGGTGAGCAGCCGCAGCAGGGCGTTGCCGATCAGGTTGGTGGTCGGCTCGTGCCCGGCGATCAGGGTCAGGGTGATCTGCCGGATCACCTCGTCGTCGTCCAGCCCGACCGGGTGGGTGACGAACATCGAGGTGAGGTCGTTCCGGGGGCGCGCGCGGCGCTCGGCGACCATCGCGGTGACCACCGCCAGGAGCTTCCCGTACGAGGCGCCGGCCCGCGCGGTGGACTCGATCAGCCCGGTGATCGCGTCCACCACCTCCTCGCGCTGCTCCTGCGGCACGCCGAACCAGGTGGTGAGCGCGAAGGCGGGCAGCCGGCGGGCGTACTCGGCGATCAGGTCGGCGTGCCCGCCGGCGGCGAAGCGGTCGATCAGCCGGTGCGCGGTCCCGGCGACCTGGCGCTGGAGCCGGTGCGGTTCGAACAGCGCGAGGGCGTCGGTGATCACCGCCCGGTAGCGCGCGTGGGTCTCACCGTCGCTGAACAGCGCGGTCGGGCGGTAGCCGAGCACCGGCAGCAGCGGGGAGTCCGGCGGGACGGTGCGCTGCCAGGCCCGGGAGTCCTTGGAGAAGGTGTCGGTGTCGCGCAGCAGGTCCAGCGCGGCCTGGTAGTCGGTGACCAGCAGGGCCTCGACGCCTGGCGCGACCTCGACCGGGGCGACCGCGCCGTGCCGCCGCAGCCGCTCGTAGACCAGCTGGGGGTCGGCGGCGAAGACCGGGCCGTGGATCGGGGTCGGGCGGGACTCGACGGTCACGGCTGCTCCGGGGTGGCGGGGTCCGAGGTGGCGGGGGCGGCGGGCAGGGCGTCCAGGACGTGCTCGGCCAGCGCGATCAGCGCGTCCAGGCTGCTGTCGCGCTCGCGGGCGTCGCAGAGCAGCAACGGGGTCGCGGCATGCAGGTCCAGGTGGGTGCGCAGCACCTCGACCGCGTGCTCCGGCGCGTCCGGGAAGCGGTTGACGGCGACGGCGTACGGCAGGCCCTGCTCCTCGACCATGTCCATGATCTCGAAGGAGTCGGCCAGCCGGCGGGTGTCGGCGAGCACCAGGGCGCCCACGGCGCCGCGGGCGATGTCCTGCCAGAGCGGGAAGAACCGCCGCTGGCCGGGGGTGCCGAACATGTAGAGCACGACGTTGCCGGGCAGGGTGAGCCGGCCGAAGTCGACGGCGACGGTGGTGGTGGCCTTCTCGGGCAGGCCGGCCAGATCGTCCACCGGGCGGCCGGTCTCGGTCATCGCCTCCTCGGTGTGCAGGGTGGCGATCTCCGAGAGGGTGCGGATGAGGGTGGTCTTGCCGACCCCGAACGGGCCGGCCACCACCAGCTTCATCAGCGTCTGGTCCCGGTCGGGCAGGTAGCCCACCCGGCTCTGGTCTTCCGGGTCCGGCCGGGCGGCCGGGTCACCGGAGCGCACGGAGTCCAACGAGGAGCCTCTCGACGATGGAGCGGTCGGTCTGCTGGGCGCGCGGGATCGGTGCGCGGGCGTGCAGGCAGCCCGACTCGACCAGATCGGCCGCGAGGAAGACAGTGGCACTGACCGGCAGGCGCAGGTGCGCGGCGGCCTCCACCACGGTCAGTGCGCCGGGGCGCAGCAGTTCCCAGAGCCGGCGGTGTTCGGGTTCGAGCGCGGCCGGCGGGTCGGCGCGGTCGGCGAACAGCACGGTCAGCCGCTCGAAGCCCTTGGTGCCGGGGCGGCTGCGGCCGCCGGTGGCCAGGTAGGCGGGCACCATCCGCCTGCGGGGGGCGGCGGTCATGACCGGCCGTCGTCGTCCTGCCGCCGGGTCGGGCTCGCGAGCGCGCGACCGAGGGCGGCGACCTGCAGCTGCATCTGGTAGGCCACGTTGCCGAGTTGGGCGTCCGGCGAGGTGAACACGGCGAGCGAGGTGTTCTCCCCGGCGGGCACCACGATGGCGTAGCCGAGGTCGGACTCCACCACGGTCTGGGCCAGCCTGGGGCGCTCGGCGTCGGTGAACGCGGCGGTGAAGGCCCGGGCGGCGGCGTGCACGGTGGCGGTCATCGCGGCGACCCGCTCGGCCGAGGCGCGCTCCAGGCCGCCCGAGGCGCCCTCGACCAGGCCGTCCCCGGTGGCGATGACCGCGTGCAGCACCCCCGGCAGCTCCAGCAACGGGGTCAGCACCCACGAGATCTCGTCGGTGGTGGTCGGGCTGGGCGTGCTGCTCACTGCTCGGCTCCTTCTAAGGTCTGACCGGTGTTCTGGTCACCGGGGTCGTGGCCGGCGGTGGTGTCGCCGGGGTCGTGGCCGGGGGTGGTGCCGCCGGGGGCGGCGGGGGTACCGGCGGCGCCGGTCTCCTCGCGGGCGGCCCGGGCCACGGCGGCCCGGCCGGAGTCGGTGCCCTGCTGCAGCGCCTGCCAGTGGGCGGCGGCCTGCTCGGGGGTGCGGGCGGACGCCGGGGCACGGTCGGACGCCGGGGTGCGGTCGGACGCCGGGGCGCGAACGGGGACGGGCCTCGCGCCGGGCGGCTGCTCGGCGGCCAGCGGACGGCGGCGCCGCCGGGTGGGCAGGCCGGTGCCGTCGTCGGCCACGGGTGCGTCCGCCGCGGGCGCACCGGCCGGCTCATCGCCCCTTGCCGTCGCGCCGTCCGTCCGGCCGTCTGCCTGGCCATCCGTCCGGCCATCCGTCCGGTCGTCCGCGACCGGATCGGGCACCACCCGGATGGCCGGGGCCGGGTGCGGGCCCGGCTGGTTGTGGCGGTCGGCGAGCTGCGGGCCGTCCTGCTCGTCCGCGTCGCGCATCGGCGGGACGGCCGCGACGGTGGGCGCCTGGGCCGGCCCGGCGCCGGCCCGCAGCGGCAGCGGGGTGAGCACCGACAGCGGCTGCTCGTCGTCCACGACGGTCACCAGCGCGGCCGGGATGCGCAGGATGGTCCGCATGCCGCCGTACGGCGAGGGCTCGACGTGACAGGAGAAGCCGTACTGGCGGGCCAGCTTGCCGATCACCGCGAAGCCGGTCTTGGGCGGGTTGCCGAGCTCGGTGAGCAGCATGTCGGGCGGGCCGGCCAGCAGCCGACGGGCGCGGCGCAGCTGGTCCTCGTCCATGCCGATGCCGCTGTCGTCGATGATCACCAGCGCGCCGCGGCCGCCCTGCTGGACGGTGACCGGGACATCGGTCTCCGGGTGGGAGTAGGCGGTGGCGTTGGCGAGCAACTCGGCGATGGTGACGGCGATCGGCTCGGCGGCCCGGGCGACCACGGCGAGGCGCTGCTCGCGCAGGTGGTTGGCGACCTTGATCCGGGCGTAGCCGGGCACCCGGGAGAGCGCGCCGACGACCACCTCGGCGAGCGGCGAGTCGGTGCGGGCCAGGCCCGGCCAGGCCTCGCAGAGCACCGCGATGGTCTGGATCCGGCGCAGCGCGACCTCGTTACGGAAGTCGACCTCCAGCAGCCGCGGGTCGTCGTGCTCGTGCTGGAGCTGCTGGACCAGGCTCTGGATCTGGTACAGCAGGGTCTGGATCCGGGAGGTGGCGCCGCGCATGGCGGCGCGGGCGGCGGCGTCCACCCGCTCGCGCTCGTCGGCGAGGGCGGCGTGCGCGGCGTCCAGGACGGCCTGCAGCGCCCGGACCGCCTCGGGGCCGACGGCCTGCGGGTCCAGTGGGCCGACCAGCGGGGCGTTGCCGTGGGTGAGCCGTACGGCGGTGGCGGCGATCCGCTCCTGGGCGAGGTGGCCGATCTCGGCGAGCAGCGCGGTCGCCCGCGCCTCGGCGGCCGCGAGCGCGCTCTCGGCCCGCTCGGCCCGGTCGGTCGCGGCTGCGCCCTGCTGCAGGGCGTCCCGGACGGTGTCCTGCGCGTGCCGGGCCGCTTCCTGAGCCTCGCGGACGCTGTCCTCGGCGGCGCGGGTGCGCTCCTGCGCCAGCTGGGCCTCCTCGGCGGAGCGCCGGGCGGCCTCCTGCGCCTCGCGCTGCTGCTGCTCGGCGCGGGCGAGCCTGCCCTCGGCGGCCCGGGTACGCTCCTCGCTCCGGCCGAGCGCGGTCTCGGCGGCCGTCGCCCGGGCGACGGCCCCGGCCCGGCCGCGGGCGAGCACGGCCGCGGCCACGGCGGCGACCAGCGCCAGGACGATCAGCGCGATCTGCGTCATCGAAGTCCTCGGGGGTGCTTGCGGGTGGGACCGGGTGGTGCGGCCGGACCTGCCGGGAGGGGCGCGTTCCGGGAGCGCGGGCGGGGTCAGTTCCCGGCGGCGCGGGGGCGCGGGGAGCGGGCGGCGTCCTCGGCCAGTTCCCGGGCCACCAGGGCGACCTGGCCCATGGCCTCCAGGGCGCCGGGGGCCGCGGAGCCGTCCAGGTGCCGGTACTCGGCCGCGAGGGTGAGCACCAGTCGCTCGGGCAGGCCGAGTTCGGGGTGGCGCTGTTCGGCGATCACCCGCCGGGCGGCGTCCAGCGCGGGTATGCCTGCGGCGTGCAGGGCGTGGGCGCGCTCGCGGACGTAGGCGAGGTAGCCGATGTGCTCCCGGACTCCGTCGCGGTCCAGCACCGGGCCGTGGCCGGGCACGAAGATCTCCGCGCCGGTGGCGAGGGCCTGCTCGCAGGCGCCGATGACGTTCTCCAGCGGTCCGGCCCAGTGCGAGGGGTGGTCGCCGGGCTGCTCGGGCGTCGAGGAGAAGATCACGTCGCCGGTGAAGACCGCGCGCTGGTGCGGGAGGTGGACCATGAGGTCCCCGCCCGTGTGGGCGGCGGGCAGGCTGGTGATCCGCACCGGGTAGCGGCCGACGGTCAGCTCCAGTTCGCCGGTGAAGACGGTGTCGGGGCGCACCGGCGCGGTGCCGGACCAGTCGAACTGCCCGAAGTGCTCCCTCAGGTAGCCGCCGAGCGGCGACTGCGGGTCGCTGTTGACGACCAGCGCGTGCTGCTGCTGCGGGGTGGGCTCCCAGTGGATGTGCTCCAGCGCCTCGCGGGTGGCGATCACTTCGGCGTCCGGCAGCACCCCGGCGCCCCACAGGTGGTCCCCGTTGGCGTGGGTGACGACCACCCGGTCGATCCCGACGCCGTCCGGCAGCAGCCGCCGGCTCGCGGCGAGGAACTCCCCGGCCATCGAGGGGTCGTACGGCGTGTCGATCCAGAGCGCGGTGGTCTCCGAGGCCAGCAGCCCGCAGTTGGCCAGGCCCCAGCCCCGCTTCGGCGGGAGCCACACGTACAGGTCCTCGGCAATCGCGCTCACGTTCGCACGGCTGATCGTCATGTGCGCGATTATGCCCATGTCGTGACAGGAGTGGAGCAAAACCATTACAGTTCAAGCCACTTCGCGCCCGAAGGAACCCGAGCTGTCCCGATTCGTCCCACGTGGTCTGGACCACATCTGGCCGAAGTGGCCCGGCCCGGGCCCCGGTTGGGTCCGCGCCGGGCCGGGGATGGTCCGTGCCGGGCCGGGGTCCGGCCCGGGATTCGGTCCGGGATCCGGTTCCGGGGGGGGAGCGTCAGATCCCCTGCTCCGCCGACCGCTCCAGCTGCTTGATCCCCTTGCGCTCCCCCGCACAGCGCTCGTAGCCGAGCCAGGCGTTGATCGCCAGCATCGGCCCGTTGGTCGTGTCGTTGCTGGTGTACGCGTGCCGGTAGCCGGCCGCCGCGGCGAGCCGCAGCGACTCCAGCTTGGCCAGTTTGCTCAGCCCCCGGCCGCGGAACTCCCGGCGGCAGGCGGTGAACGCGGACCAGTAGCGGTCCACGCCGTCGGTCTGCACCATGCTGAACGCGGCCGGCCGGCCGTCCACCACGGCGACGACGCTCAGCGCCGCGTCCCGGTCCGGCCTGGCCCAGTCGTTGCGCAGCCAGTCCTCGTACGTGAGGGCGTCCATCGGCACCTCGCTGCCGGGCTCGTCCAGGATGGCGTCCGCCTCGACCAGGAACACCGGGTACGGGTCGTCCGCCCAGTCGGCGGCCGGGCGCAGCTCGACACCGGCCGGCCGTACGGGGGCGGGCGGCAGCGGCAGCGCGAGGTCCCGTCCGGCGAACTGCATGGTGCGCCCGATCCGGTAGCCCCGGGCGGTGGCGAAGGCCTGCGGGGCGGGCTCGTCGTCCAGCCAGGTGTGCAGCTCCGTCACGCCGTGCCCGGTCAGGTGCCGCTCGGCCGCGGCCAGCAGGGCGGTGGCCGCGCCGCGCCGCCGGTACTCCGGCAGCACGCTGCCGTTGGCGTGGCCGACACCCGTGGTCGTCGTGCCGAGCACCACCCCGCAGCGCACCGCGCCGACCACCCGGCCGTCCAGCTCGGCGACGAAGGTGCGGAAGTGCTCCTCGGGGCTGGGCTGGGCGTTCAACCAGACCAGCGTCTCGGCGGAGAGCACCAGGTGTTCGCGCCCGGCCCGGTGGGCCGCGGCCACGGCCACGGCGTCCTCGGGGCGGAAGTCACGGATCGTCACGGAGGAGGAATTCGAAGAAGTCATGGATTCCCACGCTAGCCCCGCCGGCCCGTCCGGCGCCTCCGGTTTTCCCGCCGGAAGGGCGCCCCACCTGCGCGGACGGTCCGGGCTCGGGACCAAAGTCCCTCACGACCGGTACGACATGCTCAAATAATGCTCTGAGAAGACCGGGCGAGGCTTGGCAGCCGCCCCGCCCGGGGACATTCTCAGCAGCACGGCCGCGCGGTTCCGGCGACGACGCCCGCACCGCTCGACGGCCCTCCCACCCGGCCCTCCGAAGGGGGCGAACCGATGACTTCCCCTGCCCTGGAACTGCCTGCCTCCGCCACCGCGAGCCGAGGAGCCGCACCCCTGGGAACCGCACCTCTGGGAACCGCGCGCCGAGAAGCCGCGCCCCGGGAGGCCGCGCCCCGTCTGGGCGTCGGCCTCGGCTGGCGCAGCGAGATCGACACCGTGGTCGAGAGCCGGCCCGGCCTGGACTGGGTCGAGGTGGTCGCCGAGAACATCTGCGCCGACCACCTGCCCGAGTCCCTGACCGTGCTGCGCGGACGCGGCGTCACCGTCGTCCCGCACGGCGTCGGCCTCGGCCTCGGCGGCGCCGACCTGCCCGACCCCGGCCGCCTCGACCGGCTCGCCGAGGCCGCGCTGGCACTCGACTCCCCACTGGTCAGCGAGCACCTGGCGTTCGTCCGGGCCGGCGGCCTGGAGGCCGGCCACCTGCTGCCCGTCCCCCGCACCCGGGACTCGCTGCGGGTGATCGCCGAGAACGTCCGGATCGCCCAGGACCACCTGCCGGTGCCGCTCGCCCTGGAGAACATCGCCGCCCAGCTCGCCTGGCCGGACGACGAGTTCACCGAGGGCCAGTTCCTCGCCGAGCTCGTCGAGCGCACCGGCGTCCGGCTGCTGATCGACGTCGCCAACCTGCACACCAACCGGGTCAACCTCGGCATCGACCCGGCCGCCGAGCTCGACCGCCTGCCACTGGAGGCGCTCGCCTACGTCCACGTCGCGGGCGGCACCCTGGTCGACGGCGTCTGGCACGACACCCACGCCCACCCCGTCACCGAACCGGTGCTGGAGGTGCTGGCCGAACTCTGCGCGCGGGTCGCCCCGCCCGGGGTGCTGCTGGAGCGGGACGCCAACTTCCCGCCGCCCAGCGAGCTGGCCGGTGAACTGGACGCCATCCGCCGGGTGCTGGAGGGGAGCACCCGGCGATGAGCGACCTGACGAGGACGGCGCGGGAGAACACCGGCCCGCGTCCCGCCACCGACCACGACCCCGCCGCGCAGGGCCCCGCCGAAAAGAGTCCCGCCGAGCGCGGTCCCGCCGAGCAGGACCTCACGGAGCAGGACCTCGCCGCCGCCCGGCGGCGCCTGGCCCGGCGCCAGGAGGAGCTGCTGGCCGCCCTGGTGGCCGGCGGGCCCGTCCCGCCCGGCTTCGACGAGCGGCAGGTCCGCGCCCAGTCCACCGGCCTGGCCGCCAAGCGGCGGGACACCACCGCCAAGGTCGCCCCGGACCTGCCCCGGGCGCTCGGGGCGCAGTACGGGCCGCTCTTCCTCGGCTACGCCCGCTCCCACCCGCAGACCGGCGGCTACCGGGCCGACGCCCGGACCTTCGCGCAGTGGGCGCTCACCGAAGGCGGCCCGCTCGCCGACGACCACCGCCGGGCCCTGGAGCAGTGGCTCCACCCGGCACCCGTACGGCCGCCGGGCCCGCTCGCGCGCCTGCGCCGGGCCCTGCGCCCGGCCCCGCGCCGCTAGCCGGCGGCCGGGCCGCCGGCGAACCCGGCGGCACCTGATCCTGACGCACTGTCACCATCTCGGGGGAACAGCCCATGTGGCACAACAGCTACTTCATCGTCCCGGCCGTCCTGCTGGCGGCCGCCGCCCTGTACGCCGCCCGGACCCGGCAGCACATCGGCCGGGTGCGCTACGCCAAGGGCCTGCCCGGCCGCGGTCTGCCGCTGCTCGACACCGCGTTCCTGTCCGGCGGGCCGGGGCGGGTGTTCGACACCGCCGTGGTCCGGATGCACATGAGCGAGCAGGTCGTGATCAGCCGCTCCGGTCTGGTCACACTCACCGGATCCAAGCCGTACGACGCCGTCGACAAGGCGGTCCAGGACGCGGTCGGTCCGACCGGCAGCCGTCAACTCGGCTCGCTGCGCCACACCGTGATGCGCTCCGCCGCCGTCCAGGAGATCGGTGACCGGCTCGCCGACCGCGGCCTGCTGCGCCGCCCCGAGCGGCTGCGGCGGGCCCGCACCGCCCGTCGGCTGCTCTGGCTCGCGCTGCTGCTCGTGGTGGCCTCCGCGGTGGCCTCCCTGCTGCTCGACGACGGCGCCGCCGGCCACGACCGCCCGAACCTCTGGGTCCCGGGCCTCCTGCTGTTCGGGGGCCTCACCGCGCTGCTCGCCACCGCGCCGGTCAAGGGCCGGATCACCCCGGCCGGGCAGCGCCAGCTCTCGCTGATGCAGGGCACCCCGTGGAAGCCCAACGCCGGGATGCCGCCCCGGCTGGCCGGCGGCGCGCTGCTGGGCGCGCTCGCGCTCGGCGGCCTGGCCGCCGCCGGGCTGGACAACCCGGAGCTGGAGGCCGCGATGCTGACCGCGTCGGCCGAGGAGGAGGCCGTACGGCAGGCGGTCGCCGCGAACGCCTCCTCGTCGTCCTCGTCGTCCTCGTCGTCCTCGTCGTCGGCGTCGTCGGCGTCCTCGTGCTCCTCCGGTTCCTCGGGCTCCGACGGCGGCTCCGCCTCCTGGTGCGGGTCCTCCGACTCCGGCTCCTCGGGCTCCGGCTGCGGCTCGTCCAGCTGCGGCTCCTCCTCGTCGAGCTGCGGATCCTCTTCGTCGAGCTGCGGGTCCTCCTCCAGCTGCGGATCCTCGTCCTCCTCCAGCTGCGGGTCGAGCTGTGGCGGCGGCTGCGGCGGCTCCTGAGATCCGCCGGGCGCGCCGCCGGACGTCACAGTTCGGTATCGCGGACCGGGAAGACGTTCCGCCCGCCGTCGACGCAGGCATACAACAAGCCCATGTGGTTGCTGTTCCTCATACCGGCCTGTGTCGCGGCGGTCCTGTCCTGCCTCCGACTGGTCCGGATGACCGCCACCGCCGACGCCCTGGCCGACCAGGCCGGCCTGCGGCCCCCCGAAGCCGTCGGCATCGGCCTGTACGAGACCGCCTACCTGGCCGGCGGCCCGGACCGGGTGGTCGAACTCGCCCTCGTCCTGATGACCGGCCGCGGGCGGCTGCACCTGGCGCACACCGGCTGGACCACCGTGGTCGACCCCAGGGGCCGCAGCCGCCTGGAGCGGGCGGTCATCGCCACCGTCGGCCCCGAGGTCCAGTGCCGGACCGACGAGCTGCGCCGGGCGATGGCCGAGCACCCCACCGTGCTGGAGATCGGCGCCCGGCTCACCCTGGCGGGCCTGGCCACCCCCGCCCTGGTGCAGCGCAACACCGTGGTGGTGGTCCGGCAGGTCCGGCACGCGCTGCTGCTGACACTGGTCCTGCTGGCCGCCTCGCTGGCCCTCGGCGGCTTCACCGGGGGTGACACCCTCGCCCCGCTCGCCTGGTTCTCCCTGCCGGTGGCGCTCACCTCGGGCACCCTGCTGATGGCCCGGGTGGACGTCTACCCGTACACCCGCTGGGCCTCCCCGGTCGGCCAGGAGGTGCTGCGCGAGGTCCGCCCGACCCGCCAGCGCGGCCTGGCCGACGACGAGGAGCGCGAACTGCTCACCGCCGTCGCCATGAACGGCCCGGCCGTCCTGCCCGACGCCCGGCTCCGCGCCGCCCTGCGCCCGCACCGGACCTGAAAACCGGCTGCGCCGACCGCTGCGACCAGGGCAGACTCCCACCCATGGACGCACCCGACCCCGCCGAGCAGGACCCCGCCGACCGCGCCCCGGACTCGCCGGCCCTCGGCCGGAAGGGCCTCGCGACGCTGGAGCGCGCCCGCTCCGAGGGCCGCCCGGTCCGGCTGCGCCGCTCCGTCCCCGGCGCGGACCGGCTGGAGGGCTTCGTCCTCGGCACCGGCCCGGTCTGGACCCTGCTCGCCACCTGCACCGACCACCGCCTCGACGGCTGGAGCGCCGTCCGCACCGCCGACCTGCACAAGGTCCGCGACCGGGGCGGCCCCGAGAGCCTGACCGTACGGGTGCTGCGCCGCCGCGGCCTGTGGCCGGTCCGCCCGCCCGGCGCCGACCTGCCGCTGGACGACCTGCCCGGCCTGCTCACCGCCGCCTGCGCCGAGTACGGTCTGATCGCCCTGCACACCGAGCGCCGCGACCCCGGCGCCTGCTGGGTCGGTACGGTCACCGCGCTGCGCCCCGCCTCGCTGCGGCTGCACGAGGTCGACCCCGAGGCGCGCTGGCACCCGGAGCCGACGAAGTTCCGTTTCGAGGACGTCACCCGGGTCGACCTCGGCGACCACTACACCTCCGTGCTGCGCGAGTTCGCCGGGCCGCGCCCGTAGCGACGCCGGAGGCCGGCTCCCCGTCGGGGGAACCGGCCTCCGGGAGGAACAGCGGAACCGTCAGACCAGGCCGTTCAGCAGCTCGCTGACCGGCTTGCGCCGACCGGTGAAGAACGGCACCTCCTCGCGGACGTGCAGCCGGGCCCGGGAGGGGCGCAGATCGCGCATCAGGTCGACGATCCGGTGCAGCTCGTCCGCCTCGAAGGCGAGCAGCCACTCGTAGTCGCCGAGCGCGAACGAGGCCACCGTGTTGGCCCGCACGTCCGGGTAGCCGCGCGCCATCTGGCCGTGCTCGGCGAGCATCGCGCGCCGCTCGGCGTCCGGCAGCAGGTACCACTCGTAGGAGCGGACGAACGGGTACACGCAGACGTAGTCGCGCGGGCGCTCGTCGGCCAGGAAGGCCGGGATGTGCGACTTGTTGAACTCGGCCGGGCGGTGCAGCGCCATGTTCGACCAGACCGGCTCCAGCAGCCGGCCGAGGCCGGTGCGGCGGAAGCGGTTGTACGCCTCCTGGAGGTCGTCCGAGTCGGCGGCGTGCCACCAGACCAGGATGTCGGCGTCCGCGCGCAGACCGGAGACGTCGTACGTGCCGCGCACGGTCACGTCCTTGGCGTCCAGCTGGGCGAACAGCTCGTCCACCTCGGCGGCCAGCGCGGTGCGGTCCTCGGGCAGGGCGCCCTTGAGCTTGAACACCGACCACATCGTGTAGCGGATGACCTGGTTCAGGTCGCGCGCCTTCTTCTTCTCGGGCTGCTGCTCCCGCTCAACGCTCTCAGTCATGCGCCCATTGTCCTCTCCGTGGAGCCTTCCCCGGTCGCCGGGGTCAACAGTCTGTCGACGGCGGCCGCCGCGGCGGCCGCCGAACCGATGCACGCCGGAATGCCCACCCCGTCGTACGCGGCGCCGCACAGCGCCAGCGCGCCCACCCGCGCCACCTGGGCCCGCACCCGGGCCACCCGGTCCAGGTGCCCCACCGGGTACTGCGGCAGACCGGCCGTGAAGCGGGAGACGAAGGTGTCGTACGGCCGGGCGGTCAGCCCGATCGCCTCCTCCAGGTCCGCCAGCGAGCGCGCCACCAGCTCCTCGTCCGGCAGCCCCAGCGCCTCCTCCTCGCGGTACCGGCCCAGCGAGGTGCGCAGCAGGAACGCGTCCGGCGCGGAACGCTCCAGCCAGCCCCACTTGTTGGAGGAGAAGGTCGAGGCCTTGATCCGCCGCCCGTCCACCGGCGGCACCAGGAAGCCGCTGCCGCCGGGCGGCTCGGCCAGGTCGGCGCGGCGGAAGGCCAGGGTCACCAGGGCCATGCCCGCGTACTCGACGGCGTCCAGGTCGGTGGCGGCCGCCGGGGCGTCCTCGCGCAGCAGCCGGGCCGCCACGGGGGCCGGGACGGCCAGCACCACGGCGTCCGCGTGCAGCACCTCGCCGCCGGTCACCACCCGCCAGCCGTCGGGGGTGCGGCGCAGCTCGTCCACCGGGGCATCGGTGCGCAGGTCCACCCCCGCCTTCACGCAGGCCGCGGCGACCGCGCCGGGCAGGGTGCCGAGGCCACCGCGCAGGCCCTGGAACACCGGGGTGCCGACCACCTTCGGCCGGGAGGCCAGCTCGTGCACCCCCTCGACCAGCGAGCCGCCGCCGCGCGCGATCGACAGCAGCTGCGGGACGGCGGCGCGCAGCGAGATCTCCTCGGCGCGGCCGGCGTACACGCCGCCGAGCAGCGGCTCGACCAGCCGGTCCACGACCTCCTGGCCCAGCCGGTCGGCGACGTAGCGGCCGATCGCGACGTCCTCGCCGATCTCGCCGGGCCGCTCGTTCCGGGCCCGCTCCAGCCCCTCGTCGGTCAGCACGCCGGAGGCGGCCAGCGCCTCCAGGTCACCGGGGACGCCCATCACCTGCCCGCCGGGCAGCGGCCGCAGCGCGCCGCGGGTCCAGATCGCGGCCTTGGCGGTGGTCGGCGGCTCCAGCTTTTCGCCGAGCCCGACCGCCCGCGCCAGGTCCACCGCCTCCGGCCGCCGGGCCAGCACCGACTCGGCCCCGAGGTCCACCCGGACCCCGCCGACCTCTCCGCCCCACAGCTTCCCGCCGACCCGCCCGGACGCCTCCAGCAGCGTGACCCGCGCCCGCGCGGGCCCCCCGGCGGCACCGCTCAGGAAAGCGGCCGCGGCCAGCCCCGCGATCCCACCACCGACGACGACGACCTGTGCTTCCGACATGCTCCGCAGTCTCGCAGGTCTTTACGCCGGACCCTCAATCCCCTGCACGCCCGAGGTCGATCGCGATCGGGAACGGCACCGGGCGTTCCAGTCTGCCGCGGAAGTGTCGGCCCTGACGACAAGAAGGTCCGGCTCGGGGCGGTTCCGAACTGATCGATGGAGCATTGGTCTTCATGACATGGCCCAAGGTAGCGAGCTCAGGGGGTTGGAGAGCCGCCCCTTAGGGTGTGTGCAATGGAACCGATCATGGTGAGTGCGTGTCTGGCCGGGATCCCCTGTCGGTACGACGGGCGGGCGAAGACCTCCGACGACGCCGTGCGGCTGGTCGAGCGGGGGCGGGCCGTGGTGGTGTGCCCGGAGGGGGCGGGCGGGCTGCCGACGCCGCGGCCGCCGGCGGAGATCGTGGGCGGGGACGGCGCGGACGTGCTGGACGGGCGGGCCCGGGTGGTGGACGCGACCGGGGCGGACTGCACCGCGGAGTTCCTGGCCGGCGCCCGGACGGCGCTCGCCGCCGCCGAGGAGGCGGGGGCCCGGCGGGCGGTGCTGATGGCGCGCAGCCCGTCCTGCGGCTGCGGGCAGGTGTACGACGGGTCGTTCACCGGGGAGCTGCGCCCCGGCGACGGGGTGACGGCGGCGCTGCTGCGCCGGGCCGGGATCGAGGTCACGGCCGGGTAGCGGGCCCCGGAGCGGCAGGGGCCCGCCACCGGGAGGTCAGCGCGCGCTGGCCTCGTGGACGAAGGCGACGAGGCGGCTGAGCGCGTCCGGGTCCATGGACGGCAGCACGCCGTGGCCGAGGTTGAAGATGTGGCCGCTGGTGCCGATCGCCTCGGCGGCCCGCAGCACCTCGGCGGCCTTGGTCTCCACCACCGCGGTGGGCGCGTACAGCACCGCCGGGTCGAGGTTGCCCTGCAGGCCCTTGCCCGGGCCGACCCGCTCGGTGGCGACGTTCAGCGGCACCCGCCAGTCGACGCCGACGATGTCCGCGCCGGCCTGGCCCATCAGGCCGAGCAGTTCGCCGGTGCCGACGCCGAAGTGGATCCGGGGCACGCCGTACTCGGCGACGGCGTCGAAGACCTTGGTGCTGGACGGCATCACCGAGCGGCGGTAGTCGTCCGGCGCGAGCGCGCCGACCCAGGAGTCGAACAGCTGGACGGCCGAGGCGCCGGCCTCGATCTGGACCTTGAGGAAGGCCGAGGTGATGTCCGCGAGCCGGTCCACCAGGGCGGCCCACAGCTCGGGCTGCCCGTACATCATGGCCTTGGTGTTCTCGTGGTTCTTGGACGGCCCGCCCTCGATCAGGTAGCTGGCCAGCGTGTACGGCGCCCCGGCGAAGCCGATCAGCGGGGTCTCGCCGAGCTCGTCCACCAGCAGGCCGACGGCCTCGGTGATGTAGGGGACGTCGTCCGGCTCCAGCGGGCGCAGCCGCTTCAGGTCCTCGACGGTGCGGATCGGGTCGGCGATGACGGGGCCGATGCCGGGCTTGATGTCGACATCGATGCCGACGGCCTTGAGCGGCACCACGATGTCGCTGAAGAAGATCGCCGCGTCCACCTTGTGCCGGCGCACCGGCTGGAGGGTGATCTCCTTGACCAGCTCGGGCCGCATGCAGGACTCCAGCATGGGGATGCCCTCGCGGACCTTCAGGTACTCGGGCAGCGAGCGGCCGGCCTGGCGCATGAACCACACCGGCGTGTGCGGCACGGGCTCGTGCCGGCAGGCGCGCAGGAACGCGGAGTCGTGCGCGGCGCCGCGACGCCGGGGGGTGGTCTGGCCGCCGTGGGTGGGCGCCGTGGTGTCTGCCGTTGTCTCGCTCACGCGTCAAATCTTCGCATGCGTGCCGGGCCCGGTTTCCCGGCCGGTCTCGTCGGTTCCTCCAAGATCTGTCCGGGTTTGCCGTTCCGGCACGCCGCTGGGAGAGAAGTTGCGGCGATAACCCCGTTCTTCGACCTAGTCTTCGGGGCATGGCAGCGGTCGGAGGGCACCCCGCACAGGGTGGCGGAGCAGGTGGCGGAGCGGGGCACGAGGGGGTGCCGAGCGAGTTCCGGGCGGCCGTGGCGGCCCTGGACGGGGCCCGGCTGCGGCCCGAGGTGCAGCTCTCCCCCTCGCCGGCGCCGCGCCGGCTCGCCCCGTACTCGTTCGCGGTGACCGCCTCGGTCGAGGTCGACGGCGAGGAGCTGGCGGACGGCCGGCTGGTGCTGCTGTACGACCCGGCCGGGCAGGAGGCCTGGAACGGGGAGTTCCGGGTGGTCACGATGACCCGGGCCGAGCTGGAGCCGGAGATGGCGGGCGACCCGATGGTCTCCGAGGTGGGCTGGTCCTGGCTGCTGGACACGCTGCAGGCGCACGGCGCCGGGTACGCGGAGCCGTCCGGCACGGTGAGCCTGGCCTCCTCCCAGTACTTCGGCGGCCTGGCGGACCGCCCGTCCTCGACCGAGATCGAGATCCGGGCCTCCTGGACCCCGGCCGACGGCCGCTTCGAGCGGCACCTGGCGGCCTGGGCGGACCTGCTGTGCGTCAGCGCCGGCCTGCCGCCGGCCGCCCCGGCCCCGCAGGGGCCCGCCGAGGTTCCTTCACTCGGTGGAGTGGTCCCGATGCCGGCCCGGCGACGCCCCCGGTCGCACTGACGGGTGGTGTGCGGGCCCGACGGCGCCCGGGGGCCGGACGCCACCCCCAGGGCTGACGGAGTGTGACTTCGGATCCGCTCTTCGTCAATTCACCGGTCGACACCGACCGATCGACACCGAATCTGATCGATTTTGTGCGAATACCGGGCATGTCGCATCAATCATTTGCGCGATTTGTCCGTATTGTTACTCACTAGATCGTGATCTTTCGCTAAAGCCGGGCACGGTTGCTGCCGAAGCAGACTGTGACCCTTTCCGAACGCGGAACACTCCGACCGCCCCCATCGGGGTTCCGTCCGCCACTCCCCGCAGGAGGCCTGGTGTCGGTCCTTCTTGAGCACCCCGCAAACGTGGTCGCCTACCGGCCGACCAAGCCCACCGCCATGGTGGTCATCGCCGATCCCCGTGTCCGAAACACCGTCACCCGCCACCTGTGGGCACTCGGCGTCCGCGACGTGATCGAGGTGTCCTCCATCGCCGAGGCCCGCCCCCGGGTCTCCACTCCCCGCGACATCTGCGTCGCCGACGTGCACCTCCCGGACGGCTCCGGGCTGACCATCCTCGCCGAGACCCGCGCCGCGGGCTGGCCCAACGGCCTGGCACTGTCCGCCGCCGACGACATCGGCGCGGTCCGCAGCGCACTGGCCGGCGGTGTCAAGGGATACGTGGTGACCGGTACCCGGACGAACGTCGCGATGCCGGGCCGCCCCGGGATGCCGCTCGGCGCCGCCGGGCTGGCCGGCCGGATGCGCCGCCCCGGGATGCCGGGCATGCCGGGCGCGGCCGGTGCGCCGGGCGCCCCCGGAGCACCTGGTGCGCCGGGCGCGCAGCAGGCCGCCTACCGCGAGCTTTCCGGCCGCGAGGTCGAGGTGCTGCGACTGGTCGCCGAGGGACAGTCCAACAAGGCGATCGGCGTGGCGATGGGCCTGTCGGCGCTCACCGTCAAGAGCCACCTCGCCCGGATCGCCCGCAAGCTGGGCACCGGCGACCGCGCCGGCATGGTCGCGGTCGCGCTGCGCACCGGCATCATCCACTGAGCCGGGCGCTCCGGACCGCTGCGGCGGCCGAGGAGGAACGTTACAACGCGGGCGCCGCCGGGCGGCCCCCCGCCGCCCCCCCGGCCACCCCCGCGGCGGGGGGCCCCCCGCGTGCGGGCGGCGGCCCTGGCAGCCCGGGCCCCCCCGCCCCCCCGCCGTGCGGCCCCCGGCCTCCCGGTGCGCGCAGCCCGCCCGGGGACGGCCGGGCGGCCGGGTCTTCGCACCGCCCCCCGTGTCACCCCCACGGCGCCCCCCATGAAGCCCCGTACGACCCCCGCGCGGTCCGGTGCGGCCCGCCCCGCGATCCCTCGGCGATCAACAGTCTGACCAGTCCGACAACACTCCCGGCCGCGAGGACCGTCGTACCCTTGGGGGGTGACCGACGCCGTAGCAGCCATCCCAGAAGAAGCAGCCCCGGTCCCGCTCCTCGAACCGAAGGACGGGATCCCATCCGTGGTGGCGGACGACCGGGCGCTGGCCGCCGTCGTCGCCGCCTTCGCGGGGGGCACCGGACCGGTGGCCGTCGATGCCGAACGGGCCTCCGGCTACCGCTACGGGCAGCGCGCCTACCTCATCCAGCTGCGCCGCGAGGGTTCCGGCTCCGCCCTGATCGACCCGATCGCCTGCCCGGACCTCAGCGCGCTCGGCCGGGCCGTCGAGGACGCCGAATGGGTGGTCCACGCGGCCAGCCAGGACCTGCCCTGCCTCGCCGAGGTCGGCATGAGACCCCGGCGCCTGTTCGACACCGAGCTGGCCGGGCGGATCGCCGGCTTCGCCCGGGTCGGCCTCGGGCCGATGACCGAGAACGTGCTCGGGCTGAGCCTCGCCAAGGAGCACTCCGCGGTCGACTGGTCCACCCGCCCGCTGCCCGAGCCGTGGCTGCGCTACGCCGCTCTGGACGTCGAGGTGCTGGTCGAGCTGCGCGACGCACTCGAACGGGAGCTGGACGCCCAGGGCAAGCTCGGCTGGGCGATGGAGGAGTTCGCCTCGATCGCCGCCGCGCCCCGCCCGGCCCCGCGCACCGACCCGTGGCGCCGCACCTCGCAGCTGCACAAGGTCCGCCGCCGCCGTCAGCTGGCCGTGGTGCGCGAGATGTGGCTCGCCCGCGACCGGATGGCGCAGGACCGCGACGTCTCCCCCGGCCGGGTGCTCGCGGACGCGGCGATCGTCAACGCCGCACTGGCCATGCCGCTGAACATCGCCTCCCTGCAGGCCGTCCAGGGCTTCGGCCCCCGGGTGCACCGGCGCCAGCTGGAGCAGTGGCTGGCGGCCGTGCAGCGCGGCCGGGAGATCCCGGAGAACCAGCTGCCGCCGGCCACCGCGCCGCACGAGGGACCGCCGCCGCCGCGGGCCTGGGCCGAGAAGGACCCGGTGGCCGCCGCCCGGCTCTCCGGCGCGCGCAGCGCGATCGGCGAGCTGGCCGAGCGCCACCACCTGCCGGCCGAGAACCTGATCACCCCGGACCTGGTCCGGCGGGTCTCCTGGCAGCCGCCGGCCGACCCGGGCCCGGAGGGCGTGGCCGCCGCGCTGCGCGGGCTCGGCGCCCGGCAGTGGCAGGTGGACCTGGTGGCGCCGGCGGTGGCCGCCGCCTTCGCCGCGGCGGTCGTCGCCCAGGACTGATCACGGCGCGCGGGCCGGTCGCGGTCCGGGCCGATCCGGCAACACGGGAAGGGGATGTCGTCCGTACGGGCGACATCCCCTTCGCCGTACCCGGGAACGGCGCTCCTGGTCGGACGGCCGGGGAACGTGTCGGGAGACACATGGTCAGATCCCTCCGAGGGGCCTGGGCAGGTTGGTTACCGGCGGGTAGCATGGCCGTGATGCGGCGCCGCTCGGGTCTTCGACGGCGGCAGC
Source organism: Kitasatospora sp. NPDC058063 (assembly GCF_042885395.1). Taxonomy (NCBI): domain Bacteria; kingdom Bacillati; phylum Actinomycetota; class Actinomycetes; order Kitasatosporales; family Streptomycetaceae; genus Kitasatospora; species Kitasatospora sp. NPDC058063. Next base: position 216,389 of record NZ_JBHVSD010000009.1, read on the forward strand.
CCGCCCACCTAAATGTTGGTCCCTGGGAGGAGAGCCCCCGTGCCTCGTACCGCGAGGGACGTCGTCTTCGTCGATGGCGTCCGCACCCCGTTCGGCAAGGCCGGCCCGAAGGGCATCTACCACGAGACCCGCGCCGACGACCTGGTCGTCAAGTGCATCCGGGAGCTCGTGCGCCGTAACCCGAACCTGCCCGTCGAGCGCATCGACGAGGTCGCCGTCGCGGCCACCACGCAGATCGGCGACCAGGGTCTGACCATCGGGCGCACCGCAGCCCTGCTGGCCGGCCTGCCGAAGTCCGTGCCGGGCTACTCGATCGACCGCATGTGCGCCGGCGCGCTGACCGCCGTGACCGCCACCGCGGGCGGCATCGCCTTCGGCGCGTACGACGTGGTCGTGGCCGGCGGCGTCGAGCACATGGGCCGCCACCCCATGGGCGAGGGCGTCGACCCGAACCCGCGCTTCGTCTCCGAGAAGCTGGTCGACGAGTCCGCCCTGTTCATGGGCATGACCGCGGAGAACCTGCACGACCGGTTCCCGCACCTGACCAAGGAGCGCTGCGACGCCTACGCCGTGCGCTCGCAGGAGAAGGCCGCCAAGGCGTACGCCAACGGCGACATCCAGCCCGACCTGGTGCCGATCACGATCCGTAACACCAACCCCGAGGTCGGCGAGACCGGCTGGGGCCTGGCCACCGTGGACGAGCCGATGCGCCCGGGCACCACGATGGAGAACCTGGCGGGCCTCAAGACCCCGTTCCGCCCGCACGGCAACATCACCGCGGGCAACTCGGCCGGTCTGAACGACGGTGCCACCGCCTCGCTGCTGGCCGCCGAGGACGTCGCCGAGGAGCTCGGCCTCCCGGTGAAGATGCGCCTGGTCTCGTTCGCCTTCGCGGGCGTCGAGCCCGAGGTCATGGGTGTCGGCCCGGTGCCGGCCACCGAGAAGGCGCTGGCCAAGGCCGGTCTGACCATCGACGACATCCAGGCCTTCGAGGTCAACGAGGCCTTCGCCGTCCAGGTCCTGGCCTTCCTGGACCACTTCGGCATCGCGGACGACGACGAGCGGGTCAACCCGTACGGCGGCGCGATCGCCTTCGGCCACCCGCTGGCCTCCTCCGGCGTGCGCCTGATGAACCAGCTGGCCCGCCGCTTCGAGCAGCGCCCGGAGGTCCGCTACGGCCTCACCACGATGTGCATCGGCTTCGGCATGGGCGGCACGATCATCTGGGAGAACCCGCATTGGAGCGGAGCGGAAACGTCGTCTCAGGTCGAGGGTGGTAAGTGACCATGGCCAACACCACTGAGCTGCTGACCCGCGGCGCCGAGCTCTTCCCGGGCGAGGTCGTCACGACCGCGCACGTCCGCCACCTCGACCTGCCGCTGCAGGCAGGCCGGCTGGCCCTGATCACCCTGGACAACGGCTTCGACCACACCAAGCCGACCACCTTCGGCCCGGGCTCGCTGCTCAAGCTGAACGAGGCGCTGGACCAGGTCGAGGCCGAGGCCGCCGAGGGCGCGATCGTCGGTGCCGCGATCACCGGCAAGCCGTTCATCTTCGCGGTCGGCGCCGACCTCAAGGGCGTCGAGCTGCTCACGGAGCACGCGGACGCGCTGGCCATCGGCAAGGGCGGCCACGACGTCTTCAAGCGGATCGCCTCGCTGCCCGTCCCCACCTTCGCCTTCTACAACGGCGCGGCGATGGGCGGCGGCGTCGAGGTCGGCCTGCACTGCGACTACCGCACGGTGTCGGCGGGCGTCCCGGCCTTCTCGCTGCCCGAGGTCTTCCTCGGCCTCGTCCCCGGCTGGGGCGGCTGCACCATCCTGCCGAACCTGGTGGGTGCCGGTAACGCCGTCAAGGTCATCATCGAGAACTCGATGAACCAGAACAAGCAGCTCAAGGGCAAGGACGTGTTCGAGCTGGGGATCGCCGACGCGATCTTCGAGCCGGCCGACTTCCTGGAGCAGTCGCTGCTCTGGGCCGCCAAGGTCCTCAAGGGCGACGTCGTCGTCGAGCGCGAGGCGATCGACCGCGGCAAGGCCTGGGACGACGCCGTCCTCTGGGGCCGCATGGTCGCCGACGCCAAGGTGCACGGCGCCGCTCCGGCCGCGTACCGGGCGCTGGACATCATCGCCGCCGCCAAGGACTTCGACCTCGCCGACAAGGCGAGCCTGCAGGCCGGCTTCGACGCCGAGGACACGGCCCTGGCCGACCTCATCATGAGCGGCGAGCTGCGCAGCGGCATCTACGCCTTCAACCTGGTGCAGCGCCGGGCCAAGCGCCCGGTCGGCGCGCCGGACAAGTCGCTGGCCCGCCCGGTCACCAAGGTCGGCGTCGTCGGCGCCGGTCTGATGGCCTCGCAGCTGGCGCTGCTGTTCGCCCGCCGTCTGGAGGTGCCGGTGGTCCTCACCGACATCGACCAGGCGCGTGTCGACAAGGGCGTCGGCTACGTCCACGCCGAGATCGACAAGCTGCTCGGCAAGGGCCGGATCAGCCAGGACAAGGCCAACCGCCTCAAGGGCCTGGTCTCCGGCTCGCTGGACAAGGCCGCCGCCTTCGGCGACGCGGACTTCGTCATCGAGGCCGTGTTCGAGGAGATGGGCGTCAAGCAGGCCGTCTTCGCGGACCTGGAGAACGTGGTCTCGCCGACCTGCGTGCTGGCGACCAACACCTCCTCGCTGTCGGTCACCGAGATGGCCTCGAAGCTGAAGCACCCCGAGCGGGTCGTCGGCTTCCACTTCTTCAACCCGGTCGCGATCCTGCCGCTGCTGGAGATCGTCCGCGGCGACAGCACCGACGACGCCGCGCTGGCCACCGCCTTCGCCGTGTCGAAGAAGCTGAAGAAGACCTCGGTGCTCTGCAAGGACGCCCCGGCGTTCGTGGTGAACCGGATCCTGACCCGCTTCATGGGCGAGATCCAGGGCATCATCGACGAGGGCACCCCGATCGCCGACGTCGAGAAGGCCGTCGAGCCGCTCGGCCTGCCGATGTCCCCGATCGTGCTGCTGGAGCTGGTCGGCCCGGCCATCGCCCTGCACGTCTCGGAGACCCTGCACGGCGCCTTCCCGGAGCGGTTCACCGTCTCGGAGAACCTCGCCAAGGTGGTCAAGGCCGGCAAGCGCGGCTTCTACACCTGGACGGACGGGCAGCAGGTCCTCGACCCCGAGGTGCTGGAGCTGCTCTCCTTCGGCGACTCGGTGCTCACCGAGGAGCAGGTCCGCGCCCGCGCCCTGGACGCCGTGGCGCAGGAGATCGGCCTGATGCTGGAGGAGGGTGTCGTCGCCGAGGCGCAGGACATCGACCTCTGCATGATCACCGGTGCCGGCTGGCCCTTCCACCTGGGCGGGATCACCCCGTACCTGGACCGTGAGGGCGTCTCGGAGCGGGTGAACGGCAAGACCTTCCTCGCCCCCGGCGTGGCCTCGGTACCCGCCTAGGCGCGGCCCGTACCCGGAACACGGAGGAGCCCCGGTGACCAGCTGGTCACCGGGGCTCCTCGGTGTGTACGGGGTTGCCGCCGGGGCACGCTGTGTACGGGGTTGCCGCCGAGACGGGGCTGTGCACGGCGTCGCCGCTGGAGCGGGTGTGGACGGCGCTGCCGCCCGGCCGCCCGGACGCGGGCGTCTCAGTGCTTGAGGCGGTAGACCACGGTGTCGGCGAAGACGCCGACCATCTCGTAGTGGGTGTCCAGCAGGTTCTCGATCCGGGGGACCATGACCGGCTGGTACGGGGCGATGCCGGAGTCGTCGACCACGACCTCGGGCAGGCCGTTGGCCAGCTCCTTGTCGAAGGTCTGCCAGGCGTTGGCGACGCTGAACTGCTCGCCGACGTTCTGGTTGCCGTCCTTGCCGCCGCTGTAGTTGGTGAGGAAGCCCGCGGTCAGGTAGCGGGTGGCGGGCTTGCGGTCGGCCAGCCAGTACAGCTCGGGGTGCATGCCCCAGACCAGCACGGTGTCCTTGGGGGTGGTCTGGGCGGCGACGGCGGTGGCGACCTCGGTGGTGCGGTTGAGCCGCTCCCCCGGCCAGGCCAGTGCCAGGCTCCAGAACACCGTGGCGGCGACCGTGGTGTACGCCAGGACGGGCTTCCAGCGGATCGCCGAGGTGGCGACCGCCCCGGTGCCCAGCAGCACCAGCGGCGGCATCAGCTGGAGGTAGTAGTGGCCGAAGAAGTGGAAGCCCACGCTGACCGCGACCACCGAGGAGAGCAGCCAGACCCACAGGTCGGTGGTCGAGCCGTGCTCCTCGCCGGCCACCGGCAGCGGGCGGTGGCGGTACTTGAGCCAGAGCCTGCGCCCGACCGGGAGCAGGAACCCCAGGCCGGCCCCGACCAGGATGGCCGAGTTGCCGAGGGCCCGGCCGAGCATCTGGAGCCAGGCGCCGCCGAAGGAGGCGTAGTCGCCGCTGCCGGTGACCACCCAGAAGAGGAAGCCCTTGGGCTTGGTGAGGATCACCGCGACCAGCGCTATCGGCAGGGTGAAGCCGAACCCGATCTTGAACAGCGCGGGCGGCCAGCGCACCCCGCGCCGGCGGGTGTCCTGGAAGAGCATCCAGAGCACCGGCAGCAGCACCGCGCCGCCGGTCTGCTTGGTCAGTGAGCACAGGGCGACCGCGATGCCCGCGGCCAGCCAGCGGCGCCGTTCGGCGTACCGGAAGGCGGCCACCATGGCGGGCAGCATGAAGACCTCGAAGGTCGCCGCCTGGGTGTCCTCCGGGGAGAGCCCGATGGAGACCAGCAGGTAGAGCAGTCCGGCCCCGGCCCCGGCCCGGTTGCCCCAGCGGCCGCGGGCGATCGAGGCCAGCAGGATCGCCGTGACCAGGTGGGCCACCACCGCCAGGGTGCGCAGCGGCCAGAGCGAGGCGGAGCCGAAGACCGCGAAGCAGGCCTGGTAGAGCCAGGGCAGCAGCGGGGGCTTGCGGTCCACCACGGTGTCGTACAGCACGCCGCCGTCCGCCAGCATCCGGGCCTGGGTCGCCAGGAAGCCCTCGTCCGGGCTCCAGACGGGCCGGGCGAAGGAGGGGATGTGGGTGACCAGCGCGACCAGCGCGAGCACCGGCACCAGCCTGGTCCAGTACCCGGTCAGCAGACGGGTACGGACGCGCTCGGGCAGGCGCTCGGCCAGTCCGGTGAGGCGGAGGCGGGTGGGGGTCGGCACGGATGACAACCTACCGGGCGGGATCGGCGCCGATGGCGCCGGTCCCGCCTTTCAGTGCGATTGTCAGCTTGTTCCGTGACGAACTGTTACGGAGTTACGACAAATGGTCGTCAACGGAGCGGGGACCGCTCCGCCCGGACGGCCTCCGGTCAGGCCTCGACCGGCGCCGCGTCCAGCTTGGCGACCAGCGCCGTCACCTTTCGGGCGATGTCCGGGGCGTTCAGGCCGATCTCGGCCAGGATCTCGGCGCGGCTGGCGTGGTCCAGGAACTCCTGCGGGATGCCGAAGTCGCGCACCGGCAGGTCCACGTCCGCGTCCCGCAGCGCCTGCGCCACGGCCGCGCCGACGCCGCCCACCCGGCCGTTGTCCTCGATGGTGACGACCACCCGGTGCTCGGCCGCCAGGCCCGGCAGGGCCCGGTCCACCGGCTTGACCCAGCGCGGGTCCACCACGGTGGCGGTGATGCCCTGGGCGGCCAGCAGGTCGGCGACCTCCAGGCTGGTGGGGGCCATCGCACCGACCGAGACGATCAGCACGTCGGCGCGGTGAGCGCCGGAGGGCTCCTCGGCGGCGCGCAGCACGTCCATGCCGCCGATCCGGCCGACCGCGGGGACGGCCGGGCCGACCGTGCCCTTGGAGTAGCGGACCACGGTCGGGGCGTCCTTGACCTCGACGGCCTCGCGCAGCTGGGCGCGGACCTGCTCGGCGTCGCGCGGGGCGGCCAGCCGCAGGGACGGGATGAGCTGCAGCATCGACATGTCCCACATGCCGTTGTGCGAGGCCCCGTCGTCACCGGTGACGCCGGCCCGGTCCAGGACGAAGGTGACGCCCAGCCTGTGCAGGGCGACGTCCATCAGCACCTGGTCGAAGGCCCGGTTGAGGAAGGTCGCGTAGACCGCGAACACCGGGTGCAGGCCGTTGGTGGCCAGGCCGGCCGCGCTGGTGACGGCGTGCTGCTCGGCGATGCCGACGTCGAAGATCCGGTCCGGGAAGGCCTCGGCGAACGGGGCCAGGCCCACCGGGTGGAGCATGGCGGCGGTGATGCCGACGATGTCCTCGCGCTCGTGGCCGAGCGCGACCATCTCCTCGGCGAAGACCGAGGTCCAGCTCCGCCCGCCGCCGCTCTGGATCGGCAGGCCGGTCTCCGGGTGGATCTTGCCGACCGCGTGGAAGCGGTCCTCGTCGTTGTTCTCGGCGGCGTGGTAGCCGCGGCCCTTCTCGGTGAGGCAGTGCACGATCACCGGGCCGCCGAAGCCGCGCGCCTTGGTCAGCGCGGACTCCAGGGCGGTCATGTCGTGGCCGTCGATCGGGCCGATGTACTTGAGGCCGAGGTCCTCGAACATGCCCTGCGGGGCGATGAAGTCCTTGAGGCCCTTCTTGGCGCCGTGCAGCGTCTCGAACAGCTGCTGGCCGACCACCGGGGTGCGCTGGAGCGCGTCCTTGCCCCAGGACAGGAACCGCTCGTAGCCCTGGGTGGTGCGCAGGGTGGCGAGGTGGTTGGCCAGGCCGCCGATGGTCGGCGAGTACGAGCGCTCGTTGTCGTTGACGACGATGACGAGCGGGCGGTCCTCGGCGTCGGCGATGTTGTTCAGCGCCTCCCAGGCCATGCCGCCGGTGAGCGCGCCGTCACCGATGACGGCGACGACCGGGTCGTTCTTGCCCAGGATCTGGTTGGCCTTGGCCAGACCGTCGGCGTAGGAGAGGACGGTGGAGGCGTGCGAGTTCTCGATCACGTCGTGCTCGGACTCGGCGCGGGACGGGTAGCCGGACAGGCCGCCCTTCATCCGCAGCCGGGAGAAGTCCTGGCGGCCGGTGAGCAGCTTGTGGACGTAGCTCTGGTGGCCGGTGTCGAAGAGGATGCGGTCGCGCGGCGAGTCGAAGACCCGGTGCAGCGCGATGGTCAGCTCCACCACGCCGAGGTTGGGCCCGAGGTGGCCACCCGTCTTGGAGACCTCGGTCACCAGGAAGGTCCGGATCTCCTGGGCCAGTGCGGCCAGCTGTCCGGGCGTGAGCCGGTCGAGATCGCGCGGTCCCCGAATGCGGGTCAGCAGGGCCACCCGTTCCTCCTCGTTCAGTGTTCGCGGACCACGGAAAGTCCGACGGGCGTCGCTGCCCGGTCCGGTGCCACGCCGGCGGTCCCGGCCGGGGCCGACCGGTCGAGTCTAATGTCCGCCTCCCGGACGCCGAGCGGCGCGCCCGATGCCACGGTTCGGTTACCGCCATTCCGGGAGGTCGGGCGGGGGAGGCGGGTCACGCCGGATTGACGCACTGGCGTTCGACCATGCTTATCCGGGCGGAGCCGACCGTCCGGGACGGGACGTTCGGGACGCCCCCGTCCGCGGTGCGCCGGCCGAGGTGCGCCGGCCGAGGTGCGCCGGCCGAGGTGCGCCGGCCGGCGGCGTCAGGCGCGGCCGAGCGCGCCCGACTCCCCCATCTCGCTCATCACCAGGGCCAGCGCCCCGAGCACCTCGGCCCGGCCGCCGAGCGTGCCGGGGACGACCGAGAGCTGACGGGCGGCGCTCGGGATCGCATAGCGGGCCACCGAGTCGCGGATCGGGGCGAGCACCAGCTCGCCGGCCTCGGCGAGGTCCCCGCCGAGGATCACCCGGCGCGGGTTGAGCAGGTTGCACAGGGTGGCGACGCCGGTGCCGATCTGCCGACCCGCGTCGGCGATCACCCGGCGGCAGCCGAGGTCGCCCTGCTGGGCCAGCTCGACCACCCGGGGCAGGCTGAGGTCCGGGCCGAGGGTGGGGGCGAGCAGCGAGAGCAGGTAGCGGGAGCCGACGAAGGTCTCCAGGCAGCCGCGGTTGCCGCAGCGGCAGACCGGCCCGGCCTCGTCCAGGGTGATGTGCCCGATCTCACCCGCGGTGCCGCCCGGCCCTCGGTAGATCTGCCCGTTCACCACCAGCCCGGCGCCGACGCCGCTGGCGACCTTGATGTAGGCGAGGTCGCTCAGCCCGCGGCCGGCGCCCCAGACCAGCTCGCCGAGCGCGCCCAGGTTGGCGTCGTTGTCCACGTGCACCGGCATGCCGAGCCGCTCGGTCAGCTCCCGGCCCGGGGCGATGCCCGTCCAGCCGGGCAGGATCGCGGTGGAGCCGAGCGCGCCGGTCTCCACGTCGATCGGGCCGGGCACCCCGAGGCCGACGCCGATCACCTTGTCGGGGCGGAACCCGGCCTGCGCCAGCAGCCGCTCGACCATCGCCTCGGCGCGGTCGAAGCCCTGCTGGGCGGAGACGTCGACGTCGATCGGGGCGCTCTCCTCGGCCAGCACCCGGTGGGCCAGGTTGCCGACCGCGACGCGCAGGTGGGTGTGGCCGAAGTCGATGCCGACCACGATGCCGGCGTCCCCGCTGAGCGAGACGCTGCGCGCGCGGCGGCCGCCGGAGGAGGTGTCGGCGACCACGACGGTGCCGCTCTCCTTCAACTCCCGCACGATGTTGGACACGGTGGCCGCGGACAGTCCGGTGCCGCGGGCGATCTCGGCCTGGGTCAGCGAGCCGGCCATCCGCACCGCGCGGAGCACCCGTTCCAGGTTCGCCCGGTGCAGCGACGACTGCGAGCCCGGTGTGTCCGTCGACATGATCCACCCTCCCAGGGCGGGGACCCCTCCGCCGGGCGTCCCCTTCAACTCCTGAAGGGTACGGCCCGGGGGCCCGGGCAGGGGTCCCGGCCGGTGGTCCCGGCCGGGGCGGGCGGGGCCCCGGGCGCGGACGGCGGCCGACCGGCGCGGACCGGAGCGCCGGGGCGCGGGCGTGGCGGCGCGGTGATCGGGGGGTGAAGGTGTTGCGCGGCCCGGACCTGCGGAGACGGGGATCGGCTCTCCTGGCGGCGGCCGAAAACGACACACCATTAGCATGGTGCCCAATTCTCACCCGTCCCCTCGGAGCCGTGGACGGCACCGGCAAGGGGACGCTTCCAGACATGACGGGGAATCAGATGGCAGGGGATCACCCTACGCCGGGGTCAGGCGAAACGCCCGGCAACGGTCCGCAGGACAACCGGGGCGTCTCGTTCGGGCGCCCGCCGGGCGGCGGTGTGGATCCGGCCGCCGTCGCGGACCAGATGACGCAGCTCGACGGCGCGGCCGTCCCGGGCCCGGCCGCGCCCGCGGGCCCGCCGCCCGCCCAACCGCCGACGCCGCCCGCGCAGCCGCCCGCCGGCAGCCCGGAGTACGCGGCGTACGCGCCGACCGCGGCCGGGTTCCCCAGCCAGGCCCCGCCGCCGCCCGGCGCCGCCCCGCTCGGCCCGTACGACCCGGTCCCCGGTTCCCCGTACGGCGCCCCGAACGCCGGGCAGGCCTACAACACCGGCGGCTACAACTACCCGCAGCAGCAGCCCGGGTACAGCTACCCCGTCGCGCCCGTGCCGCCCAAGCAGCGCAACCCCGTGATGCTGTGGGGCGGGATCATCGGCGGTGTGCTGGCGATCTCGATCGTGGTCGCCCTGGTCGTCCTGCTCAAGGACCCCGACCCGTCCCCCGACCCGGCCCCGGGCCCGGTCGCCGCGGACAGCGGCGGCACCACCGACAACGGCGGCACCAGCAGCGGCCCGACCCCCGGCCCCGGGCCCAAGGGCGGCAGCTACAACGTCGCCTGGAGCGTCCCCAAGCCGGCCGGCGCCGACACCTCGACCCAGCTGCTCGGCGTCTGGGGCACCGACAAGCTCGCCGTGCGCGTCGACGGTTCGGGCATCAAGGCCTACAACCTGACCGACGGCAAGGAGGCCTGGACCGTTCCCGTCCCGGCCGGCAGCAAGGAGCTGTGCACCGCCTCCTACGGCGCCAACTCCAAGGGCGTCGCCGCTGTCTCCTTCAACACCGGTGACAGCGACTGCTCCACCGTCGGCGCCGTCGACCTGACCCAGGGCAAGCTGCTCTGGAGCGTCAAGGTCTCGGCCGACCGGATGTCCTCGCCGACCCTCAGCGTCACCGAGAACGTGGTCGCCGTCGGCGGCAACATGGTCGGCGCCCTGAACATCGCCAACGGCCAGCCGGCCTGGCAGTTCCAGCCGCGCGACAAGGACTGCTCCGTGCGCGGCAAGGCGGCCGGCGTCCAGATCGCGGTCAGCGACCGCTGCTACGGCACCACCGGCCCGAAGTCGCAGCTGGTCGTCGTCAACGCCGAGACCGGCAAGCCGACCAGCGCCCCGATCACCCTCACCGGCAGCATCGAGCAGGTCGACTCGGTCGTCCAGGACAAGCCGCTGGTGCTGCTGATGTCCAGCGGCCCGCAGGGCGACTACATCCTGCCGTTCGACAAGGACAACAAGCCGGGCAACCAGATGTCCGTCAAGGAGCCCGGTGCGGACAGCCTGCGCCTCTCCGGCCAGGACGAGGCCGTCACCCGCAACGTGGTCAGCGGCACCACGCTGTACGTCCAGGTCAGCGGCGGCAAGCCGGGCATCAACGCCTACGACCTGACCACCGGCAAGCGGCTGTGGGCGGCCACCTCCGGCTCGACGAGCAACGACATGCGCCTGGTGGCCGGGACCGACAAGGACGGCAAGGTCCGCGCGGTCGTCGACCAGGGCTACAACAAGCCGGCCCGGCTGGTGACGCTCTCGCCGACCGACGGCTCGCTGTCCGACCTCGGCACCATGACCATGCCGAGCAGCATGGGCATCGGCAGCAGCAGCTCCGAGTACCTGATCTCGGACGACGGCGCCGCGGTCTACGCGTTCCGCCGCTTCAGCGCCAGCGACGGTCCGCTGACCAAGTGGAAGAAGTGACGCCGGGCCGACGAACCGACCGGCGCCCCGGGCGAACCGGTTGACCGGGGTGACCGGGTTGACGACCGGGGTGACCGGGGTGACGACCGGGTGACGACCGGGGCATGACCCCTCGTCGCGGACCACGCGGGCGGGGCAGGAACGGGCTGATCGCCCGGGCCCGCCCCGCCCGCGATTTTTCGGCCGCCCCGTCCGTTGGACGTGCGAGGATTCGGAGCATCAGTCTGACAAAGGAGTGCAGCGAGTGCCCGGCACAAACCTGACCCGTGAGGAGGCCCGCACCCGGGCCGACCTCCTCCACGTGGACGCGTACGACATCGAGCTCGACCTCGGTTCGGCCCGTGAAGGCGGTACCTTCCGGTCCACCACCGTGGTCCGGTTCACCGCCACCACCCCCGGCGCGGAGACCTTCATCGACCTCGTCGCCCCGAGCGTCGAGGAGGTCGTCCTCAACGGCGTGCGGCTCGACCCGGCGAGCTTCGCCGACAGCCGCATCCCGCTGCCGGGCCTGGCGGCCGAGAACGAGCTGCGGGTCGTCGCGACCTGCGAGTACACCAACACCGGTGAGGGCCTGCACCGGTTCGTCGACCCGGTCGACGGCGAGACCTACCTGTACACCCAGTTCGAGGTGCCGGACGCCCGCCGGGTCTTCGCCAACTTCGAGCAGCCCGACCTGAAGGCCGCGTTCGCGTTCACCGTGACCGCGCCGAACGGCTGGGTCGTGGTCTCCAACTCGCCGACCCCGGAACCGGTCGGCGAGGGCGACACCCGGGTCTGGACCTTCGAGCCCACCGGCCGGATCTCCAGCTACATCACCGCGCTCGTCGCCGGCCCGTACGTCGGGGTCTTCGACACCTACGAGAACGGCGAGCAGAAGGTGCCGCTGGGCGTCTACTGCCGGCCCTCGCTGCGCGAGTTCCTGGACCCGGAGGCCGTCTTCGAGGTCACCAAGCAGGGCTTCGACTACTTCCAGGAGAAGTTCGACTTCCCGTACCCGTTCGCCAAGTACGACCAGCTCTTCGTCCCGGAGTTCAACGCCGGCGCGATGGAGAACGCGGGCGCCGTCACCCTGCGCGACCAGTACGTGTTCCGTTCCAAGGTCACCGACGCCGCCTACGAGGCCCGCGCCGCGACGATCCTGCACGAGCTCGCCCACATGTGGTTCGGCGACCTCGTCACCATGGAGTGGTGGAACGACCTCTGGCTGAACGAGTCCTTCGCGACCTACGCCGAGGCGGTCTGCCAGGCCGAGGCTCCCGGCTCCAAGTGGCCGCACTCCTGGACCACCTTCGCCAACCAGATGAAGACCTGGGCGTACCGGCAGGACCAGCTGCCGTCCACCCACCCGATCATGGCGGAGATCAACGACCTGGAGGACGTCCAGGTCAACTTCGACGGCATCACCTACGCCAAGGGCGCCTCGGTGCTCAAGCAGCTGGTGGCGTACGTCGGCCAGGACGCGTTCTTCCAGGGCGTGCAGGCGTACTTCAAGCGCCACGCCTGGGGCAACACCCGGCTCAGCGACCTGCTCGGCGCCCTGGAGGAGGCCAGCGGCCGCGACCTCAAGGCCTGGTCCAAGGCCTGGCTGGAGACCGCCGGCATCAACGTGCTGCGGCCCTCGATCACGGTGAACACCGACGGCGACATCGAGTCCTTCGCGGTGCTCCAGGAGGCCCCCGCGCTGCCCGCCGGCGCCAAGGGCGAGGCCGTGCTGCGGCCGCACCGCATCGCGATCGGCGTGTACGAGCTGAACGGCGACGCGCTGGTGCGCACCGACCGGATCGAGCTGGACGTCGACGGCCCGCGCACCGAGGTGCCGGAGCTGGTCGGCCGCCACCGCCCGGCCGTCGTGCTGCTGAACGACGACGACCTCTCGTACGCCAAGATCCGGCTCGACGAGGACTCGCTGGCCGTCGTCACCGAGCACCTCGGCGGCTTCGCCGACTCGCTGCCGCGCGCGCTGTGCTGGGCCTCCGCCTGGGACATGACCCGCGACGGCGAGCTGGCCGCCCGCGACTACCTGGCGCTGGCGCTGTCCGGCATCGGGCGCGAGAGCGACATCGGCGTGGTGCAGTCCGTGCACCGCCAGGTCAAGCTCGCCCTCGACGCCTACGCCGACCCGCAGTGGCGCGAGCAGGGCCTCGACCGCTGGGCCGCCGCCGCGGAGGAGCACCTGCGCGCCGCCGAGCCCGGCAGCGACCACCAGCTGGCCTGGGCCCGCGCCCTCGCCTCGGTCGCCCGTACGGACGGTCAGCTGGGCCTGCTCGCCGGGCTGCTGGACGGCTCGGTCGAGATCAAGGGCCTCGCGGTCGACACCGAGCTGCGCTGGACCCTGCTGGTGCGCCTCGCCGCCACCGGCCGGGCCGACGAGGCCGCCATCGCCGCCGAGCTGCAGCGGGACAACACCGCGGCCGGCCAGGAGCACGCGGCCACCTGCCGCGCCGCCCGGCCGACCGCCGAGGCCAAGGCGCAGGCCTGGGCGTCGGTGGTGGAGTCCGACAAGCTGACGAACTATGTGCAGGAGGCCGTCATCGCCGGCTTCCAGCAGTCCGACCAGCGCGAGCTGCTCGCGCCGTACGCGGCGAAGTACTTCGCGGCGGTCAAGGGCGTCTGGGAGACCCGCAGCCACGAGATCTCGCAGCAGATCATCGTCGGGCTGTACCCGGCCCTGCAGGTGACGGCCGCGACCCTGGAGGCCACGGACGCGTGGCTGGCCTCGGCCGAGCCGGCGCCGGCGCTGCGGCGCCAGGTCGTCGAGGCGCGGGCGGGCGTCGAGCGCGCCCTCAAGGCCCAGGACGCCGACCGTGCGGCGGGGGCCCGCTGACGGTGCGCTAACAGCCGAAGGGGCGCCGGACGGGATCGTCCGGCGCCCCTTCGGGGTCGTGCGGGTCCTGGTGGACGTCGTGCGGGTCCTGGTGGACGCGGCGCTCGCCTCTACGAGGAGCTACTTCTTCTTGGCCTTGCTGCCGTACGGCATACCGGCCAGGGCGGCGATGATCGCGAAGGCGACGAGCGGGACCACCACGTACAGGCCGATGGTCTCACCGACACTCAGGCCGGAACCCGGGTCGTCACCGTCGTCCCTGGTGAAGGCCATGGCGGGCGACGACAGCAGCATCATCAGCGTGACCGTTGCGCTGACCGCGCCGGCTCGCAAAGCATTCCTCTTGTCCACGTTTCCAACTTACCCGCCGCTTACAGGACGGCGCGCGTCGGGGTCCGCCTGGCGGAGTCGGGCAGGGAGCCCGGCAGGAAGTCGGGCAGGGCGAGGAGCTGGGCCAGCAGCCCGGCGGCGGGGGCGGTGGCGAGGCGTTCCAGGGTGACCGGCCCGCCGGAGCCGTCGGCGACCGGCAGGCGCCAGTTCGGGTACTGGTCCCAGGTGCCGGGCAGGTTCTGCGGGCGCGGGTCGCCGACCAGGTCCGGCAGCCAGACCCCGACCAGCTCCGCCGGGGTGGCCCGCAGGAAGCGGTACAGCACGGGCATCGTCAGCGGCTCGTCCGGGCCCAGCAGCCCCAGCCCGGCCAGCTCGGCCCGCCAGTCCGCCAGCTCCGCCGCCGCCTGCTCCTGCTCCTCCCCCAGCGGCCGGGCCAGCAGGCCCAGCCGGTGCCGCAGCTCGACGTGCTCGCCGGAGAGCCGGGCCGCGGTGCTGGGCAGGTCGTGGGTGGTGAGGGTGGCCAGGCAGCCCGGCCGCCAGCGGTCCGGGCCGAGGATCGCGCCGCCGGCCTGCCAGTCCCGCTCGAACCAGAGCACGGACGTACCCAGCACCCCGCGCTCCGCCAGCTCCTCCCGCACACCCGGCTCCACCGTGCCGAGGTCCTCGCCGATCACCGCCGTACCGGCCCGGTGCGCCTCCAGCGCCAGCACCCCGAGCATCGCCTCCGCGTCGTAGCGCACGTACGCGCCCTCGGTCGGCGGATGGCCCTTCGGCACCCACCAGAGCCGGAACAGGCCCATGACATGGTCGATCCGCAGCGCCCCGGCGTGCCGGGCGGCGGCCCGCAGCAGCTCCGCGAACGGGGCGTAGCCGGCCTCGGCGAGCGCGTCCGGGCGCCAGGGCGGCAGGCCCCAGTCCTGGCCGTGGGCGTTGAAGGCGTCCGGCGGGGCGCCGACCGAGATGCCGTCGGCCAGCACGTCCTGCAGCGCCCAGGCGTCCGCGCCGTCCGGATGGACGCCCACGGCCAGGTCGTGGATCAGACCGACCGGCATGCCGGCCCCGCGGGCGGCCCGCTGGGCGTGGGCGAGCTGCTGGTCGACCTGCCAGGCGAGCCAGCGGTGGAACTCGACCCGCTCCGCGAGCTCCTTCTCCGCCTGCTCGACCTGTGGGCCGTCCGGGTGACGCAGGCCCTTCGGCCAGTGCTGCCGGTCCGGGCCGTGCTCCTCGGCGAGGGCGTTCCACAGGGCGTGCCGGCGCAGCCACTCGCCCTCACGGCGCAGGTACGCCTCGTACTCGGCCTGGCGGCCGGGGCCGCGCGGCACCTCGTGCAGCAGTTCCAGGGCCTCGCGCTTGAGCTGCCAGACGGCGTCCCGGTCGATCAGCGCGTCGTGGCCGAGGACCTCCTCGCGCAGCCGGGCGGCGCGCCGGGCCGGCTCCTCGGCCCCTTGCCGTTGCTCCGCGGTCAGGTACGCGTACTCGGGGACGTCCTCGACCCGCAGGTGCACCGGGTCGGCGAAACGGCGCGAGGACGGGCGGTACGGGGAGGGGTCGGAGGGGGCGCCGGGCAGCGCCTGGTGCAGCGGATTGATCTGCACGAAGCCCGCGCCGAGGCCCGCCCCCGCCCACCGGGCCAGCTCGACCAGGTCGCCGAGGTCGCCCATGCCCCAGGAGCGCTCGGACAGCACCGAGTACAGCTGGGCGAGGAACCCCCAGCTGCGGCCGGGCAGCTGGGGCGGCCGCTCGGGGACGACGATCAGCGCGGCCCTCGCCGTCCGTTCGCCGCTCCGCGCCGTGAGCACGTGACGCCCCAGCGGCAGGTCCCCCGGCACCCAGTGCGAGTGCCCCCGCGGCAGCTCCCAGCTGCCCCCGTCCTCCAGCTCCACCCGCAGCCGGGCGTCCGCCGGCACGTCCAGCGCCGCCCGCCTCCCCTGCCGCACCACCACGCACGGCGGCAGCAACCGGGCCCGCTGCCCGGCCCGGTGACGCTCCAGCGCCTCCCGCGCCTCCTGCGGCGTCCCGGCCACCACCCCCATCGCCCCCAGCACCGCGACCAGCGTCCGCGCCCCCACCGTCTGCCCGCCGGCCCCCGGGTACCGGGTGTCCACCCCGTACGCCTGCGCCAGCGCCACCAGTTCGGCGGGCGGCGGCGGAGCGTCCTGCGCCGGCACCTGCTCGGCTCCGTCACTGTCGTGGTAAGCGGCCACTCGCGGCTCCTGCGATGTCTCGGCAACGCCCGGTCGGGACAGCCACAGTCCTACCCGCGTGACACCACGATCACCCAGCGCGACACGACGGTGCCGGACGGAACGGCCGGGGGATCAGGCCGACCGCGATCAGGGCCGGCAGCCACCGGCGCGGCGATGGTGGAACCATCCGTTGCTCCCTTCCCCCCGGCCACGATTGACACGGTGTCGCATCGTGACGCCGATTCTGCTGGTCACGGCCGCACCGCACCAGGGGTCGGCCCCGGCCTCCACAAGGGAATGAAGCAGGGCAATCCAGACGTAGCTGTCGGTGACATTGACACCGGATTGGCCAGCTGGTGGGGTTGCCGGGATGTGGTTCCGGCCTGGCGAGGAGGCTCCTGTGCAAGCCCGAGTGTCCGTTGCGGCCGGGCGGCGGCTGCGGTCGCAGTTGGAGCAGAGTCCGGCGTTGCGGGAGGTGCTGCAGCACCCCGCGGCGGTGGTGGCGCGGCGGGCGACGGCGCGGACGTGCCGTCAGCTGGCGCCGCGGACGGCGGACCGGCTGATCGCCGACCTCAAGGGCACGGAGCCGCTGCTGGCCTCGGTGCGCGAGGAGCGGGCGGATCGGGCCGGGCGGGCCGCGGGCCGGCCGGGGCGGCGGACGATGCAGATCGCGGCCGGGGTCGCGGCCGCGGCGGTGGTCGGCGGGATGCTGGCCGGCTCATTGCCGTCGACGGCGTACGCGGCGGCTTCGGCGGTCTCGGCGCCGGACGTGGTGAGCGCCGCGCCGCAGACGCCGCTGGGCAGCGTGACCGACCCGAGGGTGTTCCCGAAGCCGCAGCAGCAGACGGTGGCGGGCAAGCCCGTCACGGTGCCGTCGGCCGTGACGGTGGTGACCGCGCCCAAGGTGGACCAGGGCGCGGTGCGGGCCGTGCACGAGGTGCTGGAGGTCGCCGGGGCGCGCGATGTGACGCCGCAGCCGGACGGCGGGACGCCGGCCGCCGGTTCGCTGGTGGTGTACGTCGGCGGGCCCGCCGAGGGCGCCGGCGGCGAGGTGGACCGGGTGCTGCGGCAGCTGTCCGCGGCGGCCGGCGGCAAGGACGGCACCGGGCCGACGACCGCGGGGATGCCGGCCGGCGGGTACGTGCTGTCGGCCGGTCAGCTGCCCGCCCAGGGCGGCGGCACGTACGGCGCCGTGGTGCTGGCCGGCGTGGACGCCACCGGCACCTTCTACGCCGCGCAGAGCCTGCGTCAGCTGCTCGCCGCCGTACCGGCCGGGCAGGGGCAGGCGCCCGGTGCGGCCGGGCTCGGCCTGCCCGGGGTCACGCTGCGGGACTGGCCGACCGGCGCGCCGGTGCGCGGCACCGCGGAGGCCTTCTACGGCACCCCGTGGACCGCCCAGCAGCGACTGGAGCAGGTCGACTTCCTGGGCCGCTCCAAGCAGAACTTCTACCTCTACGCCCCCGGTGACGACCCGTACCGTCTTTCCCGCTGGCGCAACGCCTACCCCGCCGCCCAGGCCGAGGAGTTGCGCGAACTGGGCTTCCGGGCGCGGCAGAACCACGTGGTGCTCGGTTACGCGATCGACCCGGGGCAGTCCTTCTGCTTCAGCTCCGGCAAGGACGTGGACGCGCTGGTGAAGAAGCTGGACGGGCTGCGGGGGCTCGGTTTCACCGCCTTCCAGCTGCAGTTCCTGGACGTCAGCTACGACGAGTGGCACTGCGGCGACGACCGCGACGAGTACGGCACCGGGCCCGCCGCGGCCGCCAAGGCGCAGGCCGCGCTGGTGCGGAAGGTGCAGGACCGGCTGATCGCGCGGAACCCGGGCCTGGCGCCGCTGTCCGTCGTCCCCACCGAGTACCACCAGCAGGGCTCCACCCCGTACCGCAAGGCGCTGGCGGCGGCGCTGCCGGAGGGCGTGCAGGTGGCCTGGAGCGGGGTCGGGGTGATCCCGGAGAAGATCACCGGTGCCCAGGCCTCGGACACCGCCGGGCTGTACGGGCGCCCGCTGCTCACCATGGACAACTACCCGGTCAACGACGCCACCCCGGACCGGCTCTTCCTCGGCGCCTACACCGGGCGCGACCCGGAGGTGGCCACCCGCTCGGCGGTGCTGCTGACCGGCGCGATGCAGCAGCCGGTGGCCTCCCGGATCGCCGTCTCGACGGCCGGCGACTTCGCCTGGAACCCGGCCGGGTACAAGCCGGAGGAGTCCTGGCAGGCCGCCGTGCGCTCGCTGGCCGGGCCGACCGGCGCCGCCCCGACGCCCGCCGGGACGGCGCTGTCCGCGGTCCTCGCGCTGGCCGGCAACAGCACCTCCTCGCCGCTGTCCAAGCAGGAGTCCGGCTATCTGACGCCGCTGCTGGACCGGTTCTGGGCGGCCGCCGAGCCCACCTCCGGCGCCACTCCCGACCTCGCCCGGCTGATCGAGGCCGCCGCCCCGCTGCGGGAGGCCCTCGCCGCCATGGCCACCGCCCAGCAGACCCTGGCCGGCACCCCGGCCACCGCCCAGCTGGCCGGCGAGGCCGCGCCCTGGCTGGGCCCGCTGCGCGACTACGGGCTGGCCGGGCAGGCCGCCCTCGACATGGTGCTGGCGCAGCACGGCGGCGACGGCGCCGCGGCCTGGAAGGCCCGGGTCGAGCTCAACCGGCTGCGCGAGCAGCTGGACCGGGCCCCGGCCACTGTCGGTGCCGGGGTGCTCGGCCCGTTCCTGGACCGCGCCGTGCGCGCCGCCGACAACTGGGCGGGCGTGGGCGGCGGCGGGCTCACCCCGACCACCACCATGGGCACCGCGCAGGACCACCTGCCCGCGCTGATGACCGACGGCGTGGCCGACACGTTCTACTGGAGCTCCGCTCCCCCGCAGCCCGGCGACGCGGTCGGCCTGGACCTCGGCGCGGGCCGCCCGGTCAGCGGCGTGACCGTGCTGATGGGCGGCTGGGGCAACGGCCCGGACGCCCGGTCCGCCGCGGACGACTACATCCGCGACGGCGTGCTGGAGTACTCGACCGGCGAGGGCGGCTGGAAGCAGCTCGCCACCGTCAGGAACCAGAGGACGGTCAGCGCCCAACTGCCGCCGGGCACCGTGGTGCGGGCGGTGCGGCTGCGGGCCACCGCCGCGCAGAAGACCGCCGTCGCGGTGCGCGAGTTCACCGTCACCGCCCCGGACGAGTCGCCGGCCAGCGTCAGCGGCGGTCCCGACGCGGCGCCCGGTTCCTCCGCCGCCGCCGTGCTGGACGGCAACCCGGACACCGCGTACCGGGCCGCCAAGGCGCCGACCGCGCTGGACGAGCCGCTGGTCGTCGAGCTGGGCGCGGCCCGCCCGCTGGACCGGCTCACCGTGCTGACCGACCCGGCGGTGCACGCCACCGCCACCGTCGCGGTGCGCCGGGCCGACGGCACCTGGGCCGACATCGGCACCGTGCAGCCCGGCTACAACGAGCTGCCGGCCGGCGGGCAGCCGGCCGACGCGTTCCGGCTGACCTGGAAGCCCGGCGGCGACCCGCCGGTGGTCAACCAGGTGATCCCGTGGTACTCGGACGCCCCGGCGGCCCGGCTGAGCCTCTCCGACCCGGCCCTGGACGTGGTCACCGGCGCCTCCGCGCCGGTGACGACCCGGGCCACCGTGGAGGCCGGCCGCCCCGAGGGCACCACCGGCGAGCTGCGCACCGAGGTGCCGGCCGCCGCGAAGGGCCTGACCGTGACCCCGGCCGGCCCGGTGACCGTGCCGCGCGGCGGCCGGGTGGGCGTGCCGCTGCTGGTGGGCGCCTCCGCGGAGACGCCGTCCGGGACGTACCGGGTGCCGGTGCAGTTCGTGGCCGGCACCACCACCGTCCGGCAGGTGCTCCAGGTGCACGTGGTGCCGCCCACCGGCGGTCCGGACCTGGCGGCCGGCGCGAAGGCCACTTCCTCGGGCGACGAGACGGCGAACTTCCCGGCCTCGGCGGTCACCGACGGCGATCCGAAGACCCGCTGGTCCTCGCCGCCCAAGGACGACGCCTGGGTGCGACTGGAGCTGCCGCAGGCGACCCGGCTGGGCGCGGCGGTGCTGCACTGGCAGGCCGCGTACGCCGCCTCGTACCGGATCCAGGTCTCGGCGGACGGGAACTCCTGGACGGACGCCGCGACGGTGGACAACGGCAAGGGCGGCGACGAGACGGTGCGCTTCGACGCGCCCGGGGTCCGGTACGTCCGGGTGCAGGGCGTGGCGCGGGCGACCAAGTACGGCTACTCGCTGTGGGGTGTCGAGCTGTACGCCGTGACCCCGCCGGCCGCACCGCAGCCTCCGGCAGGGCAGCCCGCCCAGCCCGTCCAGCCCGGCGGCGTGCCGGGCGTCCCCGCGGCGCCCCCGGCGGCCGCCAAGCCGTAGCCGCCAAGCCGTAGCGGCCGGGCCGGGCCCGGCGGTGGAGGCCTCGGACGGGGAGGCCTCGGAAGAGGCGGCCCCCGGAACGCGGCGGGCCGCCGGCTCCCCGGTGCGGGGGGCTCGGCGGCCCATGAGGCGCGTACCGACGGTGTGACGGGCGGGCCCTTGTGAAGCTGGGGTCAGGCGGAGAGCGGTTCGGGCTGCTCGCCGCGGCGGACGGGGGCGGGGTGGCCGGGGTGCGCCCGGCCGAGCGGGACGGGGTGGACCGGCTGCTCGGTATGGTCGCGGTGCTCGTACTCGCCCCACTGCGGGGCGCGCAGCTGGTCGCCGCCGCCGTAGGGCTCCAGGTAGGGCCGCCACCGCGGGTCCTTGATCCCGGTGCCGATGATGCGCCAGGCCAGGCCGCTGGGCGGCGCGGGTGGTCGTTTCATCCGCCAGCCGAGTTCGGTGAGGTGGCGGTCGGCCTTGGTGTGGTTGCAGCGGCGGCAGGCCGCCACGACGTTGTCCCACCGGTGCTGGCCACCGCGGCTGCGCGGGATGACGTGGTCGACGCTGGTGGCGGCGGCCCCGCAGTAGACGCAGCGGCCGTGGTCGCGGGCGAACAGCGCCCGGCGGGTGAGCGGGACGGGCCCGCAGAAGGGGACCCGCACGAAGCGGGTCAGGCGGACGACGGACGGCGCCGGAAGGGCGCTGGTGGCGCTGTGCAGAGTGACTCCCGAGTCCTCCAGGCTGACCGCCTTGTGGTTGAGGACCAGGATGAGTGCGCGGCGCATCGATACGACGCCGAGTGGCTCGTAGGACGCGTTGAGGACCAGGACATGCGGCACGGATGCCTCCTTGGACGCCTGCGGCGCGTGGCTCGCGCCGGGACGAGCGGTTGGATCGCGCCACGCGTGCGCGATCTCCCCCAGTGTCGCCTTACGCCTTTGTACGGCGCCACCACTCCTGTGTAACGGACCTGACGTGAACTCCGGGTGTGGTCTCTGTCATAGCCGGTATGCCCGGGGGAAGGTCGGGTTGCACCCGGGTGGCGGTGCGGCGCGCCCCGGTGACCCTGCCGGGTGGCCCTCCGGGGGCAGGGTTCGGCCGTCCGGAGCAGTGTCCCGACTGCCCTGGAGGGCCTCGGCGCCCGGGTGCGGGGGGAGCGTACGGGGGCGTTGACGGGGCGTTCGGGACGCTCCGTACGCCCGCGGGCACGCTCACGGGAGGTTCCCGGCCGGTCCGGGCGGGCATGCGGCGGCGGATAGGCTGACGCTCACGGTCCGCGGGCCGCTCCTCGGCGGTGCGGGCCCGCCACTCACCCGGCAAGGAAGGCCTGCACGTGTTCAGCTCCGGTGCCACCGGTCCGTCCGACGCGTCCTCGACGCTCACCACTCCGACGCCGGCCCCAAGCCCCACCGCGCAGCTGCCCGAGCTCGACCTGCGGATCCCGACCAGCGCGCAGGAGGTCTCCGAGACCACCCGGCAGGCCGCCAGCTGGTTCGACACCCACTGGCAGGGCTGGCTGGCCTCGGGGCTGCGGATCGTCTTCATCATCGTGCTGTCCCTGGTGCTGCGGGCCGTGGTGCGCAAGCTCATCACCCAGCTGATAGGGCGGATGGCGCGCACCTCCGAGCACCAGGAGGAGAGCCGGCTGGGCGGGCTGCTGGCCAACACCGGGGTGGTGAACACCGAGCGGCGCCAGCAGCGTTCGGAGGCGATCGGTTCGGTGCTGCGCAGCGTCGCCTCCTTCACGATCCTGGGCACGGCGGCGCTGATGGTGCTGTCCGCGCTGGGGGTCAATCTGGCGCCGCTGCTGGCGAGCGCCGGTGTGGCCGGTGTGGCGATCGGTTTCGGCGCCCGCAACCTGGTCACGGACTTCCTCTCCGGGGTCTTCATGATCATGGAGGACCAGTACGGCGTCGGCGACGAGATCGACACCGGGGTGGCCACCGGCACCGTGCTGGAGGTCGGTCTGCGGGTCACCAAGCTGCGCGGGGCGAACGGCGAGATCTGGTACATCCGCAACGGCGAGGTGAAGCGGATCGCCAACATGAGCCAGGGCTGGGCGACCGCCTCGGTGGACGTGCAGGTCGGGTACAAGGAGGACCTGCTCCGGGTCGAGGACCTGATCCTGGCGACGGCCGAGGAGATGGCCAAGGAGGCCCCGTACGACGAGCTGGTCTGGGCGCCGGTGTCGATCCTGGGTGTGGAGTCGGTCGCCTCGGACTCGGTGGTGCTGCGGATCGAGGCCCGGACCGCCCCGGGCAAGGCGGCCGCCGTCTCCCGGGCGCTGCGCCAGCGGCTGAAGGCGGCCTTCGACCGGGCCGGGATCAAGGTCAAGGAGGAGGTCCCGGCGGCCGCCGCCGGGGCGACCGGCGTGGTGATCGCGCCCTCGCCGGTGCCGGCCGCCGAGCAGGCCGCGCCGTCCGCGCTGGCCGACCCGGCCTCGCCGCGCTACCGGGCGACCGAACCGATCCCGGCGGCGAAGGGGGCGGACGACGCGGCGAAGCCGTAGCCCGGCGACCGTACGGACACGACGCAAGCCCCGCACCCGGTACGCCGGGTGCGGGGCTTGCGTCGTGTCCGGTAACGCTTCGGCATCCTCCGCTCCACCCACCATTGACACTCCGCCGACACGGCCCTACGGTCCTTCCCAAGCGACTGGAAAGTTTCCTAACAGTTCGTCCGAAGCCCGCCCGCTCCCCGCTCCGGGGACACCCGCGGACCGTCCCGACCAGCCGAAAGGGGAGGATTCCGGGCATGACCAAGAACACCGCCAGGGCCCCCCTCGCCGGCACCCCCAGCCTGCTGCGCGCCATCAACGACCGTGCCGCCCTCGAACTCCTGCTGGAGAACGGGCCGCTCTCGCGCACCCAGATCGGCTCCCTCACCGGGCTGTCCAAGCCCACCGCCTCCCAGCTGCTGGCCCGGCTGGAGGCGGCCGGGCTGGTCCTGCCGGTCGGCACCACGGCGGGCGGCCCCGGCCCCAACGCCCGGCTGTACCAGGTGAATCCGGCCGCCGGGTACGTCGCCGGACTGGACGTCACCAACAGCGAGATCCGGGTCGCCGTCGCCGACATCACCGGCACCACGCTGGCCGAGCACACCGTGCCCACCAAGGGCGTCCCGGCCGCCGGGACCGTCCCGGCCGTCGCCACCGCGGTGGCCGAGGCCGTCCGGGCCGCCGGCCTGCCCGAGGGCGTCCTGCGCACCGCCGCGATCGGCGTCGGCGGCGCCCCCGACCCGGTCACCGGCAAGCTGCGCTACGCCTCCCACCTGCCGGGCTGGCACTCGCCGAGACTCGTCGAGGAGCTGACCGAGGCGATCGGCGCGCCGGTGTCGATCGAGAACGACGTGAACCTGGCCGCCGTCGCCGAGCGCTCCTCGGGCGCCGCGGCCGGTTTCGAGGACTTCGTCCTGCTCTGGGCCGGGGCGGGGGTCGGCGCGGCGATCGTGATCGCCGGGCGGCTGCACCGCGGCTTCACCGGCGGCGCCGGGGAGGTCGGCTACATGCCGCTGCCCGACTCGCCGGTCGAATGGGACGCCCGCCGCCGCAAGTTCGGCGGGTTCCAGGCCCTGGTCGGCACTCCCGCCGTCCGAGCCCTGGCCCGTGAGCACGGGCTCGGCGCGGCCACCGCGCAGGAGTCCATCGCCAAGGCGCTGGCCCTCCCGGGCGCCGGTGACGCCTTCCTCGCCGAGCTGGCCGGGCGGCTCGCCGTCGGGCTGGCGGTGATCGTCGCCGTCGTCGACCCCCAACTGGTGGTCCTCTCCGGCGTGGTGCCGAGCGCCGGCGGCGAGCGGCTGCGCGCTCTCGTCGAGGACGAACTGGCACGGATCTCCATCGCCCGGCCGGAGGTCCGCAGCAGTGCCCTGTCCGGCTCACCGGTCCTGCTCGGCGCCCTGCAACGTGCCCTGTCCGACGCCCGCGAGGCGGTCTTCTCCACCCACTGACGCTCCCCCTGTCACCTCGCCACCTGCACCCACCTCTCCCCAACCCCCGAACGCGGGAACCGAGGCAACGAGGCCTGCCCGCGCACCCCCAGGAGGATCCCGAAGTGCACGCCACCACCTCCCGCAGAGGCCGCCGCACCGTCGCCGCCGTCGCCGGCAGCGCCGTCCTGGCGCTGCTCGCCTCCGCCTGCACCGGTTCCAGCGACACGGGCGGCTCCGACGAATCGGCCGGCGGCAAGGACGTCACCATCACCTTCTGGCACGGCTGGAGCCAGGACAACGAGATCAAGGCGATCAACGACAACATCGCCGCCTTCGAGAAGGCCCACCCCACCATCCACGTCAAGGCCGTGGACAGCCTCGCGGACGACAAGGTCAACCAGGCCCTGCGGGCCGGCGGCGCCGACGCGCCGGACGTGGTCTCCTCCTTCACCACCAACAACGTCGGCATGTTCTGCTCGACCAAGGCCTTCGTCGACCTCAAGCCGATGCTCCAGAAGAGCGGCATCGACCCGGCCAAGACCTTCCCGGCCACGATGCTCAACTACACCCAGTTCCAGGGCAACCAGTGCTCGCTGCCGCTGCTCGGCGACGCGTACGGCCTGTACTACAACAAGAAGGCCTTCGCCGACGCCGGCATCGCCAACCCGCCGAAGACCTTCAGCGAGTTCGCCGAGGACGTGGCCAAGCTGACCCTCCCCGACGGCGACTCGTACAAGCAGCTCGGCTTCATGCCGCTGTACCACGGCTACGAGTCCACCACCGAGCACTACCTCGGCCAGTACGGCCCCACCTACTTCGGCGCCGACGGCAAGTCGGACATCGCCGGCGACCCGAAGGTCGCCGCGATGCTCAAGTGGCAGAAGGGCCTGGTCGACCAGCTCGGCGGCTACACCAAGCTGGAGAAGTACCGCGCGACCTTCGGCGAGGAGTTCAGCGCCAAGAACCCCTTCCACACCGGCCAGCTCGCGATGATCCTCGACGGCGAGTGGCGCACCGCCTCGCTCGCCAAGGACAAGCCCGACTTCGAGTGGGCCACCGCCGCCTTCCCCGTCCCGGACGACCAGGCCGACACCTACGGCCGCGGCTACCAGACCGGCACCATCGTCGGCATCGCCAGCACCAGCAAGAAGCAGGCCGCCGCCTGGGAGTTCGTCAAGTACCTGACCACGGACACCGACGCGGTGGTCGGCTTCGCCAACGCGATCCACAACGTGCCGAGCACCTTCGAGGCGCTCGACTCGCCGAAGCTGGTGAGCGACGACAACTTCAAGACCTTCCTGAACGTCGCCAAGAACCCCCACTCCGGCACCACCCCGCCGGCCGTCAACGGCGGCAGCTACATCACCACCCTGCAGAACCTCGGCTAC
This sequence comes from Kitasatospora sp. NPDC058063, assembly GCF_042885395.1. Lineage (NCBI taxonomy): Bacteria > Bacillati > Actinomycetota > Actinomycetes > Kitasatosporales > Streptomycetaceae > Kitasatospora > Kitasatospora sp. NPDC058063. The sequence continues at coordinate 242,268 of NZ_JBHVSD010000009.1, forward strand.
GACTACGAGTCCGGCAAGCAGACCGACCTCCAGGCGGGCCTGGCCGCCACGGCCAAGCAGATCGACACCGACATCGCCCAGGCCAAGTAGCCCGGGAACGGTCCACGGAGCTCCCATGTCACTCGCGTTCGGCACCCGCAAGGGGAACGACGAGGCCGACGCGGGACCGACCGGCCCGGCGGCGCCCGGCACGCAGCACCTGCTGCGTCGCAAGCGCCGCCGGGAGGCGGCCCGCACCCTCGCCTTCCTCTCCCCCTGGCTGATCGGCTTCGGCGTCTTCTTCGCCTACCCGCTGATCTCCACCGTCTACTTCTCCTTCACCTCCTACAACGGCTTCGGCAGCCCGACCTTCAGCGGCCTGAAGAACTGGAACTACGTCTTCAACGAGCTGCCGAGCTTCTGGCAGGGCCTGCGCAACACCCTGTGGCTGGTCGTCGTCATGGTGAGCCTTCGGGTCGCCTTCGGCCTGGGCATCGGGATGCTCATCACCAAGGTCAAGACCGGCGCCGGCTTCTTCCGCACCGCCTTCTACCTGCCGTACCTGGCCCCGCCGGTGGCCGCCACGGTCGCCTTCGCCTTCCTGTTCAACCCCGGCACCGGCCCGGTCAACCACCTGCTCGGCGAGCTCGGCCTGCCGCAGCCCGGCTGGTTCGCCTCCGAGGACTGGTCCAAGCCCGCGCTCACCCTGCTCGCCATGTGGGGCGTCGGCGACCTGATGGTCATCTTCATGGCCGCGCTGCTGGACGTCCCCCGGGACCAGTACGAGGCGGCCGAACTGGACGGCGCCGGCCCGTTCCAGCGGTTCCGGTACGTCACCCTGCCGAACATCTCGCCGATCATCATGTTCGCGGTGGTCACCGGGGTGATCCAGACCATGCAGTACTACACCCAGGCGATCGTCGCCGGGAAGGTCGCCAGCGGCATCGCGGGCGGCTCCGGCCAGCCCTTCGAGCCCGGCTACCCGGGCGGCTCCACCTGGACCCTGCCGCAGATGGTCTACAAGCTCGGCTTCCAGAGCTTCAACTACGGCGCGGCCTGCGTCGTCGCCGTAGTGCTGTTCGCCATCTCGATGGCCGTCACCTCGATCCTGCTCCGCCGCCGGTCCGGCTTCATGGCGAGCGACGACTAGCGGCCCGTGAGGACCCGATCATGACTCTTGGCACCACACTCACCGAGGCGCCGGCCGCGACCGGCCCCTCCCGCCGCTCCCGGTCCTCCCGGTCCGGCAGCCCCGCCGCCCGGGCCGCCCGGCGCCGCGCGGTGCTCCACTGGGTGGCCGTGCACGCGCTGGCCATCGCCGCCGCGCTGTTCTTCCTGCTGCCCTTCGTCTTCGTCCTCCTCACCTCGGTGATGTCGGACCGGCAGGCGCTCACCACCGACTACTGGCCGACCAGCTGGGAATGGGGCAACTTCGGCAAGGTCTGGGCCGTCCCCGGCTTCCTCAGCTGGTGGCGCAACACCCTGCTGTACGCCGGGCTCGGCACCCTGCTGACCGTGGTCTCCAGCCTCCCGGTGGCCTACGCGCTCGCCAAGTTCCGCTTCCGCGGCCGCAACCTGGCCCTGATGGCCGTCATCGCGATGATGATGCTGCCGCCGCAGGTCACCGTCATCCCGATGTACCTGTTCTGGACCAAGCAGATGGGCCTGGGCAGCTCGCTCTGGCCGCTGATCATCCCGATGGCCTTCGGCGACGCGTTCTCCATCTTCCTGCTGCGCCAGTTCCTGATGACCATCCCCAAGGAGTACATCGAGGCCGCCCGGATCGACGGCTGCGGAGACCTGCGCACCCTGCTGCGGGTGGTCCTGCCGATGGCCAAGCCGGCCATCGCGGCGGTCGCGCTGTTCCAGTTCTTCTACTGCTGGAACGACTACTTCGGCCCGCAGATCTACGCCAGCAACAACCACGACGCCTGGACGCTCAGTTACGGACTGGAGTCCTTCAAGGCCGCCCACCACACCAACTGGAACCTCACCATGGCCGCCACCCTGCTGGTGATGGCCCCGGTGATCGTCCTCTTCTTCTTCGCTCAGAAGGCCTTCATCGAAGGCGTGACACTGACAGGGGTCAAGGGCTGATGTCCGCACTGAAGTTGGCAATCGTCGGCGGCGGTTCGACGTACACCCCGGAGCTGATCGACGGCTTCGCCCGGCTGCGCGACACCCTGCCGATCGGCGAACTGGTGCTGATCGACCCGGCCGCCGAACGCCTGGAGCTGATCGGCGGCCTCGCCCGGCGGATCTTCGCCCGGCAGGGCCACGCCGCGGTCGTCACGGTGACCACCGACCTGGTGGCGGGCGTCGCGGACGCCGACGCCGTCCTGCTCCAGCTGCGCGTCGGCGGGCAGGCGGCGCGCGACCGGGACGAGACCTGGCCGCTGGAGTGCGGCTGCGTCGGGCAGGAGACCACCGGCGCCGGCGGCCTCGCCAAGGCGCTGCGCACCGTCCCGGTGGTGCTGGACATCGCCGAACAGGTGCGCCGGACCAACCCGGACGCCTGGATCGTGGACTTCACCAACCCGGTCGGCATCGTCACCCGGGCCCTGCAGGAAGCCGGCCACAAGGCCGTCGGGCTGTGCAACGTCGCGATCGGCTTCCAGCGCAAGTTCGCCAGGCACCTGGGCGTGGACCCGGAGCTGGTCCGGCTCGACCACGTCGGGCTCAACCACCTGAGCTGGGAGCGCGGGGTGACCCTGCTCGACGCCCCGGGCGCCGCGACCGGGCGCGAGGTGCTCCCCGAGCTGCTGTCCTCGCACGGCAAGGAGATCGCCGAGGACCTCCACCTGCCGCAGGCCGTCATCGAGCGCCTCGGCGTGGTGCCGTCCTACTACCTGCGGTACTTCTACCAGCACGACGCGGTGGTGGCGGAACTGAAGGAGCAGGGCTCGCGGGCCGCCCAGGTGGCCGAGATCGAGCGGCAGCTGCTGGAGCTGTACGCCGACCCGACCCTGGACACCAAGCCCGAGCTGCTCGGCAAGCGCGGCGGCGCCTTCTACTCGGAGGCGGCCGTCCAGCTGATCGCCGCCCTGCTCGGCACCGGCGGCGGAACGTCCGTGCAGGTGGTGAACACCCGCAACGACGGCGTGCTGCCCTTCCTGCCGGACGACGCCGTCATCGAGGTGCCGGCCGAGGTGGACGCGCGGGGCGTGCGCCCGCTGCCGCAGCGGCCCGTCGAGCCGCTGTACGCAGGCCTGATCGCCGCCGTCACCTCGTACGAGCACCTCGCCCTCGACGCCGCCCTGCACGGCGGCCGCGACCGGGTCTTCGACGCCCTGCTCGCCCACCCGCTGGTCGGCCAGATCGAGCTCGCCGACCAGCTCACGGACCGGCTGCTCGCCCACAACCGCGAGCACCTCGCCTGGGCCTGATCCGGCCCGCGACGCGCCCGCCCGGCGACCGGAGGAGGTCGCCGGGCGGGCTCCGCGAGGAGACCGTCCACCCCCGGCCGGGGACCTTTCGGCCGGGCACCCCGGCCGGGACCACGGCCGGGCACCCGGCCGACGACCACGGCCCGGGCCACGTACGAGCCGCGGGGACCTGATGACCCACCAGCCCGAACCACTCCTGCCCGGCGTCCTCGCCATCGACGCGGGGAACTCCAAGACCGACGTCGCCCTGATCGGCACCGACGGCAGCATCCTCGGCACCGCCCGCGGCGGCGGCTTCGCGCCGCAGAGGATCGGCGGCGCGGCCGCGGTCGCCGGCCTCGCCCCGCTGGTCGAGCAGGCCGCCGCCGAGGCCGGGCACCCGTCCTGGAACGGCGTACTCACCAGCCACGTCAGCGCCTGCCTGGCCAACGCCGACCTGCCGGTCGAGGAGGAGGCCCTGCGGGTGGCGCTGGAGTCCCACCCCTGGGGGGCCGGCAACACCGTCGTCAACGACACCTTCGGCCTGCTGCGGGCCGGCACCGACGGCCCGCGCGGCGTCGCGGTGGTCTGCGGCGCCGGGATCAACTGCGTCGGCCTGCTGCCGGACGGCCGCACCGCCCGCTTCCCCGCCCTCGGCGAGCTCACCGGCGACTGGGGCGGCGGCTCCGGGCTGGCCGTCGCCAGCATGTGGCACGCCGTCCGCGCGGAGGACGGACGCGGCGGCCCGACCGGGCTCGCCCGGGCCATCGCCGAGCACTTCGGCCTGCCCAGCGCCGGAGCCGTCGCCGAGGCCGTCCACCTCGGACACCTGTCGAACGACCGGCTGCACGAGATCGCCCGGGTGCTGTTCGCCGTCGGGGCCGAGGGCGACCCGGTGGCGCTGGAGCTGATCGACCGCCAGGCCGACGAGATCGTCCGGCTCGCGGTGGTCGCCCTCCGACGCCTGGACCTGCTGGACACCCCGACCCCGGTGGTCCTGGGCGGCGGCGTGCTCGCCTCCCGCCACCCGCTGCTGCTGGACAACCTGACCGCCCGGCTCGCCGCGGCCGCGCCGCTGGCCGAGCCGCGCGTCGTCGTCGCCCCGCCGGTGCTCGGCGCGGCGCTGCTCGGCCTCGACCACCTGGCGGCGGGCGAGCGGGCGCAGGCCCGGGTGCGCGAGGCCTACGAGGCTGGCCGGCCGGTGGCGGCCTGACCGCCGCTCAACAGCCCCCCTCCCCCGCCGGATCCGCACGTCCGGCGGGGGAGGGAACCGGCGGACGGCCTTGACGGGAACCGCGGGCCGGGCCCCGTTCGTGTCAAGCGGGTACCGACCACCGCCGCCTCCCGGGGAGACTGGTGCCATGGCCACGCCCCGCACGCTTCTCGCCGCCGCCTTGCTGGCCTGCGGCGCCGCCACCGCCCTCACCGGCTGCACCCCCGCCGACTCCGGCTCCACGGTGGCCGAGGCCTCGGCCGCCGCCCTGGCCGACGAGGGCCCGGACGACCTGCTGGAGGAGGACGACCTCTTCTACGAGGAGGACGAGGAGTTCTACTCCGCCGCGGACGACCCGTCCGTGCCCGCCGCCACCGCCGAAGCGTCCGTTTCCGCCGCGGCTTCCGCCTCCGCCTCCGCCTCCGTCGAGCCTTCCGTGGAGCCCTTCGCCGGGCCTCCCGCCGAGCCCTCGGCCGGCCCCGGGTGCGCCGCCCCCACCGCGCGCCCCGGTCACGAGATCTTCCTCGTCGTCGCCGCCGGCCCGGCCGAACTCACCGCCCGGCCCGCCCGGTTCAACTGCGGCTCCGCCCGCTACGAGCCGGCCGGCAGCCCCGTCCACTACGGCTTCGCGGGCGCCGGCGTGGCCGCGACCCTGGTCGACGGCCCGCACGACGACCCGGCCCGGACCGTCCCCCTCGACGAGCTGATCGCCCACATCGACGACTGCCTGGCCGAGCGCGAGCCGGCCGACCCGTACGGCTGCCACGGCAACGCCTACGACGTGGTGCTCGACTCCCACGGCCGGATCATGCGAATCGGCGAGGTCGACGGCCCCTGACGTCCGCTGACGTCCGCTGACGTCCGCTCGGCGGCTGCCCGGCGGCTGCCCGGCGCGCGCATACGGTGTAAGAACGGCTCTCAACTGTTGGCATTCGGCTGTGCTACGCGCATCGACCGGCCGTCCGCTGGGGGCTTTTGACGTTCGCTACGTCCGTGGGGGCCTTCCTTGGGGCGGGTCTTACCTTCTCCGTCGTTGACCCGGTTTCGGCGGCGGTGCTTTGCTTCCGGCCGTCGGCGGTAACCGGCTCCCGACCCCCGCACCACCGACGGTTCATGGCGAACCGTCGGCACCTCCGCGCTGCCGCCGCCCCCATTTGTCCCCCACAGTGCCGCCGCGCCGTACCCGGGCGCGCCCGGCACCAGAGAGGAACCCTCACGATGGGCATCTCCCCCACCTCCCGCCGGATGCGGCTGCGGGCCCTGACCGGGCTCAGCGCCCTGGCGCTGGCCGCCGCCGGCTTCGCCGCCGCCCCGGCGGCCCAGGCCGCCCAGGACAACCGGCCGGCCGGCGAGTTCGCCGGACAGCCCCACCCCTACCGGCACGGCGCGCACCCGACCAAGGAGGCCGGGAACGCGGCCAAGCCGGCGAGCAACAACCTGAGCTACGGCGGCGGTGTCGACGGCATCGGCGTCACCACCGGCGCGCCGAAGGTCTACCTGGTCTTCTGGGGCACCCAGTGGGGCACCCAGGGCACCAACTCCAGCGGCTACACCACCCTGACCGGCGACCCGAAGGGCGAGGCCGTCCGGGCGCAGCAGCTGTTCAAGGGCCTCGGCACCAACAGCGAGACCTGGTCCGGCGTCATGACGCAGTACTGCGAGGGCGTCGCCGCGGGCGCGACCAGCTGCCCGTCCGGCTCCGCGCACGTCGGCTACCCGACCGGCGGCGCGCTGGCCGGCGTCTGGGTCGACGAGTCCGCCGCCGCCCCCGGCCAGGCCACCGGCCACCAGCTGGCCGCCGAGGCGGTCAAGGCCGCCGGCCACTTCGGCAACACCACCGCCGCCTCCAACCGCAACGTGCAGTACGTGGTGCTGTCGCCGACCGGCACCCACCCGGACGGCTTCAACACCCCGAACGGAGGCTTCTGCGCCTGGCACGACTGGAACGGCGACACCACCCTGAGCGGTGGCGCCGCCTCCTCCCCCTACGGTGACGTGGCGTTCACCAACGACCCGTACGTGACCGACATGGGCAGCTCCTGCGGCCAGAACTACGTCAACAGCGGCAGCGCGGGCACCCTGGACGGCGTGACCATCGTGTACGGCCACGAGTACTCGGAGACCATCACCGACCAGAACCCGGCGGGCGGCTGGACCGACTCGACCGGGTACGAGAACGCCGACAAGTGCTCCTGGAACGGCGTCGGCGGGACGGGCGGCGCGCAGAACGTGAGCTTCGCGACGGGTTCCTTCGCGATGCAGGGCACCTGGTCGAACGGGGTCAACGGCTGCCAGGTCTCGCACGCGATCGTGCACTGACGACCGGGCGGGGGTGGGGCCTCGCCCAGCGCCGGAGCGGGCCGTGCGGGCCCGCTCCGGCGCACTTCCGCGTGCCGGGGCCGCGGTGTCGCGGGGCTGCGGGACTACGGGGCCACGGGGCCACGGGGCCACGGGGCCACGGGGTCGCGGGGTCGCGGGGTCGCGGGGCCACGGTGTCGCGGGGCTGCGGGACTACGGGGCGACCAGCCCGAACTCGTAGGCCTGGATGACCAGGTGGACCCGGTCGCGGGCGTCGAGTTTGGTGAACAGCCGGGCGACGTGCGCCTTGGCGGTGGCCACGCTGATGGTGAGCTCCGCGGCGATCTCGGCGTTGGACAGGCCCCGGCCGACCAGGACGAGGACCTCGCGCTCGCGCTCGGTGACGGCCTCGGCGACGGGTCGGCGGGGCCGGGCCGCGGCGGCCTCCGCGTCCGGGCGGGCGGCGAACTCGCCGATCAGCCGGCGGGTGATGCCGGGGGCGAGCAGGGCGTCCCCGGCGGCGACCACCCGGATGCCGTCCAGGATGGTCTCCAGGGCGAGGTCCTTGACCAGGAAGCCGCTGGCCCCGGCCCGCAGCGCGCCGTAGACGTAGTCGTCGTCGTCGAAGGTGGTGAGGACGAGGACGTGGGTGGGCAGGTCCGGGTCGGCGGTGATCCGGCGGGTGGCCTCGATGCCGTCCGTACCGGGCATCCGGATGTCCATCACGGCGACGTCGGGGCGCAGCCGGGCGACCAGCTCGACGGCCTCGGCGCCGTCGCCGGCCTCGCCGACCACCTCCAGGTCGGGGGCGTCGGCGATCAGCACGCGCAGGCCGGTACGGATGAGCGGCTGGTCGTCGACCAGGACGACGCGGATCACGGTCCCACCTCCACGGGGGTCTCGACGGCGGTCCTGGCGGCGGGCTCGACAGGGGTCCCGACGGCGGGCTCGACGACGGGCTCGACAGGGGTCCCGGCGGGGGTCTCGCCGGGGGGCTCCTCGGGGAGCGGCAGTCGGGCGGCGACCAGGAAGCCGCCCTCGGGGCGCGGGCCCGCACTGAACTCGCCGTGCAGCAGGGCGACCCGCTCGCGCATGCCGGCCAGCCCGTAGCCGGTGCCGGGAGCGCCAACCGCCGCTCCGGCGCCCAGGTCGACCACCGTGACGGCGAGTTCCCGCGGACCGTACGCGACGGTGACGTGGCAGTCCCGGGTGCCGGAGTGCTTGACCACGTTGGTGACCGCTTCCTGGACGATCCGGTAGGCGGCGAGGTCGACCTCGGGCTGCAGCGGACCGACCGTACCGTGCCGGGTGAGCGCCACCCGCACCCCGGCGCCCGCCGCCTTCTCCACCAGTCGGTCCAACTCGCCCAGCCCGGGCGCCACTTCGAGCGGGGCGGACTCGCCCTCGCTCTGCCGCAGCGCGCCGAGCATCCGGCGCAGGCCGGCCAGGGTCTCCCGGCTGGTGGCCTCGATCGCCTCCAGCGCCTTGCGGGTCTCGGCGGGCTGGGTGTCCATGACCCGGCTGCCCATGCCGGCCTGGATCGCGATGATGCCGATGCTGTGGGCGACCATGTCGTGCAGCTCGCGGGCGATCCTCAGCCGTTCGGCGGTGATGGCCTGCTCGGAGGCCCGGCCGCGCAGCGCCTCGGTGTGGACGCGGCCCTGGTGCACGGTGTTGCCGATCAGCCAGGCGATCAGCACGGTGGCGGCGAAGCCCCCGTAGGCGAGCGGGTTGACGGGGTAGTCGTTGACGGCGCCCCAGATCAGCAGCCCGGCGAGGGTGGCGAGCGGCAGCGCCAGGGCGGTGAGCGAGACCCGGCGGGAGCGGGTGGCCGCGCAGTAGCCGACCACCGCGTCGGCGATCAGGAACTGGAGCGGCGCCGCCTCCGGGACGCCCCACATCCCGAGCGCGAACATCCCGCCCCCGAGCGCCACCACGACGGCGAGCAGCGGCAAGCGGACCAGCAGCGCCGCGACCAGGGTGGTGACCACCGCGGTGACCACCATCGGCATGTCCTCGGGGTTGCCGTGGTACTTCAACAGGTGGCGCAGCTCGTCCTCGCGGGTGAGGAACCGGAACCCCACCAGGGCCGTCCACAGCGCCGCCACCCACACGCCCGCGGGCAGGCGCCTGAGCAGCGGCGGACGAGGTTCGGTGATCATGGCGCGATGGTATCGGCGGCCCGGCCGGCGGCGCATTGGCCCGGGGGCGTAATCCCCGGGGCCAGTACGGCGACCCGCGGTTGTGGCCCGCGGCCCGATGCCCGGGACGGGGGCCGACCGGCAGCGTTGTCCCCGTGATCGAGATCGAGCGACTGACCAAGCGGTACGGCGCCACCACCGCCGTCGACCAACTGACCTTCACCGTCCGGCCGGGCACCGTGACCGGCTTCCTCGGGCCCAACGGCGCGGGCAAATCCACCACGCTGCGGATGATCCTGGGCCTCAACACCCCCACCGCGGGCACCGCCACCGTGGCCGGCGTGCCCTTCGCCGGCCGGCCGCGCGGACTGCGGCACGTCGGCGCGCTGCTGGACGCGGGCGACGTGCACGGCGGGCGCAGTGCCCGGGCCCACCTGTCGGCGCTGGCCCGCAGCAACCGCATCCCGCTCGGACGGGTGGACGAGGTGCTGGCGGAGGTCGGCCTCGGCAAAGCGGCCGGGCGGCGGATCGGCGGCTACTCGCTGGGCATGAAGCAGCGTCTGGGCATCGCCGGCGCGCTGCTCGGCGACCCGCCGGTGCTGCTGTTCGACGAGCCGCTGAACGGGCTGGACCCGGAGGGCGTGCTCTGGGTGCGCGGGCTGTTCCGGCGGCTCGCGGACGAGGGCCGCACGGTGTTCGTCTCCAGCCACATGATGGCGGAGATGGAGCACACCGCGGACCGGCTGGTGGTGATCGGGCGCGGGCGGCTGATCGCGGACGAGAGCCTCGCCGAGTTCTCGGCCCGCAACGCGGTCTCCTCGGTGGCCGTCCGGGCGCCCGAACTCTCCGCGCTGGCCGAGGCCCTGCGCGCCGAGGGGGCCGAGCTGCGGCTGGCGGAGCCGCAGTTCGGGATCGTCACGGGGATGCCGGCCGCGCGGATCGGCGAACTCGCGCTGCGCCACGGCGTGGTGCTGCACGAACTGGCCGCCCGGACGTCGTCGCTGGAGTCGGCGTTCATGTCCCTGACCGCCGACAGTGTCGAGTACCTGGCTGGAGAGGCCCGATGAGCACCGCGACCCTGGGTTCCACCGTCGAGCCCGCACCCCGGTTCCTCGACCTGCTCGCCGCCGAGTGGATCAAACTGCGCTCGCTGCGCTCCACCTACTGGGTGCTGGCGCTGGCCTCGCTGGTGGCGATCGCGGTCAACGTGAACGCCGTCCACACCGACCTGCCGTACATCGACCACCCGCCGCCGCGGATGCCCGGCCAGTCGCCGTACACCTACGACCCGCTGTTCCACGGCCTCGGCAGCATCGCGGGCGACCTGATGGCGGTCGCGGCCGGCAGCCTCGGGGCGATCACCGTGTTCGGCGAGTACACCACCGGACTGGTCCGCACCACCTTCGCCGCCGTGCCGGACCGCCGGGGCGTGATCGCGGCCAAGGTGCTGCTGATCGGCGGGATCACCGCGCTCGCCGGGCTCGTGGTGTCGGCGGTCTCCTTCTTCACCGTCAACGCGATGCTGGCCTCCCGGCACGTCGGGCTCTCCCTCGCCGACGAGGGCTGCCTGCGGGCCGTGCTCGGCTACGCGGCGATCGTGCCGGTCTGCGCGCTGATCGGGATGGCGCTGGGCGCGCTGCTGCGGCACGCCACCGCATCGATCGTCTCGCTGGTGATGCTGATGTTCATCCTGCCGATGATGTTCGGCGGGGACCGCTACCGGTGGCTGAAGGAGATCGGCACCCACCTGCCGCTGGCCACCGTGCAGCGGCTCACCATCACCCCGCACTCCACGACCACGATGGGGAAGTACGCGCCGAGCGTGCTCGACTCGTGGATCACCATGGGGCTGTGGGGCCTGGCCGCGCTGGTGGCGACGGTGCTCGTGGTGCGGCGCCGGGACGTGTGAGGCCCTGGGCTACCCCAGGCCGAGGCGCCGCGCGGTCGCGGCGGGCAGCCGGTACGGGCGCTCGGGCGGCAGCAGCCGCTGCGCCTTCGCCGGCTGCCCGTCGCGGACCAGCGCGGCGATCCGCCGCACCTGCGGGGTGAGGTCGGTGAGTCCGACGACCCACTCCTCGGCGTAACTGCGGATCAGCGAGCGGCCGATGCCCACCTGGATGCTGTAGTGGTTCAGCGCCGCCCCGCGCAGCGACCGCTCCGGGTCCCACTGCACGTGGACCTCGGCGCGGGCCACCTCGTCCGGGTGCGCGGTGGTCAGGACGGCGCGGGCGAGCGCCTCCTCCCAGCCCTCCCGGGTGATCCGGACCGCCAGCACCCTGGTCTGTCCGGCCTTCTGCGCCCAGTTGCTGCGGTGCATCAGCCAGCGGAACGAGGGCTTGATCCACGTCATCCGGTGGAAGCCGAAGGGCGCCGTGAAGCGGCCCGCCGCCAGCGCCGCGTCGGCGACGGCCGGCGGGTACGCCTGGTAGAGCACGATCGTCCGCGCGTCGTGGTCGGCGCGGATCTCGCGCAGTGCGGTCATCTCGCGGCACCCCCTTCGCCCCCGGCGTCCCCTCCGCCCCCCGGCACTCCCCCGGCACGCTGCCAGCGCGGGCCCGTCCGGCGCAACGGGATTACCGGGCGGGGCCGCGGCCTCCTCGGACCGCGGCCTCCTGGGACCGTGGCCCCGTGACGCCCGGCTCGGACCCCGGCCCCGAGACACCCGGCTCGGGCCGTGCGACCCGCCTCAGGCCGCGGCGGCCTTGGCGCGGAAGGCGCCGAGGGTGGCGGCCGGGACGCCGCAGCCGGGGAGGAAGGAGGCCGCGCCGCCGTGGTGGGCGCGGACGCGGTCGAGGAAGACGGACATGGCCTCGGCCGGGGCCTCCAGGAGGGGCGCGGGGATCGTGAGGTTGTGGCCCCGGGAGTCGGTGACGCGGGAGGTGGTGCGGTCGTTGAGGGCGGTGCGGTGGCGTTCGGCGAGGCCGGCGAAGATCTGCGGGAGGGCGTCGGCGGTGCGGGTGTAGTCGGCGACGATGTGCTCGGCGGGGACGTCGAGGAGGTCCAGCAGGAGGGCGGTCAGCAGGCCGGTGCGGTCCTTGCCGGCGGCGCAGTGCAGTAGGACGGCGCCGGGGCGGACGGTGGCGTCGACGGCGGCGGCCACCGCCTCGGGCGCGGACTCGGCCAGCAGGACGTAGAAGTCGCCCAGGTCGGCGGCCGTGGCCATGGTGCTCATCCGCGCGGTGAGGGCGTCGGTGGCGGGGTTCACCGGGGCCGCGACGACGGATATCCCGGCGGCCTCGGCGGCGGCCCAGTCCTCGGGGTCGGTCTCGCGCGGGTCCCGCAGGTCCACGATGGTGCGGATGTCGCAGCCGCGCAGTTGGGCGACGGTGGCCTTGTCGGCGGCCGGGAACGGCTGGGCGGAGCGGTACAGCACACCGGGACGGACCCGTCGGCCCTCGGGGTCGCCGAGGACTGCGGCGTCACGGAAGTTGACCAGGGACATGCGGGAGGCCTTTCGGTGGAGCCGCACCCGGGACGGGACGGGGAAGATCCGGAGCGGAGACATCTAGACGTCTAGATGTGTAACCCGTTCCGGGGTCGCCGGGCAAGCCTCGATCGGTGCATCCCTCCATCCCACTCCCCTCGGCGGGCCACGGCGACCCGGGCGGTGGGCCACGGCGACCCGGGCGGTGGCAGCTGGCCCGGCGGCGCGGACCGACCCCGGGGACGCGGGCGGGCTCCGTAGGATCGGGCCCGTGGCGACGAACCCCCCGAGCTCCCCGAACACCCCGGTGTACCGCCGCCTGGCCCGCCGGATCCAGGAGCGCGTCGACGCCGGCGCCTACCCGGCCGGCACCCGGCTGCCCAGCGAGTCCGAGCTGAGCGCCGAGTTCGGCGTGAACCGGCTGACCGTGCGGCAGGCGGTGGCGGAGCTGGAGCGGGCCGCCGTGGTGGAGATCCGCCGGGGCGTGGGCACCTTCGTCCGCCCGCCGGCCGTCCGGGTGTCGATCGCCGTGGACCCGCGCAGCCAGCGCTTCGACCTCGGCAGCGTGCCCACCGCACTGCCGAACGAGGAGCGCACCGACGGCGAGTTCGTGGTGGCCGCTCCGCCCGTCACGGGCTCGCCGCAGGACGCGGAGGCGGCCCGGCAGCTGGGCCGCAGCCCGGCGGAGCTGTCCCGGGTGGACTCGGTGATCCGGCTGGGCGGGCGGGCCCGGGCGGCGTGCAGCTACTGGGTGCCGTTCGGCCCGCTGCCCGCCGAGCTGGTCCGGCCGGGCCGCTCCGGGAACCTGGTGCCGGACCTGGCGCGGGCCGCCGGGGTGGAGCTGGAGTACGACTGGCGGGCCTTCGGCGCCGTCGGCGCGGATCTCGCGGACGCCGAGCTGCTGGGCGTCCCGCCGGGCACCGCGCTGCTGGTGCGCGAGGGCGTCAGCTGCACCCCGGACGGCGCCCCGGCGCTGTACGTGCGGCGGCGGATCGACGGCAGCAGCGCGCGCTTCGTCCTGCACTTCCGCGACCGGTAGCGAAGGCCGCCGCGCCCGCCCCCGGCCGGAGCGCCCCTGATAAATTCAGCGCCGAAACACCAGGCCGTACGGGGGCGGGCAGAGCACGGTGATCGAGGAGATCGACTACGACATACCCGGCGAGCTGGCCGAGGTCTACCTCGTCCTGCTCGCCGACGTCTCCCGCACCGGGCGGCTGCCGCGCCGCGAGGAGCTGGAGCGCCTGCGCAAGCTCGGCGAGCACTGCGCCGAGGCCGGATACGGGCTGCGCGAGGTGGTGGCGCAGTGCCTGGCCGCGGCCCGGCGGGCCTGGCAGACCCTGCCCGGGACGGCCGCCGCGAGCAGCGTCACCGAGCTGCGCCGCACGGGCGACGCGGTGCTCGCCGCCACCGACGCCGCGCTGGCCGCGCTGGGCGAGGGCCACGAGCGGGCCCAGCGCCTGGCCGTCCGCCAGGAGGAGGCGGCCCGCCGGGAGTTCATCGACGACCTGCTGTTCGGCCGCAGCGACCTGGGGCTGCTGGCCGAGCGCGCGGAGCGGTTCGGGCTGCGGCTGGCGGGCTCGTACACGGTGGCGGTCGCGGTGGGCGAAGAGCCGTTCGCGGACGTCCATCCGCTGGTGCACCGGGTGGAGCGGGAGCTGGCCGGGCGGTTCGGCGAGCGGGACGTGCTGCTGGCCAGCAAGGACGGCCGGCTGGTGTGCATCGCCCCGGACTCCGAGCGGGCCGTGCTGGAGGCCTTCGCCGAGCTGACGCTGCGCCCCGGCCCCGGCTACCGCCCGGTGCGGCGGGTGGCCACCGGCCGCCGGCACTCGGGGCCGAGCGGGGTGCTGCGCAGTTACGAGGAGGCGCTGGACGCGCTGGACTACGCGCAGCGGCTGGACCTGCCGGCCCGGCAGCTGCGGGCCGAGGAGCTGCTGGTCTTCCCGGTGCTGATGCGGGACCGGGCCGCCATGGCCGACCTGGTGCGCAGCGTGCTCGGCCCGCTGACCGAGGCGCGCGGCGGCGCCCGGCCGCTGCTGGACACCATCGCGGTGCAGGCGGAGGCCGCGTACGTGAACGCGGAGGCGGCGCGCCGGCTGGGCCTGAGCGTGCGCACGCTGGGCTACCGGCTGGAGCGGATCAAGGCGCTCACCGGGTACGACCCGGCGGACGCGCTCCAGCGCTTCACCCTGGAGACGGCGGCGATGGGTGCGCGGCTGCTGAACTGGCCGGAACAACCGCTGTAGTACGCGGTACGACCGCTGTAGTACGCGCTACGACGGCTGTAGTACGCGCCACGACGGCTGCAGTGCACGGCGCCACCGTTGCGGTTCGCGGCACGACGGCTGCGGTACGCGGAACCACGGCTGTAGTGCGCGATACGACCGCCGCCGTCCCGCCACGGGAGTCCCACCGCCCCAAACCCGCGGGGCGGCGCCGGAACCGTCCGGCGGCCGTCCTGTTGCCGAGCTGTTGCAGTGTCACGCGGGCCGTGCGTACCAGGGTGTCAAGAGGGCGTAAAGATTGCCGGATCCTGGCAATGTGCGGGGGGCCGCGGCACTGTCATGATCTCCCCGGCGCCGAAGCGCGGCGCCGGCGGGAGGACGGGGGAGCGTGGCCGGGATGGGGGGATTCTTCGCGGCCGCGCTGGCCTTCCCGACGGCGCTGTTCAGCTTCGCGCTGGTGGTGGTGGTCGGGTACTGGTTGCTGATGCTGTTCGGCGGCCTGGTTCCGGGCGCCGTGCACGGGGGGCACGGCGGCGGGCACCAGGTGGACGTCGGACACGCGGGGCACCACCTGGGTGCCGGGCACGGGGGGCACGCCGGGCACCTCGGACACGGGGGGCACAGTGCCGGGGGGCACGGCGCCGACGGCGGGTCCGGCCGGCAGGGCACCGGCCACCACACGGGCGTGCTGGACGCGCTGGGGCTGGGCGGGGTGCCCGTGACGGTGGCGGTGTCGCTGCTGGTCGCGCTCGCCTGGTTCGTCAGCCTGGCCGGCACCGTCCTCACGTCGGGGGCACCGGCGCGCGGCGGCGTGTTCGTCGTCGCGCTGGTCGCCTCCTGGGCGGGCACCCGGGTGCTCGTCCGGCCGCTGTCGCGGCTGTTCCCGCAGGACCGGCCGGTCACCCGGGGGGACTTCGTCGGCCGGGTCTGCGTGATCCGGACCGGCCGGGTGACGGCCGACTTCGGGCAGGCCGAGGTCACCGCGGAGGACGGCTCCACCGCGACCGTCCAGGTCCGTACGGCGACGCCCGAACCGGCCCTGACGGCCGGGCGGACCGCCCTGATCTTCGACTACGACGCCGAGGGCGAGCACTTCCTGGTGGCGCCCTTCGACCCGCCGGCCGTCCACTGACGCCCGTCCGCTGACGCCAAGTCACGCGTTTTCGCCCGCCCTCACCGCACTTCCCTTCGCACCAACTCGCCATCGTCAAAGGACTCCGTGATGGACACCATCGCCGTGGGTTTCGGCGTGCTCGTCGCCGTCGTGCTGCTCATCGTGCTCGCCATGCTGCTGTTCGTGGGCCGTCTGTTCCAGAAGGTCGAGCAGGGCAAGGCACTGATCGTCTCCCGGACGAAGAAGGTGGATGTGACCTTCACCGGCGCGATCGTCCTCCCGGTGCTCCACAAGGCCGAGTTGATGGACATCACCGCGAAGACGGTGGAGATCCACCGGGCCGGCCGGGACGGCCTGATCTGCCGGGACAACATCCGCGCGGACATCCGGATCTCGTTCTTCGTCCGGGTCAACAAGACCGTCGAGGACGTCATCAAGGTCGCGCAGTCGATCGGCACCGCCCGGGCCAGCGACCCGCAGGCGATCCAGGAGTTCTTCGCCGTCAAGTTCGCCGAGGCGCTCAAGACCGTCGGCAAGCAGCTGGACTTCACCGACCTGTACACCCACCGGCACGAGTTCCGGGACCAGATCATCGCGGTCATCGGCACCGACCTCAACGGCTACACCCTTGAGGACGCGGCCATCGACCACCTGGAACAGACGCCGATGAGCCAGCTGGACTCCGACAACATCCTGGACGCCCAGGGCATCCGCAAGATCACCGAGCTGACGGCGATCGAGCACGTGCGCACCAACGAGTACCAGCGCAACGAGCAGAAGGAGATCACCCGGCAGAACGTGGACGCCCGGGAGGCCGTCCTGGAGCTGGAGCGCCGGCAGGCCGACGCCGAGATCCGCCAGCGCCGCGAGATCGAGACCCTGCGGGCCAAGGAGGACGCGGTGATCGCCCGGGTGCAGGAGGAGGAGCGGCTCAACGCCCAGACCGCCTTCCTGCGCACCGAGGAGCTGCTCGGGGTGCAGCGGGAGAACCAGGCCCGCGAGGTCGCGGTGGCGCAGAAGAACCGCGAGCGGGTGATCGCGGTGGAGAACGAGCGGATCGAGAAGGACCGCCTGCTGGAGGTCGTCGGCCGCGAGCGGGAGACCCAGCTCGCCACGATCGCCAAGGAGAAGGAGGTCGAGTCCGCCAAGCGCGAGGTCGCCGACGTGGTCCGCGAGCGGGTCGCGGTGGACCGCACCGTCGCCGAGCAGGAGGAGGCCGTGAAGACGCTGCGCGCCACCGAGGAGGCCGAGCGGGTCCGCAAGGCCGTCGTGATCCAGGCCGAGGCCGAGGCGCAGGAGAAGCTCGTCAAGGACATCAAGGCCGCCGAGGCCGCCGAGCAGGCCGCCTCGCACAAGGCCCGCGAGGCGCTGGTGCTGGCCGAGGCCCGGCAGCGGGCCGCCGAGCTGGACGCGGCCGCCAAGATCCGGATGGCCGAGGGCATCCGGGCGGAGGCCGCCGCCGAGGGCCTGGCCCGGGTCCAGGTCCGTGAGCAGGAGGCCGCGGCGGTGGAGAAGGTCGGCCGTGCCGAGGCCGTCGTCCAGGTCGAGAAGGCCAAGGCCGCCGCGCTGGAGGTCGGCGGCAGGCTGAAGGCCGAGGCCGAGGGCCTGACCGAGAAGGCCGCGGCGATGGCCAAGCTGGACGAGGCCTCGCGCGGGCACGAGGAGTACCGTCTGCGGCTGGCCGCCGAGAAGGACGTCCGGCTGGCCGGGCTGGACACCCAGCGGCAGATCGCCGAGGCCCAGGCGGCGCTGGTCGCGGCCGGGCTGGAGAAGGCGAAGATCGACATCGTCGGCGGGGACTCGGTCTTCTTCGACAGGCTGGTGCAGTCGGTGTCGGCCGGCAAGAGCCTGGACGCCTTCGTCGGCCACTCGCAGACCGCGCAGACCCTGGCCGGGCCCTGGCTGGACGGGCGGGCCAGCTTCACCGAGGACCTCACCAGGGTGCTCTCCTCGGTCTCCACGGCGGACGTGCAGAACCTGACGGTCTCCGCCCTGCTGATGAAGCTGATCGGTTCGGGCGCCGGCGACCAGGCCGGGCAGCTGCGCCGGCTGCTGGAGTCGGCGCGGCAGCTGGGCGTCGCGGAGACCCCGCTCGGGGTCCTGGCCGGCGGCCTCGCCTCGGCCAACGGCTCCAAGTGACCCGCTGAGCGACCGGGCGGTCCGGCCCGCCGGACCGCCCGGCCCGCCGGAACCGCCCGACCCGCCGGAACCGCCGGAACCGCCCGACCCGACCGATCAGACCGATCAGACCGATCAGACCGAGGAACGTGACCGTGACCGTGGACGCCCTCGACGCCCGGCTCGACGCCGGCACCTACGAGGTCCTGCGCGACCGGCTCGCCCGAGCCGCCGCCGAACTCGCCGACCGGGCCCAGGCGTTGAACGCCCGCCGGGTCGACGAGTTCGGCGGCGGGGAGCTGCGGCTGGCCGGCACCGGACGGCTCACCACCGACCGGGCCTGCCTGCCGCAGGACCTCACCACCGCCGGCGGGCTGCTGCTGCTCGCCACCCGGCCGACCGAATCCGCCGATGGCGCCGGGGACTTCACCGACGTCCTCGGCCTGCACCACCCCGACCTCTCCCCCGCGCCCGCCGAGGGCACCCTGCTGGACGACCCGCGGCTGCGCCAGGACCTCGCCGATCTGCGGCGCTACTTCCGCGACGCCCGGCTGGAGCGGCTGCGCGCGGTGGACGGCCGGCTGCTCGCCGTCTTCCGCACCGGCCCCGCCGCCACCGACGTCCGGGTGCTGCGCTGGCGCCTGGACGGCGGCTCCGCCGACGACGCCCAGCCGTCCTACCTGGACGGGCGCGGCGAGCGCGACCACGTCCCCGCCGACGGGCAGCAGCTGCCCTGGACCGCCGTCACCCGGGACGACCAGCTGCCCGCCGGTCCCGGCCGCCCGCCCCGCGCGGACCTGGCCGGCGAACTGCTGGTCGGCGTCGACGGCGGCCGGCTGACCATCGCCGCCCCGGACGGCCGGGAGCTGCACCGCGAACCGCTGGCCGAGGCCCTGCAGACCCTCGCCGACGCCCGGATCGCCCACGCCCGGCTCGGCACCCTGCTGCTGGTGCGGGTGCGCCCGTACCAGGAGGAGACCGACCGGCACCTGGTGGTCCACCTGCCCACCGGCACCGTCACCCGGATCGACGCGCTCGGCCAGGCCTGCCTGCGGCTGCCCGCCGACCAAGGCGTGGCCTTCCCCGGCGGGTGCCACCTGGTGGACGGCACCGTGCGCGTCTTCGACCAGCCGGTCGACGGCCTGGTGTACGAGCGCACCGTCCTGTCGCCCAACGGCGAGGACGTGCTGTACGAGTTCCGCTCCCCCGCCGACGGCCGCGCCCTGCTCCAGCCGTACAACAGCGTGCGCCAGGAGGCCGCCGCCCCGCTGCCCTGCCAGGGTTACGCGCTGCTCGCCGACGGCACTCTGATCGCGCTGCGCCCGGCCGAGGACGGGCCGACCCGGCTGCACCCCGTCCAGCTCTGGCAGAGCCCGTTCACCAGCGAGCGCTTCGCCGCCGAACAGCCGCCCGGCAGCGGGCCGCTGGCCCGGATCGGCAACGCCGACCTGGTCCGCGGCCTGGCCGACTGCCTGGCCCTGGCCCGGCTGGCCGCGGCCGGCGCCGACACCCCGGCCGGCCACCGGGCCGTCCTCGCCGCCTGCACCCGCACCGCCGACCGGCACCACTGGCTCGGCCAGAGCGGCCTCGGCGACCTCGCCGCGCCGCTCGCCGAGATCCGCGACACGGCCCGGCAGGTCGTCGCCGAGTACGAGGCCGTCGCCCAGCTCACCGCGCACGCCGCCCGGCGGACCGACGAGACCGCCGAGCACGTCGAGGGCCTGCTGCGCACCGCCCGTGGTGAGACCCTGGCCGACGCCGCCGAGTGGGTCGACCGGCTGGCCGGGCTGCGCCGCGCCCAGGGCCGCGTCGAGGCGCTGCGCGACCTGCCGCGCGCCGACGCCGGGCGGATCGACGCGCTCGCCGCGCACCTCGCCGAGGGCCTGGCCCGGGCCGCCGACCGCGCCGTCGTCCAGCTCGCCGAGCCGACCGCCTTCGAGCCGCACCGGCAGCGGGCCGGCGAGCTGGCCGAGCGGTGCGCCGCGATCGCCACCGCCGCCGAGGCCGAACCGCTGGGTCTCGAACTGGCCGCCCAGAGCGAGGCCCTGCAGACCGTCTCGGAGCTGGTCGGCACCCTCGACCTGGCCGACGCCACCACCCGCACCGCGATCCTCGACCGGCTCGCCGACGTGCTCGGGCTGCTCAACCGGGCCCGGTCCGCGCTGACCGTGCGCCGCCGGGAGCTGCGCACCCGCGAGGCCGCCGCCGAGTTCGCCGCCGAGACCGCCCTGCTCGGCCAGGCCGCCACCGCCGCGCTCGCCGCCGCCGACACCCCCGAGGACTGCGACGAGCAGCTCGGCCGGCTGCTGCTGCGGATCGAGCAGTTGGAGACCCGTTTCGCCGACGCCGACCCGGCCCTCGGCGAGCAGCTCACCGCCCGGCGCACCGAGCTCCACGACGCGCTCACCGCCCGCCGCCAGCACCTGCTGGAGGAGCGGGCCCGGCGTGCCGACCGGCTGGTCGCCTCCGCCGGGCGCATCCTCGACACCCTGCACCGCCGGCTGGCCGCGCTGGACACCGCCGAGGAGATCGAGGCGGCCTTCGCCGCCGACCCGACCGCCGTCAAACTCCGCGACCTGGCGGGGCAGTTGACCGTGCTCGGCGACCGGGTCCGGGCCGAGGAGCTGACCGGACGGCTGCGCGCGGCGCGCGGCCGCGCCCAGCGGGCCCTGCGCGACCGCGCCGAACTCGCCGGGGACGGCCCCGGCACCCTGCGGCTGGGCCGCCACCTGTTCGCCGTCACCACCCGGCGGCCCGAACTCGCCCTGGTGCCCTGGCGCGGACGCCCCGCCTTCACCCTCACCGGCACCGACTACCGCTCCCCCGTCACCGACCCGGCCTTCGCCGCCACCGAGCGGTACTGGGACCGCCCGCTGCCCTCGGAGACCCCGCGGCTGTACCGCGCCGAGTACCTGGCGGCGAGCCTGCTGCCGGCCGCCGAGGCGGGGGCGCCGCGCACCGACGGCGAGCTGCTGGAGTACGTCCGGCGGGCCGCCGAGCAGCGCCCGGACGAGGGCTACCAGCGCGGCGTGCACGACCATGACGCCGCGCTGCTGCTCCGCGCCCTGCTCCGGCTCGGCGCCGGGGCCGGGCTGTTGCGCCATCCGGCGGGCGCCCGGGCGGCCGCCCAGCTGTACTGGGCGCACGGCGCCGACGAGCGGCAGCGGCTGCTCTGGCACACCCGGGCCCGCTCGCTGGGCCTCGCCCGGGACGCCTTCGGCGGCGCCCCGGCGTCGGCCGCGCTGGCGGCGCTGACCGCGCTGGAGGCCGAACTCTCCGCCGCCGTCTCGGAGTTCGTTCCGGGGGCGGAGCCCTCCGGCCCCTATCTGGTGGCCGAACTGGCCGCCGCCGCACCCAGCTTCGCCCACTCCCCGGGCGCCGCCGCGCTGGTCGACAAGTTCCGCGCGGCACCCGAGTCGGCCGGCCTCACCGAGGCGCTGGCCGCGCTGCCCGAGGAGCCCGGACTGCTGCCGGTACGGCGCCAACTGGCCACGGCCTGGCTGGAGTCGGGAGCGGCCGACGCCGACCCGGCCGACCTCGCCGAAGCGGCCGCCGTGCTGCTCTGCCCGTCGCTGCCGCGCCGGCCCGCCGAGGGGGCCGTGGGCGCCCGGATCACCGGACTGCTCGGCGACCACCCGC
This sequence comes from Kitasatospora sp. NPDC058063, assembly GCF_042885395.1. Lineage (NCBI taxonomy): Bacteria > Bacillati > Actinomycetota > Actinomycetes > Kitasatosporales > Streptomycetaceae > Kitasatospora > Kitasatospora sp. NPDC058063. The sequence goes on from NZ_JBHVSD010000009.1 coordinate 263,781, forward strand.
GGCTCGCGGGCGGGGCGCTCGACCTCCGGCTGGACGAACTGCTCGCCAGGGTGCGGGAGTTCGAGCAGGTCGAGGTGCCCGGCCACCGGGCCTACCAGCGGCTGCGGGGCGAACTGCTGGCCGCCGAGCACGCCCGGCTGCGGCTCGACCAGTACCGGCCCGCCCCGCTCAACGGCTTCGTCCGCAACCGGCTGATCGACCAGGTGTACCTGCCGCTGGTCGGCGACAACCTCGCCAAGCAGCTCGGCACGGCCGCCGCCGGCGGGCCGGTCGACCGCAGCGGCCTGCTGCTGCTGGTCTCCCCGCCCGGCTACGGCAAGACCACCCTGGTCGAGTACCTCGCCGAGCGGCTCGGGCTGCTGCTGGTCTCCGTCAGCGGCCCCGCGCTCGGCCACCGGGTCACCTCGCTGGACCCGGCCGAGGCCCCCGACGCCACCTCCCGGCGCGAGGTCGAGAAGCTCAACTTCGCCCTGCACGCGGGCGACAACGTGCTGCTCTACCTGGACGACGTCCAGCACACCTCGCCCGAGTTCCTCCAGCGCTTCATCCCGCTGTGCGACGCCCAGCGCCGGATCGACGGCGTGTGGGACGGCGAGGCCCGCGAGTGGGACCTGCGCGGCAAGCGCTTCGCCGTGGTCATGGCCGCCAACCCGTACACCGAGTCCGGCCGCCTCTTCCGGCTGCCCGACATGCTCGCCAACCGCGCCGACGTGTGGAACCTCGGCGACGCCGTCGCCGGGCGCGAGGACCTCTTCGCGCTCAGCTTCGTCGAGAACGCCCTGCCGGCCGGCCCCCACCTGGCCCCGCTCGCCACCGCCGAGCGCGCCGACCTCGACACCCTGCTCGCCCGCGCCGGCGGCCTGCCCGGCGGCACCCTGGCCGGCGCCTGGCCCGCCGCCGAGGTCGAGCGGATGACCGCCGTCCTGGCCGGTCTGCTCCACCTGCGCTCCACCGTCCTGGCCGTCAACCGCGCCTACCTGGCCTCCGCCGCCCAGGACGACCGGACCCGCACCGAGCCCCCCTTCCTGCTCCAGGGCTCCTACCGCAACATGGCCAAGCTCGCCCAGCGCCTCGACCCCGCCCTCACCCGTCCCGAACTGGACGCCCTGCTCACCGACCACTACCGGGCCGAGGCCCAGCCCCTGGGCGCCGAGGCCGAGGCCCAGCTCCTCAAGCTCGCCGAGCTCCGCGGCACCCTGACACCCGAGCAGGCGGCCCGCTGGGCGGAGCTGAAGCGGTCCTGGCAGGAGCGCGGGCGCGCCACCGAACGCCCTTGACCTGAAGGGCGCTTGAGGTCCTAGCCTCGGCCGCATGGGCTACTTCACCGAACGCGAGCGCGGCTATCTCACCGGCCAACCGCTGGCCCGTCTGGCCACCCTCGGCCCGGACGGCTCCCCGCAGGTCCGGCCGGTGGGCTTCCGGCTCAACGACGACGGCACCATCGACATCGGCGGCCCGGACAACGCCGGCAGCCGCAAGTACCGCAACGCCCGGGACCGCCCCGAGGTCTCCGTCCTGATCGACGACCTGGCGCCCGCCGACGATCCGGTCGCGGGCGGCTGGGGGCGCGGCGTGGAGATCCGCGGCCGGGCGGAGGTGCTCGCCGTGGACGTCCCGCCGGTGGCGCCCGACCGGTTCAGCCGGGACGTCATCCGGGTGCACCCCCGGCGGATCATCACCTGGAACCTGGAGTCGCTGGGCTCCACCGCCCGGGACGTCGGCTGACCCGGCCGGCCCCCGCACCCTCCGCGGCGCCCCCTGCCTCCCCGGCCGGGGGCGCCGCCGTGCTGTGTGCGCCGGCCGTCGTGCTGTGTGCGCCGGCCGCTGTCCCGTGTGCGCCGGCCGCCGTGCCGTGTGCGCTAGCCGTCGTCCCGTGCGTGCCGGTCCCGGGCCCGCAGGCCGTCCAGGATCAGGTCCGCGAGGCGCTCCGGGAGTTCGGGGCCGATCTCGCGGTGGCCGAGCAGGGCGCGGGCCTGGAGGGGTGCGCTGAGCAGTTCCAGGGCGAGGTCGGCGTCCGTGCCGGCCGGGAGTTCGCCGCGGTCGACGGCGCGCCGGACGACGGCGCCGGCCTGGGCGAGGCGGGAGTCCCAGAAGACCTGCCAGGCCTCGGCGAGGGCCGGGTCCTCGGAGCCGAGGGCGGCCGCGCGGGCCACGGCCCGGCCGAGCGGGGTGGCCAGGTACGCGGCGAGCGCGCGGGCGAAGGCGGTCAGGTCGGTGCGGACGGCCCCGGTGTCGGGGACCGGGATGCCCTCGTCGCTGGCGGTCAGCATGGCGTCCAGCACCAGCTTCTCCCGGCTGCCCCACCGCCGGTACACGGTGGTCTCGTTGACGCCGGCCCGGGCCGCGACGTCGGCGATGGTGAGCCGGGCGACGCCTCCTTCGGCCAGCGCCTCCATGGCGGCCGCCAGGACGTCCCGGCGCACCCGGGCGGCCCGGCCGCCCGGACGTCGGCGGATCGGGTCCGGCTCTTCCTCGGTCATGTGTCGATCACCTCGCCACCACCTTAACGCAGGAGCACTTGCATTAAGCGATCCCCCGGCGCATAGTCGCTAATGCAAGAGTTCCGGCTTTAAGAGCGACAGGAGGCATCGCCATGTCCTTCACCTGGCCCCTGGACCCACAGGACCTGTTCGTCGAGCGCTACCCGCAGATGACCCTCGGCCTGCCCGCCGCCGAGGTGGACGCGGTCCGCGCGGCCGTCACCGACATGTGGGCCGACCGGCCCGGCGGCTGGGTGTACGAGTGGTCCGCCCTCGCCGCCCGGCACGCCGGCGCCGGGCGCCACCGCCAGGCCGCCCAGGCGTACGGCTGGGCCAAGTTCCCCTCGCTCGCCGACGCTCCGAAGCGCACCGCGCTGGCCCGCCAGGTCGAGCAGTACCTGCTCGCCTCGCCCGGCTTCCCGGTCGACGTCGAGCGCCGCACGCTCACCGTCCCCCACCGCGGCGGCGAGGCCGCGGTCCCGGTCCACCTGATGGCCGCGCCCGGCCTGCCCGCCGCCGCCCCGGTGGTGCTGGCCAGCGGCGGGGTGGACTCCTGGAAGACCGACCTGCACGGCATGTGGGAGCAGCTCGCGCTCGCCCTGCCGGTCCGGCTGCTGCTGTTCGACCTCGCGGGCACCGGCGAGACCTCCCACCTGCCGATGACCCCGGACGGCGGAACCGAGGTGATCGAGGGCCTGATCGCCTTCGCCCGTACGCTCGGCGACGGCCGGGTCGGCCACTTCGGCATCTCGATGGGCGGCTACTACTCCGCGCGCACCGGGCTGACCGGCGCCGTGGACGCGGCGGTGGTGCTCGGCGGCCCGGTCGAGCACTCCTTCGACCCGGACCGCGGCTTCGACTTCGGCATGGACGGCATCGTGGGCAACGCCCTGGGCTTCGACGCGGCACCGGACCGGGCGGCCCTGGGCCGGGCCTTCGGCTCCTTCGGCCTGCGCCCGCTGCTGGACCGGGACGACCAGGCGCCGATGCTGGTGCTCAACGGTGCCGACGACGTCCACGTCCCGCAGCACGACACCCTGGTGTTCGCCGGCCGCCGCGACACCCGGGTCGAACTGATCCCGGACACCGGGCACTGCGCCATTTCGAGGTTCGACGAGGCGATGGCGCTGATCGTCCCCTGGCTGAGGACCACTCTCCTGGGATAGTCCGACCACCGCACGGGTCCCCCCGTCGGGGTATCCGCGCGTGCCGGCGATCCGGCCGAGTGGATCAGTGCCCCGGGCCCGGCCCCGGACTCCGCTCCGGGCCCGCAGCCGGGTCCCACCCCGGGTTCCACCCCGGGCCCCGCGCAGGGCTCCGCTCGGGGCTCCGGCCCGGGCCGGGCACCGCCGGCCGGTCCCGGGCCGCCGGTGCGGCCAGCGCGTCCCAGACGGGATCGGGCAGCCCGGGGACGGCCCGCCCCTCGGCCTGCCAGCGCCGGGCCAGCTCGGCGTAGATGGGCGCTTCCGGGCCGGGTTCCGCCACCGGCCGTTCCGTCACCCACTGCTCCCGCACCGGCGGTTCCGTCGTCACCCGCGGCTCCGTCGTCGCGGGTGGCGACGGCGGTTCCGGCGGCCTGTCCGGAATGCCGCGCAGGATCGTTTCCTCACCCGGCTGCCGTTCCGGCACCGGCAGCCACCCGAATCCACTCACACCCACCCAACGCACCCCGCCCGCGCCGGGACACGGTCGGGTCAACCCGGTGCTCCGCAGGTCAACCCCCTGCGGAGCGCGGCCGGGTGCGCAGGAAGTCGGCCCACCCGACTTCCTGCGCACGTCGTGCCCTCCCCATTGTCCCGGCACGGCCCGTGGGTTCTTTCCGGCGAGGCTCCGGGGTTTCCCGCCCGGGCCCGGGTCTTCCCCGCTACCGCCGCCGCCCCGCCGCCAGCAGCTCGGGCACGCTGGCGAGCTTCACCCGGGGCCGCCCCTCGGCCTCGCCGCGCTCGCGTTCCGCGCGCTCCACCGCCCGCAGCTCCCGCAGCCCCACCGCGTCCGGCCGCCGGTGCCGCACCAGCCGCTCGAAGTCCTTGCGGCCCGCCTCCGGGACGGGCAGCGCCCGGGCGGCCGCGTCGTCCAGCAGCGCGTCCACGGTCTCCCGCGCGCAGGCCCGGTTGGCGCCGATCCCGCCGGACGGCCCGCGCTTGGCCCAGCCCACCACGTACGTCCCCGGCAGCGGCCGGCCGGTCGCCGGGTCGACGACCCGCCCGTTCCGGTGCGCGACCGTCCCGGCCCGCTCGTCGAACGGCAGCCCGGGCAGCGGTACGCCCCGGTGTCCGATCGAGCGCACCACCAGCCCGGCCCGGAGCACGTCCGTCGCCCCCGTGCCCTCGACCCGGCCGTCCGCCGTCGGGGCGGTCCGCTCGACGGTCAGGGCCTCGACCCGGCCGTCCCCGGAGAGTTCGACCGGCGCCGACAGGAACCGCAGCACGATCCGCCGTCCCGGCCCGGGCTCCGCGGACCCGTCGAACGGCACCAGCGGCAGCCCGGTGAGCAGCCCCGCTCCCGCCGCCGTGCCCGACCCCGCGCCGGACCCCGATCCCGATCCCGATCCCGCCTCCGCTTCCGCTCCCGCCGCCTCGATCGCCGCCCGTACCTCCGGGTGGTCCTCGACCACCACCTCGACACCCGGCAGCTGCCGCAGGGCCAGGAACTCCGCCCTGGTCCACGCCGCCTGTCCGGGCCCGCGCCTGGCGAGCAGCACGACCTCCCGGACCCGGCTGCGGCGCAGCGCGGCCAGGGCGTGGTCGGCGATGTCGGTGGCGGCGAGCCGGTCGGGGTCGGTGAGCAGGATGCGGGCGATGTCCACCGCGACGTTGCCGTTGCCGATCACCACCACGCGCCGGGCCGACAGCTCCACCGCGTCGGCGGGCACGGTCGGTTCGGCGTTGTACCAGCGGACGAACGCGGTCGCGGGCAGGCTGCCCGGCAGGTCCTCGCCGGGGACGCCGAGCCGCCGGTCGGCCGCCGCGCCGACCGCGTACACCACCGCGTGGTGGTGCGCGGCGAGCTCCTGGTGGGTGAGGTCCGTGCCGATCTCCACGTTGAGGTGCATCCGCAGCCGGGGGTCGCGGAAGACGCTCGCGAAGCTCTCCGCGATCCGCTTGGTGGACTGGTGGTCGGGCGCGACGCCGTGCCGCAGCAGGCCGCCGGTGACCGGCAGCCGGTCGATCATGGTGATCTCGGCGCTGGTGCCGCGCAGCAGTTCCTGCGCGGTGTACCCGGCGGAGGGGCCGGTGCCGACGACCGCGATCCGCAGCGCGCCGAGCTCGTCCGGCAGGCTGCGCGGGAAGCTGGGCGCGCCCCAGGCGTGGTCGCTGGGGTGGTCGCGGAACCAGTCGCGGTTGAGGTCGCCGAACACGGTGTCGGGCCCGCGCAGCCGGTCGACCGGGTACACCGCGTCCACCGGGCAGGCGTCCGCGCAGGCGCCGCAGTCGATGCAGGCCCGCGGGTCGATGTAGAGCATGTCGGTGGTGCCGAACTCCGGCTCGTCCGGGGTCGGGTGGATGCAGTTGACCGGGCAGACGGACACGCACGAGGCGTCGTTGCAGCAGGTCTGGGTGATCGCGTAGGCCATGGCCGGGTGGGGTCCTCGCTGCGCGTGGGGGATGGGGCGGCTTGGTGGCGACGGTCCGTCAGAGCATGTGCACCCGGCGGTAGACGGCCGCCGAGCGGCTGGTGAGCAGTCCGGTCTCGGCGAGGAAGGCCATCAGGTGCCGGGAGCTGGTGCGCATCATCGCCTTGCGGTGCTCGCTGGCCCGCACCTCGGCGAGCGCCCGCTGCACGTCGAGCCCGGCGGCCTTGTAGACGCCCGGGTGCACCATGCTGGTGACGATGACGTACGCGCCCACGGCGATGCCGGTGGCGGAGGCGCGCCGGCGGGCGGGGCTCGCGTGGCGCATCCGCTCGCGGATCTCCTGCCGGGCGAACTTCATGTGCCGGGACTCCTCGACCACGTGGATCCGGGAGGTGCCGCGGACGATCTCCAGGACGTTCTCGCCGCGCATCCAGTCGCGCTGCATGACGTCGAGCACCTCTTCGGCCACCAGGATTCCGCCGTAGGCGAGTTCGCCCTTGGCGAGCGCCTTGAAGGCGCGGCCGGCCTGGGCGATCAGCTTGTGCGGGCGGTAGGCGGGGACGCCCATCTTGGCGCAGGCCCGGGCGAACATGATCGAGTGGCGGCACTCGTCGGCGATCTCGGTGAGCGCGAACTGGAACGCGGCGTCGGCGGGGTTCCTGAGGTACTGGTCGCGCAGCACCATCTGCTGGAGGATCATCTCGAACCAGATGCCGGTGTTCATGATCGAGCAGACCTCGTGCCGGGTGAGCACGACCCGCTGCCGCTCGGTCATCCCGTCCCACAGCCGGGTGCCGTAGAGGGTGCTCCACTCCGGGTTGAGGCCGTAGTGGTCCTCCGGGAGCGGGGCGTCCCAGTCGATCTCGGTCGAGGGGTCGTAGGAGAGGGTGGCGGCCGACTCCAGCAGCCGCTTCGAGACGTCGTCGTCGGCCTCGGTGTGGCCGTGCCCCGTCTGCCGGGTGAGCGCCATGGCTGCCTCCAGGTGCCTGTCTCCGCGGGCTCCCGCTCACCCGCTTATTAGACGGACAGTACAATAAGAGCCGGTCGCCGAGAACCCCCCGCGCGGCAACGACCCGGCGCGCGACCGTACGGTTCGCGCCCCGGGTCCGTTCCGCGTCCGTTCCGCGTCCGTCCCGCGTCCGTTCCGCGTCCGCCACGCGTCCCTCCCTGTCCGCGCCGCTGCGCCGCGTCCGCTACGCCTCGCCGATCGCCTGCCGCAGCGCCTCCGCCGCCTCGGCCGTCGCCTCCCGGAAGCGGCCCCCGATGCCGAGGTAGTTGGCGTACCCGTGGATGAGGTCCGGCTGCCGGCTCAGCCGCACCGCGACCCCGGCCTCCTGCAGCGCCCGCGCGTACGCCTCGCCCTCGTCGCGAAGCGGGTCGAAGCCCGCGGTGCCGATGTACGCGGGCGGCAGGCCGGACAGGTCCTCGGCGAGCAGCGGCGACAGCCGCGGGTCGGTGCGGTCGGCGGGCGCGGGCGCGTACCGGTCGGCGAACCAGTCCATGTCCGCGTCGGTCAGGAAGAACCCGTCGGCGAACAGCCCGCGCGAGGGGCGCCGGACCGAGGCGTCGGTCGCCGGGTAGAGCAGCAGCTGGAACACCGGGGCGGGCCCGCCCCGCCGGACGGCCTGCTGAGCGACGACGGCGGCCAGGTTGCCGCCCGCGCTGTCCCCGCCGACCGCGATCCGCTCCGGGTCCGCGCCCAGGCCGGCCGCCTCGGCGTGGGCGTGGTCGAGGGCGGCGAGCGCGTCCTCGGCCGCCGCCGGGAACACGTGCTCGGGCGCCAGCCGGTACTCCACCGACAGCACCCGCACCCGCGCCCGCCGGGCGAGGAAGCGGGCGACGTGGTCGTGGCTGGCCCGGCTGCCGACCACCCAGCCCCCGCCGTGCAGGAAGACCAGCAGGCCGGAGCCCGTCGCCAGCCCGTCCGGGGTGTACAGCGTGGCGGCCAGTTCGCCGTGCTCCCGCGGGATGACGACGCTCCGCGCGGCGACCGCACGATCCTGCGGCCCGCCCACCAGGTGCCGCGCGTGCTCCATCGCGGCCCGCGACGACCCGACCCCGCCCGGCATCACCAGGGCCGCCTTGGACAGCCGTTGGAGCTTGAGCATCAGCTGCGCGTCCAGCGCGAGCGTCTGCCCGTCGCGGACCACCGGCTTGCCCGCGATGGCCCGCCGCAGGCCCTCCGGCAGGGCGTACGCGGCGCGGACGACGGCGGCCTGGATCCGGACGGGCGGTGGGATCGTCATCTCTTCTGCCTCCTGAGGGCGGCCCCGGAACGGCCCCGGAACGGTGTCGGGGCGGTGTCGGGGCGGTTCTGCCGGGACCGGGAGCCCATGATGGGCCCCTCCCCCCGGACGTGGAAGCCTCCTGGACACCGTCTGAACCCGCCCTCGACCCCGCCCCCGCCCCCGCCCCCGCCGCGCGCCGTCGGCCCGCCCGCTCAGGCGCCGCGCCGGTCCTGCGCGTCGAAGGACGCCAGCGTGCGCGCGCCCGGTTCGAGCGCCCGGCGCAGTGCGGCCAGCACGTCCGCCTCCAATCCGCCCACGGCCTCGGCGAGTTCCTCCGCCACGTCCGCCGCGATCTCCTCGGCCACGGCGTCCGCGGCCGTACGGGGCCCCAGTTTGCTGACGGCGGCCGCGGCCCGGGCGGGGGTGAGCAGGGCGGAGGCCTGGACCAGGAGCCAGGCCGGGACGCCGGCCGCGCCCCGGGGCGGGGGGAGGTACGGGCGGGCGCCGTCGTAGCGGTCGTCCTCGGCGAAGGCCTGCTGCTTCACCTTCACCAGCGGACGGGCCGGGCCGGACTCGTGCCACTCGCCGGCGGGTTTGAGGACGTACCCCTCGGCGAGGTTGTCCGGCAGTTCGGGCAGGCCGAACAGCGCGGGCACCCGGGTGGGGTAGCGCACCGGCAGGTCGTGCAGGGTGGTCAGGGGGCCGTGCCCGAGCAGGGGCACGCAGGTGAGCCCGGCGGCCCGCGCGGCCGTGCGCAGGGTGCGGTCGGCGATCCACCGACGGCCCTCGGGCGTCTCGACGGTGGCGTCGAATGGCAGCCAGCGCAGGCCGGGGGCGTACCAGACGCCGGTCTGGACCGGGTCGACCCCGGGGGCGGCGGGCACCCCGGGGTGCGGGTAGCGGCCGCCGGCCAGTTCCCCGTAGATCGTCACCGCGGCACCGTCCCGGGTCCCGCGCACCGCGGCGGCGAACCGGGCCGCCGCGACGGACAGTTCGGGCCAGATCCGGCTGACGCCGAAGAAGGCGTCCAGGCCCTCGTCGTCCAGCAGTTCACGCCGCTTCGCGGCCCGCACCGAGCCGCCCTCGCAGACCACCGCGAAGTGCGCCCCGTGCACCTTCTCGGCCGCGGTCCACTCCCGGCTGCCGGGCCCGCCGGAGCGGCCGCGCGCGGGGATCTTGGGGTAGGGCCGCAGCTCGGGCCCGTCTGACTCCGTCTCGAAAACCGTCTCGGACACGAACGGCATCCTCGCCGCCGGGCCCGCCGCCCGGCAACCGGGATTCCGGGGCGACCGGGATTCCGGCGGGCGAGCGGCGGCGTCGGGGCGCCGCGCCGCCGGCGGGGGTCAGATCCCCCAGGCTGCCCGCAGCTCCGCGAAGGCCTCGTGGAACCCCGGGAAGGTCTTCCGCACGCAGCCCGGGTCGTCGAAGGTGATGCCGGGCGTGCGCAGCGAGGTGACGGCGAAGGACATCACGATCCGGTGGTCGGAGTGGGTGGTGATCTCGGCCGGGCGCGGGGTGCCGGGCCGGATCTCGATCCAGTCGTCCCCGGTGGCCACGGTGATGCCCATCGCGCGCAGGTTGTCGGCGCAGGCCTCCAGCCGGTCGCACTCCTTGACCCGGGTGTTGTGGACGTCCTCGATCCGCACCGGGCCGGTGGCGAACGGGGCGATGGCCGCGAGTGTGGGCATGGTGTCGGAGATGTCCCGCATGTTGACGGTGATTCCGCCGAGCCGGCCGTCGCCGGCCACGGTCGTGCGGTCGCCGCCGATGTCCACCCGGGCGCCCATCCGCCGCAGCACCTCCACGAACCGCAGGTCGCCCTGGAGCGCGTCCCGGCCGAGGCCCGGGACGGTGACCTCGCGGCCGGCCAGGGCGGCGGCGGCGAAGAAGTAGCTGGCGGTGGAGGCGTCCGGTTCGATCGGGTGGTCGGCGGCCCGGTAGCCGCCGGCGGGCACCTCGAACACCTCGCCGGCGGGGGTCCGTTCCCGCTTCACCTCGACCCCGAAGTCGCGCATCATCGCCAGGGTGATGCCGATGTACGGGGCGGAGACCAGCCGGGTGACGGTGATCCGCAGGCCGTCCCGGGTGAGCGGGCCGAGCAGCAGCAGCGCGGTCAGGTACTGCGAGGACTGCCCGGCGTCCAGGGTGAGTTCACCGCCGCGGACGCCGTCGGCGACGACCGTCAGCGGGTGGTGCCCCTCGGCCTCCTCGTGCCGCAGTTCCACGCCCAGCTCGCGCAGTGCCCGGGTGAGCGGGGCGACCGGGCGGCGGCGCATCTGGGCGGAGGCGTCGAAGCGGTAGGTGCCGCGGCCGGCGGCGGCGAGGGTGGGCAGGAAGCGCGCGGTGGTGGCGCCGTCCCGGCAGTACACCTCGGCGTCCGGCACGGCGGGCCCGGACGGGCGGCCCTCGACCCGCCAGGCGTCGGCCGTCCGTTCGATCCGGTACCCGAGGGCGTCCAGGCCCTGCACGAAGCCCTCGGTGTCGTCCGAGGACAGCGGGCGGCGCAGGGTGGTCACGCCCTCGGCGGCGGCGGCCAGGAACAGGGCCCGGGCGGTGATGGACTTGGATCCCGGGATCTCCACAGCGGTCACGGCAGGCTCTCCCAACACGAGTGTCCGACAGGCGTCTCCGGTGACGTCGGGCCCGATCCTGCCGCACCCGGCCGCCGCCTTCGCCGGCCTTCCACGGACTGGACGGTGACGCGGGCGACAACAGCGGGCGAAGGATCGGCGGGCGAGGATCAGCGGGCGAAGGATCAGCGGCCGGGCCGGTGGCCGGGCGGCAGGGTGGGCCGCAGGCTGGGCGGGAGGGTCGCGCGCAGCCGGCGGATCGTCCGCAGGACCTCGTCCCGGTGCTTGGCCGACTTCACCCAGGCGGGCAGCCGGGCGACCAGGCTCAGTGAGCCGGGGAACGCGGTGCGTTCGCGCAGGACGGCCCCGACGTAGGACTCCAGCAGGTCGAGGTGGGCGGGGTTGAACGCCCACAGCCGCCGGCCGCAGCAGTCCGCGTCCAGCCAGAGCGGCAGTCGGAAGTACGGGTCGACGGGGCCGCCGAACGCCAGGTGGTCCGGGACGGCGTCCACGGCGTGCCCGCAGCCGCACCTCAGCCGCAGGCGGGTGTGCTCCCGGGCGCCGATCCACCGGGGCTCGCACGCGTCGCCCGGCCGCGCGAGGACGAGGGCGCAGCCGCCGCACTTCGGGCAGCGGACGAGCACCTCGTCGGCGAAGTCGTACAGCTTGACCCCGGGGTCGGTGAACCGGCGCTGCTCCGTTGCACCAGCCGTCCCGCTCGCCATTCCTGTCCTCCGTGCTGCCGACCACTTGGCATGGTGATCATCTCATCCGTCCGGCAGGGGGATCGGCCGCCGGTTCGGCGGACGGCCCGGCCTCCGGTCAGCAGCGCGCCCAGAGCCCGGCCAGGTGCGCGTGCAGGACCTCCTCCGCCTCCCCCACCGTCCGGTGCCCGACCAGGACGTGCGTGGTGAGCCCGTCGGCGAGGGCGAGCAGCGCGCGGGCCTCGGTCCGCGCGACGACGGCCCCGCCCGCGGCCGCCCCGCCGATCACCGATCCGCCGACGGCCGCCCCGCCGGCGGCTTCCGTGACCAGCCGCACCATCAGTTCCTCCAGCGCCGCGTAGCTGCTCCGCAGGGTCGCCGCCAGCGCCGGGTTGACGGCGGCCCCGGCGACGAAGGCGAGCCAGATCCTGGCCTCGGCCCGGTGCTCCTCGCGGAGCAGCGCCACCTCGCCCGCCACCAGTCCGAGTTCGCTGGCCGCCGACTGCGCCGGGCCGGCCGCGAGCCGGCTCCGCACCCGCTCGGAGACCCGCGCGCCGATGTGCGTGAGCGCGAACAGGAGCATCTCCTCCTTGGTGCGGAAGCAGCGCTGGACGGCTCCCATCGAGACCTCCGCCCGGGCGGCGACGTCCCGCAGGGTGACGCCCTCCAGCCCGTGCTCGTCCACCAGCAGGCAGACGGCCTCGGCGATCCGCCGGCGCCGGCCCTCGTGGTCCACCTGTTTGGGCATCCCCGGTCTCCCTCCGCGTTCCTTGGGTCCTTGTCGGTCCTTGTCGGCCCTCGTTGGCCCTCGTTTTATTTCGATGCAAGCGTATCGGCTCCCGGGCTATGGTGGCCCTGTTCCGATGCGGTCGCATCGGAACCAGGCCGAGGAGAGCCGAGGAGAACTCCCATGCCCCTGTGGAGCAAGCCCGCCACCGAACTCGCCGCCGCCGTGCGCACGGGCGAGGTGTCGGCCCTGGACGTGGTGGACGACCACCTGGACCGGATCGCCGACGTCAACCCGCACCTGAACGCCGTCACCCAGCTGCTCGCCGACCGGGCCCGCGCGGCCGCCCGGGAGACCGACCGCCGCCGGGCCGCGGGCGAGGAACTGGGTCCGCTCGCGGGCGTGCCGTTCACCGTGAAGGAGTGCACCCCGATCGCCGGCGTGCCGACCACCTTCGGCAGCCCGCGCTTCCGCGACCACGTCGCCGCCGTCGACGCCGTCCCGGTGGCCCGGCTGCGCGCGGCCGGGGCGATCCCGATCGGCCACAGCAACCTGCCGACCCTGATCCTCGCCGGGATGCACACCCGCAGTGAGCTGTACGGCGACACCCGCAACCCGTGGGACGCGGGCCGCACCCCCGGTGGCAGCAGCGGCGGGGACGGCGTGGCGGTCGCCGCCGGCATGGCCCCGCTCGGGCTCGGCAACGACTCCGGCGGCTCGGTCCGCGTCCCCGCCTCCTTCTGCGGGGTCGCCGCCCTCAACCCGACCACCGGCCGGTTCCCCGCCGACCAGCGCCTGATCGGCCCGGACGACCCCGGCCCGGCCTCCCAGGTCCTGGTCGCCGACGGCCCGTTGGCCCGTACGGTCGCCGACCTGCGGCTCGCCTACGAGACGCTGGCGGGCACCGACCCGCGCGACCCGCGCGCCGTGCCCGTCCCGCTGTACGGGGAGCCGCTCGCCGGTCCGATCAAGGTCGCCGTCGTCGCCGATCCCGGCGGTCACGGCAGCCACGGCGGCCACGGGGTCCACCCCACCGTCCGCCGCGCCGTCGAGACCGCCGCCGACGCGCTGCGCGACGCCGGGTACGACGTCCGGGAGGTCCCCGACGTCCCGCGGATGGAGGAGGCGCTCGACGCCTACCACCGCCTCGCCGTCACCGAGTTCGCGCCGAGCTGGCCCGTCGTGCGGCAGCTGCTCGGCGAGGGCGGCGACCGCTACATCGAGCTGATGATGCACGGCGCCCGGCCCGTGGACGCCCCCGGCCTGATCCGGCTGATGAGCGTCTGGATGAGCATCCGCCGCTCCTGGACGGAGTTCCTGCACGAGTACCCGCTGCTGCTGGGCCCGGTGTTCACGGAGCCGCCGGTCGAGCCCGGACTGGAGTCCCGGGACCAGGCGGGCCGCGACCGGGTCGACTCGGCCATGCGGCTCTGCTCGGTGACCAGCTTCGTCGGCGTGCCGGCCGTCGCCGTCCCCACCGGCCTCGCCGCGGACGGCCTGCCCACCGGCGTCCAGCTCGTCGGCCGCGCCTTCCGGGAGGACCTGTGCCTGGCCGCCGCCCAGGCCGTCGAGGACCGCCTCGGCACCCTCACCCCGATCGACCCCGTGCGGTAGCGGCCCTCGGGGCCGTCGCGGCTCCGCGGCCGTCGCGGTTCCGGGACCGTGGCGGCTCCGGCGCGGCGCGGCCCGGGGCCGCGCCAGCCCGGGGCCGCGCCCCGCCCGCCCCGCCGGCTACGCCCCCGGCAGCCCCGGCACCACCAACCCGCTCTCGTACGCGATCACCACCGCGTGGGTCCGGTTCTGCGCGCCGAGCTTGCCCAGCACGTTCCCCACGTGCGTCTTGACGGTCTCCTGGCTGACGGCGAGCGCCTGCGCGATCTCCGGGTTGGACAGTCCGGTCGCCATCAGCCGCAGCACGCCCTCCTCCCGCCCGGTCAGCGCCGCCCGGGGCAGCGCCTCGGCCGAGTCCAGCGGCCGGGCCGCGACCATCCGGCTCAGCGCGGCGGGGAACAGCACCGCCTCCCCCGCCGCCGCCACCCGCACCGCCTCGGCGATCTGCGGGACGGGCCGCCGCTTCAGCACGAAGCCGCTGGCGCCGGCGCTCAGCGCGGCGGTGACGTAGGCGTCGTTCTCGAAGGTGGTGATCACCACGACCTTGGGCGGGTCGGCGTGCTCCCGCAGCAGTTCGCGGGTGGCGTCGATGCCGTTGCGGCGCGGCATCCGCACGTCCATCAGCACCACGTCCGGCCGCAGCAGCCGGGCCTGCTCGACCGCCTCGACGCCGTCGGCGGCCTTCCCGACCACTGTGATGCCGGGCTGGGCGCCGAGCAGGGTGCCCAGGCCGCTGCGGGTGAGGGGGTCGTCGTCGGCGATCAGGACGGTGACGTCGGACGGCGCGCCCGTGTCGGGGCCGGCGCCGCTCACGCCGACCACCGCATCGGCAGCCGGACCGCCAGCCGCCACTGCCCGTCGCCGGACGGGCCGGCCTCGAACTCGCCGTGCAGCAGCCTCACCCGCTCGGCCAGCCCGGGCAGGCCGTGCCCGGAGGTCGGGAAGCCGCTCGCGCCCGGTCCGGCGGCCGCGCCCGCCACCGCGTTGACCACGGTCAGCTCCAGTTCCTCCGGTCCCGCCGTCACCCGCAGCTCGATCGTCCCGCCGTTGCCGTGCCGCAGCGCGTTGGTCAGCCCTTCCTGGACGATCCGGTAGGCGGCCCGGGAGAGGGTGCCCTGCACCTGCGCCAGGTCCCCCGTGGTCCGCGGCGCCACGACGGCGCCCGCGTGCCGCAGCCGGTCGATCAGCTCGGGCAGGTCGGCGAGGGTGCGGGTCGGGGCGGTGCCGGTCTGCTCCTCGCGCAGTGCGCCGAGCACGTAGTCGAGGTCCTCCAGCGCGGCCCGGGTCGATTCCTCGATACTGCGCATGGCGGCCCGCGCCGCCGCCGGGTCGTCGGCGAGCACCTCGCCCGCGACGGCCGCCTGGATGGTGGCGGCGGTCAGGGTGTGCCCGATGGAGTCGTGCAACTCGTGGGCCAGCCGGTTGCGTTCGGCCATCAGCCGCTCCCGCTCGGCGGCCAGGGCGAGCCGCTCGGCGGGCGAGGGTCCGAGCAGCCGCGGCGCCAGCCACCGCAGTGCCCCCGACGCCCCGGCGAGCAGCACCGCCGCGAGGACCAGGCTGAGCGCGCCGATGACCCACGACCAGACGCCGGTCACGTCCGCGCCCCAGCCGAAGAGGCTGATCCGGGCCGAGCCCTCCACCCATCGTCCCGGCAGCGTCATGGCCATCACGAGGAACGTGCTGCCGCCGATCAGCACCGTCCACCCCAGCGCCACGTGGGCCACCACGAACGCCGGCGTCCGCCAGCGCTCCGCCGCGGCCCCCTTCACCGGGGCGGGCACCGCGACGCCCAGCAGTCGCCGCGCGCCCGCCGCCAGCACCCGGCGCACCACTCGGGGCAGCCCGGCCGCCGCGAGCAGCACCACCCACAGCGGCAGCGCCAGCCAGACCGAGTCCGGCCGCCCGGACACCCCGAGCGTCATCCCGAGCGCCACCATCGCCACCGGCAGCCCGGCCAGCGCTCCGAGTACCGCGAACAGCACCCCCGTGTACGTCGACCTGCGCAGCAGCAACCGCATTCCCTTGATCATGTTCGCCAGTATCACCGGCCTCCCGGCCCCCGCCCTCCCCCGATCGAGGGAGGAGCTCCGGCGGCCTCCCCCGGCGACCCGTCGGGGGCAGTCCGGCGGCATATCGGCAGTCGGAGGGGGCCTCCGCGAACTCGGCCGGATCGCGACCACCCGTTCGCGTGAATACGGGTCGAAGCCGCCGCCAGGCCGCCGGAGTTCCAGACCATCGCATGAATGACGATCAATCAAAAGCTGTTCCGACAAGGCCTTTTGGCGACCGCTTCCACCGTCGCGGCACTGGCCGCGACGGCCGCCCAGGCCGCACCCGTCCAGCGGGACGACGGCCCGCACCGCTACAAGGTGTCCATCCGGAGCGCCGGGGCCTGGGCGCTGCCCGCCGGCCTGACCTCCTTCACCGTGTACGCCCGGGGTCCCGGCGGCGGCTCGTCCGGCCGGGACGGTCGGCCCGGTGGCGGCGGCACCGAGGGCGACGACGGCCCGCCGGTCGCCGCCCGGTAGCGCAACCCGCGCGCCGAGGAGGGCGGGGAGCAGCACACCCCCGCCACCCCGGCCACCGCACCCCCGGCCGGCGACGCGCGCCGGGAGGGCCGCGCGGGCACCCACCGCCCGGGCAACCGCCACACCCGTCCGACATCCCACGAGACCGCCCCAAACCGTTCGGAACCGCTCCGCCGCCACCCCGCCGACGCGCCCAAAAGGGGTGTGATTCCGGCCGATTCGGCGATCGTCCTGCCAACGAACCGACCGTGGATGAGACTTGGCCGTCGGACCGGGAACCCGACCGACCCGACTCCGACGGAGCATCAACTCTCTTGATCCACTTGATCGTTGACACGACAGGAGTTTCCGGATGGCTGGTTCCCCCACCCTTCGCAGAGCTGCCCCGGCCGCCGCCGCGGCGGCCGTCGCGGCGGCCGTCGCCCTGCTGCTCGGCCCGGTACCCACGGCCGCGGCGGCCGACCCGGGCGCCCCGGTGCCGACCCCGTACCTGCTGCCGCTGCCCGCGAACGCCGCCCCGCTCAGCTCGGTGTACGGCCTGAACAACGCGGGCGACATCCTCGGCGAGACCTACCTGAACATCCCCAACCGGTTCGCCCCGCGCGCGCTCCGCTGGAACGCCCACCGGTCCGGCGTCACCACCCTGGAACCGCTGCCCGGCGAGGTCGCCACCCGCCCGGGTTCCCTGAACGCGTCGGGCGTCGCGGTCGGGGTCTCCTTCGCCGGCCTGACCGAGGACCACCCGGTCCGCTGGGCGGCGGACGGCGCCCCGACCGCGCTGGAGCTGCCGGCCGGGGTCCGCGGCGGCAGCGCGTCCGGGATCAACAACGCCGGTGTGGTGATCGGCGGCTCGTACGACTCCGGCTACCGGCCCAAGCCCTTGAAGTGGCAGGCCGACGGCACCCGGGTCGACCTGCCGCTGCTGCCCGGCGACGACACCGGCTCGGTCTCGTTCATCAACGACGCGGGCTTCGTCATCGGCTGGTCCTCGGGGTCGGTCGGCGGCGAGTCCCGGACCCGGACGGTGATCTGGAGCCCGGCGGGTGACGTGACGGCGCTTCCGCTCCCCCCTGGGATCGACGCGGCCGGGGTCGTCCGGATCACCAACGACGGCGTGATCCTCGGCCAAGGGCGGCGCGCGGGGGGCACCGGGTTCGACCGGGTGGTGGCCTGGGACGCGAACGGCACCGCCCGGGACGTCGCCCACGGCCGGCTGAGCTCCGTCAACACCGCGAACACCGTCGTCGGAACGACGTTCGGTGCCGACCGCTCCGAGCATGCCGCGCGCTGGACCCTGGACGGCACGCTGACGCTGCTCGACGTCCCGGCGGGCCGGCAGGCCTGGGCGAGCACGATCAACGCCGCGGGCACGACCGTCGGTTTCGCGGAGGGTCCGACCCCGTACCGCCGCACGCCGGTGCTGTGGCGGCCCGACGGCACGGCCGTGCCGCTCCCGCCGTCCTCGCTCAGCCCCTACGCCCGGGCCCTCCTCGTCAACGAATCCGGGGTGATCGCCGGGGATGCCACCTGGTACGACGCGCCGAACGCGCAGGACCTCCCGCGCGCGATGATCTGGAAGCCCTGATGGCCGCGACCCGCCTCCACCTCGACCCCCACCTCGACAGGACGGACGCGACGGACGGTACGGACGGGACGGGAGACCGCCGGACGACCGACTCGCGCCCCTCGCGCCCCGCGGCCCTCGTCGCCGCAGCGGCCCTCGTCGCCACCGCCGCGTCCGCCGCCCTGCTGCTCGGCCCGGTGCCCACGGCCACGGCGGCCACGGCGGCCGCTCCGGCCGCACCGGCCGCACCGCTGCCGGCCCCGCGGTTCCTTCCCGAGCCGCCGGGCACCGCCTACAGCCTGGCGCGGGGCCTGAGCCGCGACGGCGCCGTCGTCGGCGAGTACTACGCGGACGTCTCCGGCCAGCTCACCCCGCGCGCCGTCCGCTGGCATCCCGACCATCTCGGCTACACCGTCCTGGCGCCGCTGACCGGCGACCTGTCCAGCCGCCCGGTGGGGCTCAACGGCACGGGCACCGTGGTCGGGTCCTCCTACCGGACGATGTCCGACAACCACCCGGTCCGCTGGGCCCCGGACGGGACCGCCACGGCGCTGGCGCTGCCGGCCGGTGTCCGCGGCGGCGGCGCGGCCGCGGTCAACGACGCCGGCGTGGTGGCCGGCGGCTCGTACGACGACACGTACCGGTCCAAGCCCCTGAAGTGGCAGGCCGACGGCACCAGGGTGGATCTGCCGCTGCTGCCCGGCGACACCGCGGGCTCGACCGCCGCCGTCACCAACGCGGGCGTCGTCGCCGGCACCTCCGAGCGGAGCCTCGGCGACGGCCGCTCCCGGGAGACTCCGGTGCTCTGGAGCCCGGCGGGCGCCGTGTCCGCGCTCCCGCTGCCGCCGGGCCTCGACGGGGCCCGGGTGGACGGGATGACCGACGACGGCGTGGTGCTCGGTCACGGGCGGCGCACCGGAGACACGGAGTTCGACCGGGTGCTGGTGTGGACGCCCGGCGGCGCCGTCCGCGACGCCGGTTACGGTCGGACGAGGGCCGTCAACAGCGCGGGCACCGTGGTCGGGGCGACGTTCGACGCCCACCGCTCCACCTTCGCCGCCCGCTGGAACCCGGACGGTACGCAGACCCTGCTCGGCGGCCCGGCGGGCCGGCAGAGCGAGGCGATGGCGGTCAACGGCGCGGGAACCGCCGTCGGCGAGGCGCAGGGCCCGGACTGGAACCGCACCACGGCCCTGCTGTGGAGGCCCGACGGGACGGCCGTGCCGCTCCCGCCGTCCCCGCTCAGCCCGTACGCCCAGGCGC
The DNA here is from genome assembly GCF_042885395.1 of Kitasatospora sp. NPDC058063. NCBI lineage: Bacteria > Bacillati > Actinomycetota > Actinomycetes > Kitasatosporales > Streptomycetaceae > Kitasatospora > Kitasatospora sp. NPDC058063. The sequence continues at coordinate 283,030 of NZ_JBHVSD010000009.1, forward strand.
TGTTCGTCAACGACGCCGGGGTGGTCGCCGGGAACGCCGTCGCGCTCGACGCGGCCGGCGACCCGGTCGCGGCCCATGTGATCGTCTGGACGTCCTGACGGTCCGACGGCGGACGGCCGTCCGGTCCTCGGACCGGACGGCCGTCCTCAACCGCGCCCGGGTGCCGGCGGGCCGCCGCCCTCGACGGCCGGCCCGAGGGCGTCGCGCAGCATGGTGCGGGACGTGATGCCCAGCTTCTCGTAGATCTGGTACAGGTGCGCGCCGACGGTGCGGTGCGAGATGAACAGCCGGTCGGCGATCTGCTTGTTGGTGAGTCCGGAGGCGGCGAGGCGGGCGATCTTGAGCTTCTGGGCGCTCAGGCCGTGGGTGTTCGAGGCGTCGGGTCCCGGTCTGCTGCGGCCCGTCGCCCGCAGCTCGTTCCTCGCCCGCTCGGCCCACGGCCGGGCGCCCAGCTCCTCGAACGCGGCCAGTGCGGCGCCGAGTTGGGCCCGGGCCTCGGCCGTGGCCCGGGTTCGGCGGAGCCGTTCGCCGTGGGCGAGCCGGACCCTCGCGTGGTCGAAGCGCCACCGGTCGCCGTCGGGGGTGTCCAGCGCGCGGGCGAAGCGGCGCAGGGCCTCCTGGTCGTCGTCGGTGCACAGGGCGGCCGAGGCCTCCAGGAGCATGGCGTGCCGGGAGGACACGGCGCCGAGCCCGGCCTCGCGCATGGCCCGGACGTGCGCGGCGGCCTCGGCCCGGTGGTCGCTGCGGACGCCGGCTTCGACGAGGTGCGCGGCCACCCAGAGCGCGTGGGGGACGTGGGAGGCCAGGGTGCCGGCGGGGCTGACGGCGTCGGCGTGCCGGTAGGCGAGCGCGAAGTCCCCGCGGCCCAGGGCCGCCACGGCCGCGGCGTGGTGGGCGTAGTGCGCTGCGCAGGGGGCGCCGTGGCGCGCGGCCCAGTCGATGACGTGGCGGGCCGTCGCGAGGCTCTCGTCCGTGTGGCCGCGGGCGCCGAGGACGATGGACCTGATGTACAGGAAGTACCAGGCGAAGGCGCGGTACCCGTGCTCCTCGCAGGCGCGCAGCCCCTCGGCGGCGAGGTCGAGCGCCTCGTCCCACCGCCCGGTGAGGTAGTCCTCCAGGCACAGGTGGATGAGCGCGGAGAGGTACCGTCGGGCCGGTCCGCCCTCGCGCCCGGCCCGCACCACCTGCCAGGCGGTGTCGCGGACCTCGCCGAGGCGGTCGAGGTAGAGGGCGCCGGTGCCGACCCTGGTGATCAGTACCGGGTCGGCCTCCTCGCCCAACGCGCCCATGAGGGCGTCGAGTTGTCCGTGGGCGGCCGCGCCGGTGCGCGCGGGGTCGGCGAAGGTGCGGCCCAGGACGGTCAGGATGGCGGGCGGCTCGGGGGTGAGGCGTTCCACGGCCCGGTCGTAGGAGTGCCACAGTTCGGGCCGGGCGCCGAAGAAGCAGATCACGGCGAGGACGTGCAGCGCGTCGACGAGCGCCTTGTCGTCGGCCCGGTACCCGTGGGCACCGGCCGCGGACTCGATGGCCGTGGTCAGCAGCCGGTGGGCGGTGCCCACGTCGCCGCCCGCGGCGGCCGCGTCGGCGTCCCCGCCCGAAACGCCCCCGCCCGGCGCGTCCCCAGGGAAGACGCCCCCGCCCGGCGCGTCCCCGGGGAAGACGCCCCCGCCGGGCGCGTCCCCACGGAACACGTCCCCGCCCGGCGCGTCCCCGTTGAGCACGAGCAGGGCCGAGGCCGTGGCCGAGTGCAGCGAGTCCTCCCCTTCCGGGGCGGCCTGCCGCGCGTCGTCGAGGAGCTTGCGGGCGCTGGACAGCGCCCCGGTGGACTCGGCCCCCAGGTAGGCGGCCTCGGCGAGCCGGCGGCGGCGGTTCGGCCCCTCCGGGGAGAGGGAGGCGGACCGGATCAGGGTCCGCATGGCCCCCGAGGCGTCGCCGCGCCGCAGGGTGAGGCCGGCGGCGTGCTCCAGCAGTGCGGCGACCTCCTCGTCGGGTTCGAGGGTGGCCTCGCCGAGGTGCCAGGCGCCGCGTTCGGGCCGGTCGGCCAGGGCCTCGGCCAGGGCCGCGTGCGCGGCGCGCCGTTCGCCGCTCAGGGCGTGGTGCACCACGGCGGACCGGATGAGCGGGTGACGGAACCTCAGCCGCCGTCGGCCTTCCTCGATGTGCACCAGCCGTTCGCGCTCGACCGGGGCGAGGTCGTCCAGGCCGTACGAGCCGGTGGCGCGGCGGGCGGCCGCCTGCAGCACGCCCAGGTCGCCGGTGCCTTCCAGGGCCGCGAGCAGCAGCAGGTGCCGGGAGGCGGCGGGCAGCCGGGCGATCCGCGCTCCGAACAGCGTCTCCAGCCGGCTGCTGAGGGGTGGCACGGCCGGGGATCCGGCGGCGGCCGGCTGCACGGCCGCGGGCAGTTCGAGCAGTGCCAGGGGGTTGCCGCCCGCCTCGGCCAGCAGCCGTCGGCGCACGCCGCGCGCGAGTCCGGGGTACCGGTCGGCGAGCAGCCTGGCCGCGGACTCGTCGTCGAGGGGCGGGAGTTCGTACGCGGGGAAGGCGCTGCTCTCCCTTGGGCCCAGTTCGCCGGAGCGCGCCGCCGCCACGAAGCCGACGCCGAGGCCGGTCACCCGCCGGGCGACGAAGCCGAGCACGGTGGTGCTGGCCGGGTCGACCCAGTGCAGGTCGTCGACGACGAGCAGCAGCGGCTGCCCGCCGGCGATGGTCTGGAGCAGCCGCAGGACGGCGTTGCAGACGACGAGTTGCTCCGGCGGCGGCCCGCTGTCGAAGCCGAGCGCCACGCGCAGGGCGTCGCGCAGCGCGGCGTCGAGCTGGTCCAGGGCGCCCAGGTGCGGGAAGAGGATCTGGTTGAGGCCGGAGTAGCCGCAGTCGGCCTCGAACTCCACTCCCGAGGCTCTGAGCACCCGGGCGCCGTCCGCGAGGGCGGACGCGGCGACGGCGTCCAGGACGGCGCTCTTGCCGACGCCGGCCTGGCCGGCCAGCAGCAGCGCCCCGCCGTCGGCCCCGATGCCCAGCCGCTCCCGGACCAGCCGCAGGTCGTCGTCCCGGCCGACCAGCAGGCCTGCGGCGCCGGGTGCGCCGGGCCCGTTCCCGCCCACCACGACCGTTCCCCTCCCCATGATTCGGCCCACGGTCACGCGCGCGCCGAAGTCCGGTCCGCAGCGCGGAAATGCCCACGGTGCGGCCGTGATCGCCCCCCGACCGTATCCATTATGACGGAAAAAGAATGGTCAAGTTCCGGACTTGACGGTCCATTTCCAGCTGCCTGCCGCACTTCTCGTCCGCCGCCACGACACACGGCCCGACCTGCGCCGATGTGATCGGCCGCGCGGTTCTCGCAGCCGAATGACCAATGCGCCCACTTGCCGCGGTGAATCACGGTTGGGCCCGCGGTTCCGTTCGATGCGTCGCGCCCCTGCTGAAATGCGCCATTCGACGGCCGGGCGTGAGCAATGTCACCGGGCCCGAATGCGGGATACGGGCACTCCCCGATCGGTCCGGACGACGGCTCCGCGACCTGCGCGGCCCGGTGAGCCCGGCGGCCGGTCGACCCACGGACCGACCGGCCTTCCGCCGTCGGCGGGCCGGTGCCTGCTCCGCCCGAACGACCTCGCAGGACGATCACCCGATCGGCCATTTCCGCAGGTCGCAGCGGCGCGCCTGACGAACCGTTAGGTCTGTTCGGATTGCGGCGCCGATTGCGGGGGCCGGCGGGGCATGGCTGTCTGGTTCTGGCAGGGCCGACCGGCGCTGCCACCTGTTACCCCGTACTCCCTGGAGGAGACCATCATGCGTGCCCTCAAGCGTGTCCTGGCCGTCAGCGCCCTCACCGTCCCGCTCGTGATCGGCGCCGCCGGCCTGGCCTCGGCCCACGGCAGCATCGACGCGAACTACGGCAAGGGCTTCTTCACCGCCAACGAGCACGGCGCCGGCCTCGCGGCCGTCGAATCCCACGTCGGCCCCGACGGCGTCGAGCACGCCGACTTCTGGATCTGGGCCGACGACAACGGCGTCACCGGCTCGTTCACCGGCTCCGGCGCCACCAGCCACGAAGGCTGACGAAACCCTGCACCACTGGACGTACGGGGCGACCCCGGGACAGGGCCGCCGCTGATCCGGATCCTGGAATGACGAAACGGCCGGTCGACCGCGAGGTCGACCGGCCGTTCCCATGGGCCCACCCGGAGAGCGCCTGCTCCGCCCGGACGATCCCTCAATACGATCACCCGATCGGCCATTTCCGCAGGTCGGCGCGGCGAGCCTGACACATCGTCAGGCCTGTTCGGATGGCGGCGCCGATTGCGGGGGCCGACGGCACATGGCTGTCTGGTTGCGGCAGGGCCGACCGGCACTGCCACCTGTTGTCCCGCACTTCATGGAGGAAACCATCATGCGTGGTCTCAAGCGTGTCCTGGCCGTCAGTGCCCTCACCGTCCCGCTCGTGATCGGCACCGCCGGCCTGGCATCGGCCCAGGAGGGCCTGGACGCGAGCTGGGGCAGCGGCCAGTTCATCGTCAACCAGAACGGCGCCGGGGTCGCGGCCGCCGAGTCCTCGGTCAGCCCCGAGGGCGTCTCGCACGCCGACTTCTGGATCTGGTCCGACGACACCGGTGTCTCCGGCGCGTTCACCGGCTCCGGCGCCACCTGGCAGGAGGGCTGACGAACCCCGCCCCACCGGGGGTGCGGGCTCCAGGCCGGGCCCGATCCGGTCCCTGGAACGACGAAACGGCCGGTCGACCGCGAGGTCGACCGGCCGTTCGGCTGCCCTCCCCCGGCCGGGCCGCCGCGGCCCGGTTCCGTCAGGGCGACACTGCCTGTGGGCTAAGGATGTTGAGGGATCGAAGGAGAACCGGGGCACCGGTGCCGATCCTGGTCCGAGACCACCGCGGCCGTCGCGGTCGCCGCGGTCGCCGCCGAGGCGAATGCCGTGGCGTTCGCCTCAAGATGGCCGACCTGCGTGGTGCCGGTCAGGACGACCGCGCGCCGGAAGGCCGCCGCGTGGAAGGCGAAGGGGTTGCCGGTGCCGGCGAGCGCACCGGACGCCATCGGCCGGTTGAGCAGGGGCAGGTGCGAACGCCCGGCCTCGCCGTACGCGGCGGCGAAGCCGGCGTTGGCGGGGTTCGCCGGGAACTGGACGGTGTCGAAGAGGTCGACGGCGAGCGCCGCCCGCAGGGCCTCCTCGGAGGAGACGCTGACTCCGACCGCTCCCACCTCCCCGGAGGCCCGCAGGCCCTCGAACCAGGCGAGGAGGCGCTCGTCCCGCAGGTCCTCGACCGCGCACTTGTGGAGTTGCAGGAGGTCGACGCGCCCCAGCAGCCGGCGGGACCGTTCGAAGCTCGTCTCCAGGGCTCCGGGCGAGTGGTCCGGACGGGCACCCTCCGGGGCCGGCCAGGTCTCGCCGCACTTGGTGGCGATCACCAGGTCGTCGCGTCGGCCGGCGGGCAGGTCCGCGAGGTACTCGCCGAGCACCGCCTCGCTCCGGCCGTACGCGGCGGCCGTGTCGAAGAAGCGGATGCCCAGTTCGATCGCCCGGTCCAGCAGGGCCCGGGCCTGTTCGGGGAGGCACACCGCGGAGTCCGGGGCGGGCCACGGCCGGCCGATGCCGATCAGGCCGAGCCCGAGTTCGACCCCTCGGATCCGGTCGCCCATCGCCCTGTCCATCACTTGCCCCGCGGGTGGTAGGCGAGCTGGCGCTCGACGGCGGCCGTGGCGAAGTCGCCGAGGCCGTTCACGACGTCGCCGGCTTCGAGCCGGATCCCGCGGGCGAGTCCCGCCCCCTTGAGCACGGCACCACGGCGGTCGGGGTCGGGCCCGGTGAAGTCGTCGCCCCCTGCCAGCCGGACGCTCTGGGCCGAGATGGCGCCGATGATCTGGGCGCCGTTGCCGATGGTGCTGGAGCCGACGATCTCGGCGCCGTTGAGCAGCCGCGCGCGGTCGCCGATCGACAGGACCGATCCGGGCTGGTTGGCCTTGACCTGGACGCCGCCCGGCCCGAACGAGCACCCGTCGCCGACGACGACCCTTCCGCCGTCGGCGGCGGCGATCGGCGTGGACGGGTGGAAGGTGTTGCCACTGCCGATGGAGCACGTCCCGCCGTCGCACTGGACCACCACGCCGGGGAAGAAGGTGTTGCCCTCTCCGATCACGGCTTCGGTGGCGATCAGCGTCGAGAACGGGTCGAGGACGGTGTTCGTCCCGGCGAGGACGGCCGTCTCGGCGAGCGTCCGGAACCCCTTCGCTCGACGTTGTGCGTCCATCATTTCGATGATCCTGTCGTGCACTTCCGGTCAGCTCCCCTCACCACAGGTGGCCCCTCACCAACCCGTGAGGGGCCACCTACTTCTCCGGACGACAAAACGGCCGGTCGATCCGAAGATCAACCGGCCGTTCGCTGTGCGCGAGGGGGGAGTTGAACCCCCACGCCCTTTCGGGCACTGGAACCTGAATCCAGCGCGTCTGCCTATTCCGCCACCCGCGCATCTGGGTGATGAGGAAAACTATAGACCATCTGGTGGGGTGCCTCCGACCACCCCGGGGCGAACGGGCGGGAGCCGCCCCGCACGCGGGGAGGGCGCGGGGCGGCGGCCGGGGCGGGCTACGGCGTCGGGACCCGGAGGTGGCGGGCGAGGTAGCCGGTCCAGGTGTGCTGGAAGCTCTCCGCGAGCTGCGACTCGGGGGCGAACAGGTCGAAGGCGTGGTACGCGCCGGGGTACAGGTGGAGTTCGACCGGGACGCCGTGGGCGCGCAGGCGCATGGCGTAGTCGAGGTCCTCGTCGCGGAAGCAGTCCAGTTCGCCGACCGCGATGAAGGTGGGCGGCAGCCCGGCGAGGTCCTCCGCGCGGGCGGGGGCGGCGTACGGGCTGACGTCGTCGGTGCCGGCGCGGTCGCCGAGGACCGCCTGCCAGGCGAGGCGGTTGGTGGCGCGGTCCCAGATGCCGATGTCGGTGATCTCGCGGCTGGACGCGGTCCGGTCGCGGTCGTCGAGCATGGGGTACATCAGCGCCTGGAACAGCGGCGCCGGGCCGCCGCGGTCGCGGACCAGCAGGGCGGTGGCCGCCGCGACCCCTCCGCCGCCGCTCTGGCCGGCGATGCCGATCCGGGTGCCGTCCAGGCCGAGGGCAGGCGCCTCGCGGACGAGCCACCGGTGGGCGGCGTGGCCGTCCTCGGCGGCGCCGGGGGCGGGGGTCTCGGGGGCGAGCCGGTAGTCGACGGCGGCAACGGCGCAGCCGAGCCGCGCGGCCAGTTGCTTGAGCCAGGGGTCGTCCTGGGCGGCGAAGCCGAGCACCTGTCCGCCGCCGTGGAACCAGAGCAGCACCGGCAGCGGCCCGGTCGCGGCGGTGGGCCGCAGCAGGCGGACCGGCACGTCCGGTCCGCCGTCCGCCCGGCTCGCGAGGTGTTCCTCCACGGTGACCGTCGGCTCGTCGGGTGCGGCGGCGGCGACGGCCGCGGCGAAGGAGCGGAGGGTCTCGCGGGTCGCGGCGATGTCGGTGAGGTCGAAGGCGCCGTGGGGGGTCATCGGGACGCCGTCGAGGGCCCGGCGCAGTTCCGGGTCCATCAGCAGGCGGGGGGCGGGCCCGGTGGTGTCCGTTGCCATGGCCGCTCAGCCCCGGAACTCGTCGATGACGACCACACCGGTTGGCCCGTACGTCTCCAGGGACTCCAGCACCGAGCCCGCCTCGTGGAGGCCGACGGTGCGGGTGACGATCCTGCCGGGGTTGAGGCGGCCGGTCTCGATCATGTTGAGCATCGTGCCGAACCGCTGCCCCTGCATGCCGAAGGCGCCGAGGATCTCCAGTTCCTTGACCATCATGACGTCGATCGGCAGCGGGACGTCGCCGCGCTCGGCGCCGGTGGTGTGCCCGAGCTGGAGGTGGCGGCCGCGGGTGCGCAGGGACAGGACGGAGTTCCGGCAGGCCTCGGCGATCCCGACGGCGTCGACGGAGACGTGGGCGCCGCCCCGGGTGAGGGTCTTGACGGCCTCGGTCGGCTCGTCCACGGCCGCGTTGACGGTGTGGACGGCGCCGAGGGCGCGCGCGGCTTCCAGCTTCTCGTCGGAGATGTCGATCGCGATGACGTTGGCGCCGGTGGCCGCGGCGATCTCTACCGTGGACAGCCCCATGCCGCCGCCGGCCCCGTACACCGCGACCCATTCGCCGCCGCGCACCCGGGCCTGGTCGACGACGCCGTGGAAGGCGGTCATGTAGCGGCAGGCGAGGGCGGCGACATCGACGAAGCCGACGGTGTCGGGGACCCGGACCAGGTTGACGTCGGCGAAGCGGACCATGACGTACTCGGCGAAGGCGCCCCAGTAGGACACCCCGGGCACGAGGGAGTCCACGTGCTCGCACACGTGCTGGTTGCCGCTGCGGCACATCTCGCAGGAGCCCTCGCCGGGGTTCATCGGGAAGATGACGCGGTCGCCGTCCCGCCAGTCGCGGACGTCCCGGCCGACCTCCACGACGGTGCCGGCGAACTCGTGGCCGAGCACGAACGGGGGCTGGACCTGCGGCCCGCCGGTCCAGAAGTCCCCGGCCCACAGGGCCCAGTCGGTGCGGCAGATGCCGTTGGCGCCGACGCGCACGATCGCGCCGTCCGGCGGGCAGACGGGGTCGGGCACCTCGCGGACGACGAGGGGCTTGTGGAGTTCTTCGATGACTGCGGCGCGCATGGACGCGACCTCCTCGGTAAATGTCCACCGGTTGAAGCGGTGGACTTGGAAGCTATGCGGAGGCGAGGAGTCGTGTCAACCGCATAGAGTGGTGGACATGAGCGATGGGGACGGCCGACGAGAAGGGCGCCAGCGCGCCAGGACCGACTTCCGGTTCGACGACGCACGACTGTGCTTCGCCTTCGCCGGCACACTGGCCGACCGCGGCAAGGACGTGCAGGTGGAACGGCTCGCCGGGCCGGAGGACCTGAGCCGGTGGGGCGTGGAGAGCGGCTGCACGACGGTGGCGCCGAGCTGCAGCGGGGCCGAGCTGGAGGGTGCGCGGCGGCTGCGCGAGGCGATCCAGCGGATCGGCGTCGCACTGGCGGAGGGGGCGCCGGCTGAGCACGAGGACGTCGCCGTGGTCAACGGGGCAGCGGCAGAACCGACTTCGGTGCCCGCGCTCTCGGCGGATGCGGAGTCCGTGCGGTGGGACGGGGACGGCGTGGCGGCGGTGCTGTCGATGGTCGCGCGGGACCTGATCGAACTCTGCGGGTCGGAGCAGCGGACGCGCGTCCGCATCTGCGGGAACCCGGACTGCGGAACGCCGTTCGTGGACACGTCCCGGGCGGGCGCGAGGCGCTGGTGCTCGATGAGGACCTGCGGCGCGCTGGTGAAGAAGCGCGCCTACCGGGCGAAGGCGAAGTAGCCGGGGTAGGAGACGCAGCGGGGCGGGGCACCGGTCGGCGCCCCGCCCCGAGGGGTGTGGAGGAGTGGATCAGCCCTCGATCGGCAACTCACCGGCCCGGACGGCATTGATGAAGGAGCCCCACGAGGAGTCGGGGAAGACGAGGGCCGGGCCCTGCGGGTCCTTGGAGTCACGCACCGGGACGGCGCCGGACAGGAATCCGAGGGCTACCTCGATGCACTCGCCCGCGTCGTTGCCACTGTGGCTGCTCTTCCGCCAAGCGGCCTTCCTGAGATCGGTGTTCTGCAAAACGGTACTCCTCCATCGCATCGGCGATCAGGGCACGGGATTCCCCTGGCGAGAGTACACCGGCACGCACCAGGTCAAATTCTTTCCTGGCTCCTTCGACAACTGACGGTGCGTCGCTGAAGTGCCCGCGATACAGACTCTCCGAGTACACCCACTCCCTCCCGTCCGGCATCAACAGCAGCACCATGGAGGAGGATGGTGCGGCCAGAAGCGGGCAACCGAACGGCAAGACCTCTACGACGACGTTCGACCGCTCGGTCACTGCAAGCAAGTGCTCCATCTGTTGCCTCATGACGCCCGGTCCACCGAAGACCGTACGGATGGCCCCCTCGTCCAGCACCACCATGAGCGTCGGTCCATCGGCAACCAGAAACCGGTGCTGCCGACTCAGTCGGGTCTCAATTCGCTCAGCTAGCAACTTCGGGTTGTTGCGCGCGTTTCCAGTCGCGAACATCGCACGAACGTACTCCTCGCACTGCAACAACCCATTGATCCGCGTGTACTGAAGCACCCGAATCGCCAGCGCCTCGTCCTCCAGTTCCATGAACTTCTCGAACCAGTCCGCGCTTTCGATGTCCGCCTGCCAGTCCACCCGCTCCCACAACCGGATCAGCAAGCCCCCCATGGCCAGGATTTCGTCAGCCTTCTCGACGCCCTCCCGGTCCATCGACCTCCTCCCGCTCTCGAACCGGGTAATCACCGTGCGAGAGAAGTTCAGGAGCTCCCCCAGCTGCTCCTGGGTGTAGCCGGCCCGCTCACGCGCGAAGCGGAGCGCCTCGCCGAACATCTCCGCCGGGCTCGACGTCGGCCCAGCCCCAAGGCGCCGATGTGCCATGCGTTTCCCCCTCAGGTGCCACGGATCTCCACACTCTGTTTTGGTCGCAACCGTAACTCGGGCACCCTCATCATTGATGCCGGAACGCAATCTTTTGCGTGCATAGGGTTACGTTGCGCTCCCCTTCTCACTCCCCCCTCCGCCCCCTCCGAGGTACCCCCATGCCCACGTCCCGTCCTCCCCGCATGTTTGTCGCGCGCCTCGACTCGCGGGCCGAATTCACGCCCCTGGCCCGGTACTTGCTCCGGGCCTACCTCTCCGGACTGCCCTCCGGGGACCGCTACCGCGACACCGCCGAGCTGCTCCTCGGCGAGTTGTTCGCCAACGCCGTCCAGCACTCCGACGCCCCCGACGACTGCCACATCGAGGTCCGCTTCACCGTCACCGGCTCCCGCCTGCGCCTGGAAGTCCACGACGCCGGCACCGACCACCCCACCCTCCACACCCCGACCCCCGACGACGAACACGGCCGAGGCCTGCTCCTCGTCGACCGGCTCGCCGAACGCTGGGGCAGCGCCAACCGCCCCGGCGGCATCGGCAAGTACGTCTGGGCCCTCATCGCCCCCGCCCCCGGCCCCGCCCTCGCCACCACCTGAAAGCCCAGAACCCCCATGCACCTCACCACCCTCGCCGGCCACGCCCTCTCCCGCGGCCGCACCCCCGCCGACACCTACGCCCTCCTCGCCCGCCGCACCCACAAACCCCTCCCCTCCGCCCGCGCGGTCTGCCTCGCCCTGACCATCCCCCTCGCCGAGACCCTCCGCCGCCTCCACGAGTGCCACGACGCCCTCCTCGCCAACCCCCGCACGGGCTCCGAGACCGACACCGGCGAACTCCTCGAAGCCCTTGGCGTCTTCGACGTCCCCGCCTCCCTCACCGACACCGAACTCAAGGTCGTCGACCACTTCCTCGTCGCCATCGACGCCATGGGCGGCATCCGACCCGGCCACCACCACGGCCTGCACCGCTGGTTCACCACCGGCAACCTCACCGCCGCCTACCTCTCCCTCGCCGCCGCCCGACCCCTCCCCCGCACCGGCAACCCCACCACCTACTGGACCACCCTCGTCACCGCAGGCGAACTCCTCACCACCGCTCCCAACCCCGACACCCGCCTCAAGTACGCCCTCACCCACTGCCGCACCCAGGCCGCGAAGGGGATTTCCGGGTAGTGCGATGATCATTCGCTGAGTACTGTGTGCCGTCGAACAGTTGGGCAGCTGTTCGACGGCTGCCCCCGTGCGACGCGCAGACCGCCGGCGCACGGAGGTCAGAAAGTGAGCAGACAGATGCAACCGACGTTCGTCCTGGTCCACGGAGCCTTCGCGAACTCCTTCTCCTTCGCGCCGCTCCAAGCCGAACTCGGCCTCCTCGGGCACCGGTCCGTCGCCGTCGACCTCCCGGGGCACGGATTCGCCGCGACGTACCCGGCCGCCTACCAGGCGCCGCAGGACCTCGAAGGGCTCGCCACCGCGCCCGGCGCCATCAAGGGCGTCACCCTCGCCGACAACGTCGCGCACCTCGTCGGGATCCTGGAGCGGGCCAAGCGCAACGGGCCCGTCGTCCTCGTCTCCCACAGCCGCGGCGGTCTGACGGCCACCGTCGCGGCCAACCAGCGGCCCGACCTGATCGACCGCCTCGTCTACGTCTCCGCCTGGGCCCCCGTCGACCTCCCCGTCGGCGCCTACTACGCCGAGCCCGAGATGGCCACGGTCGACGCCGCGGGGCTGGCGGCGGCGCTCATCGGCAACCCCGCCGAACTCGGGCTGCTGCGCGTCAACTTCCGCACCGCCGACCCCGGCATCCTCGCGGGCTTCAAGGCGGCCTTCCTCGCCGACGGCACGGACGACCAGTTCATGGTCTTCCTCAACACCTTCCAGCCCGACGAGAACCTCGACACCGGCACCCCGGACGACCGGGCCCAGGCCGACACCTGGGGCCGCATCCCGAAGACGTACGTGCGGCTGGCCGACGACACCAGCATCCCGCTCGCCATGCAGGATCGGATGATCCACGAGGGCGACGCCCTCAACCCGGAGAACCCCTACGACGTCCGCACGCTCCCCGGCAGCCACCTGAAGTGGCTGGTCGACCCGGCGCCGGCCGCCCAGGCCCTGGCCGAACTCGCCGCGCTCCTGCCCACCGAAGCCTGACCGCCACCGCACTCAGCACGTGGCCCGCGCAGGAAGTCGGCCCCGCCGACTTCCTGCGCGCCGGACGCCCCGGCTCAGGCCTTCGTCCTGACCGGCCTCGCGGCTCACCTCGCCCGCGCCCGGTGGGCGCCGCCTCGCAGCCACCCGGTCCAATCCCTGGTGAAGACTGCCTCCATGCGAGTGAAGTGCACCCAAATCATCGATCCGCAGAGCGACGAGACGATCGCGGCTCACCCCGCGATACACGTGGGCGGTGTCTACCCGGTCCTGGAGATGATGACCGGACCCGACTACTGGATGATCCGCGTCCTGGACGACAGCGGGAACGACCCCGGCTCGTTCTGGGATCCGGCGATGTTCGAGACCGTCGACGCCCACCTGCCCTCCAGCTGGACCCTCGTCCTGGAGAACGGCCGCATGCGGCTGGCCCACGCCCTCTGGCAGCGCCCGAACTTCTGGAACGACTACTTCGACAACGACCCCCGGGCCCTGGCGGACTTCCGAGCGGCCAAGCACGAGCTGCTCGACGGCACCGATCGATGACCGCGAACGGTCTGTGCGCTCCCGGGCACACGGCGGTGCGCTGACGACCAACTCCGGTGGCACGAAGGCTCCTAGGCTCACGCCGCGACAGGACTTACGCCCCCCTTCATCCGGAGAGACCGAGAAGACCGTGCTGAAGAAACTCTGCTCCGCCCTGCTGACCCTGGCCATCTCGATGGGCCTGGTGACGACGCTCAGCGGCACCGCGTCCGCGACCAACTACCAGGTCATCGACTGGCACATCTCGAACATCACCGCGGGCGGAAACACCAACCACCAGAACTACTGGAACCTGATCGACGCCATCCACCGGTACACCTACGGCGATTCGACCGGCCTCAACGGCGTCACCGAGACCACCACCGAGCACGGCCGCCTGATCCAGGTGCGCGTCCTCGACACCAACAACGTCCACCTCGTCTCCGTCTACCTCTGGGCGAACGACCTCTACGTCGCGGGCTTCTACGCCCCGCAGACCAACTCCCACTGGGCGTTCCAGGACCGGCTCGGCGAGTTCCAGAACGCGCTGGGCGTGACGGTGCCCGCGAACCGCCGCATCGCCAGCGGCAACTACAGCAACATCCCGGGCGGCAACGAGCGGGGAAGCCTCGTCCTCAGCCCCGAGCACATCTACAACGCCATGCGCACCCTCGGCCGCGCGACCGCGTACAACGACGCCACGGGCCGGGCGCTGCTGACAGCGATCCAGATCTTCTCGGAGGCGGCACGCTTCGGCGTGGTCTTCGACGTCGTCCGGGGCAACATCCAGGACCCCGGACGGAACCGGCCGCTGAACTACTTCGATCCGCAGCGCGGCAACATCCTGGCCGCCAACGTGGAGAACCAGTGGGGGCAGATCAGCGAGTTCATCCGCAACGCCCGCAACGACCCGTCCACGGCGACCATCTCCATCATGGGCCACACCGTCGCCACCATCGCGGCCGTGCTCTACTACATCGGCTTCATCGAGGCCAACGGCGCCATCATGCACAAGCCCAGGTAGGACGAAGCCCCGGGGCGGCCCACCGGCACCGACCGGCGGGCCGCCCCCGCCGCCTCGCGTCCCTAGCCCCACCAACTGACCAGCCGGGCGAGCAGGACCGTCACGGTGGCACCGCCCGCCGCCGCGGCCATGCCCCGCACGAAGTGCAGGCCGACCGTACGACGAACGACCCGCCACCGCCGGCGGCGGCCCGCCCCATCGATCCGACCGCGACTGCTGAACCAGGCGACCATCGCGCCTCTCCTCTCCAGGGGACGACCGCCCCTCGCGGCCTGGTCCAACCCTCGCCGCACCCGACAGCGGCGCCACGCCCGACCGATGAGACCCGACGAAGCCTGAAGTCGGCTGCCGGGAAACGGCGTTCGCCTGACAGCGGCATGCCTTCGATCCATGATGAACTGACAGCAACGGACGAAATCTGACAGTTCATCGAGGGCAGCCTGTGGCGGGAATCGTCGTTCCGACCGATGAAAAGCTTCCACCCGGACCACGGAGGGAACTGGTCGGGGCCCTGCACGGGCTGTACCGGGGCGCGGGCAAGCCCAGCCTCCGCGAGATCTCCGACGGCATCAGGCGGCGCGACGACCTGCCGACGACGGTGAGCCACGACACCGCGAGCCAGCTGCTGCACGGCATGACCGTCCCCTCCTGGGCACGGGTGGAGTCCATCGTGCGCTTCCTGGTCGACGCCGCCGTCGGGCGGCAGAAGCCGGATCCGGAGGCCGAGGTCGAGCGGTTCCACCGGCTCTGGCTGGCCGCCGAGGACGCGGACCCCGCCGCGCCGACCCAGCCGTCCTCGGCGGACGCGGAGCTGTGGGCGGACCTCCGGTCCACCGACCCGGAGCGCCGCATCACCGCCCTCTACCGCCTGGAGCGCCTCGCCTGGCGCCCCGCGACGCCGGGCCGGGAGGCCCTCGCTCCGTCGTGGCCGTCCGCGCTGGCCGACTTCCTCCGGGCGGCCCGCCCACGCGGGGCGCCCGGCGATCCGGAGCCAGCCCGGCTTGAAGACCTCCAGGTGGCAGTGCTGGTCCTGGGCCGTCTACCCGATCGGTGTTACACCGACAGATTCGACCTTTCAGGCCTCGATCTCCGGAACCTGGTCTGGGACGGAGCACGGCTCTGGTTCGTCGACCTGAGTCGAAGCCTGCTGTCGCGCAGCAGCCTGCACGGCGTGCAGCTCGGAGGGGCCCAACTCATGGAGGCGACACTCGCCGGTGTCGACCTGGACACCGCCGATCTCACCGAGGCCAATCTCACCGGGTGCTTCCTATCCGGCGCGAGCATGGACGATACCCGGTTGCCGAACGCCGTCCTGGACAACGCCGTCCTCTCGGAAGCCCGCCTGACATGGGCCTCGGCCCGCGAGTCCTCTCTGGTGGAGTGCACGGCAGAGAACACGAACTTCCGGTACGCCGACCTGCGCGACGCCAGCTTCGAACGGGCCCTTCTGATGAACTGCCACTTCGACGATGCCATCCTCGCCGGCGCATCCTTCGCCGACGCCGATCTGAGCGGCAGCTCCTTCACCGACGCCGACCTCTCCGGGGCGTTCTTCACCAGGAGCAGCCTGGCCACGGCGCGACTGGCGCCCGAGCAGCTGGCGTCCGTCGAGGTCGTACGCGATTCCGACGGGTCGAACGTCCCCGCCTGATCCCCCGCCGCGCAGGAAGTCGGTCCCGCCGACTTCCCGTGCGGCAGCGCCGTCCCTCCGGCGGCTACAGCGCGGCCCGGTAGGCCTCCAGCCGCTCCGCCAGCTCCTGCGGGTGGCCGAGCATGGGGAGGTGGTCGCCCGGCATCTCGTCCGGGCGGAAGCCGAGCCGCTCCTCGACGTGCCGCCGCAGGAACGCGGGCGGGAAGAACCGGTCGCCGGTGGCCAGCAGGTACCTGGTCGGCACCTGCGGCCAGGCCTCCAGCGGCCACGGCGCGCCGAACGGGGTCGCGGACTGCCGCCGCTCGTGCTTCGCGAGGAGTTCCTCGGCCAGCGCGGCGGGGGTGTCGTGCAGGAACAGGGCGCGTTCGTCCTCCTCCGCGCCCTCTGCCACGCCCCTGCTGCGGTCGGATTCGCGGCGGGCCGCCCAGTAGCCGGTGTTCTCCCACCATGCGCCCGGTGTCTCCCCGGGCGCCGGCACCTGGGCGTGCAGCATGACCAGCAGGTCCACCGGCATCCGCGCGCAGACCAGCGGGCCGGTGAAGCCGCCGAACGAGTGCGCGACGACCACGCGCTCGCCCGGCCGGTCCCCGACGGCCGCCACCGCCGCCACCGCCGCGTCCGCGTACTCGGCGAGCCCGGCCGCGTCGTCGTCGCACGGCAGGTCCGGCGCGACCACCTCGTGACCCCGCCCGCGCAACTCGGCTGCCAGCGGCCCCCAGTACCAGGCATCGGCCGCCGCGCCATGGATCAGAACGTACGTCGCCACGGATCACTCCCCGTCCGGAACGGATCACTTCTGGGCCGCGCCCCGAGCCTACCGACCGGTCCGCCCCCGAACCGCCTCGCGACACCCGCATACTCGTCCCAACGACTATTCGCAGGCCACTCGTTGGGGGAAGCCCTTGTTCCGCGACACCCGCCCGCGCAGCATCCGCATACCGACCCACCGCGAGACCGCCGAGGAGTGGGGCGAGCAGATCGCCGCACTCCGCGCCGCTCCGCCCGGGTGGTCCTTCCTGCTGGGGCGGCTCTCCTCCGACGGCTACCTCTGCCACCTCGACCTCAACTACCACCTGGACGGCGAACTCGTCGCCGTCGTCCAGACCTCGCGCCCCGTTCCGGCCGGCCACCGGGTGGGCTCCCTCACCACCCCGCAGTCCCAACTCTCCACCTTCCTGGCGAATTCGGACCGCCTCGACCCGCGCACCCACCTCGCCCCGCTCGACGGCCCGCCCACCCCGGGCGAGGTCCTGCTCCACGGCGTCCGCGTCCCGGTGGAGGTCCACCACAGCCACGGCTGCCGCAGCGCCCTCGTCCCCCGGCTCCCCTCCCAGCAGGGCTGCGTGATCGTCACCGCCGCCACCGAGCACTGGGCCGCCGCCACCGACCTCGCCCTGCGGCCCCCGGCGGCGTTCTGAGCGGGGCGGCGCGCCGGACCCCCGCGCGATTCACCCGGACGGGGCGGCGCGGGCGGCGCGCGCGACGCGGGCGGAGCCATCGACATGACGTGTCGTCATGAATGCGCCGTTGCCGATGTGTTCAGGCCAATTACCGGCAGAACATCCCGGGTACGACGGTGCGGGTGGGGTTAGCCTGTGGCCATGGTTGCAAACTGCAAGGAAGAAGTAGCCATGGGCGACGCGGAGTTCGTCAGCGGCCCCGCCCTGATCCTCCGGTCCCTCGCCTCCGACCCCGACCGGCGGGCCGTCGTCACCGCCGACGGCGCCGGGATCACCGCCGGCGACCTCGCCGCCGCCGCCTACCGCCTCTCCCACGAGCTGATCGCCCGGGGCGCCGCCCTCGGCACCACCGTGACCCTGCTGACCGGCAACACCCCCGAGGCCCTCGTCGCCCGGTACGCGGCCGGCCTCGCGGGCGCCCGGGTGGTGAACCTGTACGACGGCATGAGCGAGCCGGTCCTGGCCGAGATCACGGCGAGCGTCGACACGACGCTCCTGCTCGTGGACGCCGAACGGTACGCCTCGGCCGCCCGCTTGCTCCCGCTGCTCGACGGGCCCACCGTCCTCACCCTGGGCCCGGGGCCGGCCGACCGCGCCCCCGGCGCCCTCGGCGAGGACGTCATCGCCGCCTCCGCCCACCGCCCCGCCGAACCGCCGGACGTCCGGATCGGCCCGGAGGACGACCTCGGCATCCGCCACACCGGCGGCACCACCGGCATCCCGAAGGGCATCCTCAGCCTGCACGGGCCCTACCGCCACGTCTTCGACGCCCCGGTCGGCAGCGACCCGGTCGACGGCGCGCCCCGCCTCCTCGCCGCCACCCCGCTCGCCCACCTCGCCGGGATCATGTCCGACCTGACCCTCCAGCGCGGCGGCACGGTGGTCCTCCAGCGCTCCTTCGACCCCGGCGCGGTCCTGGCCGCCGTCGAACGCGAACGCATCACCGACCTCTGGGTGCTGCCGGCGCTGCTCCACCAACTGCTCGACCACCCGGCGGTCGGCCGCACCGACCTGTCCAGCCTGCGGCAGATCATCTACGGCGGCAGCGCCGCCTCGCCGACCCGGATCCGCGAGGCGCTCAAGGTGTTCGGGCCCGTCCTGGTCGGCGTCTACGGGATGTCGGAGGCGCAGCTGATCTCCTGCCTCACCCCGCAGGAGCACGCCCGGATCGGCCCCGACAGCGTCCAGGTCCCGGTCGGCCGGCCCGTCCCTGGCGTCGAGGTGGCGATCCGCTCCCTCGACGGCACCGACCTGCCGACCGGCGAACAGGGCGAGGTCCACCTGCGCTCCGACGGCATCATGGCCGGGTACTGGAAGCGGCCCGACCTCACCGCCGCCGTGCTGCGGGACGGCTGGCTGAACACCGGCGATGTCGGCTACTTCGACGAGGACGGCTATCTCTACCTCTCCGACCGGGTCAAGGACCTGATCATCGTGGTCGGCGGGCACGTCTACCCGTCGGAGGTGGAGGACCTCCTCCTCACCCACCCGACCGTCGCCCGCTGCGCGGTCTTCGGCGTCCGCGACGACCAGGAGACGGAGCACGTCCACGTCGCCGTCGTCCCCGCCCCGGGGCAGCGGCCGCGGCTCGACGAGCTCCGCGCCTTCGTCACCGAGCGCAAGGGCCGGATCTTCGCCCCCGAGGCGCTCCACCTCGTCGACGAGATCCCGCTGACGCCCGTCGGCAAGCCGGACAAGAAGCGCCTGCGCGAAGCCGCCACGGCCTGAGGGCGGTCGGGGGGTGGCGGCGCCGATGGCCGCCACCCCGCCGGCCCGCGCCCGGCCCTCCCTGCCTCCACGCCCTCCGCGCTACCCCTCCTCGCTACCCCTCCTCGCGGCCGCGGAAGGCCCGGCGGTACTCCCTCGGGGCGACGCCCACCCGGTCCGTGAAGACCGGCCGCAGCGAGACCGCCGAGGCGAAGCCGCAGCGGGTGGCGACGGTGTCGACGGGCAGGTCGGTCTCCTCCAGGAGCCGCTGGGCGGTGAGGACGCGCTGGTCGAGGAGCCAGCGCATCGGAGTGGTCCCGGTGGTGGCGGTGAAGCGGCGGGCGAAGGTGCGGTCGGACATCAGGGCGGCGGCGGCCATCCGGCGCACCGTCCAGGGAGCGTCGAGGGAGGCCGCGACCTCGGCCCGCAGCCGGGCCAGCGGATCGTCACCGGCGGCGGCCGGGACCGGGGAGGGGATGAACTGGGCCTGGCCGCCCGCCCGGAAGGGCGCGGTGACCATGGCGCGGGCGATGGCAGCGGCGGCCTGCTGGCCGTGGGCGGTGCGGACGAGGTGGAGGCAGAGGTCGATGCCCGCCGCGACGCCCGCCGAGGTCCACAGGCCGTCGCCGCCGGTGAAGAGCACCTCGGGCCGGACCGTCACCGCCGGGAAGCGGCGGGCGAGTTCGGGGGCGAGCGCCCAGTGGGTGGTGGCCTCCCGGCCGTCCAGCAGGCCGGCCTCGGCGAGGACGAAGGCGCCCGCGCAGAGCGAGGCGACCGGGACGCCGGCGGCGGCCGCGGCCCGCAGGGCGTCCAGGATCTCGGGGCCGCGCCGGGCGGCCGGGTCCTCGACGCCCGGCACCACCACCAGGTCGCAGGCGGCCAGCGCCGCCGGCCCGTGGTCGGGGACCCGCTCCAGCCCGCCGCCCAGCCGCACCCGGGCGCCCTCCGGCCCGCAGACCCGCAGGTCGAAGGCGGGCAGGCCGGGCCGGGAGGTCCGGTTCGCCCACACCTCGCCGATCACCGCGTAGTCGAAGGCCCGGACACCGTCGAAGATCAGACAACCCACCGTTCGCATGGCAGGAACCTATCGATGGGTGGCCCCGCTGCCCATCACGCCCGCCCGGCGACCCCGACCACCATGGACGGCATGACGAACACCGACGCCTTCGACGCCCCCCTCACCCTCGACCAGGACGCCGTCCTGCTGCTCATCGACGTCCAGAAGGGCTTCGAGGACACCGCCTTCTGGGGCCCCCGCGACAACCCGCGGGCCGAGCAGCGGATGGCCGAGCTGATCGCCGCCTGGCAGGCCACCGGCCGCCCGATCGTCACCGTGCAGCACACCTCCCCGGCCGGCCCGCTCGCCGAGGGCACCCCCGGGCACGGGCTGAAGGACTTCGTCGCCGACGTCACCCCCGCCCTGCACATCACCAAGACCGTCAACAGCGCCTTCTACGGCACCCCCGACCTGCACGCCTGGCTCCAGGAGCGCGGCGCCCGGCAGGTGGTGGTCACCGGGATCATCACCAACGTGTGCAACGAGACCACCGCCCGGATGGCCGGCAACCTCGGCTACGACGCGGTCTTCCCCGTCGACGCCATGCACTCCTTCGACATGACCGGCCCCGACGGCACCACCGTCCCCGCCGCCGACCTCGCCCGCGCCACGACCACCACCCTGCACGCGATGCGCTTCGCCAAGGTCGTGACGACGGAGCAGGTGCTCCGGGCGGCTAAGGCCTGAACAGCGGCTCGTACGCGGTGCCCTCCTCCGCGTTGAGCAGCACGTACGAGGCCCCGGGGCCCAGCGCGAGCTCCCGCAGCCGCGCCAGGGCCTCGGCCGGGGAGGGGACGTCGAGCCCGAGCGCGGCGGCCGCCGCGTCCCGGTCGGCGAGCAGGTCGGGCTCGTCCTCCAGGTACTCCTCCGCCGCCCTCGTGCTCTCCTCGACCGTCAACCGCGGGCAGTCCCGCCACCACGGCACCGCCAGCAGCAGCCGGACCAGCTCCGGCACCCCGACGGCCAGCAGGGCCGCGCCGCCCTCGGAATCGGCGTACAGCACAGGCCGCTCCTCGCCGCCCTCCCCGCAGAGGAAGAAGGTGCCGCCCGCACCGTCCTTGGCCACCGGCTCCAGGGCCGCGCCCGAGGCGAGCACGACCGCCTCGCCGTGCTCGTAGACGTCGAGGGAGAAGTCGCCCGGCCAGGCCAGGAAGTCGGCGGCGGCGGAGTCGGCGGCGGCGTCGGCGCGGATCGCATCGAGGAGGGACATGGCGGCCACCCTACGGACCGCTACGGACACTCCTCGGCCCGCCAGCCGCTCCGCCAGGTACTCCTCCCAGGTCCGCCGCCCGTGCTCGGCCCCCGCCGGGGCCAGGTTCTCCCCCGCCCGGTACGCCCGCCCGCCCCTGCCCGGCACCCGCAGCGGCAGGTGCCGGCGGCCCGGCCGCGCGCAGCAGCGGGACCACCTGCCGGCCGAGGGTTCCGGTCCCGCCGGTGACCAGCACGCTGTGCTTCGTCATGATCGTCTCCGTTTCGTCCCGGGCCGGGAGTTGATCTCCCCGCCGCGGCCGTTGTTGGGTGGCTCCTGCTGCCCTGACCCCCGGCGACGAAGGAATGTGACACGTGGACGAGAAGGTGGACGAGAGCTCTGCCCGGGCCGCGCTCTTCGAGGAGCAGCGCCCGCGCCTGCGCGCCGTCGCGTACCGGATGCTCGGCTCGATCAGCGAGGCCGAGGACGCCCTCCAGGAGGCCTGGCTCCGCTACGACCGCACCGACACCGCCGACGTGGCCAACCTCGGCGGCTGGCTCACCACGGTGGTCTCGCGGGTCTGCCTGAACCTGCTGCGCACCCGCGCCCAGCGCCGCGAGGAGCCGCTGGAACCCGCCGGGCCGGGCGGCGAGCCGGGCCCGCCGCGCATCCCGGACCCGCTGCTGCGGCGTGAGGGCGTCGTGGACCCTGAGCAGGAGGTGATGCTCGCGGACTCGGTCGGGCTCGCGCTGATGGTGGTGATGGAGTCGCTGTCACCGGCCGAGCGGGTCGCCTTCGTGCTGCACGACCTCTTCGCGGTGCCGTTCGAGGAGATCGCCCCGCTGATCGAGAGGACCGCCGCCGCCACCCGCCAGCTGGCCAGCCGGGCCCGCCGCAAGGTGCAGGGGCAGGCGCCCGCGCCCGACCCGGACCTCGGCCGGCAGCGGCGGGCCGTGGACGCCTTCTTCGCCGCCGCCCGCAACGGCGACCTGGACGCGCTCGTCGCCGTGCTCGACCCGGACGTGGTGCTGCGCTCGGACGGCGGCACGGCGATGGCCCGGCACACGGTGGTGCTCTCGGGCGCCGGCACGGTGGCCGGCCAGGCCGTCCTGTGGGGCACGCTGTCGCCGTTCGCCCGCCCGGCGCTGGTCAACGGCACCGCCGGCGCGGTGGTCGTCGGCGACAACGGCCGGGCGCTGTCGGTCATGGCCTTCACCGTGGTGGACGGCGCGATCGTCGCGATCGACGTGCTCACCGACCCGGAGCGGCTCGCGGCCCTGGACCTCACGGACTTCCGGGAGCAGTGACGCGCGGGCGCACGGAACGGGGTGGGAGGGCCGTCGCCCTCCCACCCCGTTCCACACCCCTGCGCCCCCTGAACAGACGCCCCCTCGAACAGGTGCCCCCTTGAGCAGGCGCACCCTTGAGCAGGCGCACCCCCCTTGAGCAGGCGTCACCAGCCCTGGGCGACCACCCAGTCGGCCAGCTTCCGGGCGCAGTCGTCCACCGCCTCCTTCCAGCTGTGCTCCGCACCGTCCCCGGCCTCGTCGCTGACGTGCTTGACCAGCCGCACCGGCAGCCCGGCCCGGTGCGCGACGGTGGCGACGGCGTAGCCCTCCATGTCCACCAGGTCGGCGTGCTCGGCGAGCCGGTCGCGGGCGGCCGCGTCGGAGACGAAGAGGTCCCCGGTGGCCAGCACCGGGCCGTCCCCCTTGCCGATCACCAGCGGGGCGCCGTACTCACGCCCGGTGAGCGCGTGCAGGGCGGCGGTGTCGAGGTCGTGCTGGATCACCTGGACCACGTGGTGGGTGCCCTCCCAGCCGGGGCGCAGCGCACCGGCCGTGCCGAGGTTGATCACCTCGGACGGCTTCTCGCCCTGCGCGAGGACGGTGGCCAGCGCGACGGCGGCGTTGACCTTCCCGATCCCGGTGAGCAGCACGGGCAGGCGGTCGTCCAGGTGGGCGGCCTCCTCGCGCACGGCGACGACGAGCAGCGGGCGGTCGGGCGAGATCGTTCCAAGCAGGCGCATACCTCCATCGTACGGAGCGAGGGGTCGCCGCACCCGGGAATGCGCGCCCTCAACCGGACCCCCGCGCTCCGCCCGACCGGGGGAACCACGTAGGGTGCGGCCCGCGTCGGACGGTTCGCCACCTCTCGGGACGACCGGTGGGAGCGGCCCGGGCCGTACGGGCCGGGCCGACGGCAAGGGCGCACGAACGGTACCGGCCGCACCAGTGGTACCGGCCGTCCCGGGAACGTGCACGACATGCTCAAGATCGGCGCAAGTCAGGTGTGGCCGGGGGGAGTCACGGCCATACTGCTGCCATCGGTCGGGCCCCGGGGACGGGCCCGGCCCCAGGGGAGGATGAGGCGGGTGGCAACACCAGTAGGCAGCGGCGCGTCCGGCGCCGCGTTCCCGGCACGGCCGAACCAGCTGCCGGGGGCGCCGGGCGCGGCGGTGGCGACGGCCGCACCGGGGGCACCGGCCGCACCGGCCGTCCCCGGATCGGCCCCGCTCGCGAAGTCCGGCGGGGCGCCCCCGGCACCCAGACCCGGCGGGGCGCCCGCGAAGCGCCCTCCGACGGCCGTCGCCACCGGCGTGCGCGCCCGGCTCGCGCAGGCCACCCGCACACCCCCCGGCCGGCTGCGGCTGGCCGGCGTGGTGCTCGCGGTGCTCACCGTGGCCTTCGGCGGGCTCACCGCCTGGCAACTGGAGACCAGGGCCCAGGCCGCCGACCGGGTGGTCTCGTACAGCCAGCCGCTCAGCCGGGACGCCGCCGAGATCCACCGCAACCTGGCCGACGCCGCCACCACCGCGGCCAGCGGCTTCCTGCTGGCCGGCGCCGAGCCCGACGAGGTCCGCAACCGCTACGAGCAGGACATCGCCACCGCCGCCAAGCTGATCGCCCAGGCCGCCGCCCGGACCACCGCGACCTCGCCCGCACAGGGCTCGCTCGCCCGACTGAACCAGCAACTCCCGGTGTACGCCGGCCTGGTGGAGACCGCGCGGGCCGACAACCGGCAGGGCATACCGCTCGGCGGCGCCTACCTGCGGTACGCCTCCGAGCAGATGCAGACCGTCCTGCTGCCGACCGCCGCCGAACTGGCCGCCGTCGAGAACCGGGAGCTGTCCGACGACTACGCCGAGGCCAGAGCGGTGCCGTGGGCGGCGTACGGCCTGGCGCTGGTCGCCCTGGCCGCGCTGGCCTGGGTGCAGCTGACCCTGTTCCGCCGCACCAACCGGGTGTTCAACATCGGGCTGCTGGGCGCCACCGCCGCCGTCCTGTCCGGCGCCCTGTGGCTCACCGTCACCGGGCTGACCACCAGCTCGGCGCTCCAGCGGAGCAACCGCGAGGGCGCGGCCCCGCTGCGGGCGCTCAACACCGCCCGGGTGGACGTACTGACCGCCCGGCTGGCGGAGAACCTGCACTTCGTCGCCCGCGGCTCGACCACCAAGTACGCCGACCAGTGGGCGAAGGCCACCGAACACCTCGCCGGGGCCAAGGACCTCCCGCCGGACCGGTCCAACGGCTCCCTGCCGCAGGCCGTCCGGCTGGCGCCGTCGGCCGCCGTGCCGAGCGTCGTGGACGCCTCGAAGCAGTTCGACGAGTGGCGCCGGCGGCACGACGCCGCCCGGACCCTGGAGGTCGACAGCGCCGACTACCAGGGCGCCCTGGAGGCCACCGTGACGGCCAAGGGCGACGCGGCCACCGCCGACGCCGCCTTCAACGCCACCGACAAGGCGCTCGCCCGGGCCGCCGACATCGAGCAGGACCGCTTCGACAAGGCCGCCGGGGGCACCGGCGGGGACCTGCGCGCCGCCGCCGTCGCCGCCGCGCTGCTCGGCCTGGTGGCCGCGACCGCCGCGCTGCGGGGCCTGGGCCGGCGACTGGCCGAGTACCGGTGACGGGCAGAGGGGGAGACGCAATGCGCACCAGAGGATCCAGCGGATCGAGGAGAAGGACCAGGACCGCCGCCGCGCTCGCGCTGCTGGCGGCCGGCACGGCCGTGCTCACCGGGGGCGGCCCGGTCGGCGCCGCGCCGGCGGCCACGACCGCCGCGCCGCTGGCCGTGCACCAGGACCAGCAGGACCAGGCCGACGGCTGCGACGTCTACCGGAGCGTGCCGCCGAGCAGCGACGACGGCCCGGCCGTGAAGGCCGTCAAGGCCCGGCGCAGCCTGGTGATCGGCGTGGACCAGAACAGCTACCGCTGGGGCGCCCGCAACCCGAACACCGGCCAGATCGAGGGCTTCGACATCGACCTCGCCCGGGCGATCGGCGCGGCCGTCATGGGCGACCCGGACAAGGTGGTGCTCAAGCCGGTGGCCACGGCCGACCGGATCGACGCCATCAAGAAGGGCCGGGTCGACCTGATCGTCCGCACCATGACGATCAACTGCAAGCGGATGGAGGACGTCGCCTTCTCCAAGCCGTACTTCAACATCAGCCAGCGCGTCCTGGTGCCGAAGTCGTCGCCCGCGAAGAACATCGACGACGCGATCAAGGACAAGGCGGTCTGCGCCGCCGACGGCTCCACCGCGCAGACCGTGGTCAAGGAGAAGAAGACCGCCCGGCAGGTCGTCACGGTGGAGAACCAGCTGGACTGCCTGGTCCTGATGCAGCTCGGCAAGGTCGACGCCACCATGACCGACAACGGCCTGGCGGCCGGCCAGGCCGCACAGGACCAGACCGTGCGGATCGTGGACGGCGAGGCCCAGCCGGAGGTGATCGGCGTCGCCATGCTGAAGGACAGCACCGACCTGACCGCCCGGGTCAACCAGGTCCTGGCCGACTACTACGCGCGCGGCGACTGGACCCGTTCGTACGAACACTGGCTCAAGCCGTACATGCTCAACGAGGCCGAGCACTACTGGCCCGCACCGCACTGATCCGGCGTCGGGGCAGGTCCGGGGGCGGGCGTGCGGAACGGCGCAAGGCGGCGCGCGGGACGGCGCGGGGGAGGTGGCGCACGATCCGTCAGCGGGGCGTTTGACGGCACGTTGACGCCCCGTGCCCGCTCCGCCCGAACGGCCACCGGCTAGGGTTCGGGACGATCACCACGGGGAGACCGGTGGTGGACACGGGGGTTGTCGTGGGACCGCACGTCCGGTACGTCGAGCACGTCAGGTACGTCGGGATCGCACGCGAGGAAGGAAGGACACCGCGGTGGCGGCATCGGCTGGCCCGGTACTGAGCCGGGAGGAGGTCGACCGTGCGCTCGCCCGCCTCGGCGCGGAGCGGGACGCGGTCGAATCGGCGCTGCTCGCCCTCCAGGACCACCCGGGCCTGCGGCTGCTGGACGGCGCCGAGCTGTCCGGGCGCACCCTGGAGCGCTGGTCGGTCGCCGGCAAGGGACTGCCACTGCTCTGGGCGCTGTTCGACCGCTACTCCGAGGCACTGGCCTCGGCCCGGGCCGTCCGGGCCCGCAAGGCCAAGCCCGGCACACCCGAACTCGCCGAGCTGAGCGAACTGCTGACCGGCGACGCGGTGACCGTCCCGGGCGGGGTGGTGCCGGACGGCCCGCAGGTGCTCGGCGCGCCCGCCAAGCTGGTCGAACGGATCAGCCTGGACGCGCTGATGACCAGGATGAACTCCTGGTACGCCACCGTGCTGGAGGTGGTCAGCGCCGCCGACGCGGTCTGGTCGGCGCTGCCGGCCCGGATCGACCTGCTGCTGGCCGAGCTCCAGCGGGTGCGCACCCTGGCCGCCTCGCTCGGCGTGCGCACCGGCGCCCACCCGCTGGGCGACGACCTGGCCGGCCTCGAGAAGGACCTCACCGAGCTGCGCACCGAGGTGCGCGGGGACCCGCTGGCGCTGTGGCGCCCGGCCCGGGTGCCCGCCCAGCGCGGCACGGTCCCGGAGGGCTCGGCCTTCGCCGGCCCGGCCGGGGTGGTGGACACCGAGCGGTTCGACCGGGCCGGGCGGGCACTGGACGGCGTCCGGCTGGAGCTGGAGGACCTGCTGCGGCTGCGCGACGAGGCCGAGGACCGCCTCCAGGGCGTCGGTGACCTGCTCCAGCGGGCCGACGCCACCCTGGCCGAGGCCCGCCGGGCACGCGGCGAGGTGCTGGCGAAGATAGCGTCCAGCGACGTCCCGGCGGTGCCCGGACCGACCTCGGCGCTGCGCGAGCGGATCGTCGCGGCGCTGGACCTGCGCCAGGCCGGGCAGTGGGGCCGGCTGGCGCCGCTGCTGGACACGCTGGAGGACGCCGCCGCCAAGGAGCTGACCCGGGCCCGGCAGTCGCTCACCGAGGTGACCCAGCCGCTGGCCGTCCGGGCCGAGCTGCGCGGCCGGCTGGACGCCTACAAGGCGATGGCGGCCCGGCTGCGGGTCTCCGAGGACCCGGAAGTGATCGAGCGGTACGAGAAGGCGCGCTGGCTGCTGTGGAGCGCGCCCTGCGACCTGCGGGCGGCGGCCGCCGCGGTGGCCCGGTTCCAGCAGTCGCTGCGGCCGGCCCACACCGAGGCCGGAACCGGGCAGGGTCAGGAGGCGGCCGGCCGGCCGCCGGCCGACGGAGAGGTTCAGGGGGGCTGAGGTTGATGGGCGGGACGTGCGAACGGCCGGAGTGCTCCGGCAGCGGCAGGATCGACGCCGACGGCTACTGCGACGAGTGCGGGCTGGCCCCGGCGGCCAGGACCACCGCCACGCCCGGGAGGGCGACGACGGGGACCGCGGGGACGGGAGCGCCGACGACGGGAGCACCGGGAACCGGGGCACCGGCCTCCGCCGGCCCCGGCTCGTCCTGCCCGCGCGACTGCTCCGGCACCATCGACCCGGACGGCTACTGCGACGAGTGCGGCCTGACCCCGCCCGGCGGCGACACCGGGGTCACCCAGCCGTACGTCCCCTCCGCCCGGGTCTCCCCCGGCTCCGGCCACGGCCCCACCGGCCCGGCCCGTTCGATGTCGGCCCGCACCGGCTCGGCCCGTACGATGTCCGGCCGCTCCCGCTCGCACCGCTCCACCCGCACCGGCAGCGGCCGCTCGCTCTCGGTCCGCTCCACCCGGGGCGGCGGCACCGCGGGCACCCGCAGCCGGCTGGGCGCCGGCCTGGTCACCGTGCCGACCGTCGAGGCGGCCGACCCGTCCCGGGCCGTGCTGGCCAACCCCGAGGTGCCCGAGCGCAAGCGGTTCTGCTCCAAGTGCGAGGCCCCGGTGGGCCGGGAGAAGAACGGCAGCCCGGGCCGCCCGGACGGCTTCTGCACCAAGTGCGGCACGCCGTACTCGTTCACGCCCAAGCTGCGCCGCGGCGACCTGGTCGGCGGGCAGTACGAGGTGGTGGGCTGCCTGGCGCACGGCGGGCTCGGCTGGATCTACCTGGCGGTGGACCGGCGGGTCAACGACAAGTGGGTGGTGCTCAAGGGCCTGCTGGACACCGGCGACGAGGACGCGCTCGCGGTGGCCGTCGCCGAACGGCGCTTCCTGGCCGAGGTGGACCACCCGAACATCGTCCGGATCATCAACTTCGCCGAGCACCCGGACCTGCGCACCGGCGCCACCGACGGCTACATCGTGATGGAGTACGTCGGCGGGAAGTCGCTCAAGGACATCGCCAACGAGCGCCGCACCGCGGACGGCCGGCGCGAGCCGCTGCCGGTCGAGCAGGCGATCGCCTACGCGCTGGAGGCGCTGCCGGCCCTGGGGTACCTGCACGGCCGGGGCCTGGTGTACTGCGACTTCAAGATCGACAACGTGATCCAGAGCGGCGACACGCTCAAGATCATAGACATGGGCGCGGTCCGCCGGCTCGACGACGACGGCCCGATCTACGGCACCATCGGCTACCAGGCCCCGGAGATCGCCACCGACGGCCCCTCCGTCGCCTCCGACCTGTACACCGTGGCCCGCACCCTCGCGGTGCTCACCTTCGACTTCCAGGGCTACAGCGGCACCTACCGCGACTCGCTGCCCGGCCCCGAGCAGGTCGAGGCCTTCGCCCGGTACGAGTCCTACTACCGCTTCCTGGTCCGCGCCACCGACCCGGACCCGGCCCGCCGCTTCGCCTCCGCCGAGGAGATGGCCGACCAGCTCACCGGCGTGCTGCGGGAGATCATGGCCCTCCAGGACGACCGGCCCCGGCCCGCGCCGTCCACCCTGTTCGGCCCCGAACTGCGCGTCGTCGACACCGAGCTGGTGCTGCCCACCGAACAGGCCGGACAGCTCCGGGTGGCCCCCCTGGACCCGGCCGCCGCCGCCCTCGCGCTGCCCGTCCCCCGGGTCGACCCCGGCGACCCCAACGCCGGCTTCCTGGCCGTCCTGGTCACCCCCGACCCCGAGGAGACGCTCGCCGCGCTGGCCGCCGCGCCCACCGTCTCGGTCGAGAGCCGGCTGCGCGAACTGCGCACCCTGCTCGAACTCGGCCGCCACCCGGACGCCGTGCGCCGCCTCGCCGAACTGGAACAGGACCAGCCGGACGACTGGCGGGTGGTCTGGTACCGCGGCCTGACCGCGCTGGTCGGCAGCGAGGCCCCGCCCCGAACCGAAGGGCGCGCCGGCACCGAGAGCGAGGAGCGCGGGAGCGACGCAGGAGCGAGGGAGCGACGACCGTCGGCGCCGGGCCAGGAGCGCCCGGAGGCGAGCGGGCGAGTCGCAGCGCTGCGGGCCGCCGCGGAGGCCTTCGACGCGGTCTACGACGCCTTCCCCGGCGAGGCCGCCCCCAAGCTGGCCCTCGCCATCTGCGCCGAACTGCTCGCCGACGGCGGCGACGCGGCCGAGTTCTACCGACTGGTGTGGGCCACCGACCACGCCTACCTGAGCGCCGCCTTCGGGCTGGCCCGGGTCCGGCTGGCCGAGGAGGACCGGACCGGCGCGGTCCGCGTCCTGGAGACCGTCCCGGCCACCTCCAACCAGTACACGGCCGCCCGGATCGCCGCCGTCCGGGCCCGGCTGCGCGAGCGCCCGGCCACCGACGACCTGGCCGTCGACCTCGGCGCGAGCTCCGCGCAGCTGACCGCGCTGCGGCTGGACTCCCGCCGCCGCGAGGAGCTCGCGGTCGAGGTGCTCGACGCGGCCCTCGGCTGGGTCGGCGCCGAGGCGGCCGCCGGCCGGCGCGCCACCGACCTGGTGGTACTGGGACGTCCCGCACAGGAGCGGGAACTGCGCTTCGCCCTGGAACAGTCCTACCGGGTACTCGCCCGGTTGGCCGACCGGGCCGAGATCAGGATCGAGATGGTGGAACGGGCCAACCGTGCCCGTCCCAGGACGTGGGTGTAGCAGATGCCGCAGCAGACCGAGTGCCCGAGCTGTTCGGAGCCGATGGACCAGGAGGACGCCTTCTGCGGCTCCTGCGGGACCGGCCGGAACGGCCGGGCGGCCCCCGGCTCGATGCCGACGAGCTGGGCCGCCGCGCGCGGCGAGGCCGTACCGTCGCCGCGCGGGCCGGTCTGCGTGCACTGCGGGCAGCCGCAGGTCGCCCCGGACGGCTACTGCGAGGGCTGCGGCGGCGCCCAGCCGCGCCCGCGCGACCACATGGAGAAGTCGCTCGGGGGCGTCGCCGGGGTCAGCGACCGCGGCGTGCGCCACCACCGCAACGAGGACTCCTTCACCGTCGCCGCGACCTCGCTGCCCGGCGGCGAGCCGGTCGTGGTCGCCGTGGTGTGCGACGGCGTCTCCTCCTCCGACCGCCCGGACGAGGCCTCGGAGACGGCCGTGGACGCCGCCTCCGAGTCGCTGCTGACCGCCCTGGAGGCCGGCCGGGACCCGAACCGGGCGATGCACCAGGCCATCGCCGACGCCGCCAAGGCCGTCGCCGACCTCGCCACCGACGGCGCCGGCCCCACCCGCCCCGACCTCAACGCGCCCGCCTGCACCTACGTCAGCGCCATAGCCGCGGGCGGACGGGTCACCATCGGGTGGGTCGGCGACACCCGGGCGTACTGGATCCCGGACGACCGCGCCGCCGCCGAGCCCTTCCGGCTCACCCAGGACGACTCCTGGGCGGCCCGGATGGTCGAGGCCGGGCTGATGAGCGAGGCCGAGGCCTACGCCGACCCCCGCGCGCACGCGATCACCGGCTGGCTCGGCGCCGACGCCGAGGAGGTCGTGCCGCACACCCTCGACTTCACGCCGCACGTCCCCGGGGTGGTGCTGATCTGCACCGACGGGCTGTGGAACTACGCCGAGGCGGCCACCGACCTGGCGTACTACGTGCGCCCGGACGCCCGCACCGAGCCGCTCGCCACCGCCCAGACCCTGGTGAAGTTCGCCGTCGCGGCCGGCGGCCACGA
The DNA here is from genome assembly GCF_042885395.1 of Kitasatospora sp. NPDC058063. NCBI lineage: Bacteria > Bacillati > Actinomycetota > Actinomycetes > Kitasatosporales > Streptomycetaceae > Kitasatospora > Kitasatospora sp. NPDC058063. Next base: position 314,501 of record NZ_JBHVSD010000009.1, read on the forward strand.
CAACATCACCGTCGCCGTGCTGCCGATCGACCCGCCGGCCGCCGCCGTCGAGGAGGCCGAGCAGAGCCCCACCGCGCTGGACCTGCCGGTGATCGCTCCGCGGCCGGCCGGCCGACCCGCCGCGGAGGAGGACGAGGACCACGATCCGACCCTGCCGGACCTCCCGGTGATCGGCTCCCCCGCCGCCCCGCTGCCCCCGGTCCCGCCGGCGCCGCCGGAGGTGCCCCCGGCGCCGGCCGTCCCGCCGCTCGTCCCCGCCGCTCCGGCACCGCCCGTCGCCCCGCCTGTTGCCCCGCCCGTCTCCCCGCCCGTCCCGCCGCAGCCGCCGCACCCGCCGACGGCCTGACCGACCACCCGCCGGACGCCCCGGCAGCACGGCCCGCCGGCCCGCCCGGCGGGCCGCCCCACCGTCCTGAGCACGTCCACCCCTCACCCGACGGGAGCCGACCGCCCCATGGCAACACTGGCGAAGCCGAACCTGCCCAGGTTCAACGTGGAGATCTTCCAGAACGAGTACCTGGCCGACGGCGCCCGCGAGGTCAACGCCATCGTCACCGTCACCGCGACCGGCGGCGGCACCTCCGGCGGCCGGCCGCTCGGCTTCGCCGACGCCACCCCGGCGGGCACCGGCACCGCGGCCGCCGTGGTCGTCCTGGTGGACTGCTCGGGCTCGATGGACTACCCCAAGAGCAAGATCAACGGCGCCCGCGAGGCCACCGCCGCCGCCATCGACGCACTGCGCGACGGCACCGCCTTCGCCGTGGTCGCCGGCACCCACGAGGCCCGCGACATCTACCCCGGCGACGGCACCCTCGCCATCGCCTCCGCCACCACCCGCGGGCAGGCCAAGGAGTCGCTGCGGCGGCTCACCGCCGCCGGCGGCACCGCGATGGGCACCTGGCTGGCCAAGGCCGACAAGCTCTTCCTCACCCGCCGCGACATCGCCATCCGGCACGCCGTCCTGCTCACCGACGGCAACAACGAGCACGAGTCCGCCGAGGACCTGGCCCGCACCATCGAACTGGTGACCGGCCACTTCACCGCCGACTGCCGCGGCGTGGGCACCGACTGGCGGATCGACGAGCTGCGCAGGATCTCCTCGGCGCTGCTCGGCACCACCGACATCGTCGCCGAACCCTCCGGCCTGGCCGAGGACTTCCGCTCGATGATGGCCGGGGCGATGGGCAAGCAGGTCGCCGACGTCGCCCTGCGGATCTGGACCCCGGCCAACGCCACGGTCAGGTTCGTCAAGCAGGTCGCCCCCGCGGTCGAGGACCTGACCTCCCGCCGCACCGAGGCCGGGCCCCGGGCCGGCGACTACCCCACCGGCTCCTGGGGCGACGAGAGCCGCGACTACCACGTCTGCGTCGAGGTGCCGGCCGCCTCGGTCGGCAACGAGATGCTGGCCGCCCGGATCAGCCTGGTGCTGCCCGACCAGGTCGCCGGCGGCACCCCGGAGGTGCTCACCCAGGGCCTGGTCAAGGCGGTCTGGACCGACGACCTGGCCTCCTCCACCCGGATCAGCCCGCAGGTCGCCCACTACACCGGGCAGGCCGAGCTCGCCTCCTCCATCCAGGAGGGCCTGGAGGCCCACCGGGCCGGGGACGTCGACCGCGCGACCTCCAAGCTGGGCGCGGCCGTCCGGATCGCCCACGCGACCGGGAACGAGGGCACCTACAAGCTGCTCCAGAAGGTGGTGGACGTGGTGGACCCGAAGGAGGGTACGGTTCGGTTCCGTAAGAACGTGAGCGAGGCCGACTCGATGACCCTTGAGACCCGGTCGACCAAGACGGTACGTGTGAAGAAGTGACCGCTGAAGACGTGACCGGGCCGGCACCCCGGCGCGACGCCGCACCGAGCCGGCCCGAAACGAGGGGGACCTGATGCCGATCTGCCCGAGGGGCCACGAGTCGCAGGCCGAGGACTGGTGCGACTTCTGCGGCTTCCCGATGACTCCGCCGGCCCCCGCGCCGGGGGCGCACGGAGGCTACCCGGGGGCGCCCGGGGCCGACCCCGCGCCCGGCGCGCACGCCGGACACCACCCGGGGTACGGCGGCGCGTCCTTCGGCGCTCCGCCGCCTCCGCCGCCGATGCCGCCGGGGGCCGTCCCCCCGGGAGCCGTCCCGCCGCCCGGGGCACCCCTGCCGCCCCCGGGCATGGTGCCTCCGCCCCCGCACGGGGCCGTCCAGCCCCAGGCCGGGCCGCAGGGCCTCACCACGGGCCTGGCCTTCTGCCCGATCTGCCGCAGCCCGCAGACCGGACGGTTCTGCGAGGAGTGCGGCTACGACTACGAGCTCTCCACGCCCTCGCGCCGCCAGGCGCCCGGCGCCGGACACCTCCCGCCCGGCCCGGCCCAGCAGCCGCCGCTGAACATCCCGGCGGCCTACGGCGGCACCCCGCCGCAGGCCCCGCCCGGTCACGCGCCCGCCGGCCGGCCGCCGTTCGAGCAGCCGCCGCTCGGTCACGCCCCGGCCGGCCAGCCGCCCTTCGGACAGCCGCCGTTCGGTCACGCCCCGGCCGGCCAGCCGCCGTTCGGAGAGTCACCGTTCGGACAGCCGCCGGCCGCCCAGCAGGCCGTCGCGCCGCCCGTCCAGCAGCAGCCGCAGGCGCCCGCACACCCGCACACCTACGGCTACCCGCCCGCCCAGCCCGGCACCGGGCCGACGGCACCTCCCGGCCACCACGCCGGGGGCGAGGGGAACACGCCGGAGGGCGCGTTCCCCGACACCTCGGTGCGCGAGGACTCCGGGCCGGTCTACGCCCACCCGGCCGGCCCCGGCCCGAACAGCCGCGGCGGCGACTTCGGCACCTCCTTCAACCTGGCCCCGCCGCAGCAGGCGCAGCCGCAGCAACCCCAGGAACCCGCCCCGGCCGAGCCGGTGCGGACCAACTGGATCGCCGTGGTCGCGGCCGACCGGGACTACTTCACCGAGATGATGGCCCGCAGCGGCCCCGAGGCGGCCGGCCTGTTCTTCCCGCCGTACTGCCCCGAGCGCCGGATCCCGCTGACCGGCCGCGGCCAGCTGCGGATCGGACGGCGCAGCCAGCACCGCGGCACGGTGCCGGAGATCGACCTGTCCGTCCCGCCGGAGGACCCGGGCGCCTCGCACCAGCACGCGCTGCTCGCCGAACAGGCGGACGGCAGCTGGGTCCTGGTCGACCAGGACTCGACCAACGGCACCACCGTGAACGGCGGCGCGGAGCCGATCACCCCGCACACCGCGATCCCGCTGAACGACGGCGACCGGATCCACATCGGCGCCTGGACCACCATCACCGTGCACCGCGGCTGAAAGACCGCCACATCATTCCCTGATGGGCCGTCAGTGCCAACTCCGGTCGGGCCGGGCGGAATTCGACATCCGCCCGGCCCGACTTTGTTTGACCCCTCTTCAAAATATCCGCAAATTCGCTCGCACGGATGTGCACAGGAGCCTTCGCAGCCCCTAGGCTCAGGCCACATGACTGCTGCTATATCCGCTGACGGCATACGTCAGCGGTACGGGGATGTGCAGGCCGTCGACGGGGTGTCGTTCACCGTCGAGGCCGGCGAGTTCTACGGGATCCTGGGCCCCAACGGCGCCGGGAAGACCACCACGATGGAGATCCTGGAAGGAGTCCGGAAACCGGACGAGGGCCGGATCCAGCTGCTGGGCATGGAGCCCTGGCCGCGCAATCCGAAACTGCTGCCGCGAATCGGCGTGCAGTTCCAGGCGACCGCTTTCTTCCGGAAACTGACGGCCCGGGAGACCATCCGCACCTTCGCGTCGTTCTACGGGGTCGGCCCCAAGCGGGCCGATGCGATGCTGGAGCGGGTCGGCCTCTCGGACAAGGCCGAGACCCTGACCGACCAGATGTCCGGCGGCCAGGCCCAGCGCCTGTCGATCGCCTGCGCACTGGCGCACGACCCGGAGCTCGTCTTCCTGGACGAGCCCACCACCGGACTCGACCCGCAGTCCCGGCGCAACCTGTGGGACCTCCTGCGGGACATCAACGCCGAGGGCCGCACGGTCGTGCTGACCACGCACTACCTGGACGAGGCCGAGGTGCTCTGCGACCGGGTCTCGATCATGGACCACGGCAAGATCCTCCACACCGGCGCCCCGGCGGCGCTGATCCGCGAGATCGACGACACCGTCCGGATCAGCGTGGCCTCCGGCCAACTCCCGCTCGCCCGGGCCCGGGAGCTGATGACCGCGGCCGGTGCGGACATCGCCAACCTGGAGGACGACACCGTCTCGCTCTCCGTCTCCACCCGCGTTCCGGCCCCGGTGCTCAGCGTCCTCGCCGAGCAGAACGCGCTGCGCGGCCTGGAAGTGCGCGGCGCCACCCTGGAGGACGTCTTCCTCCAGCTGACCGGACGGGAGTTCCGCGCATGACCGCCAGCACCTCCACCGAGCCGCAGGCCCCGGCCCGGCGCGGCGGCCCCGCCACCGACGAGCGGGAGCGGGTCAGCGCGTTCTGGAGCCTGTCCCGCGCCATGCTGCTCGGGATGAAGCGCGACCGCACCGCGACCTTCTTCATCCTGCTGTTCCCGCTGGTGTTCCTGGTGTTCTTCGGCAGCGTCACCAAGGGCTCCGGCAGCCCCCACGCCAAGGTGGCCCAGGTCGGCGCGGTGAAGCTGTTCGACTCGATCCAGGGCGACGAGCGGGCCGGGCTGGACAAGGTCCTCACCATCACGAAGACCGACGACGAGGCCGCCACGCTGGAGAAGGTCCGCAAGGGCGACTACGACGCGCTGATCAAGCAGGGCCCGGACGGCACGGTCGAGCTGCGCTACACCGCCGCCGACCAGGTCCGCGCCGGCGCGCTCCAGGGCATCCTCAACTCGGTCGTCCAGACCGCCAACCAGGCGGCCACCGGCCAGAAGCCGGCCTTCGTGCTGGACTCCCAGCAGGTCGAGGACAAGTCGCTCAAGCCGATCCAGTTCCTCACCCCCGGCCTGCTCGGCTGGGCCGTCGCCACCGGCGCGGTGTTCGGTGCCGCGCTGACGCTGGTCAACTGGCGCAAGTCCAAGGTGCTGCGGCGGCTGCGGCTGGCCCCGATCAACGCCGGAACCGTGGTCAGCTCCCGGATCCTGGTCTCGCTGCTGACCGCGTTCCTGCAGACCGCCGTCTTCCTGGTGGTCGCGACGAGCTTCTTCGGGCTCAAGCTCACCGGCAACTGGTGGCTGATCATCCCGCTGGTGGCCTGCGCGACGCTCGCCTTCATGTCGATCGGCCTGCTGGCCGGCTCGGTCGCCAAGACCGAGGAGGCGGCCAACGGCATCTCGCAGATCATCGTGCTGCCGATGTCCTTCCTGTCCGGCTCGTTCTTCCCGCTGGACGGGGCGCCGGGCTGGCTGAAGGCCGTCTCCGAGGTCATGCCGCTGCACTACCTGGTCAACTCCGCCCAGTCGGTGCTCACCCGCGGCGGCGGCGTCATGGACGCCCTGCCGACCATGGGCGGCCTGCTGCTCTTCGCGGCCGTGCTGACCGGCATCTCCTGGAAGCTGTTCCGCTGGGAGGACTGACCCTCCCCGGTCGACGTCCACCGATCCCGACGGGGTCGTACGCCTTTGGTCCCGGTGTACGACCCCGTCGGCGTCTGCGACCATGGTCGGGTGAGAGAGATCCGGCGAGGCACGTTGAGCGAGGAGACCTTCTACGACCAGGTCGGCGGTGAGCCGGCCTTCCGGCGGCTCGCCCACCGGTTCTACGAGGGCATCGCCGAGGACGAGTTGCTGCGGCCGATGTACCCCGAGGAGGACCTCGGGCCGGCCGAGGAGCGGATGGCCCTCTTCCTGATGCAGTACTGGGGCGGCCCGCGCACCTACAGCGAGCGGCGCGGCCACCCCCGGCTGCGGATGCGGCACGCGCCGTTCAAGGTCGACAAGGCCGCGCACGACGCCTGGCTCACCCACATGCGGGCGGCCGTGGCGAGCCTGGAGCTGCCGGCCGAGCACGAGCAGCAGCTGCTCGAGTACCTGACCTACGCCGCCGCCTCGATGATCAACACCCCGGGCTGAGGCCGTTCCCGGGGTCTTCCCTGGGTCTTCCCCCGGGGGGCTTCCCCCGGGGTCTTCCCGGGCTTGCGGGCCGGGGCTTGCGGGCCGGGGTTCGCGGGCCCGGCTACCGGACCGGGCTGAGCCCCAGCCCCGCGCCCGGCGCGGCCACCGTGCGCACCGCCACCGAACCCGCCGGGGCGCTCAGCCGCAGCCAGCCGCCCGCCCGGTGCACGGTCAGCGGGGCACCGGGCCGCAGGAAGCCGATCACGTACGCGGCGTGCAGCGCGCGCAGCGGCAGCTCGGGCAGCACCGTCACCGGGCGGGACCAGATCTCGTCGGCCAGCGCGTCCAGCACCGTGCGGCCGCGGTGGTGCGCCGGGACCGCCTCGCTGCGCTCGCGGAACTCCTGTACCCCGGCCATGAGTTCGGGGTACACCTCGGCCACCGGCGGGGCGCCCACCGGCCGCCAGCCGGTGCGCGGCGGCAGCAGCCCGGCCCAGGCCGGGCCGGTCACCGGCGCGGGCAGCGCGACGGCGCCCGCCTCGGCGTCCACGCCGTCCAGCAACTGGCCCGCCGAGACGGTCAGGTCCACCGGGCCGTCCAGACCGCCCAGCCGCACGGTACGGACCGCCAGCGCGCCCGAACCGCCCAGCGGCAGCCGTCCGAAGACCGCCAGCACGCCGTCGCCGTCGCCCGGGCCCACCGCCTGGAGCCGGACCGCCGCCGCCCGGTCGAAGCGCAGCAGGCGCAGCAGGAAGGCGGAGAGGTCGGCGGCCTCCCCGGTGTCGGTCAGGGCGAGACGGGCGGTGATGGTCACAGCGGTTCAGCTCGAATCGTCAGGTGGGGTCAGACGGCGGCGACGGCCGGCTCTACGTCCATGAAGCGGCCGAGGAACTCCCGCTCCACCGGCGAGATCCGGCGCGGCCGGCCCTCGGCCAGGTCGTAGGGGACGACCACGGTGGACGCCCGGACGTACACGATGTCGCTGCCGTCCTCGGCGACGTCCTTGATCTCGTACGAGACCGTCAGCGAGGCGCCGCCGATCTTCGTCACCCAGGTCTCGATGGTGACCGGCTCGGGCCGGTGCACCAGCGGACGCTTGTAGTCGATCTCGTGGCGGGCCACCACCGAGCCGCCCGCGAACTCCCCGGCGCCGGCCGCGGCGGCCTGGGTGAACATGAAGTCGATCCGGGCCTCCTCCAGGTAGCGCAGGAAGACCACGTTGTTGACGTGCCCGAAGGCGTCCATGTCGGACCAGCGCAGCGGGCAGGCGTAGATGTGGCGAGCCACGGCAGTTCTCCTCGGTGTCCGGTCGCCCGCCGCCGTCCACCGCCGGTGGCGTGGGACGCGACGCGGCGGACGGTGGCGACGGGCCGCGGCCCGGCAGGCCGCCCCGGGGGGCAGTCTGCCGGGCCGTTGTGACGGCTGGGTGTCAGCCTCGGGTCAGCTTCTTGTACGTGGCCCGGTGCGGACGGGCGGCGTCGGCGCCGAGCCGCTCGATCTTGTTCTTCTCGTACGACTCGAAGTTGCCCTCGAACCAGAACCACTTGCTGTCGCCCTCGTAGGCGAGGATGTGGGTGGCCACTCGGTCCAGGAACCAGCGGTCGTGGGAGATGACCACGGCGCAGCCGGGGAACTCCAGCAGGGCGTTCTCCAGCGAGGAGAGCGTCTCGACGTCCAGGTCGTTGGTGGGCTCGTCGAGGAGCAGCAGGTTGCCGCCCTGCTTGAGGGTGAGCGCCAGGTTCAGGCGGTTGCGCTCACCACCGGAGAGCACGCCGGCCGGCTTCTGCTGGTCCGGGCCCTTGAAGCCGAAGGCCGACACGTAGGCGCGGGACGGCATCTCGACCTGGCCGACGTTGATCCAGTCCAGACCGTCGGAGACGACCTCCCAGAGGGTCTTCTTCGGGTCGATGTTGGAGCGGGTCTGGTCGACGTAGCTGATCTTGACGGTCTCGCCGACCTTGACCGTGCCGCTGTCCGGCGTCTCCAGGTCCTGGAGCATCTTGAACAGGGTGGTCTTGCCGGCGCCGTTCGGGCCGATGATGCCGACGATGCCGTTGCGCGGCAGGGTGAAGCTCAGGTCGTCGATCAGGATCTTCTCACCGAAGGCCTTGTTGAGGTTCTCGACCTCGATGACGACGCTGCCCAGACGCGGGCCCGGCGGGATCTGGATCTCCTCGAAGTCCAGCTTCCGCATCTTGTCCGCCTCGGCCGCCATCTCCTCGTAGCGGGCCAGACGGGCCTTGGACTTCGCCTGGCGGCCCTTGGCGTTGGAGCGGACCCACTCCAGCTCCTCCTTGAGGCGCTTGGCGCGCTTGGCGTCCTTCTGCCCCTCGACCTTGAGGCGCGACTGCTTGCTCTCCAGGTAGGTGGAGTAGTTGCCCTCGTAGCCGATCGCGCGGCCGCGGTCGAGCTCCAGGATCCAGCCGGCCACGTTGTCCAGGAAGTACCGGTCGTGGGTGACGGCGACGACGGTGCCGGCGTACTTGGCCAGGTGCTGCTCCAGCCAGTTCACCGACTCGGCGTCCAGGTGGTTGGTGGGCTCGTCGAGCAGCAGCAGGTCGGGGGCCTCCAGCAGCAGCTTGCAGAGCGCCACGCGGCGCTTCTCGCCACCGGAGAGCTTGGTGACCTGCCAGTCGCCGGGCGGGCAGCCCAGCGCGTCCATGGCCTGCTCCAGCTGGGCCTCGAGGTCCCAGGCGTTGGCGTGGTCCAGGTCCTCCTGGAGCTTGCCCATCTCGTCCAGCAGCGCGTCCGAGTAGTCGGTCGCCATCAGCTCGGCGATCTCGTTGAAGCGGTTGAGCTTCCCCTTGATCTCCTTGACGCCGTCCTCGACGTTCTCCAGGACGGTCTTGGACTCGTCCAGCGGCGGCTCCTGGAGCAGCATGCCGACGGTGAAGCCCGGCGAGAGGAAGGCGTCGCCGTTGGAGGGGTGCTCCAGGCCGGCCATCATCTTCAGCACGGTGGACTTACCGGCGCCGTTGGGGCCCACGACGCCGATCTTCGCTCCGGGGAGGAAGCTGAGCGTCACGTCGTCAAGGATGACCTTGTCTCCGTGAGCCTTGCGCACCTTGCGCATCGTGTAGATGTATTCCGCCACGTGAGATCGCTCCGGCGTCGTCGGGAGTAATTCGGCTTGCAGCCTTCCATTGTGCCGCACCCGGCCCGGAGCCCGAACCGCCCAGGTGACCCCACGGGGGTATCCGGAGCCGCTCCCCGCCCGCCCGGGCCCCGCCACCAGCGCCCCTTCCGCCCCACCCCGGGAACGCGACGGCCCGGCTCCCCGCACGGATGCGGGGAGCCGGGCCGGTGTCCGCTCTCAGGGTCTCGGGAGGTCAGCGCCCCCCGGCCCGCTCGGGCGGTTCAGTCGGTTCAGGCGGTGGTGCGACCGTGACGGCCGCGGCGGCGCAGGACGAAGACGGCGGCGCCACCGGCCACGACCAGGCCACCGGCGACGGCAGCGAGGATCGGGGTGGAGTCATTGGCACCGGTCTGGGCCAGGCCACCGGTGCCGGGGGCGGCGCTGGTGGTCGCCGGGGTCGGCTGGCCGGCACCGGTGCTCGGGGTGCCCGACGGGGTCACCGACGGGCCGCCGGACGGGGTGCCGGTCGCGGCCGGGGTGGCCGGGGTGGTCGGGGCCGGGGTCGGGGTCACGCCGGTCTTGCAGTCCAGAACGCCGGTGAACTGCTTGGAGTAGCCGTTCGGGCCGGTCACGGTGAAGTCGTAGCTCGCCTTCTCCTCGACCTTGACGAGCACGCTCTCGGTCTTGCCCGGCTGGACGGCGACCTGCTGCTTGCCGACCGTGACGGTGGCCGCCTCGTCACCGGTGTTGGCGACGGACACCCGCACGCCGCCGGCGGCGCACTCCTCCTTGGCGGAGCTGTCGATCAGCGCGCCCTTGCCCTGCTTCCAGGTGGCCTTGGCGCCGGCCGCGACGTTCACCTTGGTGGAGCCGGCCAGGATCATGGTCTGGCTGTGGCGACCGCGGTTGTCCACCTTGCTCATGAAGACCCGGCCGCTGAGCACGGTGGCCTCGGCGGTGGCGTTGATGGCGGCCTTGCCGTCCGGGGTGCCGGCCGGCACGTCCAGGTACAGCGGGGTGTCCTTGTTGATCGGGCCCGCCAGGGCGCCACCGACCGGCTTGTTGTCCTTGTCCAGCAGCTTGACCTTGTCCGCGGCGTCGCCGGTGACGGTCAGCTTGACCTCGTTCGCGCTGGAGTTCAGCAGGAACGGGCCGAGCTTGCCGCCCGACTTGCCGGAGACCGAGTCCGGGGCGAGGGTCAGCGAGGGCTTCGGCTCGGCCGCGACGCCCTTGTTGGCGTCGCCGACCAGGTAGTCGCGGAGCTTCTTGGCCTTGTCGTTGCGCGGGACGGCGTTCTTGTTGTCCGAGAACTTCCAGATCGCGGCCTGGGTGCCCGCGGCGGCGTCCGCCTCGCTCAGACCGTCGACGTGGATGGCCGTGGCCAGGGAGGCCAGGCTGGCCTGCGGGTACGAGTTGTCCAGGATCCAGCGGATCTTGGGGGCGTTCGCGTTGCTGTTGAGCGAGCTCGCAGCCCAGTCCGCCTCGTGGTACTTGGCGTTGCTGTCCAGGTAGACCGGGTTGTCGAAGTCGATGCAGTACGTCCGGAGCTTCTCGCCCGCGTCCGTCTTGAGGGTGAACAGGCCGCCGTCGACGGTCCCCTTGCCCTCGACGTCGATCTTCTCGCCGAGCATCTCGTTCTGGACCTCGGCGGTCACGCCCGAGGTCGGTGCGCCGGCCGCGCCGGCCGCGGCCGCCGCACCGGCCGCGAACAGGCCTCCGCCCAGCGCCAAGCTGGTCGTGAGCATGACAGTGGTTATACGGGACAGACTCAGCCCCTGCCTCTGGAACATCTGGGATCCCTCCGGGCCGGGCCGCACCGAGTGGGCAGTCCCCGCCGACTTGCCGATCCGCGCGTGCCCCCTGTGGCACTGCTGCGGGTATGAACCAGACGAATCCTATTGAGCCCCGGAGGCCCCGAAACCCCCATGCGAAATCAGGACGATTCCGTATCTGGATCGTTATCAATCCCCTCAGGTCCCACACAAGCTGACGGCCCGGCAGAAACTCACGGACGGTTTTCTGTTATGCGGTCGGATTGCGCGTGCGGGCGCAACGACGTTCTCGATCAACATATTTGTCGACAGGGAAGGTCACCCGACCGGTCAGGTCGACACATCCGCGGCGCCACCTCCCCGTGCCCTCCCGTCCACCTCCCCCGGTTCCCCCGCGACCGGCCTCCCGCCGGGCGGCAGCGCCCGCACGGCGGGTGCCGCCACCGCCGCCGGGGCCGCCGGGGAACCCGCCCCGGGCCGCGGCACGGAGCCCCTGCGCGCCTCCACCGCGCTGACGATCCACTCCGGCACCACCTCGTCACCGGCCTCCGCCCCGGCCGGCCCGGGGCCGCCCGGCGGCTGCCCGCGCACCCCCGCCGCCCACCGGAACGCCGTGGTACCACGGGTGAGGTCGTGTCCGACCGATCGCGCGTCGATCTCGGCCCGGCTGCGCTTCACCTCCCCGTCCGCCCACTCCCGCACCCGCAGCCGGCCGCTCACCAGCACCGGATCGCCCTTGGCCAGCGAGCCGATCAGATTGACCGCCAGCGCCCGCCAGGCCGTCACCGTCACCCACTGCGTCTCGCCGTCCACCCAGCACTCGCGCTGCCGGTCGTACCGCCGTTCCGTGCAGGCGAGCCGGAAGTTGGCCATCGGCACCCCGCCGCCGGTTTCGCCGTAGCTCACCTCCGTCGCCACATTGCCGACCACCGTCACATGCGTCTCGTTCACAGCACACCCTCCGTTCCCGCCGATGCACCGTACGGAATCGACCGGTGCGCCTTGAGCGTGCACTTCGGGGGAAATCCCAGCCACCGAGTTCCGAAATCCTGTGGATAACTCGGGCCTGTGGAAACTTTTGTCACTCGCAGGGGTGAATTTCAGCCTCCCGCAGCCTCTGCACGGCCCGAATCTTCGCGGCCATGACAACAAACCCGCTGCTCGCCGCCCCGCCGGCACGCCCCGGAAGCCACCGGGGAACAGGATCCGGAACGCACCCGGACGGCCGTCCGCGCACGTCATCCGACCGGCGCAACGGCGATAAAGGCCCCCCACCCGCTCCGTCGGCGGCACATTCTCCGTGCCGAATCCATAACGGGTGAGGAGGCAGCCCCGTAACGACTGCACAACGTCCGGCGCGGAACACTCCCAGACCGCTGCACTCACGGCCTTCACCTGCGATTATCGGACCGCTCCACCGAACCGACACACCAACGGCGGTGTCGTCGCACCCGGCCGGGGAAGCGGTCACCCTTATCCTGTCCCCGACAGGGCGAGGGCCCACCACCCCCACCCCCACCCTCAGGTACGGGGCCGGACAGCGCGCGCCCCGGCGCCCGCCAGCCCGATCCCGGCCACGGTCGCGCCCGCCAGGGCGCCGCCCGTCCCGCCCCCATAGCTCAGCGGATAGAGCACCCGCCTTCTAAGCGGTAGGTCGCAGGTTCGAATCCTGCTGGGGGCACCATCCGGCAATTGCCCAGGCCACCGCTCCGACGAACACCATCCGTGTTCGTTCCGGACCACCCGGTCATCCCGTACACCAACCGTTCCGCGCACCCTTCGCGCAGAACTCGTGACGATGCGTATCGCGGCCGCCGTGAAACAGGACCGAAAACGGGGTCAATCGGAACAACCGGAATTCCCGGCGAATCCCCCGCCCCGCACAGGCCGGAGCACGCGCCGCCCTCGACGGCCGACCCCGACCGGACCCGATCCGATCCGATCCGACCGGACCGGACCGGACCGGCGCACTCCGGCTGGGGCCCGCCTGCCCCGCCCGCCCCGCCTACCCCGCCAGCCCGGCCAGATAGGCGTCCAGCAGCTTCGCCTGCCGCTCCGCCGGGAACTCCTCCGGAGCGAACAGCGCCTGCACCACCAGACCCAGCACGAAGGCCTGCGCCCCCGCGGCGAGCGCCGCCGGGTCGGCCTGCGCCGGGAGCTCCCCCAGCCGCTGGGCGTCCGCGACGTGCGCCGTGAGCGCGGTGCGCGAGCGCGCGTAGCGGCCCGCGTGCGCGGCCGCCAGCTCCGGGTCGGCCAGGGCGTGGTCCCAGGAGCCGACCCAGATCCGGTTGTCGGCCGCGGCCTCGCCGTCCAGCGGCAGCACGTCCAGGAGCGAGGCCCGCACCCGGGCCAGCCCGGCCGGCGGCGGGCCGTCGGCCGGGTCGGTGCGCCGGGGCCGGGCCAGCGAGCGCCGGTCCAGCTCCTCCAGCGCATGGCTGAGCAGCGCCCGCTTGTTCGGGAAGTAGTGCGTCAGCATCCCGGTGGAGGCACCCAGTTCGGCGGCCACCGCGCGCAGGGTCAGCCCCTCGAAGCCCCGGGTGGAGAGCACCCGCCACACCCCCTCGGAAACATCCGAGCGTCGGGCGTCATGGTCTCCACGGGCCGGTGTCATGGGGGCTATCGTACATACCAAACGTTTGTTATGAATGGTTCCGCCAACCTCAGCACCACCCGTGAAAGGCCGCCCGTGTTTGCCGTACCGCTCACCGAGAACGCCGAACTGCGCCCGCTGGAGCCCTGGCAGGCCCCCGAGTTCCTGACCCACCTCGACCGCGCCCGCGCCCACACCGACCCGTGGATCCCCTGGGCGACCTTCTCGGTCGACCTGGACTCCGCCCGCGCCACCCTCCAGCGCTACTCCGACGGCCAGAACGCCGACCAGAAGCGGATCTACGGCATCTGGCTGGACGGCACGCTGGTCGGCGGCGTGATGTTCGTGAGCTTCGACGCCCGGTCCGGCGTCTGCGAGATCGGCGCCTGGACGGAACCGGCCGGCGAGGGCCACGGGCTGATCACCGCCGCCGTCAAGCTGCTGCTCGACTACGCCTTCGCCACCCGCGGCATGCACCGCGCCGAGTGGTGGTGCTCCTCCGTCAACGCCCGCAGCCGGGCCGTCGCCGAGCGGGTCGGCATGACCCGCGACGGCGTACTGCGCGAGTGGTACCCGTACAACGGGGTCCGCTACGACAAGGAGATCTGGGCCATCCTGGCCTCCGAGTGGACGGCCGCGGCCAAGGGCTGAGCCGCCCGCGACAGCGGCGGGGCCCGGTGGACACCTCCGTGCCACCGGGCCCCGCCGCTCGAACACCGTCCAGCTCGGACGCCGCCCAGCTCGAACCCCTCGCTCAGGCCGCCCGGGCCCCGACCGCCGGGCGCTCCGCCGCCACCCCGGCCGGCGGCTCGGCGGCCTCGCCCTCGCCGGCACCCGCACCGGCACCGGCACCCGGGACCGCATCCGCATCCTGGGCCGCGTCCCCGTCCAGGGCCGCGCCGCCGACCACCCGCAGCCGCCACACCAGCAGCAGCACCAGCACCAGCACCCCGCCGGCCGACAGGAAGACCACGTCCACGGCGTCGGTGAAGCTGCGCACCGCGTGCTCGCGCGCGGCCCCGGTGAGCGTCCGGACGGCGCCCAGCGGCCGGCCCTGCTCGCCGTCCGCGAAGACCCTGGTCAGCACGGTGCCGAACACCGCCGCCCCCAGCGCGTTGCCGAGGTTCTGGAAGAACCGGATGCCGGTGGTCGCCACGCCCAGCTGGTGCACCGGCGCGGCCTGCTGCACCACCACGATCAGCTGGCCGATCAGCTGACCCAACCCGCAACCCAGCAGGGCGAGTTCGGCCATCACCGCGGGCAGCGCGGTGGTCGGCCCGCTCAGGCCGAGCAGCAGCAGGGCGAGCGCCGCACAGCCCGCGCCGGCCAGCAGGAAGGTCCCCAGCGAGTGACCCCGGGCGAGCAGCCGGCCGACGGCCAGGCCGGAGACCGTCATCCCGGCCGCCATCGGGATCAGGTACAGGCTGGCGGTGGTCGGGGCGACGCCCCGGGCAAGCTGGAGGTAGAGCATCACCTGGACGATCGCGCCGATCATGCCCATTCCGACCAGGCCCTGGATCGCGAAGCCCAGCCGCACCACCGGGATCCGGAACAGCGACAGCGGCAGCACCGGCGCGGCGGCGACGGCCTGGCGCCACAGGAAGAGGCCGAACGCGGCGAGCGTGCCGAAGGCCAGCCCGAGGATCACCGGGGACGTCCAGGCGTAGTCCTTGCCGCCCCACTCGGTGACCAGCAGCAGCCCGACCGCGAACGCCGCGGCCAGGGCGGAGCCGAGGAAGTCCAGGCCGCCGCGGCCGGTCGCCCTGGGCAGCCTGATCACCAGGGCGACACCGACCAGCACCACCAGGCAGAGCGGCAGGTTGACGTAGAAGATCCAGCGCCAGCTGACGTGGTCGGCGAGCAGCCCCCCGACCAGCGGGCCGACCGACATGCCCAGTCCCGCGACGATCCCGCCCATGGCGCTGCCCTTGGCGTTGGCGCGCCCGCCCGGCTCCTTGAACTGGGCGATGACGACCATGGTGACGCTCATCAGCCCGCCGCCGCCGATGCCCTGGACGGCCCGGAAGGCGATCAGCTGGCCCATCGACTGCGCCGCTCCGCACAGCGCCGAACCGAGTGTGAAGGTGGCGACCGCCCCGAGGAGCACGCGCTTGGCGCCGTAGGAGTCGCACAGCTTGCCGTAGAGCGGCAGCAGCGCGGTGGCGGCGAGGGCGAACGCGCTGATCAGCCAGGGCAGCCGGTCTACGCCGTGGACCGGGTCGAGGTCGCGGACGATCGGCACGGTGGCCGCCGAGACGATGTTCATGTCGAGCACGGCCAGCACGATCGTGACCAGGCAGAGCAGCATGCCCGCCTTGCGTCGGCCGGGTGTCATCGGCGCGGTGGCGCCGGGCGGTGCGGGTACGGCGGTGGCCATGGTCAAGTCCCCCCAGGGTCGGTCGAGTTCGCGTCGGGGCCGGGACGGCCGGCGGCGCGTCCTCACCATGGCAGCATTTTTGTACCCGGTCAATTCTTCATCCCGACCAATCTTTCAGCCTGGGCAATCTTTCATCCCGGCCAATCTTTCGGACCGGTCAACATTTGAGCCTGGTACAGTCCCCAGCATGGCGATGCGACCCGCACAGGACCCCGGCTCCGACGTCGACCTGGACGCGCTCCCGCTGCGCGAGCGCAAGAAGCTCCAGACCGGCATGCGGATCTTCCGCACGGCCATCGCGCTGTTCACCGAGCGCGGCTTCGACCAGGTCTCGGTCGCGGAGATCGCCGCCGCCGCCGAGGTGTCCAAGATGACCGTCTTCAACTACTTCCCCACCAAGGAAGAGCTGGTCATGCGCCCGATGGAGCAGCACCTCGACGAGCCCGCCCGGGCGGTGCGCGACCGCGCCCCGGGCAGCTCCGCGGCGACGGCGCTGCGCGAGCAGTTCCTCGCCGCGCTGGAACGCTTCGACCCGGCCTCCGGGCTGAACGACGACCGGATCGTGCTCGACGTGGTCCGGCTGATCCACCGCACCCCGGCACTGACCGCCCGGGCCACCCACGGCTTCGACCTGCTGGCGCACGCCGCGCTCTCCGCCGAACTGATCGCCCAGGACCCGGCCCACGACGAGCTCACCGCCCGGGTCGCCACCGCGCAGGCGCTGGCCGTCCGGGTCGCGCTGATCGCCGCCAACCATCGGCGGATGCTCGCCGGCGAGCGGGCCGTCGACGCCCTGCCCACCGCACTGGAGGAGGCCCGCCGCGCCTTCGCCCTGCTCGAACACGGCCTCGGCGACTACTGCACCCGCGCCGCCTGAGAGAGTTGGCGCACCACGACCGACCGGAGGTGCGCATGGACCAGCCGCTGCTCACGCGGGACCGCTCCGCCCTGCCCGCGCAGGCCGAAGGCCTCAACGCGTACGTCGGCGAGGACGGCGTCGCCGTCCTGGAGTTCGCCCGCCCGCACCGCCGCAACGCGGTGACCCTGGCGATCTGGCAGGCGCTGCCCAAGGTGCTGGAGGAGCTGGCCGGCCACGAGGGCGTGCGCGTCCTGCTGCTCACCGGCGCCGGCAACACCTTCAGCGCGGGCGCGGACATCGCCGAACTCTCCGAGGTGTACGGCGATCCGGACCACGCGGAGGCCTACCACGCGACCAACGTCGCCGCCGAGGAGGCGCTGGCGGCCTTCCCGCACCCGACCCTCGCCGTGGTGCACGGTGCCTGCGTCGGCGGCGGCTGCCAGCTCGCCGTCGCCTGCGACCTGCGGTTCGTCGCCGAGGACGCCCGGCTCGGGATCACCCCGGCCAAGCTCGGCGTGGTCTACTCGGCGGTGCCGACCGTACGGCTGTCCCGGCTGATCGGCCCGGCCCGGGCCAAGTACCTGCTGTTCTCCGGCGAGTTGGTGGCCGGCCGGGACGCCCTGCCGCTGGGCCTCGCCGAACGCGTCCTGCCGGACGCCGAACTGGACGCCGCCGCACTGGACTTCGCCCGGGTGCTGACCCTCCGCTCGACCCAGACCATCGGCGCGGCCAAGGCCGTCCTGGACGCCCCTCCCGAGCGGGCGGACGAGGTCCTGGCCCCCTGGCTGCTCCGCGCCCGGGAGGGCTCGGACATCCGCGAGGGCCTGACGGCCTTCCTGGAGGGCCGCCCCGCCCGGTTCTGAGCCGGGCCGCACCACCATCACCTGTACGACCGGAACCCGTCCAACCCGTCCGCCCCTTCACGCCCCCGGAGCACCCACCCCGATGACGACCGAGGCCGAGGCCGCGCCCGCCGCCCCCACCAGCCGGACGATCTGGGCCCGCCGGATCACCGACGGCCTGGAGCCGAAGAACGTGATCGTCGCGCTGCTCCCGGTGCTGGGCGGCCTCCGCTACGGCCTGCCGGGCATCGGCTGGGCGCTGTTCGCCATCCTGTTCGCCGCCGTCGTCCCGACCCTGATCATCCGGCACGGCATGCGCAAGGGCACCGTGGCGGACCGCCACGTCGGCCACCGGCAGCGGCGGCTGACCGTCTTCCCGCTCATCATGGGCTCGGTGCTGCTCAGCTTCGCGGTGATGATCGGACTGGACGCCCCGGCCGACCTGACGGCGCTGGTCCTGGCGATGTTCGCCTCGCTGGTCCCGATCCTGGTGATCACCGCCTGGTGGAAGGTCTCCGTCCACACCGCCGTGGCCACCGGCGCGGTGGTCTGCCTCGCCATCGCACTGGGCCCGCTCTGGCTGCTGCTCGCTCCACTGGTTCCGGCGATCGGCTGGTCCCGGGTGGTGCTGCGGGACCACACCACCGCGCAGACGGTCGTCGGCGCGGTGGTGGGCGCGCTCACCGCCGGGCTCACCTTCTGGCTGGCCCGCTGAGTCAGCGGATCGGCACCCCCGAGATCGCCCGGGCGATCACCAGCCGCTGGATCTCGCTGGTCCCCTCGAAGATCGAGTAGATCGCGCTGTCCCGGTGCATCCGCTCCACCGGGTACTCCCGGGTGAAGCCGTTGCCGCCGAGGATCTGCATCGCCTGCGCGGTCACGTACTTGGCGGTCTCACCGGCGTACAGCTTGGACATCGAGCCCTCGGCCGCCGTGAAGGGCTGGTTGTTGGCCGCCGTCCAGGAGGCCCGCCACACCAGCAGCCGGGCCGCGTCGATCCGGGTCCTCATGTCGGCGAGCTGGAAGGCCACGCCCTGGTTGTCGATGATCGGCCGGCCGAACTGCTCGCGCGTCCTCGCGTAGTCCAGCGCCACCTCGTACGCGGCCCGGGCGATGCCGATCGCCTGCGCGCCGACGGCCGGGCGGGAGGCCTCGAAGGTGGCCATCGCCGCGTTGCCCCGGCCCCCCGGGCGCTTGACGCCCTCGCGGGCCCGGGCCAGTCGCTCGTCCAGCTTCTCCTTGCCGCCGAGCAGGCAGCTGCCGGGCACCCGGACGCCGTCCAGCACGACCTCGGCGGTGTGCGAGGCGCGGATGCCGTGCTTCTTGAACTTCTGGCCCTGGCTCAGTCCGGGGGTGCCGGGCGGGACGACGAAGGAGGCCTGGCCCTTCGCACCGAGCGCCGGGTCGACGGTGGCGACCACCACGTGGACGGCGGCTATCCCGCCGTTGGTGGCCCAGGTCTTGGTGCCGTTCAGCACCCACTCGTCCGCGGCCTCGTCGTACACCGCCCGGGTGCGCAGCGCCGAGACGTCGGAGCCGGCGTCCGGCTCGGAGGAGCAGAAGGCCGCCACCTTGACGTCCTCCGGCGTGCCGAACATCTGCGGGGTCCAGGTGCCGATCTGCTCGTCGGTGCCGTTGGCCAGCACCGCGACGGCTGCCAGGGTGGTGCCGACGATGGACAGCCCGATGCCGGCGTCGCCCCAGAACAGTTCCTCCATGGCGATCGGGATGCCGACGCCGGAGGGGTCGAAGTACTGCTGGGCGTAGAAGTCCAGCGAGTAGATGCCCAGCTTGGCGGCCTCCTGGATGACCGGCCAGGGGGTCTCCTCGCGCTCGTCCCACTCGGCCGCGGCCGGGCGCATCACGTCGGCGGCGAAGCCGTGCAGCCAGTCGCGTACGGCGAGCTGGTCCGCGCCCGGGTCCAGCGAGAACGTGCTGCTCATGGTGCGTGCCTCCGAAGACGTGTGCGGCCGACCGGGGTGTTACCTCGGGTAACATCGTGGGAGTCTGCTACTGATTGGTAACCGGTGTCAACGCCCAGGCAGACCCCGCCGAACCCGATCCCGAGGAGCAGCGCATGTCCCGAGAGCCCCGCCGCGAGCAGCTGCTCAACGCCGCCGACCGGGTCATCCAGCGCGAGGGGCCGGGCGCCAGCATGAACGCCATCGCCGCCGAGGCCGGGATCACCAAACCGATCCTCTACCGCCACTTCGGCGACCGGAACGGCCTGATCAGAGCCCTGACCGAACGCCACACCGGCGGGCTGCTGGCCGCCGTCCGGGCCGCCCTCGCCGAGCCGCTGGAACGCCGCGACCGGGTCGAACACGTCCTGGACACCTACCTCGCCGGCATCGAGGCCCGCCCCCAGGTCTACCGGCTGCTCACCCACCCCGAGCCCGGCGACCCCAGCAGCGCGGGCAACGCGCTCGCCCCCGCGCTCAAGCAGATCGCCGAGGAGATCACCCGGGCCGTGCGGAGCCAGGTCGACCTCGGCGCCGACCGCGACCTGCTCGCCGAGGCCTGGGGCCGCGGCATCACCGGCATGGTGCTGGCCGCCGGGGACTGGTGGCTGGAGACCAGACCCTGCTCCCGCACCCGGATGGTGCAGGCGCTGGCCGACCTGCTCTGGGGCCGGCTCGCCGCCGCCGCGGACCTGCCGACCGCCGTCCCGCCGACCGCGCCCGAGCCGACCGCCGACTGACGCCCGGCCACCCGCCCACTCGGTCGCTCGGTCGCTCGGTCGCTCGGTCGCTCGGTCGCCCGACAGCGTCCGTCGACCGAACTCTTGTGCCGCGCACGACAGTCCGGGCATCATCGGGCCCCACCCCCACCCCTGCCGTGCGAGGTCCCCGATGCGCCTGCGCCGCACCGCCGTCGCCCTGCTGCTCGCCGCCACCGCCGTCCTCACCGCCGTCCCGGCCTCGGCCCACGGCGGGCAGCCGGGCCGTTCCCCCGCCCCGGACCGCTTCCCCACCGGCACGGCCACCGCCGCCGACGGCCGCACCTCCCTCACCGACGCCCAGGGCCGCCGCCTGCGGCTGCGCGGCTTCAACCTCGACAAGTACGCCGAGGCCACCCCCGCCGACCTCGACTCCGTCGCCGCCCAGGGCTTCACCCTGGTCCGGCTGCCGGTCTCCTGGACGAGGCTGGAGCCCGAGCGCGGCCGCCTCGACCTCGCCGAACTGCACCGCGTGCAGCGGCTCCTCGACCGGGCCGACCGGTTGGGCCTGCTGGTCCTGATCGACTTCCACCAGGACGTCTACGGGCCGAAGTTCGGCGGCGGCACCAACGGCGTGCCCGTCTGGGCCACCCGCGACGACGACCTGCCGTTCACCCCCGACCCGGACGACTGGTTCGCCGGCTACTTCCAGCCCGCCGTCCAGGCCGCCTTCCGGCACCTCTACGACGACCCCGACCTGCGCGCCTGGCAGGCCGACTTCTACACCCGGCTCGCCCGCGAACTGCGCGGCCACAGCTCACTGCTGGGCTACGACCTGTTCAACGAGCCGTTCGGCCCGGTGGACGGCGACCCGAGCGACCCGGCCGTGCTGGCCGCCGCCTCCGCCGCCCTGGAACAGGGCCGGCTCGCCGACATGTACCGCCGCCTGATCACGGCCGTGCGCCGGGTCGACTCCCGCTCCTGGCTGTTCGTCGAGCCGACCGTGCTGGTCGGCCAGGGCGTACCCACCCAACTGCCCGGCTTCGCCGACCCGCGCCCCGGCGCGCCCCGGCTCGGCTACGCGCCGCACTTCTACGACACCGCGGTCGAGGGCGGCGCCGACTGGGACCCGGCCGGCGGCTTCGTGGAGCAGTACACCGCCGCGATCACCGGCTACCCGGCCGCCCACCGCCTGCCCGTCCTGGTCGGCGAGTGGGGTCCGCCGAACTCCCGCACCCCGGGCAACGCCGAGCTGGTCCGCCGCCAGGTCGCCGCGATGGACGGCTTCGCCGAGGCTTGGACGATGTGGTACTGGTGCCGGGGCAACGGCGGCTACTGCGCGCTCGACCCGGCCGGACGCCCCGCCCCCGGCGACGAACCCGCCTTCGGCCCGTACCCGGTGGCCGTCGCGGGCACCGAGGTCCGGACGGCCGCCACCACCGTGGGCTGGCGCTCGGACGGCACCGGGCGCGGCAGCGAGATCCTGCTGCCCCCGGCCGCGTTCCCGCACGGGGCCGGTGTCACCGTCGCCCCCGCCGGCGCCCGGGTCGAGGTCGAACAGCCGACCGGCGGGCGGGCGGGAACCGTACGCGTCCGGCTCCCGCACGCCCCCCGGGGCACAACCGTGACGGTCACGCTCACCGCTCGATGAGCGGACCGAGCGGGCCGAGCGGGCCGAGCGGCGTGAACGTACCGAGCGGGACGGTCACGCCAGTCCCCGGCGGGCCAGCAGCGGCCCGGTCTCCGGCGCCCGGCCGACCACCGCGCGGAAGGACTCCAGCGGGTCCCGGCTGAACCCGCGCGCCAGCAGCTCCCGCCGGAACAGCTCGCCGCTCTCCCGCACCGGGCGCCCGTTGCCCTCGAACCACTGCACGGTGTCGGCGTCCAGCACCTCCGACCAGATGTACGCGTAGTACGCCGCGCTGTAGCCGCTGGAGAAGATGTGCTGGAAGTACGCCGTCCGGTAGCGCGGCGGGATCGCGTCCACCGCGATCCCGGCCGCCGCGAGCGCCCGCGCCTCGAACTCCTCGGCGTCCGCGATCTCCTCGCCCTGCGGCACGGTGTGCCAAGCCCAGTCCAGCAGCGTGGCCGCCAGGTACTCGACCGTCCGGAAGCCCTGCCCGAAGCCCTCGGCCGCCGTCATCCGCTCGACCAGCTCGGCCGGCAGCGGCTCCCCGGTCGCGTGGTGGCGGGCGTAGTTGGCCAGCACCTCGGGCCGGACCATCCACATCTCGTTGACCTGCGAGGGGAACTCGACGAAGTCCCGGGGCACCGAGGTGCCCGAGAACAGCGGGTAGCGCACGTCCGAGAACAGCCCGTGCAGCGCGTGCCCGAACTCGTGGAACAGCGTGCGCACCTCGTCCCAGTCCATCAGCACCGGCTCGCCGGGCGCCGGACGCGGGATGTTGAGGTTGTTCAGCACCACCGACCGCTGCCCGGTCAGCCCGGACTGGGAGACCAGCGCGTCCATCCAGGCGCCGCCGCGCTTGGACGCCCGGGCGTGGAAGTCGCCGATGAACAGGCCCAGCGGGCTGCCGTCCTCCTCGAACACCTCGAAGACCCGGGCGTCCGGGTGGTGGGCCGTCAGGTCCGGCCGCTCGGTGAAGCTCACCCCGTACGCCAGGTTCGCGGCGAAGAAGACGCCGTCCCGCAGCACCCGCTCCAGCTCGAAGTACGGGCGCAGCACCGCCGCGTCCACCTGGTAGGAGCTCTGCCGGACCTTCTCCGAGTAGTACGCCCAGTCGTGCGCGGCGAGCTCCCCGATCCCGTCCGCGGCGGCCGCCCGGGCCAGCTCCCCGGCCTCCCGCCGGGCCATCGCCACGGCCGGGCCGACCAGCCGGGACAGCAGGCCGGAGACCGCCTCGACGGTGCCGGACGTCTCGTCCGCCACCACGTACGCGGCGTGGCTCGGGTACCCCAGCAGCGCGGCCCGCTCGGCGCGCAGCGCCGCCATCCGGATCGCCAGCGGGCCGTTGTCCTCGGCGCCCCGGCCGAGCGAGGCGGCCAGCAGCCGCTCGCGCACCGAGCGGTCGTCGAGCCGGGCCAGTTCGGCCTGGCCGGAGGTGCTCCGCAGGCTCAGCACGTAGCCGCCCGGGCGGCCGAGCACCCGGGCGTTCTCCGCGGCCCCGGCGACGGCGCCCTCGGACAGTCCGGCCAGTTCGTCGGCGGAGTCCAGCACCAGCGCGGCGGAGCGGGTGGCGGCGTTCACGTTCTGCTGGAACGTCGTTCCGAGCGCCGCGAGTTCGGCGTTCAGCTCGCGCAGCCGGGCCTGCTCGGCCTCGCCCAGCCGGGCACCGGAGCGCACGAAGGCGGTGTACCGGCGCTCCAGCAGCCGCAGCGACTCCGGGTCCAGTCCGAGCCCGGCGCGGGCCTCGTGGAGCGCCTCGATCCGGGCGAACAGCGCGAGGTCCAGGTGGATGGCGTCGTGGTGGACGGCGAGCAGCGGGCTGACCTTCGCCTCCACCTCGTCCAGCACGTCGGTGGTGTCCGAGGAGGACTGGTTGCGGAACACCGCGTCGACCCGGCGCAGCAGCTCCCCGGAGCGCTCCAGGGCCACCAGGGTGTTCTCGAAGGTCGGCAGGCCCCGGTCGGCGGTGATCGCCGCGATCTCGGCCAGCTGCTCGGCCATTCCCCGCTCGTACGCGGGCAGGTAGTGCTCCTCGCGGATCTCGGCGAACGGCGGGAGCTCGTAGACCAGCGGACTGGCCTGGAAGAACGGGTTCTCGGTCATTTCGCGAACCCTACGCCGTGTCACCCGCCCTGCCCACGCGGTTCTCCACCCCTGCGGACACCCCGCCGGGGCCCGTCCCGCCGGGCGCCGCCGTGCCCGCCTGCCACGCGTTGTCACACCCACCCGTTAACGTCGACGGCGCGGGCCCGTCGGTCGCGGGCCGCCGCGCGCCCGCCCGCGGGCCCGCACCCCCCGTACCCGTCCCCGCACGCCCGACCGCGCGCCGGAGAGGAGCAGCCCCCGTGGCACCCAGGACCGCCCTCGCGCCCGACCCGCACGGCCCCGGCGGCCGGCTCCAGGCACTGGACGACGCGGGCGCCCCGCTCGGCCCGCCGGAGACCGTCCGCGACCTCGCCACCGCCGTCGCCGCCCGGGAGGCCGCCGACCATCCGCGCTGGGTCTGGGCCGCCACCGACTCCGGGTACGCCCCGCTGCTGCCGAAGCTGCCCGACCGGCTCGCCCGCTGCCACGACCTGCGGCTGGTCGAGGCGCTGCTGCTGGCGCACGAGGGCCGGTTCGGCGCGCCCCGGTCGCTCGGCGCCGCCTGGGCCCGGCTGCGCGGCCTGCCCGTCCCGGCGGACCTGCCCGAACCGGGCCTGTCCGACGCCGACGACGGCCAGGACACCCTGTTCGCCCCCGACCGGCTGCAACTTCCGCCCGGCGCCGACCCGTTGGCGGCCGTGGTCGCCGTCCACGCCGAACAGCAGCGCCGGATCGCCGCCCTCGCCGACCCGGGCGCCCGGCAGCGGTTCCGGCTGCTGGTCGCCGCCGAGTCGGCCGGCGCCCTGGTGGCCGCCGAGATGGCCCACGACGGCCTGCCCTGGCGGGCCGACGTCCACGACCACCTGCTCACCGAGCTGCTCGGCCCCCGCCCGACCGTCCCCGGCACCCAGCCCAGGATCCTCGCCGAGCTCGCCGTCGACCTCCAGCAGGCACTCGGCGCCAAGCCCTTCAATCCCGACTCCCACACCCAGGTGCTGCGCGCCTTCGCCGAGGCGGGCATCCAGCTCGGCTCCACCCGCTCCTGGGAGCTCAAGGGCATCGACCACCCGGCCGCGCAGCTGCTGGTCCGCTACAAGGAGCTGTCCCGGATCCACGTCGCGCACGGCTGGGCCTGGCAGGACGCCTGGGCCCGCGGCGGCCGCTTCCGGCCCGAGTACGTGGTCGGCGGCGTGGTCTCCGGCCGCTGGGCCAGCCGCGGCGGCGGCGCCCTGCAGATCCCGCGGATCCTGCGCCGCGCCGTGGTCGCCGACCCGGGCTGGCTGCTGGTCGTCGCCGACGCCGCCCAGCTGGAGCCCCGGGTCCTCGCCGCGCTCTCCCAGGACGCCGGGCTGGCCCGCACCGCCGCCGGCGGCGACCTGTACGAGGCGCTCGCCGCCCACGCCTTCCAGGGCGACCGGGACAAGGCCAAGCTCGGCCTGCTCGGTGCCATGTACGGCCAGACCAGCGGCGACATCGGCCCGCTGCTCAACACCCTGCACCGCCGCTACCCGGCCGCGATGGGCTACGTCGAGGCCGCCGCCCGCACCGGCGAGGACGGCGGCCTGGTCGCCTCCCGGCTCGGCCGGGTCTGCCCGCCGGCCTCCGCCGACTTCCTCGACCTCACCGAGGGGGACGCCGCGGGCGAGGCCGGCGGCCGCACCGCCCGCGCCCGCGGCCGGTTCACCCGCAACTTCGTCATCCAGGCCAGCGCCGCCGACTGGGCGCTGGCCCTGCTCGCCGCGCTGCGCCGCCGGCTGAACGACCTGCCGGCGTCCGGCCCGGCGGACCGCCCGCACCTGGTGTTCTTCCAGCACGACGAGGTGATCGTGCACACCCCGGCGAACCTCGCCGACGAGGTGGCCGCCGCCGTCGCCGAGGCGGCCGACGAGGCCCGCCGGCTGGTCTTCGGCGACACCCCGGTGCGCTTCCCGCTCAGCACGGCGGTGGTGGACTGCTACGCGGACGCCAAGTGAGCGGACTCCACGTGAACGGACGCCGGGTGAGCGGACGCCGGACGCTCAGAGCTTCCTGAACCCGCGCGCGTCCTCGGCCGCCGCGACCACCTCGGCCAGGTCCGCCCCGGTCGAGGCGGTGACGGCGGCGGCCACCGCGCCCTCCACGAACGGCGCGTCCGCCAGCCGCACGCCCGGGCGCGGCTCGTCCTCCAGCACCGTGACGGCGGTGAGCACCGAGCTGCCGAGGTCCGGCAGAACGACCACGCCCGCCCCGGCGTCGGCCCGCGCGATCGCCCCGGCGATCAGGTCGTAGCTGGTGCCGAGCCCGCCGTCCTCGGTTCCGCCCGCGACGACCACCCGCACGCCGTCCGGGGCGAGTTCGCCGAGCAGTTCGCGCAGCCCCTCCGCGAGCCGGGCGCTGTGCGAGACCAGAACAATGCCCACGTTCTCACTCATGCGGCCGACCCTACGGCCGGAACCGACTGCTCCGGGAGAGTGATCGGAATCCCGCGTGTCGCACCCCGTGCCCCCCACCCCCGTCTGGCGTAGCGTCGGGTCCACGGCATCGACCGCCGTGGCGTCCTCACCCCGGTCACCAAGGGAGCGAAG
Organism: Kitasatospora sp. NPDC058063; assembly: GCF_042885395.1. Lineage (NCBI taxonomy): Bacteria > Bacillati > Actinomycetota > Actinomycetes > Kitasatosporales > Streptomycetaceae > Kitasatospora > Kitasatospora sp. NPDC058063. The sequence continues at coordinate 340,941 of NZ_JBHVSD010000009.1, forward strand.
AGCGTTGAAGAAGCTGATCAACACCCCGGAGAGCGTCCTGGAGGACGCGCTGGCCGGAATCGCCGCCGCCCATCCGGAGCTGGCGGTGGACGTCCCCAACCGGGTGATCACCCGGGCCGCCCGCCCGGCCGGTCCCAAGGTCGCGCTGATCTCCGGCGGCGGCTCCGGCCACGAGCCGCTGCACGGCGGCTTCGTCGGCCCGGGCATGCTCGACGCCGCCTGCCCCGGCGAGGTGTTCACCTCGCCCGTCCCGGACCAGATGCTGGCCGCCGCCAAGGCCGTGGAGAACGGCGCCGGCGTGGTCTTCGTGGTGAAGAACTACACCGGCGACGTGATGAACTTCGAGCTCGCCGCCGAACTCGCCGCCGAGGAGGGCCTGGAGGTCCGCACCGTCCTGGTCAACGACGACGTCGCGGTCGAGGACTCCACCTGGACGGCCGGGCGCCGGGGCACCGGCGCGACCGTGCTGGTGGAGAAGACGGCCGGCGCGCTGGCCGAGCGCGGAGCCCCGCTGGACGAGGTCGCCGCCCTGGGCGAGCGGGTCAACGCCGCCTCCCGCTCCTTCGCGATCGCGCTCACCGCGGCCACCGTCCCGGCCGCCGGCAAGCCCGGCTTCGACCTGCCCGAGGACGAGATCGAGGTCGGCGTCGGCATCCACGGCGAGCCCGGCCGCCGGCGGGAGAAGCTCCGCCCGGCCCGCGAGCTGGCCGCCGAGGTGGTCGAGACCGTCCTGGCCGACCACCACCTGACCCCGGGCGACGAGGTGATCGCCCTGCTCAACGGCCTCGGCGCGACCCCGCTGCTGGAGCTGTACGTGGTCTACGGCGAGGTCGCCGCCAGGCTCGCCGAGCGCGGCATCACGGTGGCCCGCAGCCTGGTCGGCAACTACGTCACCAGCCTCGACATGGCGGGCTTCTCGCTCACCCTCACCAAGGCCGACGCCCAGCTGCTGGAACTCTGGGACGCCCCGGTCGACACCCCCGCCCTCAAGCGCTGAGCCGCACCGAAGGAGACCCGATGGACTTCGACACCTCGCTGGCCGAGGCCTGGATCCGAGCGATCGCCGCGGCCGTCGAGAAGGAGCAGTCCCGGCTCACCGAGCTGGACTCCGCGATCGGCGACGGCGACCACGGCAGCAACCTCCGGCGCGGCTTCGCCGCCGCCCTGACCGCCCTGGACGGCCTCCGGCCGGCCGGCCCCGGCGCCGTCCTCACCAGGACCGGCAGCACGCTCATCTCCAAGGTCGGCGGCGCCTCCGGCCCGCTCTACGGCAAGGCCTTCCGCGCCATCGGCGCCGCCCTGCCCGAACCGGCCGGTCCGGCCGACGTCGCCGAGGCCCTGTCGGCGGGCCTGGACGCCGTCCGCCTCCTCGGCAAGGCCGAACCCGGCGACAAGACCATCGTGGACGCCTGGACCCCGGCCGTCGCCGCGTTCCGCGCGGCGGCCGCCACCGGCGCCGGCCTCCCCGGGGCGGCCGCCGCGGCCGCCGACGCCGCCGAGCAGGGCGCCCGCGACACCGTCCCCCTCCGGGCCCGCAAGGGCCGCGCCTCCTACCTGGGCGAACGCAGCATCGGCCACCAGGACCCGGGCGCCACCTCCACGGCCCTCGTCTTCCGCACTCTCGCCGACGTCACCGCCGCCTGACCCTCACCCACCCACAGCAACCACCCCCACCCACCTCCCCCCTCTTCCCCCGACCCACCTCCCCCCTCACCCAACCCAGCGAGAGGGACGCGCTGCGGAAGGGGCGGCGCAGGGGGTGGCCCGGAGAGGGGCGTTGCGGGTGATTTTCAGACTGCCAACGGCGGCCAACCCCACCCCCAAAGTCGGCAGTCTGAAAATCATCCAGCCCCTCGGAGCGGCCACCCCCGGAGCCGCCCCGTCCCCACCCTCCCGAAAGCCCCCACCCGCAAGCCCGCCCCGCAGGGGCCCCTCACCCGTCCGTCCGCGCGATCAGCAGGAGCAACGCGTCGTCCCGCAGCTCCCCGCCGGTGTGCGCCAGCAGGTCCGCGTACACCCGGCCCACCGCGGCCTCCAGCTCCCCCGCCGAGCGCGCGGCTCCCCGCACCAGCGGCCCGACCCGCTCCGCCAGCGGGTAGAACTCCCCGCTCGTGCGGTGCCGCGCCTCGATCACCCCGTCCGTACAGAGCACCAGCACGTCCTCCTCGGCGAACGGCTGCCCCCAGGTGGTCGGCTCCCCCGTCGCCAGCCGGCCGAGGCCCAGCGGCACCCAGGGGTCGGGCGCGTGCAGCACCTGCGCCCGCCCCTCGGGGTCCACCCGGATCGGCGGCACGTGGCCGTACTGCAGCAGTTCCATCGCGCCGGGCGTACGGAACTCCGCGAACAGTGCCGTGGTGAACTCCCCGTCCGGAACGTGCCGTTCGACGCTGGCCTCGATCCGCGCCGCGACGCCCCGCAGCCCGGCCTCGTCGTACGCCGCCTCGCGGAACGCGCCCAGCACCACGGCCGCGGTCTGCACCGCCGCCAGTCCCTTGCCCCGGACGTCCCCGACCGCGACCCGGGTGCCGTGCGGCGTCTCCAGCACCGAGTACAGGTCGCCGCCGATCCGTGAGGCGTCCGCCGCCGACACGTACCGCACCGCGAGCCGCAGCGGTCCGACGGTCGGCCCGGGCAGTTGCAGCAGCGCCCGCTGGGCGGCCTCGGCGACGGAGCTGACGGCCGCGAAGGCCGCCGCGCGCCGCATCCGGATCTTGGCGACCCAGGCCGAGAACAGTGTCAGGACGACGTAGCTGACCATCGCCCCGTACAGGAAGCGGGCGTCGTTGATGTTGTCGACCTCGTCGTAGTGGCTGAGCCCGAACACCGTGACCAGCCCGAACGCGCACACCAGGAGCAGCTCGCGGGGTTTCAGGGTCAGCGCCGCGATGGTCGGCACCACGGTCATCAGCGGGGCCAGGTAGCGGTCCTTGCCGGAGAGGAAGTCCGCGAGCCCGACCAGCAGGACGGCGATCAGCGCGGGCGTGGCGCGCCGCCAGAACGGGACGTCCTGGAGGTCGGCGGCGAGCAGGGCGCCGCGCTGCCGGTCCGGCGGCAGTCCGGCTGCCGTGGGGGCCGAGGGAGACTGGGCGCGGCGGAGCGGAAACACATATCGAACATAAGGGACGATCACGGAGGAGGCCCGACCGGCCCGGCTCCCCGCGCTGCGGAGCATTCCGCCCCGCCGTCTCCGGGAATACCCTGGAGGGGTATGGTGTTGTCGCAAGAGTCGTTGCCAGCGCCGCGTCCCGGACGAACACCCGGGCCGCCCGGACCTCCCGGAGGCCTCCGATGTCCACCACCATCACCTACACCGTGTCCGGCATGAGCTGCGGCCACTGCGAGAAGGCGATCAGCGAGGAGGTCTCCGCCCTGGCCGGGGTCACCGGGGTCGCCGCCGACTCCACGGCCGGTACCGTGACGATCTCCTCCGCCGCCCCGTTGGACGACGAGCAGGTGCGCGCCGCGATCGACGAGGCCGGCTACGAGCTGGTCGGTCGCAGCGCCTGACCCACCCGGCACGGTGGGGGCCGCCGCGGCGCCCCCGCCGGCCGCCCGACCGAGGAGCTGATCCGCATGAGCACGTCCACCCCGGACCTCGGGGCCCGGGACCGGGTCGAGCTGTCGATCGGCGGGATGACCTGCGCCTCCTGCGCCGCCCGGATCGAGAAGAAGCTCAACCGGATGGACGGCGTCGAGGCCACCGTCAACTTCGCCACCGAGAAGGCCCGGGTCGACTTCGGCCCCGGCACCACGGTCGAGGAGCTGATCGCCACCGTCGAGCGCACCGGCTACACCGCCGAGGTCCCCCCGCCGCCGGCGCCCGCCGCCCCCGAACCCGAGCGGACCGCTCCGACCGGACGCCCCGACACCCTGCGGGACCGGCTGCTGATCAGCACCGTCCTCAGCGTCCCGGTGGTCCTGCTGTCGATGGTGCCGGCCCTCCAGTTCGACAACTGGCAGTGGCTGGCCTTCGCGCTCACCGGCCCGGTCGTGGCCTACGGCGGCCTGCCCTTCCACCGCGCTGCCTGGACCAACCTGCGGCACGGCGCCGCCACCATGGACACTCTGGTCTCGCTCGGCACCCTGGCCGCCTTCGGCTGGTCCTGCTGGGCCCTGTTCCTGGGCCACGCCGGCCTGCCCGGGATGCACCACGCCTTCTCGCTGTCCGTCGGCGACACCGATGCCTCCGCCACGCTCTACTTGGAGACCGCCGCCGCCGTCACCGTGCTGATCCTGCTCGGCCGCCACCTGGAGGCCCGCTCCAAGCGCCGGGCCGGCGCCGCGCTGCACGCCCTGCTCGACCTCGGCGCCAAGGACGTCGCCGTTCTGCGGGCGGGCCGGGAGGTACGGCTGCCGGTGGACCGGCTGACGGTCGGCACCCGCTTCGTGGTCCGCCCCGGCGAGAAGATCGCCACCGACGGCGTGGTGGTCGAGGGCGCCTCGGCCGTGGACGCCTCAATGCTCACCGGCGAGTCCGTCCCGGTCGAGGTCACCGTCGGCGACGCCGTCACCGGCGCCACCGTCAACGCGGGCGGGCGGCTGGTGGTCGAGGCCACCCGGGTCGGCGCCGACACCCGGCTGTCCCGGATGGCCCGGCTGGTCGAGGAGGCCCAGAACGGCAAGGCCGCCGCCCAGCGGCTGGCCGACCGGATCTCCGCCGTCTTCGTCCCGGTCGTCATCCTGATCGCCCTCGCCACCCTGGTGGTCTGGCTGCTGGCCACCGACAGCCCCACCGAGGCCTTCACCGCCGCCGTCGCCGTGCTGATCATCGCCTGCCCGTGCGCCCTGGGCCTGGCCACCCCGACCGCGCTCATGGTCGGCACCGGCCGCGGCGCCCAGCTCGGCATCCTGATCAAGGGCCCCGAGGTGCTGGAGACCACCCGCCGGGTCGACACCGTCGTCCTCGACAAGACGGGCACCGTCACCGCCGGCCGGATGGCCCTGGTCGCCGTGCACACCGCCGAGGGCGTGGACCGGGCCGAGGCGCTGCGCCTGGCCGGCGCCGTCGAGCACGCCTCCGAGCACCCGATCGCCCGGGCGGTCGCCGAGGCCGCCGCCGAGGCCGGCGAACTGCCCGCCGTCACGGACTTCCGCAACGTGCCCGGACTGGGCGTGGAGGGGGTCGTGGCGGGCCGCACGGTGGTCGCCGGGCGTGAGGCCCTGCTGGCCGACCGCGCACAGCACCTGCCGCCCTCCCTGGCCCGCGCCAAGTCCGCCGCCGAGGCGGCCGGCCGCACCGCGATCGCGGTCGGCTGGGACGGCGAGGCGCGGGCCGTGCTGGAGGTCGCCGACGCGGTCAGGCCGACCAGCGCCGAGGCGATCGGCAAGCTGCGCGCACTGGGTCTGACCCCGGTGCTGCTCACCGGCGACAACCGGCTGGTCGCCGAGGCCGTGGCGGCCGAGGTCGGCATCGCGCCGGAGCACGTGATCGCCGAGGTCATGCCGCAGGACAAGGTCGACACCGTCAAGCGGCTGCAGGCCGAGGGCAAGGTCGTCGCGATGGTCGGCGACGGCGTCAACGACGCCGCCGCGCTCGCCCAGGCCGACCTGGGCCTGGCGATGGGCACCGGCACCGACGCCGCCATCGAGGCCGGCGACCTCACCCTGGTCCGCGGCGACCTGCGCTCGGCGGCCGACGCCATCCGGCTCTCCCGCAGGACCCTCGGCACCATCAAGGGCAACCTGTTCTGGGCCTTCGGCTACAACGTGGCGGCGATCCCGCTGGCCGCGGCCGGCCTGCTCAACCCGGTGATCGCGGGGGCCGCGATGGCCTTCTCCTCGGTCTTCGTGGTCACCAACAGCCTGCGGCTGCGCCGCTTCCGGCCCGCCTGAGCCCGTACGTGCGGCGGGCCCCGACCGGTTACCGGTCGGGGCCCGCCGTCCGTCTCGACGCCCTGCGGCTCAACGCCCCAGCAGCTCGCCGCCGTTGCAGTGCAGGATCTCGCCGGTGATGAACCCGGCCTCGGGCGAGGCCAGGAAGTGCACCGCCGCCGCGACCTCGCCGCTCTCGCCGATCCGCCCGAGCAGGGTGCGGGCGGCCCGGCGGGCGACCTCGGCCTCGTCCAGCCGCGGCCCGAAGAACTCGGTGCCCGCGACGGTGCCCGGCGCGACGATGTTGGCGGTGATGCCCGAGGTGCCCAACTGGGCGGCCAGGAAGTGGTTCCAGGCGTGCAGCGAGGCCTTCGCCGCGCCGTACGAGCCGGCCCCGCGCAGGGCGGCGATGGAGCTGACGGTGACCACCCGGCCGGAGCCCGGGGTGAGCCGGTCGCGGACCGACTCGGTGAGCAGCACCACGGTCAGCACGTTGCGCTCGAAGTCGCCGCGCCAGCGCGCCAGCAGGGCGTGCGGTCCGCCGCCGACCACGGTCTCGCGGCTGCCGGCGTTGTTGATCAGGACGTCGATGCGCTCGGGCAGTTCGGCGAGCGCGGCCTCGACGGCGTCCGGGTCGGCGAGGTCGCACACCAGCGGGGTGACGTTCGGTCCGAGGTCGGCCGCGGCCTTCTCCAGGACCGCCCGGCGGCGCCCCACGATCACCACGTGGTCGCCGGCCTCGACGAACCGCCGCGTGACTTCGTACCCGATTCCCGTGCCACCGCCGGTGACGACGACGTTCCTGGCCATCTGCGCACTCCCTCCCCAGTTCCGCCGTCGCGCGGCGAATGTGCGCGACGGTCCGTACCGGAATGCCACGATTCCTATCACGCTCGGTTGCCGTGACTGCGGGGAGGGTGACGTCCCGCGCGAGCGAAGGTGTGATATGGGCGTGGTACGACGCGCACACGGAGCGTGGCGAGAGGCAGCTCACACCCCCCGGGCGTAACTTCTCGCACCCTGATACGTCTTAGGTTGGTAGTGCGGCAGTTTTTCCGATGGGCGGGGACACGCTGAACGGCAATGTGTCCCCGCGCTTCCAGAACTGTCGCCGACGGGGCTCCGGCGGGCCCCGGGAACGGTCGTCGAACCCGACGGCCTTCGCGCACGACGCCGGGGTTCTGGCGGGCCTGGGACGCTTTGAGCGGCCGTCCCCGGCTGCGGCCGACCCCGGAGTCGTGCGCCGTACGGTTCCGTCCCCGCGCGGGCCCTCGGGCGCGCCACCGGGACGCGAAGGGGCCCGGCCGCTCGACAGCGGCCGGGCCCCTCTCAGCTTCCGCGCGGGCCGGTGGTCGGCTCCGCCACGGTCAGCGGGCGTCCAGCGGGACGTAGTCGCGGATCGCGGTGCCGGTGTAGATCTGGCGCGGACGGCCGATCCGGCTGGTCGGGTCGTTGATCATCTCGTGCCAGTGGGCGATCCAGCCCGGCAGCCGGCCGAGCGCGAACAGCACGGTGAACATGCTGGTCGGGAAGCCCATGGCGCGGTAGATCAGGCCGGTGTAGAAGTCCACGTTCGGGTACAGCTTGCGCGAGATGAAGAAGTCGTCCTTGAGGGCGTGCTCCTCCAGCTTGAGCGCGATGTCCAGCAGCTCGTCGCTCTTGCCGAGCTGGCCGAGGACCTCGTGCGCGAGCAGCTTGACCTGGGCGGCGCGCGGGTCGAAGGCCTTGTAGACCCGGTGACCGAAGCCCATCAGCTTGACGCCGGCTTCCTTGTTCTTCACCTTCGTGATGAAGGCGTCGACGTCGCCGCCGTCCTTCTGGATGCTCTCCAGCATCTCCAGCACGGCCTGGTTGGCGCCGCCGTGCAGCGGGCCCCACAGGGCCGAGATGCCGGCCGAGATCGAGGCGAACAGGTTGGCGTGGCTGGAGCCGACCAGGCGCACGGTGGACGTCGAGCAGTTCTGCTCGTGGTCCGCGTGCAGGATGAGCAGCTTGTCCAGCGCGTTGACGACGACCGGGTTGAGCTCGTAGTCCTCGGCGGGGACGGCGAAGGTCATCCGCAGGAAGTTCTCGACGTAGCTCAGGTCGTTGCGCGGGTAGACGAAGGGCTGGCCCATCGCCTTCTTGTACGCGTACGCGGCGATCGTCGGCAGCTTGGCGAGGAGGCGGACCGTCGACAGGTGGCGCTGGGCCGCGTCGAACGGGTTGTGGCTCTCCGGGTAGAACGTGGACAGCGCGCCGACGACCGAGGACAGCATGGCCATCGGGTGGGCGTCCCGCGGGAAGCCCTGGAAGAAGCGCTTGACGTCCTCGTGCAGCAGGGTGTGCTGGGTGATCTCGCGGTTGAACTCCGCCAGCTGGTCCGCGTTGGGCAGCTCGCCGTTGATCAGGAGGTACGCGGTCTCGATGAAGCCGCCATCGGAGGCGAGCTGCTCGATCGGGTAGCCGCGGTACCGCAGGATGCCGTTGTCACCGTCCACGAAGGTGATCGCGGACTTGTACGCGGCGGTGTTACCGAAGCCGTTGTCCAGGGTGACCAGGCCGGTCTGCGGGAGCAGCTTCGAGATGTCGAAGCCGGAGTTGCCCGCAGTGCTCTCGACGACGGGGTACTCGTACTCGCCGTCCTGGTACCTCAGTACTACCGAGTTGTCGCTCACGTCTTCCTCACCGACGAAATGAATCCTCTTCCAAGGTGCCCTGACTGTCTCTACCATCCCCCATCCGGAGGACAGTCGCGCACCCGGGGTGGCCCGAAAGGGCCCGCCCCTACAAAACCTGCCGCCGCAGCCGGTACGAACCGGACAAGATCGGCACCACCCTAGGCTCTGCCGTAAATCTCTTCACGTCAAGAGAACATTAGAGGCAACCATCCCGTTGGATAATCATCCAGCTGTCAGCCGATGGTCGAGCGCGGTGTGCCTCCGACCTGCGCTGACGGCCCGGACCGCCTGCCCGATCGCCTTGCGTGACCCCACCAGCACCACCAGTTTCCTCGCCCTGGTCACAGCGGTGTAGAGCAGATTTCGCTGGAGCATCGTCCAAGCGGACATGGTGACCGGAATCACCACGACCGGGTACTCGCTGCCCTGCGAGCGGTGGATCGTCACCGCGTACGCGTGGGCCAGCTCGTCCAGTTCGTCGAAGTCGTACGACACCTCCTCGTCCTCGTCGGTGAGCACCGTCAGCCGCTGGTCGTCGACAGCCAGGGCGGTCACCACTCCCACTGTGCCGTTGAAGACGCCGTTGCGCCCCTTGTCGTAGTTGTTGCGGATCTGGGTGACCTTGTCCCCCACCCTGAACGTGCGCCCGCCGAAGCGGCGTTCGGCCAGCCCCTCCCGGGCCGGCGTCACCGCCGCCTGGAGCAGGGTGTTCAGGTTCCCCGCGCCGGCCGGGCCGCGGTGCATCGGCGCCAGCACCTGCACGTCCCGGCGCGGGTCGAAGCCGAACTTCTGCGGGATCCGGCGCGCCACCACGTCCACCGTCAGCCCGGCCGCCCGCTCCGCGTCGTCCTCGGCGAACAGGAAGAAGTCCGCCAGACCGTCCGTCAGCGGCGGCCTGCCCTCGTTGATCCGGTGCGCGTTGGTCACCACGCCGGACTGCTGGGCCTGCCGGAAGATCCTGGTCAGCCGCACCGACGGGATCGGCCCGCCCTCGGCCAGCAGATCCCGCAGCACCTCCCCGGCGCCCACCGAGGGCAACTGGTCCACGTCCCCCACGAACAGCAGGTGCGCCCCCGGCGCCACCGCCTTGACCAGCTTGTTCGCCAGGATCAGATCCAGCATCGAGGCCTCGTCGACCACCACCAGGTCCGCGTCCAGCGGCCGGTCCCGGTCGTACGCGGCGTCCCCGCCCGGCTTCAGCTCCAGCAGCCGGTGCACCGTCGAGGCCTCCACCCCGGTCAGCTCCGCCAGCCGCTTCGCCGCCCGGCCGGTCGGCGCCGCCAGCACCACCTTGGCCCGCTTCGCCAGCGCCAGCGTCACGATCGACTTCACCGTGAACGACTTGCCGCACCCCGGACCGCCCGTCAGCACCGCGACCTTCTCGGTCAACGCGAGCCGCACCGACTGCTCCTGCTCCGGCGCCAGTTCGGCCCCGGTCCGCTTCGCCAGCCACTCCAGCGCCACCGGCCAGTCCACGTTCCCGAACCACGGCATCCGGTCCGCGTCCGACCGCAGCAGCCGGACCAACTGGTTGGCCAGCGAGATCTCCGCCCGGTGGAACGGCACCAGGTACACCGCCGTCACCGGCTCGCCGCCCTCCCCCGGGACCGCCTCGCGCACCACCCCCTCCGCCGCCACCAGCTCCGCCAGGCAGTCGATCACCAACCCGACGTCCACCTGGAGCAGCTTCACCCCGTCCGCGATCAGCCGCTCCTCCGGCAGGAAGCAGTGCCCCTGGTCGGTGCTCTGCGACAGCGCGTACTGCAGGCCCGCCTTCACCCGCTCCGGGCTGTCGTGCGGAATGCCCACCGCCTGGGCGATCCGGTCCGCCGTCAGGAAGCCGATACCCCACACGTCCGAGGCCAGCCGGTAGGGCTCGTTGCGCACCACCCCGATCGAGCCGTCGCCGTACTGCTTGTAGATCCGCACGGCCAGCGAGGTGGACACCCCGACCCCCTGCAGGAAGACCATCACCTCCTTGATGGCCTTCTGCTCCTCCCAGGCCTCCGCGATCTTCTTCGTCCGCTTCGGCCCCAGCCCCGGCACCTCGATCAGCCGGCCCGGCTCGTTCTCGATCACCTCCAGGGTCTCCACCCCGAAGCGCTCCACGATCCGCTCGGCGAACCGCGGCCCGATCCCCTTGATCAGCCCCGAGCCCAGGTACCGCTGGATCCCCTGGATCGTGGCGGGCAGCACCGTGGTGTAGTTCTCCACCGTGAACTGCCGCCCGTACTGCGGGTGCGAACCCCACCGCCCGTGCAGCCGCAGCGACTCGCCGACCTGCGCCCCCAGCAGCGCGCCCACCACCGTCAGCAGGTCGTTCCCGCCCCGCCCGGTGTCCACCCGGGCCACCGTGTAGCCGGTCTCCTCGTTGGCATAGGTGATCCGCTCCAGCACGCCCTCGACCTGCGCGAGCTGGCTCGGCACCTGCTGCCCGGACTGCGCCGCCTGCTTGCTCACCGGACCCCCTTCGACCGGTACGGGTGGATCAATGCCGCTACGCACCGTACCGCCCCGTACCGACAGCCCCGGAACCGTTGCCTGCCGTGCACCGCCCCGGCCGAGGTGCCAGGCTGGGAGGAACCGAGGGGGACCGCCGTCGACCGCGCCCGCCCGGGCCCCGTCCGAGGAGCAGTGCCGCCATGCTCAACACCGACTTCCGCCCCGGCTCCCCGGACTGGCTCGACCTGAGCAGCCCCGACACCCGCGCGTCCGTCGACTTCTACACCACGCTGTTCGGCTGGACCTTCGACTCCGCCGGCCCCGAGGCCGGCGGCTACGGCTTCTTCCAGCTCGACGGCCGGACCGTCGCCGCCCTCGGCCCGATCCCCGACGAGGCGACCCCGCCCGGCTGGACGCTCTACTTCGCCACCGAGGACGCCGACCGCACCACCGCCCTGGTCGAACAGGCCGGCGGCCGCGTCCGCTACGCCCCCTTCGACGTCTTCACCGCAGGCCGGATGGCCGGCTGCACCGACCCGACCGGCGCCGACTTCGCCGTCTGGCAGCCGCACGACACCCGCGGCCTGGACCTCGTCACCGAGGAGGGCAGCCTCTGCTGGGCCGAGTGCTACAGCGTCGACGCCGAACGCGCCAAGTCCTTCTACCGCGCCGTCTTCGACTGGCAGGAGCAGGACGTCCCGCTCGGCGAGGTGATGTACACCGTCCTCACCCCGGCCGGCGGCGGCACCGACGACGCCCACGGCGGCATCATGCAGCTCGGCCCCGAACACACCGCGCGCGGCACCGGCTCGCACTGGCTCCCCTACTTCGAGGTCCCCAACACCGACGCCAGCCTCGCCATCGCCGCCACCCTCGGCGCGACCGTACGGATCCCGGCCATGGACGTGCACGGCGTCGGCCGTCTGGCCCAACTGGCCGACCCGCACGGCGCCGTCTTCGCCGTCATCACCAGCACCAAGCCCGGGGAGTGACGGCCGATGGGGCCCACGGCCCTTCAGAAGGGCCGTGAAGGGGTGCTACGGGCGTAGACAGGGTGTGGTGGCCTCGGCACATGCTTCTAGTCTCTGATCATGACTGAAACGGCTGTTCTGACGATCCGACGGGCCACCGCCGACGACCTGCCGGCGATCGTGGCCATGCTGGCCGACGACCCACTGGGCGCCACCCGCGAGAGCCCCGACGACCTCACCCCCTACCGTGCCGCCTTCGCCCGCCTCGACGGCGACCCCCACCAGCACCTGGTCGTCGCCGACCGGGCCGGCCGCACCGTCGGCACCCTGCAGCTCACCGTCGTCCCGGGCCTCTCCCGGGCCGGCGCCACCCGAACGATCATCGAGGGCGTCCGGATCCACGCCGAGGAACGCGGCAGCGGACTGGGCACCGACCTCATCCGCTGGGCCGTCGACCGCTCCCGGGAACTCGGCGCCGACCTCGTCCAGCTCACCTCCGACGCGACGCGCACGGACGCGCACCGCTTCTACGAGCGGCTCGGCTTCACTGCCTCGCACGTCGGATTCAAACTCAAGCTCTGACAATCGCCCGGAAACGCGAAAAACCCCCATCCGGATCCCGGATGGGGGTTCTTCTGAAGAATTGTTCGGCGGCGTCCTACTCTCCCACAGGGTCCCCCCTGCAGTACCATCGGCGCTGTAAGGCTTAGCTTCCGGGTTCGGAATGTAACCGGGC
>NZ_JBHVSD010000010.1:0-320351 GCF_042885395.1 Kitasatospora sp. NPDC058063
CCCGGGACCGGTCCCGGGCGCGCCGTCCTGCTCCTCGCCGCTACGGAGCCTTCCCGTCGGCCTCCACCGCCCCGCCCTTCGGCACCGGCGCGGCCTCGGCCCAGTAGCCGCCGTCCGCCGGGCGGCGCTCGCGCAGGTCCGCCCGCACCTCGCCGGCCAGCCGGCGGGTGTCGCGGCGGTTCATGGTCGCGCCGATGCCGGCGCCGACCAGCAGCGGTATCACCGCCGGCAGGTGGCGCAGCGAGCTGCGGGTCAGCCGGCGGCGGACCTGCTGGCGCACCTCCGAGCTGATCGCCAGCGCGGCGAAGCCGGCCGGCCGCACCAGCAGGTTCGCGTCGATCCCCCGGCGGTTGGCCCAGGCGCCGAGGTAGGCGCCGGCCCGCTGGGTGGCACCGCCCTGCGCCGGAGTGCCGTAGACCTCGTGCAGCTCGGCGATCAGCTTGATCTCCACGGCCGCCACCGCGAGCGTCTCGGCGGCGATCTCCAGCGGCATCGCGGGCGGCACCGGCAGCATCGCCGCCGCGCCGACGCCCGCGCCGAGCGCGCTGGAGGCCCGGACGGCGCCGGTGACCAGCAGGTCGGCCAGCTGCTCCGGGAAGGCCGCGTCCGGGTGCTGCGCCCGCAGGGTGGCGAGGTCGCGCACCGGGATCCGGGGCGCGGTCCGCACCAGCTGTTCGGTCAGGGCCCGGCCGCCGTACGCGGCGCCCTTGGCCGTTCCCCTGGCGGCGGCCCGCCCGCCGTGGCCGAGCAGCCGGGCGGTGTGCAGCACCACGGTCCGGCCGCGGCCGCGCTGCTTCGCGGCGTACTCGGCGACCGGACCGACGGGCTGCTCGGACTCCTCGACCAGTTCGGCGAGCTGCTCGCTCAGATCCGGCTCGGGAGCCGGCCGGGAGCGGCCCGGCCTGCGGAAGACTGCCATGGGAACCCGGTGCCCCTTTCGCGACGACGGCACGGCCCTGGGCCGCTCACTCGGCGACCTCCACCCCGCGCCAGAAGGCGATCCGGCCGCGCACGTGCTCGGCCCCGGGCTCGGGGTCGGCGTAGAACCAGGCGGCGTCCGGGTTGGTCCGCCCGTCCACCTCCAGGGTGTGGTAGCCGGCGGTGCCCTTCCAGCCGCACACCGTGGTGGTGTCCGAGGGGCGCAGGTACTCGGCGCGCACCGCCTCGGCCGGAAAGTAGTGGTTGCCCTCGACGACGACGGTGTCGTCGCTCTCGGCGATGACGACGCCCTGCCAACTCGCTGTGGTCATACGGCGATTGTTCCCGACCACGGGTGACCTCACCCCTTCCCGGTTCCGGGCGGTCCAGCCGCGCCGGTCAGGTCAGCGGGTGGGCGTGCACCGGCACGTGGGGACTCTGGTGGCCGCCGCTGGCGAGCATCCGGACCTCGCCGGTGCCGCTGATCTCGGCCCGGACGATGCCGCTCTCGTCCTCGTACACCGGATGGCCGCCCGGCCCGCTCGCGTCGGTGCGGGTGACCACCACGACGTCCTGCGGGGCCTGGGTGCCCGGCGTCCCGGGGAAGGTGAGGGCATAGCGCTCGGCGGGTTTCATCACACGCTCCTGCCTACCCGGCGGCCTCGGCCGGCACGGCGGCCCGCGTGTGCGGGCCGCGGACCTCCAGTTCCGCGAGCAGCCGGGCGGTGGCCTCCGCGACCGCCTCCACCGCCCGGTCGAAGGCCTCCCGGTTGTGCGCCGCGGGGGCGCGGAACCCGGAGACCTTGCGGACGTACTGGAGCGCGGCGGCGTGGAAGTCCTCCTCGTCGGCGTCGGGCGTGACGGGGGGTCGCAGCGTCTTGATGTTGCGGCACATGCTCCCAGTCTCGCGCGCGGGAGCCGTGTCGGCGACCCCCTTTCGTCACACGCACCTCACAGCGCCGTCATCCGGCCGGATTAGGATGCCGGACGAACGAATTCGTCCCATCACCGTGCCACCGCCGTCCCACCTCGGTTCCACCTTCGTCCCGCCGCGCGCTTCCCCGGTCCGTCGGCATCACTCCGGAGTCACCCCCTTGCCTCTCGCGCTGCTCGCGCTGGCCGTCACCGCGTTCGCCATCGGAACCACCGAGTTCGCCGCCATGGGGCTGCTCCCCCAGGTCGCCGACAGCCTCCACGTCTCCATCCCGCAGGCGGGCTGGCTGATCTCGGCGTACGCCCTGGGGGTAGTGGTCGGTGCGCCGCTGCTGACCGCGCTGGCCGCCGGGCGGCCCCGCAAGGCGGTGCTGGTGGCGCTGGCCGGACTGTTCGCGACCGGCAACCTGCTGTGCGCGGTGGCGCCGGACTTCTGGACCCTGGCCGCCGCCCGGCTGATCACCGGGCTGCCGCACGGCGCCTTCTTCGGGGCGGGCGCGGTGGCGGCGGCCGAGCTGGTCGCACCGGACCGCCGGGCCCGGGCGGTGGCCGTGATGTTCTCCGGCCTGACCGTCGCCAACATCGTCGGCGTCCCGGCCGCGACCCTGCTCGGCCAGCACCTGGGCTGGCGGGCGACCATGCTGGTGGTCGTGCTGATCGCGGCCGCCGGGACGCTCGCCATCGCCCGGCTGGTGCCCGCGCTGCCCTCCTCCGGCCAGTCCGGGCTCCGGAACGAGCTGCGGGCCTTCCGCAGCGGGCAGCTCTGGCTGGCGCTGGCCACCGTGGTGTTCGGCTGCGGCGGCTTCTTCGCCTGCTACAGCTACATCGCCCCGCTGCTCACCAACGTCTCCGGCTACGCCACCGGCTCGGTGACCCTGGTGCTCGCGCTGTTCGGCGTCGGCATGACGATCGGCAACGTGCTGGGCGGGTTCGCCGCCGACCGGGCGCTGCGCCCCACCGTGTGCGCGGCCTTCGTGCTGCTCTCCGCCACCCTGGCACTGTTCGCGGTGACCGCGCACGCCCGCTGGTCGGCGGCCGTCACGGTGGTGCTGATCGGGCTGTTCGGCTTCGCGATCGTGCCGGCCGTGCAGACCCTGGTGCTCCGGAAGGCGCGCAGCGCGCCGACCCTCGCCTCGGCGACGGTCCAGGGCGCCTTCAACCTGGCCAACGCCCAGGGCGCGTACTTCGGCGGGCTGGCGCTGGACGCCGGGCTCGGCTGGACCGCGCCGACGCTGGTCGGCGCGGTCCTGGCCGCCGCGGGGACGCTGATCGCGGTGCTCGCCTGGGTGGTCGACCGCCGCCGGCCCGCCCCCGTGGCGACGGAACCGGCGGCGGCCGCGATGACCACCGCCTAGGGCTGGCCCGGTGTCTTCCGGTGGGCCTCATATCTCCCGGTGGGCCTCGGCGAGCAGCTGGTAGCCGGCGCCGTTGGCCCTGATGCCCGCCTTCTCGTCCTCGGTCAGCTCCCGGCGGACCCTGGCCGGGACGCCGGCGACCAGCGAGCCGGGCGGGACGACCATGCCCTGCGGCACCACCGCGCCGGCCGCGACCAGCGAGCCGGTGCCGATCCGGGCGCCGTTGAGCACGGTGGCGTTCATGCCCACCAGCACGTCGTCCTCGACGGTGCAGCCGTGCAGCACGGCGTTGTGGCCGACCGAGATCCGCTCGCCGACCACCAGCGGGAAGCCCGGGTCGGCGTGCAGGGTGCAGTTGTCCTGGATGTTGCTGCCCGCGCCGACACTGATCGACTCGGCGTCGCCGCGCAGCACCGCGCCGTACCAGACACCGGCGCCGGCGGCGACGGTCACGTCCCCGACCACGACGGCGTTCGGCGCCACGAAGGCGCCCGGGTCGACGGCGGGCACCCTGCCCCCGACGGCGGCGATCAGCGGCTCTGCCATGTCTCGTCCTCCTGGTGACGGTGGGCCGTTCGCCCGCCGGTCAGCGTAGGGGGTCGGTCACGGCGCCGTGCGGGCGAGGTCGGTTCCGGCGGCCGCCGGCCGGGCTCCGCACAGCGCGGTCTCGATCACCTTGTTCCAGGCGGCGTTGACGGCGTCGTCCGGGGCGTCGTAGACGGTGGCGTTCGCGGCGAACTCGCGCCTGCCGTCCGCCGAGCCGAGCATCATCGTGCTGTAGCCGGGGATGCCGCCGGCGTGGCCCCAGAAGGAGCCGCAGGGGGTGTCCAGGCGCTGCAGGCCGAGGCCGTAGCTGCGGCCCTCGCCGTTGGCGGTGGTCTGCTGCATGGCGGCGAGTTCGGCCGGGCGCAGCAGGCGGCCGCCGAGCAGGGCGTCGAGGAAGGCGGTCAGGTCGGCCGTGGTGGAGACGCCGGCGCCGGAGGGGCCGGCCATCGAGGGGTTGAACAGGGTGACGTCCACCGGGCCGGTGTCGGCCTTGTAGTAGCCGTGGGCGTACCGGCCGGGGAGGAAGGGCGAGTCGCCGGGCATCCAGGTGCCGGTGAGGCCGAGCGGGCGGATGATCCGGCGGGTCACCTCCTCGTTCCAGCTGTGGCCGGTGAGCTTCTCGATGATCATCCCGATCAGGATGTAGTTGGTGTTGGAGTACTGCCAGTCCCGGCCGGGCGGGAAGGCGGACGGGTACCGGTTGGCGATGTCCACCAGGTCCTGGAGGCCGTAGTGACGGAAGCGGCCGCCGTCGAGCCACTGCGGCCGCCGGAAGTCGAAGGCCTGGTCCTGGGTGTAGTCGGCGACGCCGCTGGTGTGGTTGAGCAGTTGCCGGACGGTGATCGCGGTGCTGTTGGGGACGACGCCCGGCAGCAGGCACTCCAGGCGGTCGTCGAGGTCCAGCCGGTGCTCGCCGACCAGTTGGAGCAGCGTGGTGGCGACGAAGGGCTTGGTGGCGCTGCCGATCCGGAAGGAGCCCCGGGGGTCGGCGGGCGCGCCGGTGGCGAGTTCGGCGACGCCGGTGGCGTTGCGCCAGACCACCCGGCCGTCCTGGCGGACGGCGGCGAGGGCGGAGGTCGCGTAGCCGGGGTCGGTCATCCCGGCGAGGGCGGCGTCGGCGGCCTCCCAGTCGGCGCGGCCCTCGGGGGTCGCGACGGCGCCGGCGCGGACGGCGGCGGAGCCGTGCGGGCCTCCGCACCCGGCGGCGGCCGGACCGGCGGCGGGCCGGGCGACGGCGGCGGGGGCGAGCGCGACCAGCAGGCCCGCGCCGACGGCGGCCGCGACGGCGGTGCGCAGGATCGGCCGGCGGCGCCCGGTGGTCGGCGCGGTCCGGGCGGTGGACGGAACGGTCGGGGCGGCGGTCATGCCGGCCTCCCTGGTCTGGGTCGTGGCAGAGTCGTCAACCGGAGCGCGGGCCCCGACTTCTGACACTCTGCCAGGCCTTCCGCCGCCGGTCCTCGGCCTGGGGGCGGGGTCCGACCCGGAGCGAACCCGGAACGGCCCCGGAGCCGTACCCCGAGACGGCTCGGGGTGCGGCTCCGGGTACGGCTCCGGGACGCGTCAGGCGAGCGGCGCCTTGGTGCGCAGGACCTCGACGAAGGCGCGCAGCCATCCCGGGTGGTCGGGCCAGGCGCGGGCCGAGACGACCGTGCCGTCCACCACGGCCTCGCCGTCCACGAACTCGGCGCCCGCCGCCTTGATGTCGGGGGCCAGTGCCGGGTAGGCCGAGGTGCGGCGGCCGTTCAGCACGCCGGCGGCGGCGGTGATCAGCGGGCCGTGGCAGATCTGGGCGACGGGCTTGTCCTCGGCGAAGAAGTGCTGCGCGATCCGCTGCACGTCCGGGTCGTTGCGCAGGTACTCGGGGGCGCGGCCGCCGGGGATGACCAGGGCCACGTAGTCGGCCGGGTCGACGTCGGCGAGGGCCACGTCGGCGGGCCAGGTGTAGCCGGGCTTCTCGGTGTAGGTGTCGAACCCCTCGACGAAGTCGTGCACCACGAACTGGAGGCGCTTCTTCGTCGGGGCCGCGATGTCGACCTGGTAGCCCTCCTCGCGCAGCCGCTGGTACGGGTAGAACACCTCCAGTGACTCGGCGGCGTCCCCGGTGACGAGCAGGATCTTCGATGTCATCGCCGACATCCCTCCACGTGGTCGAGCCTCAGGTCGGGTACGGGCCCCGGGCGGTGGCAGCCGGCCCGGGCCCGGTCCAACCTCCCGTACCGGGGTCACCGTTGGCAACGGGGCGCACCGGGCGCGCAACAGCGCATGCGGACGTGCGCGCGCCGGTTGCGGGGAGTGAGCGCCGGTGGGACGCCCGGCTGCGGAGGCCGGCGGCCCGGGTCCTAGAATCCTGCTGCCCACGACCGTCCCCCTCCCGGAGAAGCCCATGCCCGACCGCACCACCTATCTCGTCCTGCCCGGCTACCAGAACTCCGGCCCCGAGCACTGGCAGACCCGCTGGGAGGCGGCCGAGCCGGACTCCTTCCGCCGGGTCGAACAGGCGGACTGGGACCACCCGGAGCGGACGGACTGGGTGGCCCGGGTGGACGCGGCGGTGGCCGAGGCCGCCGCCCGGGGCCCGGTGGTACTGGTCGCCCACAGCCTGGGCTGCGTCACGGCGGCCCACTGGGCGGCCACCGCCGTCGGCGCGCGGACCGCCGCCGTCCGGGGCGCGCTGCTGGTGGCCCCGGCGGACGTCGACACCGCCGAGGTCCCGGAGCTGGTGGGCTTCCGCCCGGTGGCGCTGGAGCCCCTGCCGTTCCCGGCCGTGGTGGTCTCCTCGACCGACGACCCGTGGGTCTCCCCCGAGCGGGCCCGCGCGTTCGCCGCCGCCTGGGGCGCCCGGTACGTCGAGCCGGGCGCGTACGGGCACCTCAACTCCGACTCCGGACTGGGCGACTGGCCGGAGGGCCGGAAGCTGCTCGCCGAGCTGTGACCGCGACCACGGGGGAACGGGGAACGGGGGCGGAGGGACGATGAACCGGGGGACGACGAACCGACGCACGTCCCGGTCCAGGCGCGTCCTGGTCCGGCTGCTGGCGGCCGGCGGACTGGCCGCCGTGCTGCTCTACACCGAGGGGCAGTGGGAGAGCCGGTCGGGCGGGCGGATGCTGGTGGCCGACCTGTTCAACCGGCCGGAGCTGCTGCTCGGCGGCGCGCTGGCGGCGCTGATCGCGGCCGCCTGGCTGGGCGACCTGCGGGCCGCGGTGCGGACGGCCACCCGGGCCGTCACGGTGACCGCCGGGGTGGTGTTCCTGCTCGGCGTGGTGGCCGCGCACAAGGTGTCGGCGGCCGAGACCCGCAGCCGGGAGGACGCCCCGGCCGGGGCCGAGCGCGCCCTGGTGGTGGTGCACCGCTCGTACGCCACCGGGCCGGAGTCGGGCGAGCACTGGCAGGTGCTGCTGGAGAGCGGTGAGGGCTGGTCGGCCCGGCGCTGGTCGCTGGCGGACGTCGGCAGGGACCAGGGCGACGCCCGGCTGGTGGAGGCGAGCTGGACCGGGCGGGCGCAGATCACCGTGGTGACCGACTCCTACCGGCGGGTTTTCAACCTCGACCAGGACAGCGGGGAGCCGGTCGCGGCGCGGTAGCCCGGCCCGGCCCGAGGCCGTCGCCCGTCGCCCGTCGCCCGTCGCCCGTCGCCCGTCGCCCGTCGCCCGTGGGCAGCTGGGCAGCTGGGCGTCACTGCTCCGTCATGTGCGCGATCATCTGCTCCCGGACCCGGTCGAGGTGGCGGGCCATCACCTCGGCGGCGCGGTCGGCCCGGCCCTCGGCGACGGCCTCCGCGAGGTGCTCGTGGTCGGCTATCGAGGCCTCGGTGTGCGAGGCCGGCACGTTGTGCCGGCTGCGGAGCACCGCGATCTGCTGGTGCACGCGCTCCACCTGTTCGGCGATCCGGGGGCTGCGGGCCGCGTCGAGCAGCGCCTGATGGAAGTCGAGACTGCTGCGGTGGGCGAACCGGCGGCCCCCGCTCATCAGCTTCCTCGACTGTTCGCACGCCCGGCGCAGGGCCGTGACGTCCTTGCGGTCGCGCCGCTCGGCGGCCAGGCGCGCGGCGGCGGTCTCCAGCGCGGACCGCAGCTCGAAGAGGGCCTCGACCTCCCGCGGGCCGGCCTCGAAGACGACGGCGCCCTTGTTGGGCACGTGCACGAGCAGGCCCTCGCTGACGAGCTGCCGGATGGCCTCGCGCAGCGGCCCCCTGCTGATGCCCAGCTCGCGGGCGACCTCCACCTCGTTGATCCGGGTTCCGGACGGGATCTCGCCGGTGAGGACGCGCTCGCGGAGCGTGCCCACGAGCTGGCCCGCCAGGCCGCGCCGGAGGGTCTCTGGCATGGGTGGTGTCCGTCCGTTCGGGACTGGCCGCCGCTGTCGTCCGGCCAGGTCGGGGGGTGTGCCCGGGGTGATGGGCCGGAGCGCCGTGGCGTCGGCGGCCGACGGTGGCACAGGGCCGCGTCCGAGTATGTCAGCACCCGGCGGGGGCACCGGCGCGGACCACGTTAAAGTGATAACTGTTGACACTTCGAGTCGTCCTTTCGGCCGTGGGGCCGAGGAGAGGGGAATGCGCTGTGCACGCGATGGTGGCGGAGGTGTGGCGAGGTGACTTCCTGGAGTCGGTGCACCACGGGACGGTCCTCGCACTCGGTCCTGACGGGCGGACGGTGCTGAGCGTCGGCGAGACCGACCGCCCGATGTACCCCCGGTCGTCCAACAAGCCGCTCCAGGCCCTCGGCATGCTGCGGGCCGGACTCGACCTGGACGGCGAACTGCTGGCCCTGGCCTGCGCCAGCCACTCCGGCGAGGCCTTCCACCTCGACGGCGTCCGCGAGATCCTCGGGGGCGCCGGCCTCGACACCGGCGCTCTGCGGTGCACGGCCGCGCTGCCCATCGGGGAAGCCGCACTGCGGGACCACCTGGCGGCCGGCGGCGGCCCCACCGCGCTGACGATGAACTGCTCGGGCAAGCACGCCGCGATGCTCGCCACCTGCGTCGCCAACGGCTGGGACACGGCCACCTACCTCGACCCCGGCCATCCCCTGCAGCGGGCCCTGCGCGACACCGTCGAGGACCTGGCCGGCGAGAAGGTCGCCGCGACCGGCGTGGACGGCTGCGGAGCCCCCCTGTTCGCCATCGGCTACCGCGGCCTGGCCCGGGCCTTCGCCGCACTGGCGACCGGCCCCGCCGGATCCCCGGAACGGCGGGTCGCCCGGGCGATGAACCGGCACGCCGAGTACGTCGGCGGGACCGGTCGGGACGTGACCCGCCTGATGCGCGCGCTTCCCGGCTCGGTCGCCAAGGACGGCGCGGAAGGGGTCTACGCCCTGGCGCTGCCCGACGGCTCCGCCGTCGCGCTCAAGATCGCGGACGGCTCCACCCGGGCCCGTCCCGTGGTGCTGGCCGCCGCGCTGCGACGGCTCGGCGTCCCCGTGGACACCGACGACACCCTCGCCGAACTGGCCGTCGTCCCCGTCCTCGGACACGGCGAACCGGTCGGCGCGGTGCGCCCGGCCCGGGCGCTCCTGGACGGTTCGCCGCTCCGGCCCGCCGAGCCCGGCACCACCGAGCCCGTCACCACCGCTCCGACGGCCTGACGGCCTGCCGCCGCCCGGACGCACGGCGGCACCCCCGTCCGCCCGCGCGCCGCGGCCCCGCACGAGTACGGGTACTCGTGCGGGGCCGGGCGGCTCACCGGTCCTCGGGGTCCGCGGTGCCGGGCGGGGCGAAGGGCCCGGTGCGGCCGGGGGTCGGGGTGCCCCCGCGCGGCCTGCCGGTGTTCCCCGGGCCGCCGGTGGCGGGGGCGACGGTGCAGCCGGCCGAGCCCGGCGTGCCGCCGGGAGTGGGGCAGTTGGTGTCCCGCCGCACCGGGTCCGGGATGTAGACGGTGGTGAAGTCCTTCTCCGGCATGCTCCGCACCGCGTCGCTCATCGCCTGCTGCCAGATCGGGCCGGGGCCGGTGGCCCCGAAGACCTCGGCCTGGTACTTGCCGCCGATCCGGATGTTGCGCATCGGCACCTTGGTACCGGGGCTGCCCAGCCAGACCGAGCCCGCCAGGTTGCCCGTGTAGCCGGTGAACCAGGCCGACTTCTTCTCGTCCGTCGTCCCGGTCTTGCCGGCGATCTGGCGGCGGTCGTCCAGGCCGAGGTCCCGCGCGGTGCCGCCCTTCTCGGTCACCCCGAGCAGCACGCTGTTGATCACGTCGGCGGTGTCCTCGGACATCACCGGGGTGCACCGGGCCGGGGGCACCGGCACGTCGGCGCCGTCCACCGTGGTGATCCGGTTGATCGCCATCGGCGTGCAGTAGGTGCCCCGGGCGGCGAAGGTCGCGTACACGTTGGCCATGGTCAGCGGGCTGACCTCCTGGGTGCCCAGGCCGAGCGCCGGCACCTCCTGCAGCGCCGAGCCGTCGGCCTTGCCCTCCATGCCCAGCTTGTTGGCCATCTGCTTGACCGCGCAGAGGCCGATCTCCTGCTCCATCTGCACGAAGTAGGTGTTCACGGAGAGCGCCATGGCCTGCTTGAGCTCGTACGGGCCGACCTCGGAGGTGCTCTCGTTGGGGATGGTCCCCTCCTTCTTCCCCTTGCTGAGGTTCTTCCAGGTGCCGTCGCAGGTCCGCATCGTCGGCCAGTCCATCCGGTTGGGCGAGTCGTACCGCTGGGTCTTCGACAGCCCGGCCTCCAGGGCGGCTGCGGCCACGATCGGCTTGAAGTTGGAGCCGGGCTGGAAGCCGATGCCACCGCCCATCGCCGCGTCCACGTTGTAGTTGACGACGGTCTCGTTCTTCTCCTTGGCCAGGCCGTACGGGCGGGTCTGCGCCATCGCCAGGATCTTGCCGCTGCCGGGCTCGACCATCGTCATCGCGGCCGAGACCGGGTCGGTGACGTACACCTTGGTGGAGACGGCGTTCTGGGCCGCGGCCTGCTTGTCCGGGTCCAGCGTGGTGTAGATGTTCAGGCCGCCGGTGTCCCACAGCTTCTTGCGCTCCGCCGCGCTCTTGCCGAACGACGGGTCCTGCTTGACCACGTGGCGCACGTAGTCGCAGAAGAAGCCCATCCCGGCCTGGGCGGTGATGCAACCGTTGCGCGGGTCCTTGTAGTTGAGGCCGAGCGGGGCGGCCTTCGCCTCCCTGGCCTGCTCCGCGGTGATGTGCTTGTTCTCCACCATCTTGTCGATGACGGTGTCGCGGCGCTTCTGGGCGGCCACCGGGTGCAGCTTCGGGTCGTACTGGGACGGGTTCTGCACCAGCCCGGCGAGCATCGCCGCCTCGGGCAGGACGAGGTCCTTGGCGTCCTTGCCGAAGTAGCGCTGGGAGGCGGCCTGGATGCCGTACGCCTGGTGGCCGTAGAAGGTGATGTTGAGGTAGTTGGTGAGGATCTGCTCCTTGGTCAGGTCCTCCTCCAGCTTGATGGCGTACCGGAGTTCCTGGATCTTGCGGCCGAGCGTCTTGCGCTGCGCCTCGCGCACCGCGTCCGGGTCGTCCCCGGCCTTCTCGACGTTGACGTTCTTGACGTACTGCTGGGTCAGGGTGGAGGCGCCCTGGACGGCGGCGCCACTCTCCGCGTTCTTGGTGATCGCGCGCAGGATGCCCTTGAGGTCGACGGCGCCGTGCTCGTAGAACCGGGCGTCCTCGATGTCGACCTGCGCCGTACGGATCAGCGGGGACATCTGGTCGGCGGGTATGACGGTCCGGTCGCGCTCGTACACCTTGGCGATCAGACCGCCGTTGGCGTCGAAGATCTGGGTCGCCTGGCTCAGTGGCGGGGTCCTGAAGTCGTCGGGGATGCTCTCGAAGCCCTCGGCGCCGTTCTTCGCCCCGAGTCCGACCGCCCCGGCCGCCGGGAGGATCAGGCCCGCCAGCAGGATGCCGCCCAGCACGCTGGCGCCGAGGAAGGTGGCCGCGTGGCCCAGGATGCCGAGCGGGGTCTCGCGGCGCCTCGGGCGCGGCACCCAGGTGTCGCCCGGGTCCGAGGCGGCGGGTATGCGGCTCTTCGGTGACATAGATCGAACATTACGGCCGTCAACAGGCCGTGGGGGGCGGGTGCCGGTGAAGGATTGTCACAAAATCGCGACGGATTCGACTCATTCCCGGGGGCCGAACGGGCGTGCACGCAGGAACAAGGGCCGTTCGTCCACGGCCCGTTGCCCCCGCACGCCACCTCGCGCCCCCGCTCAGCCCGCCGGGCAGAAGACGTCCCGGGCCGGGCGGCGGCCGGTGACCAGGTAGTCCGTCACCACCTGGTCGCCGCAGGCGTTCCCGTTGGCCCGGTACACGTCGTGGCCGCCCGAGTCCACCGCCACCATCCGCGCCCGGTCCCCGAAGGCCGCCCGCAGCTTGAGCGCACCGGCGTACGGCGTCGCGGGGTCGCGCAGGTTCTGGGTGAGCAGCACATTGGCCGGGCCGCGGCCGGTCACCCGCACCGGCGGCTCGGCGGGCGCGAACGGCCAGAAGGCGCAGGGCATCACGTTCACCGGCAGGCCGGCGGTGAGCGGACGGGCGGCGCGGTCCGCGGTGACGGCCTTGGCGTAGCCCGCCGGGTCGGTGGGCCACTTGACGTCGTTGCAGAGGGTGCCGACCGAGACGGCGAGGGTGTTCTGCACCGCCTTCAGCTCCCGCTCGCCCGGCTTGGGCGGGACGGGCAGCGGAGCACGGCCGAGACCGGCCAGCATCAGCCGGGCGAGGACCGGGAACTTCGCGTCCGCGTACATGCTCTCCAGCAGGGTCTCGCGCAGCACGTTGCCGTTCAGCTCCGCCGGGTTGGCGCCCTCCCAGGGCAGCGGGGCCCGGTCGAGGCGGGCGGCGAGGTCGAGGAAGAGCGGGCGGACCTCCTCGGGGGTGTCCGCGACCCGGTCCGGGTTGTCCGGGGCCGACGCCCAGGCGGCGAAGTCGGGGAAGCGGTCCTCCACGCCCCGGCCGTAGTTGTCCAGCCAGCCGCGCCCGACCCGGGTCGGGTCCGGGTCGTCGTTGCTGTCCAGCACGATCCGGTCGGTGCGCTCGGGGAACATGGTGGCGTAGACCGCGCCCGCGTAGGTGCCGTACGAGACGCCCCACACGGAGAGGCGGCGCTCACCGAGGGCGCGGCGCACGCTGTCCATGTCGCGGGCCTCGTTGGCGGTGGAGATGCTGCGCAGCACCGGGCCGCCGTTGCGCGCGCAGGTCTCGGCGACGCGGCGGGCGGTGGCCAGGTTCCCGTCGATCGAGCCGTCGGCGGCCGGCCAGGGACGCACCTTGACCATCGACAGGTCGGCGGTGTCCAGTCCGCAGCTGACCGGGGTGGAACGGCCGACGCCGCGCGGGTCGAAGCCGACCACGTCGTAGCGGTCCCGGACGGACTGCGGCAGGTGCCCCGCCATGCCGTGGACGAGGTCGAGGCTGGAGCCGCCCGGTCCGCCGGGGACGGCCAGCAGCACGCCGCGGCGCAGGCCGGGATCGGCGGCGGTGATCCGGGAGACGGCGAGGGTGATGCGGGGGCCGTTCGGGTCGGCGTAGTCCAGCGGGACGGTGACCTCGGCGCAGCGCTGGGGGCTGTCGGCCGGGGCGTCCGGGCAGGCGGCCCAGGCCAGGCCGTCCCTTCCGGGCGACGCGGTGCCGGCCGCGCCGGCGGGCAGGGCGCTCAGCGCGGTCACGGCGAGGGCGGCGGCCGCGGTGACCGCGGCGGCGATGGTGCGGGTGGGCTTCGTCATGCCCAAGAGTCTGCTGCGGCACGGGACTTGGTCCCATCCGGACAGCGGGCCGGTCAGGGGTGGGGAAATCCCCCGGGGACGGGATGGAGACCGCCGCCGGTCGCGGTCTCCAGCCGTGGAGCGTGAGGGCGGTGGGCGGGGCCGGGTTCGCCGGGCGGGGCCGGGTTCGCCGGGCGGGGCCGGGTTCGCCGGGCGGGGCCGGGTTCGCCGGGCCCGTTCGCTCAGAGGCCGAGCAGGCCCGGGTCGGCGGCCAGGGCGCGCAGCGGCTCGCGCGGGTCGGCGACCAGCCTGCGCTCCGTCAGGTCGAGGATGCCGCCGACACCGGTGATCTCGGCGGCCAGCACGCCGTCCTCGCGGACCAGCCGCTGCACCAGCTGGAAGGTCTTGCCCTCCCGCCAGGTGAACGAGCAGCCCACCTCCACCGAGTCTCCCGCGCGCAGCTCCCGCAGGTACTTGACCGTGGTCTCCAGGACGACCGGGCCGACCCCCTCGGCGACCAGGTCCGCCTGGCGGATCCCGGCCGCCCGGAGGTACTCCCAGCGGGCGTGCTCGGCGTACTGGAGGTAGACCGCCTGGTTGAGGTGCCCCTGGGAGTCGGTCTCGTACCCGCGGACGGTGATGCGCGTGGTGAAGTCCTGATCACTCATGCCCGCACGCTACTCCGGGCCGCGGGCGTGCCACCTCGCGTCCTGCGTCACCCCGTCACGCCGTCACGCCCTCGTGCCGTCATGCCGTCATGCCGTCAGGTCCGGCCTCCGGGATCACCCGGTCAGGACGTCCAGCACCGGCGCGAGGGCGTCCGGGCGCCGGTCGACGGGCAGGTGCTCGACGGGGTGGAAGCCGCAGCCGAGCGCGGTCGCACCGCCGTCGCAGGTGCGGTCGTCGCCGACCATCAGGACGTCGGCCGGGGCGAGCCCGAGCCGCTCGCAGGCGATCTCGAAGATCACCGGATCGGGCTTCTGCGCGCCGACCTCGTACGACAGCACGTAGACGTCGACCAGCTCCGCCAGGCCGTACGCGCGGAAGACCGGCCGCAGGTCCCAGCCGATGTTGCTCACCACCGCGACCGGCACGCCCCGGCGGCGCAGCTCGCGCAGCACGGCGGCGGTGTCCGGGTACGGCCGCCAGTTCGCGGGCGCCCAGTGGGACTCGTAGAGGGCGTCCACGTCGAGGGCGGCGGGCGGCTCGGCGTCGCGGGTCAGCGCGGTGTACGCGGTCCGGTGCAGCTCGGGGGTCAAGTCCCGGGTGTCCCACGCCGGCTGGACCTCCGGCCGGATCCGCCGCGGCGGCACCCCGCCGGGCAGGGCACCGAACTCCTCCAGCCGGGCCACCAGTTCGGCCTCCTCCCGGGCCGGCAGGACGAGGCCGGTGGCGGCGGTGTGGGCCGCCAGCCACTCGGCGGTGGAGACGACGCTGAAGAGGGTGCCGGAGAAATCGAACATCACGCCTTTGGTCATGGACCCCGAGCTTAGGGCGTGCCTTGTGGATCTTGTCGGAGCAGGGCAGGGTCGGATCAGGGCAGGGTGAGAATGCGCGGGCCGTCCTCGGTGATGGCGACGGTGTGCTCGACGTGGGCGGCGCGGCTGCCGTCGACGGTGCGCAGGGTCCAGCCGTCCGGATCGGTGCGGTGGTCGTCGCGCCCGCCGGCCAGCAGCATCGGCTCGATCGCCAGCACCAGGCCGGGGCGCAGCGGGTAACCCCGCCCCGGGCTGCCCTCGTTGGCCACGTGCGGGTCCTCGTGCATCCGGCGGCCGATGCCGTGCCCGCCGTAGCCGTCCAGCAGGCCGTAGCGGCCGGCGCGGGCGACGGTGCCGATGGCGTGGGCGATGTCCCCGGTCCGGTTGCCGACCACGGCGGCGGCGATGCCCGCTTCCAGGGCGCGCCGGGTGGTCTCGATCAGGGCGGTGTCCTCGGGGCGGGCGGTGCCGACGGTGAAGCTGATCGCCGAGTCCCCGGCCCAGCCGTCCAGGAGGGCGCCGCAGTCGATGCTCACCAGGTCGCCGTCGCGCAGCCGGTAGCCGTTCGGGATGCCGTGCACCACGGCGTCGTTCACCGAGGCGCAGATGACGGCCGGGAACGGGACGGGCGCGAAGGACGGGCGGTAGCCGAGGAACGGCGAGGCGGCCCCGGCGGCCTTGAGCACGCCCCGCGCCACCTCGTCCAGCTCCAGCAGGCTCACGCCGGCCGTCGCCTGCTCCCGGACGGCTGCCAGCGCCTGCGCGACCACCCGCCCGGCCTCGCGCATCGCGGCCAGCCCGGCGTCCGACTTGAGTTCGACCATGGTGCTTCTCTCCTATGGATCCAATTCTTATACCGGTATTTGTATCACGGTCGCGGGGGCGTGGGCGCCGGGCGGCGAGGGGGCCGTAGACTCGTCGGCATGGTGAGGACTCCGCTGACCCCGTGGGAGCGCGAGCGCGGCGAGCGCTTCGGGGCGCTGCTGCGCGAGGCGCGCGGCGAGCGCAGCATGGTCGAGGTGGCCGCGGCGGCCGGCGTCTCGGCCGAGACACTGCGGAAGATCGAGACCGGCCGGGCACCGACACCGTCCTTCTTCACCATCGCGGCGCTGGCCTTCGCGCTCGACCTGTCCATGGACGACCTGGCCGCCGCGTGCGCGCCCCCGGAGAGCGGCGAGGCGCTCTCCGCCTAGCGCACCGCTCCGCGGCGCCCGTACGCGGACCGTTAACATCCGGTGACGCGGTCTCCCGGATATTGTCACAATCAAAACTTGACGCGTTTATGCCACAGGACTAGCGTCGTCATTCGTCGGCCTTCTTGGTTTTCACCGCCGAATCGATTTCCGAAGCCCTCCTCAAATCCCGTGATGACGTCGCTCGCGGGAATTTCGGTGTCCGTCGAAACGCGGCGCGACACCGTCCGCCGAACGATCTTCATCGGTTTCCCCAGGAGCTGAAGACATGGTCGCCCCGCGCCCGATTCGCACGCCCAAGGAACTGCTCGCACAGCAACTCGTCCCCGAGGAAGAATTCGCGACGATCACCGACGTCGCCAAGAAGTACGCCCTGAGCATCACTCCCGCCATGCGCGACCGGATCGTCGAGCTCGACGATCCGATCGCCCGTCAGTTCGTGCCCACCGGCCAGGAATTGATCTCCCTGCCGGAGGAGCGGGAGGACCCGATCGGCGACGACCCCTTCACCCCCGTCAAGGGCATCACCCACCGCTACCCGGACCGGGTGCTGCTCAAGCCGGTGCTGGTGTGCCCCGTGTACTGCCGGTTCTGCTTCCGCCGGGAGGTGGTCGGCCCCGGCGACTCCATGCTGAAGGAGGGCCAGCTCGCCACCGCTCTGGACTACATCCGCAGTCACCCGGAGATCTGGGAGGTGATCTTCACCGGGGGCGACCCGCTGATCATGTCCCCGGGCCGGCTGCGGCCGATCCTCGCGGCGCTCGACGCGATCGAGCACGTCAAGGTGATCCGCTTCCACACCCGGGTACCGGTGGTGGATCCGGACCGGGTGACCGAGGAACTGGTCGGGGCCCTCACCCTGGACACCCCGGTCTGGGTCGTCGTGCACACCAACCACAGCCAGGAGATCGGCCCCGGCGCCCGTCGCGCGCTGCGGCTGCTGGCCGGCTCCGGCATCCCGCTGGTCAGCCAGACGGTGCTGCTCAAGGGGGTCAACGACACCCCCGAGGCACTGGAGGACCTGTTCCGCACCCTGATCGTGAACCGGGTCAAGCCGTACTACCTGCACCACGGCGACCTCGCCGTCGGCACCAGCCACTTCCGCACCACCATCGCGGAGGGGCAGGCGCTCGTCCGCCGGCTGCGCGGCCGGGTCTCGGGCATGTGCCAGCCGACGTACGTGCTCGACATCCCCGGCGGCCACGGCAAGGTGCCGATCGGCCCTGGCTACCTGAACGGCGACGGGACCGTGACCGACCCGTGGGGCATCACCCACACCTACCCGCCCCGGAGCAGCACGGACTGATCCTGCGACAGTGCCCGGGGAGCCGACCGGCCGACCGGTCCGACGAGCACCGAAGGGAACCCACCGGCCCATGGTCACCGAGCCCACCCCGTGCCGACCGGACCCCGCCCTCCCGACCCGCTCCCGGAGCTCCGCGACCGGCGTGATCGGCAACGCCGTCCGCCACCCGGGCGGAACGCTGACCCTGATCGGGGCCTCGGCGATCTGGGGCCTGTGGACCACCGCGGAGAAGTACGCCCTGCGCGGGCTCCCGGTCGTGACGGTGCTCGCCGTCTCCCTGGTCACCGCCGCCGCCCTGCCCTGGGCCCTCCTGCTCCACCGGGGCCACCGGCGCCCGCCGCGCGACCAGCTGCGGCGGCTCGCCCTCCTCGGGCTGTTCGAGCCGATGGTCGGGTACGGGGCGATCGGACTGGGGATGGCGCACATCGACGCGACCCAGGCCTCCGTCCTGCGCGGCTCGGAGGCGTGCTTCGTGGTCGCGCTGGCCGCGCTGGTCGGCCGCCGGGCACCCACGCCGCGCGCCGTCGGCGGCGTGGTGCTGGGCGCGGTGGGCATCGCGGCGCTGGGCGGGAGCCACACCGTGTTCGGGCTCGGTACGGGGGACCTCCTCGTCCTGCTCGGCACGGTGGCGGCCGCGGCGGCCACCATCCTCACCGGACGGATCGTCCGGGACACCGATCCGCTGGTCGCCACGGCCTACCAGTTCGGCTTCGGGCTGCTGTTCACCGTGCCGCTGATCGCCGGTCAGTGGCTGCTGGGCGGCGGCCTGACCACCGGCGGGGCCGACCCGCTGCACTGGCTGGTCGCGGCCGGGGTCTGCGGCGGCGGGCTGGCGGGCGCGTTCCTGATGTACAACCGCGCCGTGACCCGGACCCCGGTCACCACGGCGGGCGTGCTGCTGAACATCATCCCGGTGTTCGGACTCGCCTTCGCGGTGCTGCTGCTGGGCGAGCGCATCGACGCCTGGCAGTACGGCGGGGCCGCGCTGATCCTGGCCGGGATCTTCCTCTTCTCCGAGGCGGACACGGCGTAGCGGCGGCCCCGACGGCGGCGGCCCGCCCTGCGCGCGGTGCGCGGGGCGGGCCGTCGTCGTGCCGGCGTCCGGCCGGGGGTCAGCCGCGGCGGTTCCGGCGTTCGACCGGGGTCAGCCGCGGCGGCTCCGGCGTTCGGCCGGGGCGGTTCAGCCGACCGAGCTGTTGTAGCTCTCGATCGCCGGCTGGAGCTCCTTCGCGGCGTCGGCCAGGGCCTGCTGGGCCGGCTTGGTGCCCGCGATGGCCTGCTCGATCGCGGTCTCCACGCCCTTGCGGGCCTGCGGCATCACGCCGAGCAGGCAGCCGGCCGTGGCCGGGGTCGGCTTGGTGGCCTTCAGCTGGTCGATCGCGGTCTGGAACTGCGGGTACTTGGCCACCCACTCCTTGTCCTTGGGGTCGTCCAGGGACTTGGTGTTGACCGGGAAGTAGCCGGTGCCGGTATGCCAGACGGCCTGCTGCTCGGGGGCGGAGACGAACTTCTCGAACTCCCAGGCGGCGCGCTTCTCGGCGTCCGAGTGGCCGGGGCCGCTGATCCACAGCGAGGCGCCGCCGATCACCGGGCCGCCCTGGTCGGCGGCGTCGACCTTGGGGAAGGCCGCGGTGCCGACGCCGAACTTCGCGGCCTCGGTGTAGCCGCGCAGCACGCCGGTGGACTCCAGGTGCATCGCGACCGTGCCGGCCTTGAACGCGGCCTGGGCGTCGTCGGTGGTGCGGCCGGTGTTGGCCGCGTAGCCGCCCTTGACCAGGTCGGCCCACCACTGGACGATCTTGGCGCCCTGGGCGGAGTCGAAGACGACCTTGCCCGCCTTGTTGCCGCGGCCGTTGTCGTTGTCGCAGTACATGGCGCCGGACTCGGCGAGCAGCTGCTCCACGAACCAGCCGTAGATGGCGGCGCCGAAGCCGTACCGGACGGTCTTGCCGTCGGCGTCCTTCTTCGTCAGCTTCTTGGCCAGCTCGCCCAGCTCGTTGAGGTCCTTGGGCGCCTGCGCCGGGTCGACGCCGGCCTCCTTGAAGGCATCGGTGTTCAGGTAGAGCAGCGGCATCGAGGAGTTGAACGGCATCGACTGGAGCTTGCCGCCGACCGAGTAGTAGTTGCGGATGTTGGCGTCGAGGTCGTCCAGCGAGTAGCCGTCCTTGTCGGCGAAGGCCTGGGCCGGGACGGTCTGCTTGGAGTCGATCATGAACCGGGTGCCGATGTCGTAGACCTGTGCCAGGGCGGGGGTGCCCTTCTGCTGCACCGCGGCCTTGTACTTGGTGACCAGCTCGTCGTACTTCCCCTGGAACTGCGCCTTGACCTCGATCTTGCCCTGGTGGGCGGCGTTGAACTGGCCGACCAGCCCGTTCAGCACGTCGGCGTTCTTGCCGGTCATCGAGTGCCAGAACTCCACGCTGGTGACACCGGAGGCCTGGTCGAGCGCCTGGGCGCCGGGCGCTCCGGCGTCGGAGGAGCCTCCGGAGCCGGAACCGGAGCCGCTGGAGCTGCAGGCGGTCAGGGAAAGGCCGGCCACCAGCAGGGCCGCGAGCGCGCGCGCACTCTTCTTCACGAGGGTTCTCTCTCTATCCGGGAAAGCGGGGGACGTGGACGGGACACGCGGTCAGCGGACGGCGCCCGCGGTGAGGCCGCGGACGATGAAGCGCTGGCCGAAGACCACCAGGGCGAGGGTGGGCAGCAGGGAGAGCACGACACCGGCCAGGATCAGCCCGGGATCGGCCATCTCGGAGTCGCGCAGCGAGGTCAGACCGATCTGGAGGGTCTGCATGTTCGCCGTGCGGGTGATGATCAGCGGCCAGAAGTACTGGTTCCAGGCCGACAGGAAGACGTAGATCGACAGCGCCGCGAGGGCCGGCTTGTTGAGCGGGACGACGATCCGCCACAGGAAGCGCCAGTGGCCGGCCCCGTCGATCCGGGCCGCGTCGCGCAGTTCGCCGGGCAGCTGGCGGAAGGCCTGGCGCAGCATGAAGGTGCCGAAGCCGGAGGCCAGGAAGGGCAGCACCAGGCCGAAGTAGGTGTTGCCGAGGCCCCAGCCGGACAGCGTCAGGTAGTTGGGGATGATGATGGCCTCCCACGGGACCATCAGCGTGGCCAGGAACACCCCGAACACCACGGCCCGGGCCTTCATCGGCAGGAACACGAACGCGTACGCGGCGAGCACCGAGGTGAACAGCTGGGCGAGCGTGATGGCGGTCGCCACGATCGCCGAGTTGGCGTACTGGCGGGCCAGCGGGATGGCCTCCACGGCGCCGGAGAAGTTCCGTCCGGTGACCGAGTGCGGCACCAGGGCCGGCGGGTAGGAGGAGAGTTCGGACGGGCCCATGAAGGCGCCGGCGATCGCGTAGTAGACCGGGAAGGCCACGGTGACGACCGCGACGGCGAGCAGCAGGTAGACGGCGGCGCGGCCGAGCAGGTCGCGCGGGGAGCGCCCGGCGAGGGCACGGGCGCGCGGGCGGGGCGTCCCGGCCCGGGCCCCGGTCTCGGTCTCGGTCTCGGTGGTCATGGTGGTCATGCGTAGTGCACCTTCCGCTCCAGGACGCCGAACTGGACGGCCGTGCAGGCGAGGACGACCACGAGCAGCACCACGGCCTGGGCGCTCGCGGTGCCGAAGTCGCTGGAGCCGTAGGCGAAGGCCTTCTCGTAGACGGAGTAGACGAGGGTCCGGGTGGAGCCGTCCGGCCCGCCCTTGGTGAGGATGTGGATCTGGCCGAAGCTCTGGAGCGCGTGGACGGTGGAGACCACGGTCAGGAAGAACAGGTTCGGGCCGAGCATCGGGACGGTGATCGAGCGGGCCAGCCGCAGGCCGGAGGCGCCGTCGATGCGGGCCGCCTCCAGGACCTCCCCCGGGATCGAGCCGATGCCCGCGGAGAGCACCAGCACGTTGTAGCCGAGGTTCATCCACACCGTGGTGACGGCCACCGAGAGCAGCGCGTACCGGGAGTCGGTCAGCCAGCCGACCGGGCCGAGGCCGACGTGCGAGAGCAGGCCGTTGAGCACCCCGCTGGCGGGGTTGAAGAACACCGCGAAGACCACCGAGGCGCTGGCCACCGAGAAGGCGAAGGGCAGCGCGAACGCCGAGCGCAGCAGCCGAACGCCGCGGATCCGGTTCTCCAGGAGCAGCACCAGCGCCAGCGCGCCGAGCACCCCGGGCACCACGGTGAGCAGGGTGAACAGGGCCGTGGTCGTCAGGGTGCGGCCGAAGTCGGCCGAGGCGAACAGGTCGGTGTAGTGCTTCGTCCCCACGTAGCGGGAGGGCGCGCCGAAGAGGTCGTTGGCGTGCCCGCTGAGGTAGACGGTCCGGCCCAGCGGGTAGCCGATGAAGAGGACGAAGACAACCAGGGAGGGCAGCAGGAAGGCCCAGGCGAGCCCGTGTTCGCCCCAGCGCCCTCCCCGTGGGGAGCGGCGGCCCGGGAGGGGCCCGGTGTGCGGTGCGGTCGGCATCTTTCGCGCGTCCGCCTTTCGTGATGTCGGTTCCGGCCGAAACCGTGTCTTGCCCGAACGACGGCGTGGAAACCCCGTGGTGATCAACGGGTGTCGCCGGGATTACGCGTTCGCGTCAGATCCGGCCGGTCGTGCCCGGACGGGCGGCGGAGGGGCTGCGCACCGGCGGCGGGCGGGCTGTCGAGCGGTTCACCGCGTTGTCGGAGGGGTGGCGTACGGTGCGCGGGTGGACGAAACGGAATTCGACATCCCGGCGGCAATGGCCGAAAGTGTGCGCTCCCGCGCGGGTGCCTGGGCGCTCGTCAGGGGCTTCGCCGCCTACTGGGGCGAGCCGCTGGGGCCGGGCGACGGCTTCACGGACGCGGAGCTGGACGCGGCCGAGCGGCGGCTGGGCCTGCGGCTGCCGGTGGCGCTGCGCGAGGCGTACCGGCTGTTCGGCCGCCGGGCGGATCTGACCAGCAGCCAGGATGTGCTGCTGACGCCGGACGAGCTGCACGTGCTGGACGGCGCGCTGGTGTACCGGGCGGAGAACCAGGGCTGTGCGCACTGGGGCGTGCCGCTGGACGCCCTCGACCTGGAGGACCCGCCGACGGTGGGCCGGCTCGACCTGGCGGACAAGTCACAGGAGCGGTGGGAGCCCTGGGAGGAGCGCTTCTCCACGGCGGCCGCGGCGATGGCGCTGATGGAGAAGCTGCTGGAGGAGCACGAGCTGACCGACTTCCTCGAATTGGAGGACGAACTGCCGGACGTTCTGCGGGAGTTGCCCGCTCTCGGCCGCAACTTCCGCTGGTACCAGGGCCCGGAGGTGCTGGTCGGGGTGGCCGAGCAGGCCTGGGTGGTGGCCCGCGCCCGCACCCCGCAGGCGCTGGACGCGCTCTACGGGGTGCTGCCCGGGGAGTGGCTGGGCGAGTAGCCGGCCGGCCGGGCGAAGGAGGTTGCCGGGCGGAGGGTCGGAGGGGCTGCCCGGCGGAGGGGCGGGTCAGGCGGAGGAGCCGCCGTCCAGCACCAGGTCGCTGCCGACGGTGTAGCCCGCCTCGTCGGAGGCCAGGTAGAGCACCGCGGCGGCCACCTCCTCCGTCGCGCCGACCCGGCCGACCGGGACCTCGGCCCTCATCCGCTCGGCCTTGGCCTCGGCGTCCTCGCCCGGCCGGGAGGACATCGGGGTGTCCACCGCGCCGGGGCTGACGGTGTTGATCCGCACGCCCTCGGCGATGTGGTCGAGGGCGGCGGCCCGGGTCAGCACGGTGACCGCGGCCTTGCTGGCGGCGTAGGCGCCGACGCCCGCGATCCGCTTGTGGGCACCGATGTTGGACGAGACGTTGACGATCGCGCCGCCGCCGTGGGCCCGCATGTGGGCGATCTGCGCCTGCATGGCGAGCAGGGTTCCGGTGACGTTGACACCGATCACCCGCTGCCACTCCGCCTCGTCGATGTCGGCGACCGGGCCGGCGGCGCCGAACACTCCGGCGTTGTTGACCGCGACGTCCAGGCCGCCGAACCGCTCGACGGCCTCCCGGACCAGCCGGGCGGCGTCCTGGGCGTTCGTCACGTCGCCGGTGAGCGCGACCGCCTTGCCACCGGCCCGCTCGATCAGCTCGACGGTCCCGGCGAGCGGGCCGGCGCCGCGGCCGGCGACCGCGACCCGGGCGCCCTCACGGGCGAAGGCGAGCGCGATGGCCCGGCCGATGCCGCTGCCGGCGCCGGTCACCAGGACGGACTTGTCGGCGAAACGCGTGGTCATGAGGTGAACTCCTTGATGCGGTCGGTGTGTTCGGTTGCGGTGGGGCCAGTGGGTCCGATGGTCCGGGGCAGGGCGGCGACCGCGACGGCGGTGAGCGCCAGCCCGACGGCGGCCGCCGCGAAGGCCGCGGCATAGCCGCCGACCACGCTCGGGCGGGTGGCGGCGAGCGCCATCAGGGCGGCCAGTCCGGCGGTGGGGCCGAGTTCCATGGCCGTGTTGAACACTCCCGCGGCCAGTCCGGTGCGCTCGGGCGGCACCCCGCCGGTGGCGAGCACGGTCGCACCGGCGAAGGCCGCGGCGGCGCCGGCGGGCAGCAGGAGCAGTCCGGGCAGCAGTCCGAGGGCGTAGCCGCTGCCGGGGCCGAGCCCGGCCAGCAGTCCGAGCCCGGCGGCCGCCAGGGCGAGGCCGCCGGCGGTGACCGCCACCGGGCCGTACCGGACGCTCAGCGGGCCGGCGAGCCGACCGGAGAGCAGCAGGACGGCCGCGTACGGCAGGAAGGCGGCGGAGGTGGCCGCGGCGCTCCAGCCGCGCAGCTGCTGGAGGTAGAGCGAGAGCAGGACGAAGGTGAGCGCGGTGCCGGCGGCGGTGGCCATGACGGCCGCGAGCGTGGTGGCCCGGCGCCGGTCGGCGAGGAAGCCGGGCGGCAGCAGCGGGTCGGCGGTGCGGCGTTCGGCGGCGGCGAAGGCCGACAGCAGGAGCGCCCCGGCGACCAGCGGACCGTACGTCCCGGGGCTGCGCCAGCCGTGTTCGGTGGAGGCCACCAGGGCGTAACTCGCCGCGCAGACACCGGCGGTGGCGAGGGCGGCACCGCGCAGGTCCAGCGCCGGGCGGGCGCCGGCCGGGGCGGCCGCGGGCAGGGCCGCGGAACGGACGAGGCCGAGCAGCGCGACCAGTACGGGCACCGCGAACAGCCAGCGCCAGGAGACCGCCGCGGCGACCGCACCCGAGACGACGCTGCCGACGGTGGCGCCGAGCACCGACAGACCGCCCCAGGTGGCCATCGCCCGCCGGTAGGCGGCCGGTTCGGGGTGCAGCACCCGGACCACCGCGACCGCCGCCGGGGCGGTGAGGGCGGCGCCGACGCCCTGCACGAAGCGGCTCGCCAGCAGGACGGGGTAGCCGGGCGCGAGGGCGCAGGCGATCGAGGCGGCGGCGAGCAGTGCCAGGCCGGCGCGGAGCACCGGGCGGCCGCCGTGGCGGTCCGTCAAGCGGCCGCCGAGCAGCAGCAGGGAGCTGAAGGAGAGCCCGTAGGCGGCGCTGAGCAGCAGCACCCCGGACGGGCCGAGTCCGAACTCCCGCGCCACCAGCGGCAGCGGCACGGTCAGGATCATGATCGTGAAGATCAGCACCGCCTGGACGACGCCGAGCAGCGCGAAGCCGTACCGGCCGGTAATGATGACGGCCATGTAAAACCCTCCCCCCTATAAAGACCGTTCGGTCCAGAATGAGCCCCGAAAAAGACGCCGGCCCGGGCCGGCCGGCGTCAGTCCAGCAGTGCCAGCGCCTGCTCGGCGGCGTCCCGCGCCCGGGGCGCGCCGTCGGCGGTCTTGCCCACCACCCGGATGCCCTGGAGCAGCACGACCAGCATCCGGGCGAGCGTCCGAGGATCCCGCCCGGCGGGCAGTTCG
Organism: Kitasatospora sp. NPDC058063; assembly: GCF_042885395.1. NCBI lineage: Bacteria > Bacillati > Actinomycetota > Actinomycetes > Kitasatosporales > Streptomycetaceae > Kitasatospora > Kitasatospora sp. NPDC058063. The sequence continues at coordinate 25,211 of NZ_JBHVSD010000010.1, forward strand.
CCCTGCGCGGCGGCCCGCGCCAGGGCGGCGGTGAGCAGCGTCTCCAGGCGGTCGAGACTCGCCTCCACCCGACGGGACGCCGCCGGGTCGTGCGGGGCCAGCTCCACCGCCGTGTTGGTGACGAAGCAGCCGCGCCGCCCCTCCTCCTCACCCGTCACGGCGTACCGGCGGACCAGCGCCCTGACCGCCGGCAGCGCCGGACCGGGCTGGGAGAGGTCGAGCAGCCGCGCCGAGTCGCTCTGCTCGCAGTAGCGCTCCAGCGCTCGCAGGTACAGCTCGCGCTTGCTGCCGAAGGTCGCGTAGATGCTCGCCCGGGCGATGCCGAGCCGCTCGACCAGGTCGGCCATCGACGTCGCCTCGTAGCCGCGCTGCCAGAACAGCTCCAGGGCCGCCTGCAGCGCCGCGTCCGGGTCGAATTCCTTCGTTCGCGCCATGCCGGGAACAGTAGCCCTTTCTGGACCGAGCGGTCAAGAAAGAGCAACTATTGGTCCAGACCTGATCTCTGACGGAGCATTGCCAAGTGGACTAGACCAAGGCTACCCTTACCGCTCCCATCCACCTCCTTCCCCCACAGGAGGCGTTTCGCATGCCCGCACACCGCCCCAACCACCCCCGGCAGACCGCCGACGCCGCCAGACCCGTCGTGCTGACGGCCTTTCGGATCGTCGTCGGCCTGCTCTTCGCCTGCCACGGCGCCGCCTCGCTGTTCGGCGTACTCGGCGGCGCCAAGGGCGGCGGCACCGTCCCGCTCGGCCAATGGCCCGGCTGGTGGGCCGCGCTGATCCAGCTGGTCGGCGGCGCCCTGGTGCTGCTCGGCGCCGGCACCAGGGTGGCCGCCCTGCTCTGCTCCGGCTCGATGGCCTACGCCTACTTCACCGTCCACCAGGAGCACGCCCTGCTGCCCCTGCAGAACGGGGGCGAGGCCTCGGTGCTGTTCTGCTGGGCCTTCCTGGCCATCGCGACGCTCGGCTCCGGCCCGTACGCCCTGGACCGGCTGCCCACCCGCCGGCCGCCGGCCGCCGCGGCCGAACCGGCGGTCCGGCCGACGTCGACGGTCTGACCGGCCGGCCCGCACCAACCACCGCCCGGAAAAGCTCACCTGACGGTACGTCGGCCGTCAGCGGCCCGACGGGCTCTCAGCGGTCCGACGGGCTCGCAGCGGCCAGGTGCCGCTCGACCGAGGCGACCTTGGCGGTGAGGCCGTCGGTGACCCCGGCCCGGTCGTCGATCTTGATGACCGTGCTCACCCGGTTGCCGTACGCCTTCACCGCCTCGATCGCCGCCCTGATCACCGGCATCACCTCGTCCCACTCCCCCTCGATGCTGGTGAACATCGCGTCCGTGCGGTTCGGGAGACCGCTCTCCCGCACCACCCGGACGGCGGCGGCCACCGCCTCCCCCACGTCCTCGCCGATCCCCAGCGGGGTCACCGAAAAAGCTGCGATCACGGCTCTGCGCTCCTTGTGCTGGACGACACGGGTCGCTGGTCCGGGCCGACCCGGACCAGCGACCAGGCTAGAGCCTGCCTCCTGACCTCAGGCGACGCTCGGCAGCGGCGGGTCGACCGCCAGCGGCGCGGTGGAGCGGGCCCGGTGCTGGGCGGCCCAGGAGACCAGCGCCACCGTGCAGGCGTGGTCCAGGTGGCGCAGCCCGGACCAGTCCAGTTCCACCGGCCGGTCCGCCGGCAGCCGCTCCAGGGTGTCCAGCAGCCGGGGCAGCCGCAGGAAGGTGGCGTTGCCGCTCAGCCGCACCCGGTGCAGCGCCTCCCCGGTCGGCTGCGGCTGCTCCTCCACCGCGATCTGCAGGTGCGAGGTCTGCCAGGCGGACTTGGCCACCGCCAGGCCGACGCCGATCAGCACCCCGTCGAACAGATCGGTGGCGATGATCGCGGCCGCCGTCACCACCAGCACCAGCGCCTCGCCCAGGTGCCCGCGGCAGAGCGCGACGATCCGGCGCAGCGGCACCAGCTTGGCGCCGGCGTGCACCAGGACGGCGGCCAGCGCGGTGAGCGGCACCAGCCCGAGCACGCCGGGCAGCAGCGCGGTGAACAGCAGCAGCCAGGCGCCGTGCAGCACCCGCGAGGCCTTGGTGCGCGCGCCGGCCTGGACGTTGGTGGCGCTGCGCACGATCACGGCGGTCATCGGCAGCGCGCCGAGCAGTCCGCAGACGGTGTTGCCGACGCCCTGGGCGGTGAGTTCGCGGTCGTAGTGGGTGCGCGGGCCGTGGTGCATCCGGTCGACGGCGGCGGCGCTGAACAGCGTCTCGGCGGAGGCGATCAGGGTGAAGGCGACGACCGTGCCGATCCCGGCGGTGCCGGCCAGGGCGGTCAGCGACTCGCGGTCGGGCAGGTGCACCACGTCGAACAGTCCGGCCACCCGGATCCTGGCCACCGGCAGGTCGGCGACCGCGGTGACGGCTGCGGCCAGTCCGACGGCGGCCAGCGGGGCGGGGACGGCCCGGGCGGCGCGCTCCGGCAGGTACTTCCAGCCGACCAGGACCAGCAGGGTGCCGAGGCCGAGGGCGACCGCGCTCGGGTTGGCCGCGGCGGTCAGCACGTCGCCCAGCAGGGCGGGCAGGCCGGCGATCTTCTCCGGCCCGGTGGCGGGGGCGCGGCGGTCGGCGAGCGCGTAGAGCTGGCCGAACACCAGGGTCAGTCCGATGCCGGCCAGCATGCCGTGCACCACCGAGGCGGACATCGCCCGGAACCAGCGGCCGAGCCGCAGGGCGCCCATCGCCAGCTGGAGCAGGCCGGTGGCGAGCACCAGCAGGCCGAGCGCGCCGACGCCGAAGCGGTGGACGGCGTCGGCGACCAGGACGGTCAGCCCGGCGGCGGGACCGCTGACCTGGAGGCTGCTGCCGGGCAGCAGGCCGGCGACCAGGCCGCCGACGATCCCGGTGACCAGCCCGAGTTCGGCCGGGACGCCGGAGGCGACGGCGACGCCGACGCAGAGCGGGAGGGCGACCAGGAACACCACCAGCGAGGCCGGCAGGTCATGACGCCAGGGGATTGCGCGCAGGACGGCGACCGGGGTGCGGGGCCGGCCCGGCGGGCTGTCGCTCCGGTGGGGCGGCGGGTTCACCCGGTCACCACCAGGGACCGGGCAGGGGTGCAGCAGCGCATGGGGACGTTCCTTCCGCGCGCCCGCCGCAGCGGGCGCGCCGTTGCAAGGGCGGGGAGCACGAGGAAGAAGGGGGAAGGGACCGCGCCGGGGGCGGCGACAGCGGTACGGCCGCGGGTCCGGGCGGACCAGAGCGCGGCGGCGGGTGTCGGGTCGGTGCGGCCGGGGGGGTGCGTCCCTCGCTCGGGTGCGGCGGACCGGGCACGCTGGTCCTGGACGGGGCCACCGGCGGAGTTCCCCCGCTCCGCGGCGCTCCCAAACCCCCCTGCCGCGGCCTCAGTTGGACATCACGGGCCCGGCGTGCCACCGACGGTACCCAGCGCGGCGGGGCGGGCCAACGACCGGCACCGTCCCTTCACCGCCACTGCACACCGGCTGCGCTTCCCGGCGCGGAGCGTCCGCTTCCCCGGGCACACCAGCGCGACTGCCGTTCGGGCGTGCGAATCCCCACCGGTCCGGCCGCGCTGCGCGGCCCTGCTCCCGGCCCGATTCCCGCCCCGCCGCCGACCCGCCGCCGCCCCGCCGCCGGCCCACCGCCGACCCCGCCCGAGGCTTCCACATTCTGTTGAAGTCCTCTTGACGCCCCGACGGACCCCGCCCTACCGTGTTTCCGCATACAGAAACCGTTCTTCCGTATGGTGGAATTCGAGAGATGAGCCCTCCGAGCCACTGCGGGCCGAAGCAGGAGAGATCCGATGCCTCGTATGACAGCCGCCCGCGCGGCCGTGGAGATCCTCAAGCTCGAAGGCGTCGAGGTCGCGTTCGGCGTGCCGGGCGCAGCCATCAACCCGTTCTACGCCGCGCTCAAGGCCTCCGGCGGGATCGGGCACACGCTGGCCCGGCACGTCGAGGGCGCCTCCCACATGGCCGAGGGCTACACCCGCGCCGAGGCCGGCAACATCGGGGTCTGCATCGGCACCTCCGGCCCGGCGGGCACCGACATGATCACCGGCCTGTACTCGGCGATCGCCGACTCCGTCCCGATCCTCTGCATCACCGGCCAGGCGCCCGTCGCCCGGCTGCACAAGGAGGATTTCCAGGCCGTCGACATCGTCTCCATCGCACGGCCGGTCACCAAGGCCGCCACCACCGTGCTGGAGGCCGCGCAGGTCCCCGGCGTGTTCCAGCAGGCCTTCCACCTGATGCGCTCCGGCCGACCCGGCCCGGTCCTGATCGACCTGCCGATCGACGTCCAGCTCACCGAGATCGACTTCGACCCGGAGGCCTACCAGCCGCTGCCGGTCTACAAGCCCGCCGCCAACCGCACCCAGATCGAGAAGGCCCTCGCGCTGCTCCAGCGGTCCGAACGCCCGCTGATCGTCGCCGGTGGCGGCGTCGTCAACGCCGACGCCTGCGAGCTGCTGCTGGAGTTCGCCGAGCTCACCGGAGTCCCGGTGGTCCCGACCCTGATGGGCTGGGGCATCGTCCCGGACGACCACCGGCTGAACGCCGGCATGGTCGGCCTGCAGACCTCGCACCGCTACGGCAACGAGAACTTCCTCGCCTCCGACTTCGTCCTCGGCATCGGCAACCGCTGGGCCAACCGCCACACCGGCGGCCTGGACGTCTACACCGCGGGCCGCACCTTCGTCCACGTCGACATCGAGCCCACCCAGCTCGGCCGGATCTTCGCCCCGGACCTCGGCATCGCCTCCGACGCCAAGGCCGCGCTGGAACTGTTCGTCGAAGTGGCGCGCGAGCTGCGGGCCGCCGGCACCCTCAAGGACCGCGGCGCCTGGGCCGCCTCCACCCAGGAGCGCAAGGCCCTGCTCCAGCGCCGCACCCACTTCGACGACGTGCCGCTCAAGCCGCAGCGCGTGTACGAGGAGATGAACAGGGCCTTCGGCCCGGAGACCCGCTACGTCACCACCATCGGCCTGTCCCAGATCGCCGGCGCGCAGCTGCTGCACGTCTACCGGCCGCGGCACTGGATCAACTGCGGCCAGGCCGGCCCGCTCGGCTGGACCGTCCCGGCCGCGCTGGGCGTCGCCACCGCCGACCCCGCGGGCCAGGTCGTCGCGCTCTCCGGCGACTACGACTTCCAGTTCATGATCGAGGAGCTGGCGGTCGGCGCCCAGCACCGCATCCCGTACGTCCACGTGCTGGTGAACAACTCCTACCTGGGCCTGATCCGCCAGGCGCAGCGCACCTTCGACATCGACTACCAGGTCAACCTGGAGTTCGAGAATGTCAACTCCCCGGAGCTGGGCGGCTACGGCGTCGACCACGTCAAGGTCGTCGAGGGCCTGGGCTGCAAGGCGATCCGGGTCACCGAACCGCAGGGCCTGCTGCCCGCGTTCGAGGAGGCCAAGAAGCTGGCCGCGGAGTTCCGCGTCCCGGTGGTGGTCGAGGCGATCCTGGAGCGGGTCACCAACATCTCGATGGCCGCCGCCGACATCGACAAGGTCAACGAGTTCGAGGAGACGGCCACTCTCCCGGAGCACGCCCCGACGGCCATCAGGCCGCTGGCGCTCTGAACCCGCGCCCTACGCGCGCCCGACCCGCCACCGACCCGCCACCGACCCGCTCCGAACGCGCCGCGGCCGGTCGCGCGCACCGGTCGTGCGGGGGCGGACGAGCCGCTCCGTGCGCCCCCACGCGCCCCCGCGCCTGGAACACCGGCACGCCGACCGCGGTTGATCAGGTCACGGCCGCTACCGTGGCCCCGGAAGAGGCCCGGCCCGACGACTCCCCGAAAGGACCACTCCCGTGAGCCTGTACGACATCCCGCTGCGCACCCTCGACGGCGCGCCCACCTCGCTGGCCGACCACAAGGGCAAGGCGCTGCTCATCGTCAACGTCGCCTCCCGGTGCGGCCTGACCCCGCAGTACGAGGGCCTGGAGCGGCTCCAGCAGCGGTACGCCGGGCGCGGGTTCACCGTGCTGGGCTTCCCCTGCAACCAGTTCGCCGGGCAGGAGCCGGGCAGCGCCGAGGAGATCCGCACCTTCTGCTCCACCACCTACGGCGTGACCTTCCCGCTGTTCGAGAAGATCGACGTCAACGGCGAGGACCGCCACCCGCTGTACGCCAAGCTCACCGAGGTCGCCGACGCCGACGGCCAGGCCGGGGACGTCTCCTGGAACTTCGAGAAGTTCCTGATCTCCCCGGACGGCACCGTCGTCGCCCGCCTGCGCCCCCCGGTCGACCCGGAGGCGCCGGAGCTGATCACTGCCATCGAGGCCGCACTGCCGGCCTGACCGCGCGCACCATGAAGGCCCGGACCGTTGGAACCCAAGGGGGCACGGTCCGGGCCTTCGCCGTGCGCGCACCCGGGGTCCGCGTCGGCCCTCCTCCGGGTGTTGCGGACATGCTCAACCCGCCCTACCGTGTGTGGCCCTGTTGATCCATTGCGTACGGAGGGCTCACCTTGATGTTCCGTCAAGTCAGAACAGCGGCACGCGCGCTGCTCGCGGCCGGCCTGCTCGTCACCGGCACGATCGCGAGTGCCTCGCCGGCGGCGGCCGCTGCGGCGCCGACGGCCCTGACCGCGTCCGACTACACCCTCACCTCGGACTACCACCAGTACGACACGCTCAACTCGGCACTCGCCACGACGCTGGGGACCTCCGCCGTCCACACGGTGATGGAGAACGCGAACCACGACCGGCAGCCGCTCCCCGCGTCCTTCTCCGTGGCCGGCCTCTCCACCGGCTTCCGGTTCGACGACGGCGACAACTCCGACTGCCAGAGCTTCCCCCAGGGCATCACCACGAGCCGGGACGCCGTGGGGACGGCGAACAGCGGCAACTACGACGGCCACCAGCTCGTGCTGGTGAGCTGGTACACCAAGGACGGCTGCGACGGCGCCCAGCAGCGCAGCCGGATCACCCTGGCCGACTGGGACGCCACCTACCCCAACAAGTACCGCAAGATCCTCCTGGTGGAGCCGACCGGAACCGCGGCCGCGCCGGACTTCAAGGACATCCCGATCCACGCCGGCGGCGTCTCCTGGTACGGCGACTACCTCTACGTCGCCGACACCGGCCGCGGCATGCGCGTCTTCGACATGCGCAAGATCCTCAACACCGACACCGGCGGCACCGCCGACCAGATCGGCCGCCAGTCCGGCTCCGTCTACTACGCCCACAACTACGCGTACGTGCTGCCCCAGATCGGCACGGTCACCGCGCAGGCCGCCACCGGAGCCAAACTGGTGTGGTCGTCGATCTCCCTCGACCGGGTCAGCAAGTCGATCGTGATGACGGAGTACACCTGCCAGGCGAACTGCGTCGACTACCCCAACCGCCCGCCGCGGGCCGTCCGCTTCCCCTTCGCCTCCGGGGCGACGACGTTCGCCGCGACGACGACCGCCGGCCAGGCCCTCCAACTGCCCTGGTACAACCTCAACGGCGTGGCCTCCCACAACGGCCGCTGGTGGTTCAACTCCTCCGGGCAGAAGAAGCTCTACTACTGGACCCCGACCGCCGGCCCCTCGACCTTCGCCTGGGTGGGCGGCGGCGAGAGCCTCTCGTACTGGGAGGACGCCACCGAGCCCGACCTGCTGTGGTCGCTGCAGGAGACCACGGGCGGACGCAACGTCTTCGCGGTCACCCAGTCCACCTACGGCGGCGGCTGAGCCCCGGGCCCGGGCCCGAATTCACGGACCGGCGCCGTGGCGCACGGACCGGATGACGAGGGCGGCCCCCGGGCGGGCCCGGCGGCAACGGTCTGCCGGATGATGGGAGCGAGGGCACGGCAGCGGATGTGAGGGCAACGCGGTGACAGCAGGCGAATCCATGGAGTTGGAGTCGGGACACCGGTCGGCGGACCGCGAGGGCCCGGAGACCGTCGTGGCCGCTCCCCGGCCCGCGGCGGGCACGGAGCCCCCGGGCGGGGGCGCGCGGCGCCGGCGTTCCCTGGTCCGGCGGCTGACGGTCCTCGTGCTCGTCCTCGTCCTGCTGTGCCTCCCGCCCTGGTGGACGCTGTTCGCCTCCGGCGCCGACTGGCCGTTCCCGGTCTTCCTGGCCGGCACGGTCGTCCTCGCCGGCTGGCTGGTCTCCTTCCCCTTCCTGATGGTCGCGGGCCACGGGCGGCGGCGCAGCGACCGGGCCGCCCGCGTCGCGGACACCAGCCTCGGGATGATCTGGGTGCTGTTCACCTGGTCGGTGCTGGGCGGCGCGGTGGACCTGGTGCTCGTCGGGCTCGACGTCGGCGGAACCGACCGGGCCAGGGCGGTGGCCGTGGCCGTCGCCCTGGTCTCGGCCGGGCTGCTGGGCTGGGGGCACCACGAGGCGATGCGCGTGCCCCGGGTGAAGCGGGTGGACGTCCACGTCCCGCGGCTCGGCGCAGGCCTGGACGGGACCCGGGTCGTGGTGCTGGCCGACACCCACTACGGGCCGATCGACCGGGCGGACTGGTCGGCGCGGGTCACCGAGGCGGTCAACGCGCTCGACGCGGACATCGTGGTCCACGCCGGCGACATCGCCGACGGCACCCCCGCCCAGCGCCGGGAGCAGTCCGCGCCCCTCGGGACGATCCGGTCGCGGCTGGCCAGGGTCTACGTCACGGGGAACCACGAGTACGGCAGCGAGGCCCAGGGCTGGCTGGACCGGATGGCGGACCTGGGCTGGGAGCCGCTGCACAACCGCCACGTGGTCGTGGAGCGCGGCGGGGACGCCCTCGTCCTCGCCGGCGTGGACGACGTGACCGCGGAGTCCTCCGGCCTGGCCGGACACCGCGCGAACCTGCTCGGCGCACTGGCGGGGGCGGACCCGGCCCTGCCGGTCCTGCTCGTCGCCCACCAGCCCAAGTACGTCCCGCATGCCGCTGCCGCCGGCATCGACCTGCAGGTCTCCGGGCACACCCACGGCGGCCAGATCTGGCCGTTCAACTTCCTCGTCCGCATCGATCAGCCGGTGGTGCACGGCCTGAGCCGGCACGGGGAGCGGACCCAGCTCTACACCAGCCGCGGCACCGGCTTCTGGGGCCCGCCCTTCCGGGTCTTCGCCCCGAGCGAGATCACTCTGCTCACGCTGCGCTCGGGCGGAACCCCGCCCGCCGCGTAGCGGGCCCGTCGCCCGCCGGATCCGATGCTCGCGGGACGCCCGCTCCCCGTCCGCCGGCTCGCGGCAGGGCTCAGGGCAGCAACAGCCGGGTGCCCGGCGGCAGTTCGCCGTCGCGTGCGGCGTCGCGCAGGTGCGCCAGCAGGGTCTCCCGCAGGGCCTCCGCCGCGCGGGTGGGCGGCACCTCGTGGCCGTGCGCGACGGCGATGGTGCGACCGAGGCCGGGCCCGGCGAACGCGGTCACCGCGAGGCCGGAGCGGGCGGCCACCATCCCGGGGACGACGGCGGGGCCGAGCCCGGCCCGGACGAAGCCCAGCACCGCGTCCATCTCGCCGCCCTCCACCGCGAACCGCGGCTCGAACCCGGCCGCCCGGCAGGCCGCCAGGGTCGCCTCCCGGACGTCGTAGCCCTCCCGGAACATCACCAGCGGCCGGTCCTTCAGCTCCGTCACCCGGACCTTGCGCCGGGCCCGCCCCTCGGCGGCGACCAGCACCAGTTCCTCGTGCAGCAGTTCGGTGACCGACAGCGCGGGCTCCTGCTCCCCGCCCGGCCGGGTGATGATCAGCGCGAGGTCCAGTTCCCCCGCCGCCAGCCAGCCGACCAGATCGCGCGAGCCGCCCTCCCGGACCACCAGCGTCACCCCCGGGTAACGGTCCCGGAAGACCCGCAGCACGTCCGGCACCAGGCTGGTGCACAGGCTCGGCGGCGCGCCCAGCCGGACCCGGCCGCGGCGCAGCTGGACCGTCTCCTGCACGGCCAGCCGGGCGCTCTCGGTGTCCGCGAGGATGCGCCGGGCCAGCGGCAGGAGGGCGTCCCCGGCGTCGGTCAGCGCGATGTTGCCCCGGGTGCGGTGGAACAGTTCGGCGCCCAACTCCCGCTCCAGCGAACGGATCTGCTGCGAGAGCGACGGCTGGGCGACGTGCGCCGCCTCGGCGGCCCGGGTGAAGTGCCGGGTCTCGGCGACGGCCAGGAAGTAGCGGAGTTGCTGGAGCTGCACAGGGCCAGGATAGGCCGCATCGATAGCCGGTGCCTATCGTCACCAGCCGCATCATGTCTTGGACGCACCCGACCCACCGTCCCTACCGTTGCAGCCATGACAACCGCGACTCGGACGGCCCGGCACCCGTCCACCCTGGCGACCCTGTGGCGGTCGACCGTCGGCAAGAAGGCGGTCATGGCCGTCACCGGACTGGCCATGCTGCTGTACCTGGTCGCACACATGCTGGGGAACCTCAAGGTGTTCTTCGGCCCGGACGACATCAACGGCTACGCGGCCTGGCTGCGCACCATCGGGCAGCCCTTCCTGGGCCACGAGTGGTTCCTGTGGATCGCCCGGGCCGGCCTGCTGGCCGCCGTGGTGCTGCACGGCGTCTCCGCGTACCAGCTCAGCCGCCGCGACCTCGCGGCCCGCCCGAGCCGGTACGTGCACAAGCGCCGCCGGGCGAGCTACGCGACCAGGACCATGCGCTGGGGCGGGGTGATCCTGGCGCTGTTCATCGTCTGGCACGTCCTGGACCTCACCACGCTGACCGTGAACCCGGCCGCCGAGCACGGCCACCCGTACCAGAACATCGTGGCCTCCTTCGGCCGCTGGTACGTCGACGTGTTCTACGTCGTCGCGATGCTGGCCGTCGGCCTGCACATCCGGCACGGGTTCTGGAGCGCCGCGCAGACCCTCGGCGCCAACAACGCCCGCCGCGACCGGGCGCTCAAGCTGATCGCGAACGGCCTGGCCCTGGTGCTGACGGCCGGGTTCCTGTCCGTCCCCGTGGCCGTGATGACCGGAGTCGTGAAGTGAGCAGTCGTGGAGTGAGCAGTGGTGAAGCGAGCAGTGGTGACATGAGCTACCTGGAGTACACCCTCGGCGAACCGGTCGCCGACACCAGGGCCCCGGCCGGCCCGATCGAACAGCGCTGGGACCAGCGGCGGTTCGACGCCAAGCTGGTCAACCCGGCCAACCGGCGCAAGCACACCGTGATCGTGGTCGGCACCGGCCTGGCCGGCGGCGCGGCCGGCGCCACCCTGGCCGAACAGGGCTACCACGTCGTCCAGTTCTGCTTCCAGGACTCCCCCAGGCGCGCCCACTCGATCGCCGCCCAGGGCGGCATCAACGCGGCCAAGAACTACCGCAACGACGGCGACTCCGTCCGCCGGCTGTTCTACGACACCGTCAAGGGCGGCGACTTCCGCGCCCGCGAGTCCAACGTGCACCGGCTGGCCCAGGTGTCGGTGGAGATCATCGACCAGTGCGTGGCCCAGGGCGTGCCCTTCGCCCGCGAGTACGGCGGCCTGCTCGACACCCGGTCCTTCGGCGGCGTGCAGGTCTCCCGGACCTTCTACGCCCGCGGCCAGACCGGCCAGCAGCTGCTGCTCGGCGCCTACCAGGCGCTCTCCCGGCAGATCGCCGCCGGGAACGTGGAACTGCACCCGCGCACCGAGATGCTCGACCTGCTGGTGGTCGACGGCCGGGCCCGCGGCATCGTCGCCCGCGACCTCGTCACCGGCGAGATCCGCAGCCACACCGCGGACGCCGTGGTGCTCGCCAGCGGCGGCTACGGCAACGTGTTCTACCTCTCCACCAACGCCAAGAACTCCAACACCACCGCGATCTGGCGGGCGCACCGGCGCGGCGCGTACTTCGCCAACCCGTGCTTCACCCAGATCCACCCGACCTGCATCCCGCGCTCCGGCGACCACCAGTCCAAGCTCACCCTGATGAGCGAATCGCTGCGCAACGACGGCCGGATCTGGGTGCCCAAGGCGCAGGGCGACACCCGGCCGCCGGCCGAGATCCCCGAGGAGGAGCGGGACTACTACCTGGAGCGGATCTACCCGTCGTTCGGCAACCTGGTGCCCCGCGACATCGCCTCCCGGGCCGCCAAGAACGTCTGCGACGAGGGCCGCGGTGTCGGCCCCGGCGGCCAGGGCGTCTACCTGGACTTCGCCGACGCGATCCGCCGGCTGGGCCGGGACGCCGTCGAGGCCAGGTACGGCAACCTCTTCGAGATGTACGAGCGGATCACCGCCGAGGACCCGTACCGGGTGCCGATGCGGATCTACCCGGCGATCCACTACACGATGGGCGGGCTCTGGGTCGACTACGACCTGCAGACCACCGTCCCCGGCCTGTTCGCGATCGGGGAGGCCAACTTCTCCGACCACGGCGCCAACCGGCTCGGCGCCAGCGCCCTGATGCAGGGCCTGGCCGACGGCTACTTCGTGCTGCCGCCGACCATCAACGACTACCTGGCCCGCCACCCGCTGCCGGCCGTGCCCGCCGACCACCCGGTGCTCGCCGAGGTGGAGGCCGAGGTCGAGGACCGGCTCAACCTGATCCTCGCGGTGAACGGCGACCGCACCCCGGACTCCTTCCACCGCGAACTCGGCGAACTGCTCTGGAACGAGTGCGGGATGGCCCGCGACGAGGCCGGACTACGGCGGGCGCTGGAGCGGATCCCGCGGCTGCGCGAGGAGTTCTGGCGCCGGATCAAGGTGCCCGGCACCGGGCAGGAGCTCAACCAGTCGCTGGAGAAGGCCAACCGGCTCGTCGACTACTTCGAACTGGCCGAACTGATGTGCCTGGACGCACTGCACCGCGCCGAATCCTGCGGCGGCCACTTCCGCACCGAGAGCCAGACCCCGGACGGCGAGGCCGCCCGCCGCGACGAGGACTTCTCCTACGCCGCCGCCTGGGAGTTCACCGCCACCGGCGCGGCACCCGTCCTCCACCGCGAGGAACTCGACTTCGAGCACGTCCACCCCACCCAGCGGAGCTACGCGTGAACCTCACCCTGCGCATCTGGCGCCAGGCCGGCCCGGACGCACCTGGCTCGATGACCACCTACCAGGTCAGCGGGATCAGCCCGGACATGTCCTTCCTGGAGATGCTGGACACCCTCAACGAAGAACTGATCACCCGCGGCGACCAGCCCGTCGCCTTCGACCACGACTGCCGCGAGGGCATCTGCGGCGCCTGCGGCATGGTCATCAACGGCCGGGCGCACGGCCCCGAGCGCACCACCACCTGCCAGTTGCACATGCGGCACTTCCAGGACGGCGACACCATCGACGTCGAGCCCTGGCGGGCGGCGGCCTTCCCGGTGGTCAAGGACCTGGTGGTGGACCGCTCGGCCTTCGACCGGATCATCGGCTCCGGCGGCTACATCACCGCCCCCACCGGCAGCGCCCCCGAGGCGCACGCCACGCCCGTCCCCAAGGAGGTCGCCGACACCGCCTTCGAGCACGCCGAGTGCATCGGCTGCGGCGCCTGTGTGGCGGCCTGCCCGAACGGCTCGGCGATGCTCTTCACCTCCGCCAAGGTGGTGCACCTCAACGTGCTGCCGCAGGGCGCGCCGGAACGGGCCGCCCGGGTGCGGAACATGGTCTCGGCCATGGACGCCGAGGGCTTCGGCGGCTGCACCAACACCGGCGAGTGCGCCACCGCCTGCCCCAAGGGCATCCCGCTGCCCAGCATCGCGGCGATGAACCGGGAGTTCCTGCGGGCCGCCCGCGGCTGACAACTCCCCTCCTGCGGTCGGCCCCTGTTCTGGTGCTCAGGCAGGGGCCGACACTTGCTGTGTGGCGGGGCGTGCGGCGGTGGTTCGCGCTACCCGTACGGGTGGCGGATCCCGGCGGGCGGTGCTTCCTGACGGAGAATCGCGCTACGGTGGTGCTCCGCCACGGAAGGACGGCATATGCCCGAGGTTCAGTCCTGTTCCGGTTGCGGCGGGTCCGGGGGGACCCAGAAGACCGAGGCAACGGTCGAACTGGACGAGGAAGGAAGCATGGTGCCCAGCGTCCACACGTTCTGGTCGCCCTGCGGTCGGTGCCACGGATCCGGGACGGTGATCGTCGGATGAGGTTCGTCTTCGAGTGCGTCGAGTGCGGTGGGCACTACCTGCCGCCCGAGGAGATGGTGTACCCGGACGGGCCGGCCTCTCCGGTCTGGTGCACCGCCTGCCAGAGCGCCAAGCACGCGGCCGGTGTCCGGGAGGACCCGCTGCTCGCCCGGGTCGCCCTGGCCGCCGCCCGGGCCGCGCTGGCCGGGCGGGCCGCGGAGGCGGCCGAGCAACCGGCCCGCGCCGACGTCCGCCCGTCCCGCCCGCCGCTGTCCCGCCGGGCCCGCTCCGGCCCGGGCGTGGTCCGGGGCAAGCTGAGCTGACGGACCGCGGTCGGCGGGGCCAGGGCATACGAACCGACGATATGTCAGTTACCGGGTACGGCAATGAACTTGTGCAGACCCGGACCGTGCTGGCACATTGTCCTCCCCTGCACGACAGTATTGGGGGACATGGCCATGCAGCCGACCGATCCTACCGATTCGACCCGGGCCGGCCAGACCGGCTCCTTCCCGTTCGTTCCGCCGCCTCCGCCCGGCGGGCCGCCGACACCGGCCCCGTTCGGGCCGCCCCCGCCCACCGCCCCGCCGGCCTTCGCGGGCGGTCCCAGCGGCACCCCGACCACCACCCGCGTCGCGGTCACCAACCGCATCCTCTGGATCGGGCAGGCCGCGTACCCGCTGGCCAACGTGGCCCGGGTCGGCACCTCCCTGATCGTGCCCGGCCGGCGCCGCGCGCTCCTGCGGCTGCTCGGCTTCGCCGTGGTCGTCTTCCTGCCCGTGTTCGTGATCGCGCAGGCCGCCGACAGCTCGTCCTCGGACTCCGGGTCCGGCACGCTGGTCCTCGTCGCGGTGATCCTCGTGGCGATCTACTTCCTGATCTTCACCTGGCCGGTGCTGCGCCGGCCCGACCTGTACGTGCTGGCCGTGGACACGGCCGGCCCGCCGACCGCGGTGCTGGCCTGGCTCACCGCGGAGCCGGCGTTCGAGCTGCAGGCCACCATCACCCGCGCGATCGAGAACCCGCAGGCCGAGTTCCAGCAGGTCGTCCAGACCATCAGCGTGGACCTGCGGCAGTACCAGTTCGGCGACAGCGTCAACATCTACGGCGGCCAGGGAAACACGGGAGTCAGCAAGTGAACGACAACCAGCGTCCGGACGTCCAGTACGGCGACCGGGTCACCATGCACGGCGGCAGCAACAACATCGGCATCCAGCACAACAACGGCCCGGCCGCCGACCAGGCCCTGCCGCCGGAGGTCGCCGCGCTGTTCGCCCGGCTCGCCGCCGTGGTCACCGAGCTGGCCCGGGACGGCCGGCTGCACGAGGCGGACCGGCAGAGCCTCGCCGAGGCCCTGCCGGTGCTGACCAGCCCGGCCGCCGAGGAGCCGAGGAGCCGGCGCAACACCCTGCTGCTGCTGGCCGGTGTGGCCCAGAGCCTCGGCGAGGCGGCCGCCCCGGCGCTGGGCCTGGCGAACCAGCTCCTGGCCCTGCTCAGCGGCTGACCGTCCGCCGGCGCCCGGCCGTGCCGGGCGCCGGTCTATGCCGCGCCCCTCGTCTCCGCCTCCGCCTCCGCCTCCGTCTTCGTCTCCGTCTCCGTCTCGGCGAGGAAGCGCTGTACCAGGTCGCCGACGGCGTCCGGGGCGTCCTCGGGGCTGCAGTGGCCGACGCCGGGCAGTTCGACGATCCGGCCGCGGGGGAACGCCTCGGCGAACAGCGGCAGGAAGTGCCGGGCGGCGAGCGTGCGGTCGGCCGCGCCCCACAGGGCGAGCGCGGGCCGGGCGGCGAGCGCCGCGCCGAGGCCTGGCTGGCCGAAGGGCGTGGGCCCGTTGACGCTCACCACCCGGGCGATCGGAATGAAAACCGAAAGGCCGAGGCTAGGCCCTTGTGGTTTTATTACACAACCACGCTGGTCGGGGCGGTTCCGCGACCGCTCTCAGAACAGCGCCTCCTGGGTGTCCGGCTCCGGCGGACGCAGTCGCTCGCGCAGGGTCAGACCCGTAGAACCGCGGCCGGTGACCGGGCCGAGCGTCCAGCCGGTGAGCAGCCGGGTGTCCAGCAGCAGCGGGCCGGAGCCGTCCGCCTGGTCGAGGAAGAGGTGCCGGCCCACCGGCGGGCGGAGCCGGCCCGCGACGACCGCGCCGTCGGCCAGCCCGACGATCTCCCGGTACGCCTCCGGGGCGCCGCCGGCCAGGCCGTAGCGCTCGACGTGGTCGACCACCGGGCGGTCGGCGAGCAGCTCCACGGCGTGGCCGTCCAGCAGCCGGTGCGCCCGGGCGCGGGCCTCGGCGAGCACCGTGCGGCGGTACGGGGCGTCACCCTGCGACCACCAGTGCTCGGTCTTGAGCCGGGACTTGTACCGCTCGCGGGCCAGGCCCGAGGCGGCGACGGTGAGTTCGGCGCGCCGAACCGCCGGCAGGGCGCCGCGCGCGGTGAACGCGTAGGCCAGCGCGCCCTGTTCGAGCAGTCGGCTGTCGCCGCGCTGCTCGGCGGTGAGGCCGACCTTGAGCAGGCCCTCGCCGAACCAGGCGAGGTAGAGCAGGTAGGTGCGGCCGTCGTCGAGGATCTGGTCCCGGGCGAGGGCGAGGCCGCGGTCCACGCTCTGGCACGCCGGGCACTGGGTCGCCCCGCCGGCCGGATCGATCACCGCGTGGTGCGGGCAGGGCGTGCGCTCCGTCGCCCCCGCCAGCCACGCCCCGACGCAGCGGCGCGGGCCGCCCAGCAGCCAGCCGACCTCCGCCCCCGGCGCCACCGCGCGCTCGTGCACCCGGGCGCCGCACGCGGCCCCGAGCAGGGCGCGGCCGTCCTGCCAGCTCAGGCCGGTGGAGATCCAGCCGGCGGGGCGGCCCTGGGGCTCCGGGTGGTGCGGGGGGATCGTCACGTCTCTCCTTGCTTTCGGTAGCCGTCGAGACTACCCGGTGCCGCCGACAGGCCGGTCGCTCCCGCGCAGCCTCCGGGCCCTGGTGGGCGGGCGGCGGCCGGACCTCCGCTCGAACCCCGCTCGACGGACCCTCCAGTCGACGTGACCCCGTCAAAACACACGGCTAGCGTCCTCGGCAGTGAATCCCCCACGAACGACCCCCTCGGGAAGGGAACAGCCATGCGCATTCTCCAGCGTGCCGCCGCCACCACCGGCGCTCTCGCCCTCGCCGCCTCGGGCCTGCTCCTGGCCGCCGGCCCGGCCTCGGCCACCACGACCGCGTTGAGCTGCAACGCGCCGTCCTACTTCACCGGCAGCGGCGGCCACGCGGGCGCCTCGATCCGCTGCGTCGGCTCGGCCTTCACCGGCCGGATCGTCTGTTACAAGCCGGGCTACGGCAACTACACCCACTACGGCAACCGCGTCGAGTCCGGCGGCACCTCGACCACCTGGTGCGACCTCGGCGCGACGATCCAGAAGGCCGACGCCGCCTCCTCCTGACCCTGCGGCAGCACGGCGCGGGAGACCGTGGGCCTGTCCGGCGACACACCGCCGGGCGGGCCCACGTCGGCTTTCCGCCACCTCGGCCACCACGCCCTCCGGCGCCGTCGCCCCGCCCGAAAGCCCCGCAGGTCACCGGCGCTTGGCCCGGCGGGGTGTTCACGTTCTATTCTTGCGGGCGCGGTCGGCGGCGCAGCCGGGAGGCGGTGCCGCGGCGGCCGGTCGGCGCGAGGCGAATGGGGTGGGCGGACGGTGTCGGGGCGGCGGAGCAGCGGGGTGCTGGCGATCTGGGCGGAGGCGCAGCGACAGCAGCAGCGCCGGGAGGAGGCCCGGTGGCGCGCCGAGGCGGCGGAACTGCGCCGCCGGGAGCGGGAGCAGCGCGAGACGCAGAAGGCGGCGGCCCGCGACGAGCGCGAGGCGCTGCGCGCCCACCAGCAGTCGCGGGAGGCGGAGGTGGCCCGGCGGACGGCCGAACTGGACGCCCGGGTGGAGGAGTTGAGGGGGCTGCTGGCCGCCGGGCTGGCCGCGCCGGCCTTCGGCCCGCAGGCCCTGCTGGCGCCGCCGGCGGTGCCGCCGTTCGATCCGGGTCCGCTGGGCGAGCCGGTGCCGATGCCGGACCAGTCCTCGGCCCGGTACTTCGTGCCGCCGCCGGACCCGGTCCAGGCCCGCAACCCGGGGGTGCGGCAGCAGTACGAGCAGTACCTGACCCAGGCCCGGGCCCGGTTCGAGCAGGACTGGTACGCCGCCCAGGCCCGGGAGGCGGACCGGCAGCAGCGGCTGGCCGGGTACCACCAGGAGTACCTGGCCTGGGCCGAGCAGTCCCGCCGGCAGCAGGAGGAGCTGGCCGCGCGGACCGAGGAGCTGCTGCGCCGGCTGCGGGCGGGTGAGCCGGAGGCGGTGCAGGAGTACTTCACCGCGGGCCTGTACGCCTCGGCGGCCTGGCCGGAGGGCTTCCCGCACCGGCTGGCGGCGGCGTTCGACGCCGGGAGCCGCCAGTTGGTGGTGGACTGGGAGCTGCCCGGGCCGGACGTGGTGCCGGCCGCCGCGCGGGTGCGGTACGTGAAGTCGGACGACCGCGAGGCCGAGGTGGCCCGCCCGGCGACGGAGCGCAAGGCGCTGTACCGGCAGGTGCTGGCGCAGTCGGCGCTGCGGGTGGCGGCGGAGCTGTTCCGGGCGGACCGGGACGGGCTGCTGGACTCGGTGGTGCTGAACGGCTTCGTCCTCGGCATCGACCCGGCGACCGGCCGGGAGGCCGAGCGCTTCCTGTCCACCCTGACCGCGACCCGGGCCGGCTTCGCCGGCCTGGCACTGGACCGGGTGGATCCGCTGGAGTGCTTCCAGGGCCTGGGCGGCCGGTTGTCGGCGCGCCCGGAGCGGCTGGACGAGGTGCGCCCGGACCGGCGGCCGGAGAGCGTCGGCGGGAGCCTGGCCGGGCACGGCGGCGAGGACGAGCCGGACCTGTTCGAGATGGACCCGCTGGAGTTCGAGGACCTGATCGCCGAGCTGTTCCGGCTGCGCGGTTTCCGGGTGATGACCACGGCCCGCAGCGGCGACGTCGGGGTGGACGTGGTGGCGGAGGACCTGGACCCGGTGACCGGCGGCAAGATCGTGATCCAGGCGAAGCGCTACAAGAAGACCGTCCCGCCGACGGCGGTGCGCGACCTGGAGTCCACCGTCCGCCACCACGGCGCGAACAAGGGCATCCTGGTCACCACCGCGGGCTTCGGCCGCGGCTCGTACAGCTACATCGAGGGCAAGCCGCTGACGCTGGTGAGCGGTCCGGAGCTGGTCGTCCTGCTCGCCGAGCAGGGTCTGCGCGGCCGGCTCGGCGGCGGGTCCGGGGCCGCCGCTGCCGCCGCCACCACCGCCGCGGACGGCGGTCCCGAGGGGGCGGGCGAGACCGCCCTCACGGTGAGCTGGCAGAGCCGGACGGCCGGCGGGGACGCGGTGGAGCTGGACGTCACCGCCTTCCTGTGCGCGGGCGGCCGGGTGCTGAGCGACGAGCACTTCGTGTTCTTCAACAGCCCGCAGGATCCGGACGGTTCCGTCCGGCTGCATCCGACCCGCTCGGTGCCGGGCGAGCCGACCCGGGCGGCCCGGCTGGCGCTGGACCTGCACCGGCTGCCGGCCGCCGTCGACGAGGTGGTGGTCGCCGTGTCCACCGAGGAGGAGGAGCACCCGGCGCTGCCGCTCGGCTACGTGCACGGGCTGGCCCTCGCCGCCGCGTACGGGCCGGGCGCGGGCGGTCCGGACGCCTGGGCGGGACCGACCGGCGGGGTGCCGGACACCGCGATGCTGCTCGGGGCGTTCCGCCGGGGCGCCGGCGGCTGGGAGTTCAGCCCGTCCGGGCGGGCGGTGACGAACGGTCTGGCCGGGCTGGCGGCGGCCTTCGGCGTGGCGGTCGAGTAGCCCACCGGAACCAGATCCCTCAGGGGCCGGCGTCATACCTGAGGAGGAGATCGCCCCCGCCACCCCGCCGGGTGGGCGGGGGCCGACCGTCCGCGCGGCATACACATCGCATTCGAACAGCTTGGGATGATGTTACGGAGTTAAACATTCCGTTAATCCGTCCCAGGAGTCCACGTGACGTTCCCCGCAACCGCCGTCCACACCGGGCGGGCGGCCGCCCGAGCCACCAGCCTGAACAAGGTCTACGGGGAGGGGGAGACCCGCGTCGTCGCCCTCGACAACGTCACCGTGACCTTCCCCCAGGGCGAGTTCACCGCCATCATGGGCCCGTCCGGCTCCGGCAAGTCCACCCTCATGCACTGCATGGCCGGCCTGGACACCGTCTCCTCCGGCTCCTCCACCATCGGCGACACCGAGCTCGTCGGCCTCAAGGACAAGCAGCTCACCCAGCTGCGCCGCGACCACATCGGCTTCATCTTCCAGGCCTTCAACCTGCTCCCCACCCTGACCGCCCTGGAGAACATCACCCTCCCGATGGACATCGCCGGCCGCAAGGCCGACAAGGCCTGGCTCGACCGCGTCGTCGACACCGTCGGCCTCTCCGGCCGCCTCAGCCACCGCCCCTCCCAGCTCTCCGGCGGCCAGCAGCAGCGCGTCGCCTGCGCCCGCGCCCTGGCCGGCAAGCCCGACATCATCTTCGCCGACGAGCCCACCGGAAACCTCGACTCCCGCTCCGGCGCCGAGATCCTCTCCTTCCTGCGCAACTCGGTGCGCGAACTCGGCCAGACCGTCGTCATGGTCACCCACGACCCCGTCGCCGCCTCCTACGCCGACCGCGTCGTCTTCCTCGCCGACGGCCGCATCGTCGACGAACTCCACCACCCCACCGCCGACACCGTCCTGGACCGCATGCGCCGCTTCGACGCCAAGGGCCGCACCAGCTAAAGGCCCCCGGCCCCGAAACGCCACCCGTCCCCGAGTACCCCCAGGACTGACGCCTCCCCATGTTCCGCACCGCACTGCGCAATGTGCTCGCCCACAAGGGCCGGCTGCTGATGACGGTACTGGCCGTCATGCTCGGCACCGCCTTCGTGTCCGGCACGCTGGTCTTCTCCGACACCTTCGGCAACGCGCTGAGGACCCAGAACTCCAAGAGCTACACCGACGTCGCCGTCACGGTCAGCGACCGCGAGGCCCGCAACCTCAGCGACGACGACGGCGGCCGGATCGCCGGCCCGACCCTCACGGAGGAGACCCGTACCAAGGTCGCCGCGGTGCCCGGCGCCGCCGAGGTCCGCGGCGTGGTCAGCGGCTTCGCCGGCATCGCCGACACCAAGGGCGCGCTGATCGGCAACGGCTTCTCCACCACCGGCACCAACTACGTGCCGGGCGCCGACGGCACCGACCCGCGCTACCCGCTGGTCGCGGGCCGCGGCCCGAAGGACGCCACCGAGATCGCCCTGGACCGCAAGACCGCCGACAAGGGCGGCTACAAGGTCGGCGACACCGTCCGGGTCGCGGTCAACGGCCCGGTGATGAAGCTCAAGCTCACCGGCACCCTGACCACCAACGACCCGCGTGTGGTGGCCGGCGGCTCGCTCGCCGCCTTCGACACCGCCACCGCCCAGCAGCTCTACCTGACCCCGGGCCGCTACGCCGAGCTGGACGTCAAGGCCAAGCCGGGCACCGACGACGCCGCGCTGCTCGCCGCCGTCAAGCAGGCCGTCCCGCAGGGCGACTTCATCGAGGCGAAGACCGGCCGTGAACTCGCCGCCGAGCAGGACGAGATGATCAGGAAGGGCACCACCGTCCTGACCACCGTCCTCATGGGCTTCGCGGGCATCGCGCTGTTCGTCGGGATCTTCATCATCGCCAACACCTTCACCATGCTGGTCGCCCAGCGCACCAAGGAGCTGGCGCTGCTGCGCGCCGTCGGCGCCACCCGCCGCCAGATCACCCGCTCGGTGCTGATCGAGGCCGTGCTGGTCGGTCTGACCGCCGCGGTGACCGGTCTGCTGGCGGGCATCGGCATCGCCGCCGGGCTCAAGTCGCTGCTCAACGGCCCGATGGACGCCAACCTTCCGGACGGCCCGCTGATCGTCGCCCCCGGCACGGTGATCGCCGCACTCGCGGTCGGCGTGCTGGTGACGGTGCTGGCCGCCTGGCTGCCCGCCCGCCGGGCCTCCCGGATCGCCCCGGTGGCCGCGATGAGCTCGGCCGAGCAGCCCGCCACCCAGAAGGGCCTGCGGGTCCGCAACGCCATCGGCCTGCTGTTCTCGCTGGCCGGCCTCGTCTCGCTGGCGGCCGGTGTGGCCGGCAAGGAGGTCAAGCTGGTCGGCCTCGGCGCCGGTGCGCTGCTGATCGGCGTGTTCGTGCTGACCCCGCTGCTGTCCCGTCCGCTGATCGCGCTGTTCGCCCCGCTGCTGCGCGCCGTGTACGGCGCACCGGGCAAGCTGGCCCAGGAGAACGCGATCCGCAACCCGCGCCGCACCGCCGCCACGGCCTCGGCGCTGACCATCGGCGTCACCCTGATCACCTCGCTGACCGTGATCGGCGCCTCGGTGAACCAGGCGGTGGACAAGGCCGCGGAGAGCGACCTCAAGGCCGACTACACGGTCGCGATGCAGAACTTCTCGAAGCTCTCCCCCGAGGTCGCCGCCCAGATCGCCAAGGCGCCCGGCGTCGGCGTGATCAGCACCGAGCGCGGCGTGACCGTCAAGACCGGGCAGAACGGGGAGGACAGCGAGTGGATGACCGCGGTGGACGCCGCGACCATCGACCAGCTGGCCACCGTCAAGGTCAAGGAGGGCTCCGCGGACGCCCTCAAGCAGGGCAAGCTGCTGGTCAGTTCGGGCCGGGCCGAGCACGCCGGCTACAAGGTCGGCGACACCCTCGCCGTCACCTACCCGGACGGCGCCAAGGGCTCGCTGACCGTCGGCGGCATCCTGGAGGCCAACACCGCGCTGGCCTCGGTCGTCGTCCCGGAGGCCGTGGTCGGCCCGCACCTGGCGCCCGGCACCGGCCTGGAGAAGGTCCTGGTCAAGGGCACGAACGGCGCGACCGAGGAGCTGAAGCAGGCGCTGCGCGACGCGACCGGCGGCAACCCGCTGATCGCGGTCAAGGGCGCGAAGGAGATCAAGGCGGAGAACCGCCAGATGATCACCGGAATCCTGAACATGATGTACGGCCTGCTCGGCATGTCCGTGGTCATCGCGGTACTCGGTGTGGTCAACACCATGGCGATGTCGGTGTTCGAGCGCCGCCGGGAGATCGGCATGCTGCGGGCGATCGGCCTGGACCGGCTCGGCATCCGCCGGATGGTCCGGCTGGAGTCGCTGCTGATCGCGCTGTTCGGCGGGCTGGTGGGTGTCGGCCTCGGCATCCTGGTCGCCTGGGCGGGCGTGCGCACGCTGGCGGACAGCCTCAAGGACATCACCACCGTCGTCCCGCCGGTGCAGACCGTCGGCTTCCTGCTCGCGGCCGCCGTGATCGGTCTGCTGGCCGCGCTCTGGCCGGCCCACCGGGCGGCCAGGCTGGACATCCTGGACTCGATCAAGAGCCAGTAGCGGTCCGGAGGTACGGAAGCCCGGAGCCCCCGGGGCGGTTCTCGTCGAACCGCCCCGGGGGCTCCGGTGCGTCGTCGGGCGACTGTCGTCGGCCGAGCGGCGTCAGGTGGACGGCACGCGTCAGAACAGGACCTTCTCGTTGTTCGGCTGCAGCGTGCCGGTGGTCACCCCGGCGGCCGAGACCAGCAGCTGGCCGGCCGGCTTGCCGTCGGTGCCGAGCACCTCGGCGGTGACCGGCGTGGTCTCGTCCGGCGCGGTGATCTGGAGGCCGGTGAGCGCGTGGCAGGTCGCGTCCGACTTGTCGCAGGCAGTCCACTTGAGGCCCGCGTAGCCGGACTTGTTGGGCTTCAGGGTGACCAGCACCGCCGGCCCGGGGTGGGCCTCGCGGTTGGCCGACAGCGCGTCCGCGCTGTTGTCGGCCTTCAGGCCGCCGAAGCCCGGGTACCCGTACAGGGTGCAGTTGTGGTCGCTCTTGTTCTTGATCGTCAGCATGGCCGAGCCCGCGCCCTTGAGCTGCACGGTGGCGGTGATCTCGTCGCTCTTGCACCGCGAACCGGCCGCCTGGCCGGCCATCGGGTCGCCGGGGACGGTCGCCCCGGCGGCGCTCGCCTTCGGGTCGCCCGGCTTGTCGTCGGTGTACTTCACGTCGTCGCACGCGGTCAGCAGGACGGTCGCCGCGAGGGCGGCGACACCGGCGGCGACTAACCTGGCAGGCCTGCGAACGGTCATGGTCCCCCCAAGGGTGAGTAATGGCATGGGTCTGTCACCCTAAGTACGAAGGCCGTGGCAGAACGGTTCCATTGAGGCTGCAGTTTGTCAGAGCTGACCGTTTTCTTCCTTTTCCTGACCGGATTCGGCCGCTGCTGGCGCGAACCGGCGCCGCCCGCACGACACCGCCCCGCCCGGCGGATGCCGGACGGGGCGGTACGGGGCTACGGGTGGAGGAGGACCGGATCAGGCGGCCGGCTTCGCGGCCACCGGCCGGGCGGGCTTCCCGCTCTTCCCGCCGCCGAGGACGTTGAAGAACACGGCCAGGGTCGGGACCAGGTAGAGCAGCCAGACCACCAGCTGGAGCACCGTCGGGTCCGGCTGGAAGTTGAAGACGCCCTTCAGCAGGGTGCCGTACCAGCTGTCCTTGGGGATGGTGCTGGAGATGTCGAAGGCCGTGCTCTGCAGACCGGGCAGCCAGCCGGCCTCCTGGAGGTCGTGCACACCGTAGGCGAGGACGCCGGCCGCGACCACGACCAGCATCGCGCCGGTCCAGGTGAAGAACTTGGCCAGGTTGATCTTCAGCGCGCCCCGGTAGAACAGCCAGCCGAGCACCACCGAGGTGAGCAGGCCGAGCGCGGCGCCGATCAGCGGGTTCCAGCCGTCGCCGGTGGCCTGGACCGCGGTCCAGATGAACAGCGAGGTCTCCAGGCCCTCGCGGCCGACGGCCAGGAAGGCGGTGACCACCAGGGCCGTGGTGCCCATCGCGATCGCCGCGTCCAGCTTGCCGTGCAGCTCGGTCTTCAGGTGCCGGGCGGTGCGCCGCATCCAGAACACCATCCAGGTCACCAGGCCGACCGAGATGATCGACAGCGAGCCGCCGAGCGCCTCCTGGGCCTCGAAGGTGAGCTGCGAGGAGCCGAACTGCAGCAGGGCGCCGAAGGCCATGGAGAGCGCCACGGCCGAGCCGACGCCGATCCACACCGGCGGCAGCCGGTCCTTGCGGCCGGTCTTGACCAGGTAGGCGATCAGGATGCAGACGACCAGGCTGGCTTCGAGGCCTTCGCGCAGGCCGATCAGGTAGTTGCCGAACACGCGGGCTCCTGGGGGGTGTAGAGGTGGTACCGGGGGCGGGTGAGGTCAGCCGAGCAGGGCCTGACCCCACCACTCCCCCGGCTTGCGCACGCCCGCCGGGCAGGCGAAGTGGGCGGAGCCGACGTGCTGGATGTACTCGTTGAGCTTGTCGCTCGCCGCGAGGCGGGTCTGCAGCGGAACGAAGGCCTTGCGGGTGTCGCGCTGGTAGGCGAGGAAGAACAGCCCGGCGTCCAGGCGGCCGAGGCCGTCGGTGCCGTCGGTGAAGGAGAAGCCGCGGCGCAGGATCATCAGGCCGTCGTTGGCGTCCGGGTGGGCGAGCGCGACGTGCGAGGTCGCGGGCATCGCCTTGAGGTCCGGCGCGTCGTGCTCCTTGCCCTTGCCGTACGGGGCGCCCTCGCCCTTGGTGCGGCCGAAGGTGTCCTCCTGGTCCTTGAGCGAGGCGCGGTCCCAGGTCTCGATGTGCATCCGGATCCGCCGGGCGACCAGGTAGGAGCCGCCGGTCATCCACTCCGGGCCGTCGCCGGGCGCGGCCCAGACGTGGTCGGCCAGCTTCCCGGTGTCGGTGCCCGCGATGTTGTGGGTGCCGTCCTTGAACCCCATCAGGTTGCGCGGGGTCTGCTCGTCCGGGGTGGTCGAGGAGGTCTTGCCGAAGCCCAGCTGCGACCAGCGGATGTTGACGGTGCCCATGCCGATCCGGGCCAGGTTGCGGATCGCGTGCACGGCGACCTGCGGGTCGTCGGCGCAGGCCTGGACGCAGAGGTCGCCGCCGCTGCGGGCCGGGTCGAGCTTGTCGCCCTTGAAGTTCGGCAGGTCGATCAGGGCCTCGGGGCGCTTGGCCAGGAGGCCGAAGCGGTCCACGCCGTCCTTCTCGAACAGGCTCGGGCCGAAGCCGATGGTCAGGGTGAGCCGGGAGGCGGGCAGGCCGAGGGCCTCGCCGGTGTCGTCCGGCGGCGCCTCCGGCGAGCCGGGCACCGCGCCGGTGCCGACCTCGCGGCCGCCGGTCATCGCGGCGGCCGCCTTGGTCCACTCCTTGAGCAGCTTGACCAGGGACTCGCGGGTGGCCTTCTCGGAGACGTCGAAGGCGGCGAAGTGCAGCCGGTCCTGGACCGGGGTGGAGATGCCCGCCTGGTGCTCGCCGTAGAACGGCAGCTCGGCGCCGACCGGGGCGGCGACCGGGACGGCGTCGTCCTGCCGGGTGGCGGCCGCCACCGAGCCGACGGCGGCGGCGCCGAGCGCGACGCCCGCGCCGGCCCAGCCGATGACGGCGCGTCGGCTGACCGCGCTCCTGGTGCCGGCGGCGTCGGCGGTGGCCGGCGTCCCGTTCTGCTGCTCGTTCTCCGCGTCCATCGGCGGGCGGGCCCTTCTACTGTGCTGGACTGTGCGCTGACCCGCGGCGGCCGTGGGGCCCGGATCGCGGGCCGCCACGGCGTCGGCGGGGTACTTCGGGTGGGTGGCCGGTTACTTGACGACCACGGCGGCGGCCAGCTTCGACAGCGGCTCGCCCAGCGAGTTGACCGCGTCGGAGAAGGCCTTGCGCTCGGTCTCGGTGACCTTGTCGTAGGAGGTGAAGGTACCGTCGGCCTGCTTGTACTTGGCCAGCAGGGTGTTGATGGCGGCGAACTCGGAGTCCAGCGTCTTCGCGAGCTCCGCGTCCTTCTCGGAGGCGACCGGCTTCAGCAGCTCGTAGGCCTTCTGCGCGCCCTCGACGTTGGCCTGGAAGTCGGCCAGGTCGGTGTGGCTGTAGCGGTCCTCCTCACCGGTGATCTTGTTGGTGGCGACCTCGTCCAGCAGCTCCTTGGCGCCGTTGGCCATGCTGGTCGCGGTGATCTCGGCCTCGGGGATCTTCTTCTGCCAGTCCTTGAGGTCGGCGACCAGCTGGTCGGCGAGCTTCTTCTCGTCGTCGCCGATCTTCGCGTCGGCCCAGAGCGACTTCTCCAGCTTGTGCCAGCCGGTCCACTCCTGGCCCTGCTCCAGCTTGTCCTCGCGGGTGTCGGTCTTCGGGTCGACGTCGCCGAAGCTCTCGGCGACCGGCTCGGTCCGCTCCCAGCCGGTGCGCGAGGGCGCGTACAGCGACTTGGCCTTCTCCAGGTCGCCGGACTTGATCGCGGCGGCGAAGGCCTCGACGGCCGGGATGGTGGCGTCGGCCTGCTCCTGGGCGTAGGTGCGGTAGGCGGTGACGGCGGCGGCCAGGCGCGGGTCGGCCGGCGCGGCGCTGCCGCCCGCGCCGGTGACGGTGATCTTCTGGCGGATGCCGTCGCCGACCATGCCGGGCTTGCAGGCGATCTCGTACGAGCCGGCCTTGATCTCGGCGTTGATGCTGGCCTTGGTGCCGGGGCCGATGTTCTCGCGCTCGGTGACGATCTTGTCGCCGTCGCCGTAGACGTAGACCTCGGTGGTCTTGGAGCCCTTGTTGCTGATGTCCAGCACGACGTGGCCGGCCGGGAAGGTCGTCTTGGAGACCTCGCACGCGGTGTCGGTCGCGTTCACCGTGACCGCGCCGGAGGAGGCCGCCTTGTCGTCCTTCTTGGACGCGCAGCCGGCCAGGGTTGCGGTCGCCACGGCGAGGGTGAGCAGCGCGGCTGCGGTGGAACGGCGACGGGCGGACATGCGGGCTCCAACGGAAAAGGGCATGGGTGTGCCATGGCAGTGCGGGCGGCTGGGGGCCAGCCGACCATCATTAGCTAAGGCATACCTTACGTAAAGACGATTTTTCGTCTACACCCACCCCCTGAACCGTTACCTTCCCGGTGTCCGGCGGGCGGCCGCCCGGGCCGTCCAGCGGCCCTCGTGACGGCTGATCCTGATCGGGTGCCCGAAGGTCTCGCTGATCAGCTCCGTCGTCATCACCTCCGCCACCGGCCCGGCCGCGACGCACTCGCCGCCGCGCAGCAGCAGGGCGTGGGTGGTGCTCTCCGGCAGTTCCTCCAGATGGTGGGTGACCAGCACGCTGGCCAGCTCCGGATGCTGGTGGCGCAGCAGGTCCAGGCTGTCCAGCAGCAGTTCGCGGGCGGTCAGGTCCAGCCCGGTGGCGGGCTCGTCGAGCAGCAGCAGCCGGGGGCTGGGCATCAGCGCACGGGCGATC
The DNA here is from genome assembly GCF_042885395.1 of Kitasatospora sp. NPDC058063. NCBI lineage: Bacteria > Bacillati > Actinomycetota > Actinomycetes > Kitasatosporales > Streptomycetaceae > Kitasatospora > Kitasatospora sp. NPDC058063. The sequence goes on from NZ_JBHVSD010000010.1 coordinate 53,451, forward strand.
AGCGCCCGGCCGCGCTCGCCCTGGGACAGCGTGGTCCACGCGGCGTCGGCCATCGCGCGCATCCCGAGCGTGTCGATCAGCCGCTCGGCCCGCTCCAGCGCCTCCGGGGCCGGCTTGCGGTGGAACTCCGGCTCGATGGTGTTGGTGTGCCCGGTGAGCACCACCTCGCGCACGGTCAGCGGCGAACGCAGCGGGTGGCGCGGGTTGACGTGCCCGAGGTGGGCGCGCAGCTCGCGCACGTCCACCCGGCCGAGCCGGCGCCCGAGCACGTCCACCTCGCCGCGGGTGGGGTGGGAGACCGCGCCGAGCAGCGCGAGCAGGGTGGACTTGCCCGCGCCGTTCGGACCGAGCAGCGCCCAGTGCTCGCCCGGCCTGATCTCCAGGGTGATCCCGCGCAGCAGGTGGCGGCCGTCGCGCACGACGTCCACGTCCCGGGTGCGCAGCAGCGGCCCGGCGAAGTCGGGGGCGGATGAATTCATGGGACTCCGATCGCGGCGCCGGGCAGGGTGCGGGCGGGGCGCCGCACCGGACGGGTCGGCGCCGTCCGTCCGCGTGCAGAGTACAACCGTCGGCCGCGGACGGGCCCGGACGTCCGAGGGGTGGACGCGCCAGAACCCTGTTGCCCGGAGGGAGTTGGGAGGAGGATCGTGCCTCCGAGGGGAAGCGGGGACGAGGGGGACGAGGATGACCGGGGAGCGGGTCGACACCCTGCACGCGCTGGTCGAACGGCAGGCCCGGCTGGCGCCGGAGGCCGTGGCCGTGCGCTGCGGCGGGCGGGAGCTGAGCTACGGGGAGCTGGACGCGCGGGCCGGGCGGCTGGCCGCGGTGCTGGCGGAACGGGGCCTGGCCCCGGGCGGCCGGGCGGCGGTCGCGCTCGGCCGGGGCACCGAGGTGTACGTGGCGCTGCTGGCCGTGCTGAAGGCGGGCGCGGCCTTCGTGCCGCTGGAACCGACCGCGCCGGACGCACTGCTGCGGCACGTGCTCGCGGACGCCGCACCGGACCTGGTGGTCACCGAGGAGTGCCACCGGGTGCGGCTGGCGGACGCGGGCAGGGCCCGGCTGGTCTGCGTCGACACGGAGACACCCACGACGGAGACAACCACGACGGAGACACCCGCGAAGGCGCCGTTCGCGCCGCCCGAGACCGGCCCCGGGGACCTCGCCTGCGTCTTCTACACCTCCGGTTCCACCGGCCTGCCCGCCGGCGCGCTGGTCGAGCACCGCAACCTGCTGGCCGCGTACGAGGGCTGGCGCGAGGTGTACGGGCTGACCGCCGAGGACCGGATCCTGCAGACGGCGAGCCTGGAGTTCGACGTCTTCACCGCCGACTGGGTGCGTGCGCTCTGCACCGGCGCCACCCTGGTGGTCACCCCGTTCAACCTCACCCTGGACCGCGCCGCCGACCTCGGGGCGCTGCCCGCCCTGGTGGCCGCGGAGCGGATCACCGTCCTGGAGCTGAACGTCCGCACCGCGCGCCGGCTGACCGCCCTGCTGGCCGAGGCCGGCGGCGCGGGGGCCGGCGCGGGCCTGCCCGGGGTACGGCTGCTCACCGTCGGCGCCGAGAAGTGGTACCTGGACGAGCAGCTGGGCCTGCAACGCCTGCTCGGCGCGGGCACCCGGGTGCTGAACGTCTACGGGCTGGCCGAGGCCACCGTGGACAGCACCTACTTCGACGCGCAGGGCACCGCCGCCGCCGAGGGCGCCGAACGGGTCTCGCTGGTCGGCCGGCCCTTTCCCGGCAGCCGGGTGTACGTGCTCGGCCCGAACGGTACCCCCGCCAAGCAGGGGATGACGGGCGAGATCGCGATCGCCGGCGCTGGCCTGACCCGCGGCTACCTCAACCGGCCCACGGACACCGCCCGTCGCTTCGTCCGGGCGGACTTCGACCCGGACGGCCGGGTGCTGCTGACCGGCGACCTCGGGGTGCTGCGGGCGGACGGCGTACTGGAGTTCACCGCCCGGGCCGCGACCGTGATCGGACCGCTCGGCACGAGACGGCCGACAAGCGTGCTGGCGCGGGTCCGGGCGGCGGTCCGCGCGGAGGGCGTGCTGCGCGGGCACCCGGCGGTACGGGAGGCGGCCGTCGTCGAGGTGGAGACGGTGCCGGGGAAACCGCAGCTGGTCGGCTACGCGGTGACCGAGCCGGGTACGGACGGCGCTGACGGCTGGTCGCTCTCCCAGTACCTGAGGACCGCGCTCAGGGGCCAGTCGGTGCCCGCCGCCGTCATCCCGGTTCCCGAGCTGCCGCGCACCCGGGCCGGCAAGCTGAACCGCGCGGCCCTGCCGCTGCCGGCCCCGCCGGGCCACGCCGCCCGGCACTCCGTCAAGGCCGGTGGCGGCCGGAGCGGCGGCAAGACCGGGGGCGGCGGCCGGAGCGGCGGCAAGGCGGGCGGCGGTTCCGGGAACTCGGACTTCGGGAGCGGCTGCGGCGCGGTGTTCTGCGTGCTGATCTTCGCCGCGGGCGCGTGGGCGATGACCGATGTGCTCTTCCCCGGCTCGACCGATCTCACCGGCGTCCCCTCCCCGTACAGCGGCTGGTTCCGGCTGCTCTACCTGTGCGAGAACCTGGCGTTCGGCGCCGGGCTCGTCTGGTTCGGTGCCGGCTTCGAGGCCGTCCTGCGGCAGGGCAGGCCGGTCCGGCTCTCGGCGCTGGCCCACCTGGCGATCACCTGGCTGCTGGTCAACTGGTGGCCGCAGGACAACCTGTACCGGCTCACCAAGGCCACGGACTGGCTGCGCGAGACCGTGATGGTGTTCACGTTCAACGTCTCGCTGATGCTCGCGGCGCTGGTGCTGATCCGGTTCGTGCTCTGGCAGCCTCCGGCCGGAGGGGGCGAGAAGCCCGGAGGGGCCGACAGGAAGGGCCGGCATCTCTGAGCCCCTCGACCGTCACCTGAGCGCCTCGAACATCCCGGTCAGCCCCCGGTTCGCGGCCTCGACCAGCGCCTCGGCCGCGTCCAGCGCCTCGGCGTCCGGCCCGGCGAGGGCCAGGCCGACGACGGGCTCCGGGTCGTGGCAGGCGGTCGGGATCAGCGGCAGCAGGGTGACGCCGAGCCGGGCGCAGCGCGGGCGCAGCCGTTCCAGGTGGTCGTGCAGCGCGGCCGGGGCGAGCCGGGCGCCGAGCGGCATCCCGTCCAGGGTGCGCACCAGGTGGCCGGGGCCGCGCACCCGGTCGAGGCGGGCGGCCAGCACGAAGGCGACGGCCGGGCCGGTGAGCCGCAGGTTGATCTCGGTGGGGGCGAGCCGGCGCTCCCGGTCGGTGACGAAGTCGACGTCGTACCAGCCGCGGTAGCCCTCGGCGGCCAGCCGCTCCCCCACCGCCAGGGCGAACCGGCGGGCGGTGTCGGCGGCGGCGCGCGGTACCGCGCCGGGGCCGACGGTGACGCCCTGGTAGCGGGTGCCGGCCACGTCCATGGCCCCGGCGCCGACCGGGTGGACGGTGCCGTCCGGGCCGACCAGGGCGTCGTAGGTGAGGTCGCGCAGCCGGGCCGCCGGGCCCGGGTCGACGTACTCCTCCAGCAGCAACTCACCCTCGGGCGGCAGGATCTCGGTCCGGACCAGGTGCCGCAGCAGCGCCCTGCCGCCGCCCGCCGCGAACAGCTCGGCGGGCTCGACCACCACGGTGCCGTAGCCGCCGACGCCGTACGGGCTCTTCAGTACGGTGGTCTGTCCCCGGACGGCGCGGGCGGTGAGCCGACGGGCGGCCCGGCGGCGGCCGGCCGGGCGCTCCTGGTCCGGGACCACGATCCCCGGGTGCCCGGGGGCGAGGGCGGTGAACAGCTCGTGGGCGGCGGCCTTGGACTCGTAGCGGCGCACGGCGGCCAGCTCGGGCCCCTCGCCCTGCGCGGCGTTCCGCCCCCAACTCACCACCGGGCGGCCGGAGTCGGCGATCCGGGCGGCCAGCGCGGGGCGGCCGGCGAGCGCCTCGGCCACCGTCCGCTCCGGCGCCACACCGCTGTGCACCTCGACCGGGCCCCAGGCCAACTCCCGGGCCAGCCAGTCGGTCCACTCGGGGGCGACCTCGGCGGGCAGGACCAGCAGGGCCGGTTCGGGGCTGTAGCAGACGGCCAGGCAGGCGTAGTGGTGCGCCTGCCGCAGCCGGCGCAGGCGCTGGGCCTGGTCCATGCCGGGTGCGAAGAACTGCGCGTTGAAGTCCGCCACGTCGCCCACGTGGACCGCCGCCCGGCCACCGGTCCAGGCCCCCACCCATCCGTCCATGGGGCGGAAGCCTAGGCCCTGGGGTCGGAGCGCCGACAGCCCCGCGTCGGTGGGGCGCGGGCCCGGGCCCCGGGGTCAGAGCGCCAACAGCCCGGCGTCGGTGGGGCGCAGGCCGCAGGCGTCGAGGTAGAAGGGGCGCAGGTGGGGCTCGTAGTCGACGTGCAGCCAGGTACAGCCGGCCGCGCGGGCGCCGTCGGCGGCCTCGGCGACCAGCCGGGTGGCGATGCCCTGCCGCCGGGCGTCCGGGGCGACCACGGTGTCAAGCAGGAAGGCGTGGGCGCCGCCGTCCCAGGCCAGGTTGACGAAGCCGACCAGGGCGTCGCCGGTGGTGCGCCGGGCGGTGACCCATCCGAGGCTGTGCCGTTCCAGGCGGCCGATCCGGTCGCCCGGTTCCCCGGGGTGGCCGAAGCCTTCGGCGTGCAGGGTGTCGAGTTCGGGGTCGGTGAGCGGGCCGCGCCACAGGTAGTCGATCGTCACGACGGCACTGTAGAGCCATTGTTAAGTTCTGATCATTTTTTATCGACGAAGGACACGACTTGGCAAAGTTATGACCTTCCCTCTAGCTGAATCTGACTGACCCCGGTCAATCTCTGACGCAGCTCCTTTCCCTGCACAGCTACCCCCACTGGAGTCAGAGTGACCCCCACGCCTTCCTCCCGCCGTGCCCGCGTGGCCGGAGCCGTCGCGGTCGTCGCCGCCCTCGCCGGCGCCACCGTCCCGGCCGCCACGGCCTCCGCCGCCACCGCCCCGCGCGAGGCCGCGATATCCCAGGCCCGCGCCAACGTCACCCACAACGCGGCGGTGTTCGGCTTCGGCGCCGGCCAGGACCTCGTGCTCAAGGACGTCGTGCTGGACGCCGACGGCGCCTCGCACGTCCGCTTCGACCGCACGTTCCAGGGCCTGCCGGTGGTCGGCGGCGACCTGGTCGTCCACCAGGACGCCAAGGGCAGGCTCAAGGACTCCTCCCGCGCGGCCGCCCATGACGCCGCCGTGAAGTCGACCGTCCCGAAGGTGACCGCGCAGTCCGGCGCGGCCGGCGCGCTCGCCGCCGCCCCCGGCGTCCAGGACGCCGTCAGCACCCCCGAGCTGGTCGTCTGGGCCGCCGACGGCACGCCCCGGCTGGCCTGGCGCACCACCGTCGCGGGCACCGGCGCGCACGGCGAGCCGGCCGGCAAGATCGTCGTCACCGACGCCACCACCGGCGAGCAGATCGAGTCCTACGACGCCGAGCACCAGGCCACCGGCACCGGGAACTCCGAGTACACCGGCAGGATCGGCATCGACACCACCGCCAAGACCGGCGGCGGCTACACCCTGACCGACCCGGTCCGCGGCCACGTCACCAAGGACGCCAACAACCTCTCCGCGAGCTCGCTCAAGGCCACCTCCGGCACCGCGTTCAACAGCACCACCAACGTCTGGGGCGACGGGAAGAAGTTCTCCACCGACCGCTCCACCGCCGCCGTCGACGCCCACGCCAACACCGCCTGGACGTACGACTACTACAAGAACGTCCACGGCCGCAGCGGCATCAAGAACGACGGCAAGGGCGCCACCGTCTTCGTCCACGTCGGCACCAACTGGGACAACGCCCAGTGGTCCGACAGCTGCTTCTGCATGATGACCGGCGACGGCAACGGCAGCAGCGACCCGGAGCAGGTCGACCTCGACACCATGGGCCACGAGATGACCCACGGCGTCACCAGCGCCACCGCCAACCTGCGCTACAGCGGCGAGTCCGGCGGCCTCAACGAGTCCACCAGCGACATCTTCGGCACCATGGTCGAGTGGTACGCCAACAACAGCGTCGACACCGGCGACTACCTGTTCAGCGACCAGTCCACCCCGCCGTGGCTGCGCCGCTTCGACAAGCCCTCGCTGGACGGCTCCTCGGCCGACTGCTGGAGCAGCAGCGTCGGCAAGCTCGACGTGCACTACTCCTCGGGCGTCGGCAACCACTGGTTCTACCTGGCCAGCGAGGGCAGCGGCAGCAAGACCATCAACGGCGTCACCTACAACAGCGCGACCTGCAACGGCTCCACGGTGACCGGCATCGGCCACGACAAGATCGCCAAGATCTGGTACCGCGCGCTGACCGTCTACATGACCTCCACCACCAACTACAAGGGCGCCCGCGCCGCCTCCCTGAACGCGGCCCGCGACCTGTACGGCGCCTCCAGCACCGAGTACAACGCGGTCGCGGCGGCCTGGAGCGGCGTCAACGTCAGCTGAATGCCTAGTGGTAGAACCCCACGTGGCAGTGGTCGTGGTGGGTGTCGTCGGTGAAGAACCGGTTGCCGGCACCCGGGATCGCCACCGGCCCGCCCACGTTGTACGAACCGGCGGCGGCCGCGTCCAGCATGAAGGACTCGACCAGCTGCCGGGACGTACCCGGGTCGACCACGGCCAGCCCGTCGATCCGCCAGACGTCGAAGGCCCGGCCCAGCGGATGGTCGCTGGGCCGGGTCGTCCCGAAGACGTCCAGCGGGTGGCCGGTCCGCACCACGCTCACCGAGAGCGTGTACGGGCCGGCCAGCCGCAGCATCGCCTCCAGCACGCTGTCGTGCACGGTGCCGCTGCGCAGGTCTGCGGCGGCCTCGGGCGGCAGCTCGATCCGGGGCTCGGCCAGCACCCGGGCCACCGCGGGCGGCGGTGCGGCGGCCGCCGGGCCCGCCACTCCCGGGTGCAGCTCGGTGACCGTCCAGCGCGGCTCGGCCCGGCTCAGCCGGACGTCCACCGTGGTGCCGCCCTCGGCCACCGAACCGTCCGGACCGCGCGTCCACTGACGGCAGACCACGAGCACGCTCGCCGAGTCGTCGAGGATGCCGCCGTACTGGGCGACGATCACCTCCAGGCTCGCCTCGGCCGCCGCCGGGGCGAGCGGACCCGCGGCGTCGGCCAGCGCGGGCGGCAGGCCGAGCGCCGCCACCCGGGCCCGGGCCGCCTCCGTGCCCTGCCCGCCGGGCGGCCAAGCTCCGAGCGCGGCGACCAGCTCGACGGCGCGGCGCTTGACGTCGGGCTGGATCTCGCCAGGGCCGGGCTGCCAGAGGGGCGGCCGGGGCAACGGGGTCGGTGTCCGCGCGGGCGCTCCGGCACTGCTCGTGGCGGCGGGCGTCGTAGCTACGGACGTCGTGGCGGCGGGCGTCGTGGCGGCCGGGCCGGTGGTCGCGGCCCGCGGCCCGCTCCCGCTCGTGCACCCCGCCGCACCCAGCACCAGCGCCGCCGCGCCCGCCCGCAGCACCCCGCGCCGGCCCGCGGCCCGGCCGCCGTCTCCACCCGTCATGCCGTCAGTATGCGGCGGAGCACTCCCGGGCGCAGGAGGCGTCAGCCCAGCCGACGGACCGGTTCGCCCGCCAGGAAAGCCGCGATGTCCTCCACCGCCTCCTCGTAGTAGCGCCGGTAGTTGTCCTGCGACACGTACCCCAGGTGCGGAGTGGCCAGCAGCCGGGGAGCGGTGCGCATCGGGTCATCGGCGGGCAGCGGTTCGATGTCGAACACGTCGACGCCCGCACCCGCGATCCGGCCGCCGGTGAGCGCGGCGAGCAGCGCGTCCTGGTCGACGATCGCCGCCCGGGAGGTGTTGACCAGATACGCCCCGGGCTTCATCAGAGCCAGCTCGGCCGCGCCGATCAGCCCCCGGGTGCCCGGGTTGAGGGCGAGGTGGATCGAGACGAATTCGCTCTCGCGGAGCAGCTCCTCCTTGTCGGCCGCGCGCCGCACGCCCGCCCCGGCGGCCCGCTCGTCGGTCAGGCTCCGGCTCCAGGCCACCACGTCCATGCCGAAGGCCAGGCCGACCCGGGCCACCCGGCCGCCGATCCGGCCGAGGCCGAGCAGCCCGAGCGTGCGGCCGTGCAGGTCGGCGCCGACGGTGCTCTGCCAGGGGCCGCCCTCGCGCAGCGCGGTGTTCTCCTGGACGATGCCGCGGGCCAGTCCGAGCAGCAGCGCCCACGTCAGCTCGACCGGCGGGGTGCCCGAGCTGGCGGTGCCGCAGACCGTCACCCCGTGCGCCTGCGCGGCCGCGAGGTCGATCGCCGCGTTGCGCATCCCGGAGGCGACCAGCAGCCGGAGCCGCGGCAGCCGGGCGAACAGCGAGGCCGGGAAGGGCACCCGCTCGCGCAGGGTGACCACGATGTCGAACCCGGCGAGCGCGGCGGCCAGCTCCTCCTCCGAGCCGAAGTGCTCGCGGAAGGCCGTCACCGAGACCCGGCCCGCCACCGGGGACCAGTCGGCGCTGCTGGTGGCGACGCCCTGGTAGTCGTCCAGGACGGCGCAGCTGAGGATCGGAGGCGTCATGCCCGCACTCTCGCAGAGGCCTCCGCCCCCCGGCGCGGCGGGTCGGGCCCGGTCGGGTCGGGTCGAGCGCGGGCACCGTCCGCTACGGCAGCTCGGGGGGCCGCAGGCCGTAGCCCTCCTCGGTTCGCACGATCCAGGAGGGCTCGCCGAGTTTCCACCTCAGCCGCGTCATCGGGAACGTCAGCTCATGGGGGTGGAGGGCTGCGTTGTAGACCTTCCACATGATCGAGTACGCCTGGTGCACGCCCTCGCCCAGCTCGATCAGGCCGCGCAGCAGCCTGACGTCGGCACGGGCGAGCTGCACCTCGCGGCCGTCCACGGTGACGAGCCGGGTGTCCAGGTCGACGACGAGGCGACCGTCGAAGGCGGTCAGCGAGCCCTGCGGCTCCGGGACCAGGCCGAAGTGCCTGCGGACCCACTCCTCGGCGGCCCGGTCGTCGGCAGCCCGTTCGCCCGTCGGCCGGGCGCCCGGCGCGTTCTCCTGCTCCACGCCGGGCAGCCTAACCGGCGGCGCCCGACGCCGACCAGGCCGCGGCCCAACCGGCCAGCTCCGCCGGGCGGTTGGTGATGATCCCGTCCACGCCCGCCGCCGTGAGGGCCCTCCAGCGGGCGGGCAGGTCGACGGTCCAGACGTTGACCGCCACCCCGGCGGCGTGCAGTTCCCCGACCGCGCCGGGGCGGGCGGAGAGCGCGTCGTCCGAGGGGTGGTAGGCGGTCAGGCCGAGGTCCCGGGCGGTGGCGACCGGGTCGGCGTCCAGGGTGGAGCGAAGTAGTGCGAGGGGCAGTTCGGGGGCCAGTTCGCGGGTGTGGCGCAGGGCGTCGACCTCGAAGCTCTGGACCATGACCCGGTCGGCCATGCCGTGGTCGCGCACCTCGCGGACGATCCGGGCGACCTCGTCACGGCTGTGCGGCCCCTTGATCTCCAGCAGCAGTCTGCCGCCGCGGATGCGCAGGTCCTCCAGTTGGACAGCCAGGGTCGGCAGGCGGGTGCCCGCGTAGGCCGGGGCGAACCAGGAGCCGGCGTCCAGCGCGTCCAGTTGGGCGGCGGTCAGCTCGCGGATCCGGCCGGTGCCGTCGGTGGTGCGGTCCACGGTGTCGTCGTGCAGCACGTACGGGACGCCGTCCCTGCTGGGCTGGACGTCGTTCTCGACCCACTCGGCGCCCGCCCGGCGGGCCACCTCGTCCGACACCAGGGTGTTTTCCGGCGCGGCGGAGGCGGCGCCGCGGTGCGCGTACACGGTCGGCGGTGCGCCGGCCGGGCGGAGCCGGGTGTCGGCGGCGGGTGCGGCGGAGGCCGGGGCGGCGGCGGGTGCGGCGGCCGACCGCACCGGCGCCCCGGCGAGCGCGACGGCGCCGATGGCGGCCCCCAGCAGCGCGGCGACGAGAACGGTCCGACGGCGCCGCTGCCGGGGGTGCCGGGGGCCTTGCCGGGGACCGCGATTGGGTGTCATGTCCCGCACATTACGGCTGTCCGGCGCCTGCGGCCCGATGACACCGGCATCCGGGGCGACACGCCGGCGCACGGAGCAACAGCCGGTGCCGCGCGCCGGACAGGCGAGCTGCAACAGGTCCGGGCGGGGCCGGACGGGTGCAGAGCGCCGGGCCCTTGAAGGCGGACGGCACCAGCGGGAGGCCCGCCCCGGCCGTGGGCCCCGGCAGCGGGCGGGTGCGGTGGCGCAGCCGCGGGTTCGGCCCGACCTCCCGCATCGGGGAGACCGCGAAGCGCATCCGCGCCAGGTCACCCGCCGTGAACGGCAGTCCGGCCGCCGAGCCCCACCCCCGTGGATTCACGCATGGTCGAATCGTTGGCGCTCAGGCCGGTGCAGCCGTGATCATCATGGGCATGACTTCGAGCGCAGTTGCCAACACCCCCGTCACGCCCGTCACCCCCGTCACGGCCGCCGCCTCCGGCACCTGGAAGCTCGGCGACCGCACCGTCCACCGGATCGGCTTCGGCACGATGCGTCTGCCCCAGACCGGCCCGGCACTCGTCCCGCACGCCGTCCCCCGCGACCGCGAGCAGGCGCTGCGGGTGCTGCGCCGCGCGGTCGAGCTGGGCGTCAACCACATCGACACCGCCGCCTTCTACTTCTCGCCGCTGCGCTCCGCCAACGAGCTGATCAACCGGGCGCTCGCGCCGTACGCCGACGACCTGGTGATCGCCACCAAGGTCGGCCCCGGCCGCGGCCTCGACGGCGAGTGGGTCGAGCACGCCCGCACCCCCGAGCGGCTGCGCGCCCAGGTGGAGCAGAACCTGCGTCAGCTCGGCCGTGACCACCTCGACCTGGTGAACCTGCGCGTCCTCGGCACCGACTCGGTCGCCGAACGCTTCGGCGCGCTGGCCGAGTTGTGCCGGGCCGGGCTGATCCGCCGACTGGGCCTGTCCAACGTCCACCCGCACCAGCTCGCCGAGGCGCAGACCATCGCGCCGGTGGTCTGCGTACAGAACCCGTACGGCATCGGAGCCACGCCGGCGCAGGACGAGGTGCTGCGGATCTGCGGGGAGCAGGGCATCGCCTTCGTCCCCTTCTACGCGATCGCCGGGGCCGGGCGGGAGGGCGGCGCCGGCGAGGCCGAGCCCGCCCAGGTCCGGGCGGTGGCCGAGGCGCGCGGGGTGAGCACCGCGCAGGTGCGGCTGGCCTGGACCCTGCACCGCGGCCCGCACGTGCTGGCCATCCCGGGCACCGGCAACGTGGCGCACCTGGAGGACAACATCGCCGCCGGGGCACTGCGGCTGTCGGCCGAGGAGCTGGCGCTGCTGGACGAGGCCCACGCGGGCTGAGGCAGAACCGGGCACGGCCCGAGCCGGAACCGCGCACGGCCCGGGCCGGAACGGGCACGACCTGATCCGGAACCGGGCACGGCCCGCGGCGCGTCACTCCGGGGCGAATCGATCTTCGTCCACCGTGAGGAGCCCCCGAGCATGACCGACCTCGCCACCCGCTATCTCTACCTGGCCCGCCACGGCGAGGCCGCCTCCGAAGGCGACGGCACCGGGCTCACCGCCGCCGGACGCCGGCAGGCCGCCCTGCTGGGCCGGCGGCTGGCCGGCCGTCCGGTCTCGGTGCTGCACCACGGCCCGCTGCCCCGGGCCGCCGAGACCGCGCGGCTGGTCGCGGAGCAGCTGACCGGCGTGCGGCCGCAGCAGTGCGAGGAGGCCGGGGACTTCGTGCCGTACGTGCCCGAGCGGGACGAACTTCCCGAGGACAGCGCCGAGTTCCTGCTGAACTTCCTCTCCTCCACCACGGCGCAGGAGCGGGAGCAGGGCGCCGCGCTGGCGCGGCGGGCCGTCGAGCGGTTCACCGGGCCGGTGCCGGGCCGCGAGGAGCGGCACGAGCTGGTCGTCACCCACGCCTTCCTGGTCGGCTGGCTGGTCCGGCACGCCCTGGACGCCCCGGCCTGGCGCTGGCTCGGCGTCAACGCGGCCAACGCGGCGCTGACCGTCCTGCGCTACACCCCCGGCCGGCCGCCCGCCGTGCTGCTGCTGAACGACCAGGGCCACCTGCCGCAGGAGCTGCACTGGACCGGCTACCCTCCCCAACTCCGCTTCTGACAAGGGCCCGAGCGCCTCTCCGAGGGACCCCCGAAGGATCGCCGGAAGGCCGCCGGAGGACCGTCGGAGGACCGTCGGAGCGGCCCGACGGCCCGTCGACAAAAATATGCAGACCGGTCTACTATCGCCGCATGGGAGTCAAGGGCGAGGAGACCCGGGCCCGGCTGATCGCCGGCACCAGGGAACTGATCGAGGCGCAGGGCTACTTCGGGACCGGACTCAACCGGATCGTGGCCGCCACCGGCGCCCCGCGCGGCTCGCTCTACTTCCACTTCCCCGGCGGCAAGGACCAGTTGGTGGCCGCCGCGCTCACCCAGGCCGGCCAGGAGGTCGAGGCGCTGCTCACGGCCCTGGCCGGCGAGGGCGCCGACACCGCCACCCTCGCCGAGCAGCTGATCGAGGCCTTCGCCGAGCGCCTGGAGCGCTCGGACTACACCAGCGGCTGCCCGATCGCCACCGTCGCCCTGGAGGTGGCCGGCACCAACGAGACCCTGCGGACGGTCTGCGCCGGGCTGTACGCGGGCTGGCAGCAGGTCCTGGCCGACCGCCTGGAGCGCGAGGGCTTCGGCCCGGAGCAGGCCGCGGCCGCCGCCGGGCAGGCGCTCGCCCTGCTGGAGGGGGCCGTCCTGCTCGCCTCCGTCCGGCGCAGCCGCGAGCCACTGGACCACGCCCGGCACGCCGTCCGGCACTTGCTCGGCAGCCGGTAGCCGGAGCGCGGGCGGCGGGCCGTTCCGCGCCGCCGCCCGCCCGCGCCCGAAAAATATGCAGACCGGTCTACTGATTCTGGATCTCTGGAGTTCACCGTGACCCCCGCCCCACCGCCCCGGACCCTCGTCCTCGGCGCCAGCGGCTTCCTCGGCCGCTGGCTCGTCCTCGAACTCCTCGGCCGCGGCGAGCCGGTGGCCGCCGCCGTCCGCGACACCACCGGCGCGGACACCCTGCGCCGGTGGCTGCACGACCACGGCGCGGACGGCACCGCACCGACCACCGTCACCGCCGACCTCACCCGCCCCGGCCTCGGACTCTCCCCCGAGGACGACGCCCGGCTCGGCGAGGTCCGCGACGTCCACAACCTCGCCGCCCGCTACGCCTTCGGCCTCACCCGCGCCCAGGCCGAACCCGCCAACGTCCACGGCGCGCTGCACGCCCTGCACTGGTCCGCCACCCGACCCGGGCTGCGCCGCCTGGTCCACCTCTCCGGCTACCGCGTCGGCCGCGACCCGCGGCCGCGATACCCCCTCGACCCCTCCGCCACCGCCACCCTCTACACCCGCCTCGGCGCCTACGAGGCCTCCAAGCACCTCGGCGACGCCGCCGTCCGGGTCACCGCACCCCGCCTCGGCGTCCCGCTCACCACCGTCAACCCCAGCAGCGTCATCGGCCACTCCCGGACCGGCGAGGCCGGCCAGTACCTGGGCCCGGCCCAGCTCGTCCGGCAACTCCACCGCGGGCGACTCCCCCTGCTGCCCGGCACCCGGCAGACCTTCCTCCCCGTCGTCACCGTCGACCATCTGGCCCGCTTCCTCGCCGCCGTGCCCGAGCACGACCGCGACCCGCTCGCGGCCCACACCGTCCTCGACCCCACCACCCCCTGCCTCCCCGAGCTGATCACCCTCCTCGCCCGCCACCTCGGCGTCCGCCCGCCCCGCGCCCTGATCCCCGTCCCCCTCGTCCGCCGCCTCCCCCGCGTCCTCACCGGCGCCGCCCCGGAGACCCTCACCTTCCTCTCCGAGGACCGCTACGACACCGGCTCCGCCGATCGCCTCGCCGCCGACGCCGGCCTCACCCACCCGCCCCTCGCCCCGGCCCTGACCCGCTGGGCCACCCGCCTGGTCGAGGAGGGATTCGGCACACCGTGACGCCCGCGTGGGAAGTCGGCCCGGCCGACTTCCCACGCGCCACGGCGCCACCCACAACTCCAACAGCCATCGATGCCGCGCCGATGCGCGACCGTCTCAATCAGGGGGAGGCGCAGGCGAGTTCACGGATTTCCTGGCGAATCTCGGCGTACGTCCCGTCCGGTTCCGCGCGGGGGCCATGGGCGGTTTTCGGTGTGAGCTTTTCGTTTTGGCCTCGGCTTCGAGCCGGTAGGCACGCCGATCACTCGTCTGCCTACTGTCGGCCCTCACCCGGCGCACCAGCTGCGGGCTCTGCGCCAAAGCGGCGTCAGCTTTCCGTGAGAAGGATTTCCTTCAATTCGCTCAGGCTGTCGATCCGGTAAGTTGCCCGGGAAAAGTCGTCTGCCTTCGTGAACTCGTTGTGGACAACGGCACAGTCGATGCCGGCGGCCACCGCCGAGGCCAGTCCCCTGGCTGAATCCTCCACGACCAGGGTCTCCTGCGGGGAGGCGCCGAAGCGCTTCAGCCCGGCCAGGTACGGTTCCGGGTTCGGCTTGGCGAGTTCGTAGTCCTCGCGCACAAGGACGAAGTCCATGAACTGCCTGATCTGGCGCTTCTCGTGGATGATGTCGAAGTCGGCCCGCTTCGAGGTCGTCACGATGGCCATCCGGGCAAACCCCGACAGTTCGGCGAGAGTGTCGACGACGCGGTCGATCTCGATGGCCTCGGTCCGCAAGTACTCCTGGTAGTAGCCGTTACGGGCCTCGCGAACCCGAGTGAGGGTCAGGTCGTCGATGCCGGCTGCCCTGGCCTGGACCCAGGAGCCCGCCCCCAGGGCCATGTCCCGGAGGTACTGGTCCTTGTCCAGCGTGAAACCGGCCTCCGCCAGGGCGCGTTCCGCGGATCTGAAATACCAGAACTCGGTGTCGACCAGGACACCGTCATGATCGAAGAGTATGAATTTCTTCACGGAATCATTCCTTTCCGGCGGCCGCGGCGGACCGGCACATCCCCGCGGATCGTACCGTCACCAGCCGGCACCGATCAGCTTGAGCCGTTCGTGGAACAGGTGCGTTCCTGCTCCTGCCCGGATGTGCCGGGCCTTCACCCGTGCGTGACGATACGGCCGACTTCGCTGCACTGCCTGGACCGAAGCTGTCGGGCGCTGCCGAGCGTGATGCGGCCCGAGAAGTACCCGAAGTGGCAACGCAAGTGCGGCTACAGCGGCAGCGCGGCGGACAGCATCCCCGGCCAGGCTTCGTGGGACCGGCTAGGCGCACCTGCCGCTTGACCTGAGCCAGAGCTTGAGGGCCGGATGACAAGAACCCTTGTCATCCGGCGTGTTCAAGCGGCGGTTGCTGGTAGAAGTTCAGCACCTGCCACTGAGCGCCGTCGTCGGTGCCCGGGGCGGCGGTGCGTCCCGGGTCCGGTCAGGAAACCGCCAGGGTGACCTTCCAGTTGATGGCCCACGGCGGGCAGATCGTGCCGCGGTCCGGCACGCAGCGGCCGATCGCGGTGATGGCGGCCGTCCCGGCGGCCGTCACCGAGAAGGTGCCGTGGGAGTCGCCGTTGGGTTCGGCACTGCCCGCCGTCTGCGAGAGCAGGGCGGGCGTCGAGGTGCCCAGGGCGTACCAGTACCAGGTCACCGTGTAGTCGCGCACGGCGAGGATCTCCACCTGCACGGTGTCCCCCACGTGCGCCTGGACAGTCGTTCCGTTGGCCGGACCGGAGATGGTGACGGTGGCGGGCGCGGGGTCGGGAGCCGCCGCTGGTGCGGCGGGTGCGGCGGTCGCGCCGCTCAGCGTCAGGGCGAGGGCGGCGGCGGGCACGGCGAGCAGTCTCAGGGCGTTCACGGCACTCCCGGTACTCGGAGGATCGGCGCCCGGAGCCTCCCGTCTACCGGTCGCCCGTACCGCCTGACAACGGTCTCCGGCCACCGCCGGACGAAGCTGCGTCGATCGGACGCCCCCACCGACCGTCGATCGCCGTAGCGGCCCTCCTCCGCCGCCGGGGAACACGCCCCGGGCCGACCGGCGAACGGTCCGCCGGGCCGGTCGCCACGACGACGGAGAGAGGCTCGGCGAACGCCCGCGACGACCGGGAGCGGATCCAGGGCGTCCGGCCGCCCGACCCCTTGGCGGCAGAGGCGCGCGCGCTCGCGCGGACGGACGGCGCGGTCGCTGCGACGGCGCGGCTGAACCTCCGGCAGGCCAGGGCGTACCTGCCGGCCGTACGGGACGGGCCCGAGCCGCCCGAGGCGTTGGCGCACCTCGCCGTGGAGGGGTCGCCTGCCCGCCGCTACCGCCCCGGGCCGAGCGCCTACGCCTCCCGCTCGAAGAGCAGCAGCGTCCAGTGGACCTCGCCCCGGCCGTGCAGGTCCGCGCGGGTGGCGCGGTGGAGGAGGCGCAGCCCGCAGTCGGCGGCGAGGGTGACGGTGGCCTCGTCCGGGAGGTCGAACATGTGGCGGCCCGGCGGGACGGGGCCGTGGCGGACGGTGAGGGCGAGCCGTCCCGCGGGGGCGAGGAGGCGGGTGAGGGCGGCCATCGCGGGTGGGCGCTCGGCGGGGGCGAGGTGCATCCAGACAGCGGTGAGCAGGACGAGGTCGTAGCTCGTGCCCTCGGCGACGAGCGCGGGCAGTTCGGGCAGCGCGTCGGCGACCCAGCGCACGTCCGAGCCGGCGTGCAACCGCTCTCCGACGGACCGGAGTTCGGGGGTCGGCTCGACCGCGACCACCCGGTGGCCGAGGGCGGCGAGGGCGGCGGCGTCACGGCCGGTGCCGGCTCCGACGTCCAGGACGGACGCGGGCGGGGCCGGGTACAGGTGGTGCAGCTCGCGGTGCACCTCGGTGAAGCTCACGCTCTCGTACTGGACGGCGAGTTGCTCGGCCGCCGCGCCGTACCCGGCGGTCCCCGCGGGCGTGATCACTGCGCCTCCCGGACGGCCACCGCGTCCCCGGCGGCGGCCGCGCGGGCGAAGAAGTCCCGCAGCTCGCGCAGGTCGTGGACGACGAGCGTCGCCCAGGCCTCGGACCACGGCGTCGGGTAGCCGAGGTGCACGGCCGTACGGGCGAGCACGCTGTTCTGCTGGCGGACGAGTTCGCCGAGCGCCGAGTCGCGCAGGAACGCGGAGGCCGCCGCGACCTGTTCGGGGCGCAGCACGGGCACGGCGCCGTCCGGCAGTGCGCCGTCCGGCTGGTGCGGGCCGCCGCCGTAGACGGGCAGTCGGGCGGCCGGGTCGGGATGCAGGCCGTTCTCGGTGAGCGCGAGTTCCATCAGGACGGCGGTGCGCCGCACGCCGAGGGCGAGGCCGGCGGCGGCCAGCCGGTCGTACCGGACGTCGCGGTCGCGGGGCACGAGTTCGCCGAGTTGCTCCGGCGAGCAGGCGCCCACGGCCCGGCCCGGCAGGCGGTGCCAGAAGTGATCCACTCTCACCCGCTCAGCGTAACGAAGGAACGGGTCCGTCACTCCTGCACCGAGCGGTTCGGGTCGCATCGCACCGCGCCACATCCGTTCAGGCCGGGACATACCGGACCGCTCCGGGCCGCCCGGAACCCGCCCGGACCGCCCGGACCGTGTGTTCGGGCGGTGCGTTCGGGCGGTGCGTTCAGGCTTCGCCCGGGTGCCAGGCGGGCCACTCCCAGGGGCGGTCGGCCCAGTGGACCCGTTGCGGGTCGCGCGGGTCGAGGTCCGGGAAGAGCTGGTGGACGCGCGGCTCGAACTCCTCCTGTGCGAGCGGTTCCCAGCCGTGGCCCTCGAAGTGGATGAGGCGGTAGCGGCTGTCGGTCCGGAACTCGGCCACCTCGACCAGGGGTTTGGACGTGCTGTTGGTCTCCATGTCCCCCAGCATGTGGCGCGGTGGCAATCAACGCCCGTCCAGACCCCTCTTCCGGGTCATGTCCCGGCGTCGGCGCGCTCGTTGAGCACGGAAAGGTTCTGAGGGGGGCCGCTGGAAGGACGAGCACATGACTGGGCAGCCCACCGGAGGGCAGTGGCAGTGGCCGCAGAACGCTTGGCAGCCGCCGCCGGTCCCGACGAATCCGCTACCGCCGTGGTCCACCGCCACGCCGCCGCCGAGGCGTCTGTCACGCAGGGCCTGGACGGCCGCGATGGTCGGGACGGGCGCCGTGCTGGCCTCCGTCCTGGTGATGTGCGGGCCGGGGGCGGGTGACGAGCTGAGCGTGGCGGCGCTGCCGGACGCCTCGCCCTCCGCCTCGGACCCGGCGGCGCAGTTGCTGCCGGTCTCCCCCTCACCGGCCGTGCCGGCACCGTCCCCGCTGCCGCCGCCCACTCCGGGCGCGGTGATCCCGGTGGGCGGGCCGGGTACGACGGCGGCCGCGCCCGGTGCCGGGGCCGGTGCGACGACCGACGCCGCGCACGCCTCGGCGAGCGCGCGCCCCAAGCCGGGGCACAGCCCGCACGCCCCGGCTCCGGCCCGCGGCCAGTCGGCCGCGCCCACCCCGGCGGGTGCCGGGGCGGGCGGGGGCCGGAACAGCATCTGCGACCAGGCCGAGCGGGCGGGCCACTGGCCGGCCGGGTCGGAGTCGGCCCGGCTCTGCCACAGCATCTACGGCTGAATCCACGGCTGAGCCGAGGGCGGCCCCGGAGCCATGGACGCGGCCGAACCGGTCGGGCCGGTCGGAATCACCGAACCGGTCGGGCCGGCCTACCCGGTGGGGCCGGCCGGCGCGGTCGATCCGGTCGGCGCGGCAGAACCGGCCGGTGCGCCCGGGGCTCCCGCCGTCCCCAGCAGTCCCTTGTCCAGCCGGGGCGCCAGTACCCGCGCCAGGGTGTCGGTGATGTGCCCGGTGTCCCGGTACAGCACCACGCCCTCCAGCACCGCCGGGCAGGAGGGCCCGGCACCGGGGCAGAGCAGCGGGCCGAGGTCGAGGGTCCGCACCCCGTAGCGGGCGGCGAGCCCGCCGTCCAGCACCGGGTCGGGCTCGAAGGCGGTGTCGCGGGGGAAGAAGCAGGCGTCCGAGCGCCCGTCGGAGGCGGCCAGGCAGGTCGGGATGTCCTTGCCGGGCATCGGGGTGTCGCCGAGGTAGGCGAGCGGGGCGCCGAGCGCGGTGAGCCGGTCCAGGGTGCGGGTCCAGCCCTCGGCGCGCTCCTCCTGGCTGCCGTACCGGTTGAGCCCCGCCATCAGGACCAGGCGCGGCTTGGGGCCGGAGGTCAGCCGGGTGAGGGTGTTCTCGCGCCAGCGGTCGCACTCGTCGAAGGTGCGGCCGAGCACGTTGTTGCGCACGGTGAGGGTGGCCAGCGGGCAGCCGGGCTTGACCAGGACCTCCAGGGCCCAGTGCCGCTGCTCGGCCAGGGCGAGGCCGGCAGAGATCCACTGCCCGGCGTGGGAGTCGCCGAGCAGCACGATCCGGTCGGGGCTGTCCTCGGCGCCGAAGAGGCAGCGCGGGCTGCTGTCGGCGTTGAGCGGGATCTCGCAGCCCTTGCCGGGCGGGAAGTCCTCCCGGGCCCGGGCCAGCGACGGCGTCAGGGTGAGCACCCGGGCGCCGGGGGCGAGCAGGCTCGGGCCGTCGGGGGCTCCGGCGGGGGCCGCCACGGGCCCGGCGGAGGGGTCGCCGAGAGCGCGCACGGTGCCGCCGCCGAGGGTGAGCGCGGCGATCAGCGGGATGACCAGCGCGCTGGCGCCGACCGCGAGCCCGCGCCGGGGGGCGGGGCTGCTGCCGTAGCGCAGCGGCTGTTCGACCAGCCGCAGGGTGAGCCAGGCGGGCAGCGCGGCGGCGGCGGTGAGCGCGAGCAGGGTGGTCCAGGGCAGCGGGCCGTAGCGGGCCTGGGCGATGGTCAGCACCGGCCAGTGCCAGAGGTACCAGGCGTACGAGAGCCGTCCGGCGGCGCGCAGCGGGCGGGTGGCGAGCAGCCGTCCGGCGTCGGCGGCGCCGGGGGTGCCGTGCCCGGCGAGCAGGACGGCGGCGGTGCCGAGGACGGGCAGCAGCGCGGCGGTGCCGGGGAAGGGGGTGTTGCGGTCGTACAGGAACACCGGCGTGAGCACGGCGGCGAGGCCGAGCCAACCGAGCACCCGCAGCGTCCGCGGCACCGGGCGCCGCTCGGCGCGGGCGGCCAGCGCCGGGCCGGCCAGCGCCGCGCAGGCGCCGGCCGCGAACTCCCAGAGCCGGCTGCCGGTGGAGAAGTAGGCGAGCGGCGCGGAGGTGGCCGTCCAGCGCAGGCAGAGCACGAGCGAGATCCCGCCGACGGCCACCGTGGCGAGGGTGATCGCCAGGGTGCGGCGGCGCCCGTGGAGGTAGCGGGCGAGGCCGAGCAGCAGCACGCCCCAGAGCAGGTAGAACTGGTTCTCCACGCCGAGCGACCAGAAGTGCTGCAGCGGGCTGGGGTCGCGTTCGGCGGCCAGGTAGTCGGTCTGCTCGCCGACGAAGCGCCAGTTGGCGAACTGGCCGGCGGAGGCGATCAGGTCGCGGGCGAGGTCGGTGCCGCGCAGCGGGTCGAGCAGGGCGCCGCCGGCGACGGCGGTGGCGACCAGCACGGTGGCGGCGGCGGGCAGGATGCGCCGGGCGCGGCGGGCGGCGAAGTCCCACAGGCCGAGCGGGCGTCCGACGAGCAGGCCGGTGATCAGGAAGCCGGAGACGACGAAGAAGACGTCGACGCCGACGAAGCCGCCGGTCAGGCCCGGGACGGCGGAGTGGAAGGCGAGGACGGAGAGCACGGCGACGCCGCGCAGCCCCTCGATGTCGGGGCGGAAGGCGGTGCGCCGGCGGGTCTGCCCGCTCTCGGCGACAGCGGCGCCCTGCGGGGCGGCGGGTTCCCGGCCCACCCGGACGACGCCGGGCAGCAGGTCGGTGGGTGTGTCGGTCGCGGCGGGCGCGGCCGGCGGCGACGAGGCCGAGGAGGACGACGGGGACGGGGACGGGGCCGAGGCGGATGAGGAGGACGAGGCTGAGGACGATGGTACGGCCGTTGACACGGCGGTGCTCCTTGCAGGGCTGGCAGCGGTTTGTCGGGCCCGCCGGGCCGATGGGGCGGCCGGGCGGTGTCCGCGCCGGTGGGGCGACGCGCAAGGAAACTCGGTGGGACAGAGGTGGTGTGACGGTCCGTCAGAAGATCAGCGGGTCGGCCCAGCCGGAGGCCATCAGCCCGCACAGCAGCAGCACGGCGGTGACGGCGACGGCCTCGGCGCGTCCGAACCCGAGGTCGGAGCGGCCCGGTGCGGGCGCGGCGACCTCGCCGACGGCGGCTCCCTTGCCGCCGCCGGTGCCGTTGAGCAGCGGCCGCAGTTCCCGGATCAGCGGGATCATGGTGTAGGCGGTGAGTGCGAGCAGCCCGGCGAGCGCCCAGTACGGCCGCCAGCCGTGCAGCAGCGCGGCCCGGACCAGTCCGGCGGCGCCCGCGAGGACGACGAAGCCGAGCCAGCCGACCCCGATCCGGGCGACGGCACGGGCGAGCGAGCTGCCGCCGGACACGGCGCCGGTGGGCACCCAGTCGGCGGAGCGGCGGCGCAGCGCGTGCACGATGGCGACCACGTGGCAGAGCCCGCCGAGGAGTTGGACCCGGGTGACCTCGAAGCGCCAGCGGGTGCGGGACATCGCGGGCAGCAGCACCAGGGCGACCCAGATCGGCGGCAGGAACGGCAGCACCTGCCAGGGCTGGATCTCCTCGGGCCGGAAGAACAGCATGATCAGGGCGGGCAGCGGCACGGCGAAGACGTTCACCGCGCTGGTGACGTAGCCGAGGATGCCGTTCCAGAAGCAGAGCCGGGCGGACCGCGGGAGCGGCCCCTTGCGGAAGTCCGGGTCGCGGACCAGGGCCAGGGAGCCGAGGCACCAGCGGTACTGCTGGCTGATGAAGGCGGGCAGGCCGGTGGGCGACATGCCCTTGGCGACCAGCGCGGGGACGTAGCGGGTGGCCCATCCGGCGCGGGCGAGGGCGAGGCCGGTGTAGAGGTCCTCGCTGTGGTCGATCTCGGCGAAGCCGCCGATCCGCTTCAGCGCGGCGCGGCGGTAGAGGGCGTTGGTGCCGCAGCAGACGGTGCCGTCCTGCGCGTCCCGGGAGGGCTGGATCCAGCGGTAGAAGATCTCCTGGGTGGCTCCCGCGGCGCGTTCGAGCCAGGACATGTCGGCGTCCGTGTCGAAGCACTGCGGGCTCTGCACGATGCCGACCTCGGGGTTGTCGAGGTAGGGCACCAGGTGGTGCAGGAAGTCGGGGCGGGGGCAGAAGTCGGCGTCCAGGACGGCGACGATCTCGCCGGTGCCCTCGGCCAGGCCGTGGTTGAGGTTGCCGGCCTTCTTGAACCGGCCCCGGTCGGGCCGGGCGTGGTACCGGAAGCCGTAGGACTCGGCGAGTCGGCGCACCTCGGGGCGGCCGGCGTCGTCGAGGACCAGCACGGTCAGCTCGCCGGGCCACTGGACGGCCGCGGTGTGCCGGTAGGCGTTGTCGAGGACGGCCAGTGGTTCACCGGCGGTCGGCAGCAGCAGGTCGACGCTCGGGGCGCGGTCGGGGTTCCAGGCGCGCAGCAGCAGGTCGTGGGAGTCGCGGGTGAAGCGCCGGGCGCGCTGGCCGTCGGTGAGCGAGAGCAGCCAGGTGGCCGCGTTGAGCACGGTGAGCACCAGGAAGGGCCAGAGCAGAGGCTTGCTGAGGGCGAACAGGCCGAGCGTGGCGGTGGCTCCCGCGTAGGAGAGGGTGGCGCAGAGCAGCACCCAGCGGCGCTGCGGGCCGAAGTACCAGTAGAGCTCCTCGTCGTCGGGCGGGCTGGGCAGGCGGTGGTCGTCCGGGTCCGCGGGTGTCCGGCGCGGACCGGTGTCGGATGCGGGCATGGCGGTGCCATGGAGTACGGGCATGCGGAAATGGCCCCCCTGGGCAGCGGACGGAGCGTGGCCGTTCGCGCTCAGCTTCTCACATTGGCCTAGACCAATAATGAACGAGGTATGACATCTCCGCATCGCCCCAGCTCAGTGACTTGACCGTGCGTCACCTGCGGAGATCCGGTCCAGCGGAACTGAACCGGACCCCGAGCCAGAGCCGTTCCGGGGGTCGTCAACTCCCCGGCCGGTCATGGCTCCAGCACCTCCGCAGCCGTCAACTTCCGTACACGGACGTCCATTCCGTCAGGAATCCGCCTTCAAGTCCTTGACGAGGTGGGCGAACCGGAGGTCCGGCCGGAGCGGGATGCCGAAGCGCTCGTCGCCGTACGGGAACGGGCTGAACTCCCCGGTGCGCCGGTAGCCGCGCCGCTCGTACCAGGCGATCAGTTCGGCGCGCTGCTCGATCACCGTCATCTCCATCGCGCCGACGCCCCACCGCTCGACGGCCAGCCGCTCCGCCTCGGCCAGCACGGCCCGGCCGATCCCGCCGCCCTGGAGACCCGGGCGCACCGAGAACATCCCGAAGTACGCCCGCTCGCCGCGCTGTTCCAGCTGGCAGCAGGCGAGCAGCTCGCCGTCCCGCTCGGCCAGCAGCACCAGGCCCTCGGAGTGGCCCACGGCCTCCGTGACGGCCTCCGGGTTGGTGCGCCGGCCGTCCAGCAGGTCCGCCTCGGTGGTCCACCCGGCCCGGCTGGAGTCGCCCCGGTAGGCGGACTCGACCAGGGCGACCAGCGCCGGTACGTCGGCGGGCGTGGCGGGCCGGAACACGGGCTCCCCGTCGGGCCGGGCGGAATCGGTGGCGGTCTCGGTCATGGCTGGTCCTCTCCTCACGTGCGGGGCCGCCCGTGGTGGCCGGCCCGCGGGCATCGTGCCACAGCGCGCCGGGCGCACCCGGAGCCGCCCCGGAGCCCCTCCGGTGCCGACCGCGGCCCGCTCCCCTCCCCGGTTCCGGTTCCCGCCCCCGGCCGACCGGACCGGCAGAACCGGCAACGCCGGTTGCCGGTCGCGGTGTTCCGGCATATCTGACGTGCGTTCACTATGTGAAAAAAGATGCCTGGTGGCGGTGCCAGGTACATGGCTACTCTGCGGTACGGCCGGTCAGGCCCCGGCCGAACCGGGTCAATTCGACCCTCCCCCTGCTCGGACCAGAGGAGTGCCCATGCCCCGCTCTTCCCGCTCCGCCCGCACCACCGGCAGCGACAGACCGGCCCGCCGCCGTCTGCCCGCGCTCGCCGCCCTCGCCGCCGCGACCGCCCTGGTCGCCGGCGCGGCCGCCCCCGCCTACGCGGCCGACCCCGCCCCTGTCGCCCCCGTCGCCGAAGGCCGCCCCGGCTTCCACCCCGAGCAGGACTTCGCCGGCTCCACCGTCGCCGCCCGCGAGGGCCGCAGCGCGGCCGCCCCGCTCGCCTCCCTCGCCGCCACCCAGACCCCGGGGCTGGACGTCTCCAGCTACCAGGGCAACGTCAACTGGTCCTCGGTGGCCGCCAACGGCGCCAGGTTCGCCTACGTCAAGGCCACCGAGGGCACCGGCTACACCAACCCGTCCTTCGCCCAGCAGTACAACGGCTCCTACAACGCCGGGCTGATCCGCGGCGCCTACCACTTCGCGCTGCCGAACGCCTCCTCCGGCGCCACCCAGGCCAACTACTTCGTCAGCCACGGCGGCGGCTGGTCCGCCGACGGCAAGACCCTGCCGCCCGCGCTGGACATCGAGTACAACCCCTACGGCGCCACCTGCTACGGCCTCAGCCAGAGCGCCATGGTCGGCTGGATCCGGGACTTCAGCAACACCGTGCACTCCCGCACCGGCCGCTACCCCACCATCTACACCACCACCAACTGGTGGACCCAGTGCACCGGCAACAACGGCGGCTTCGGCACCACCAACCCGCTCTGGATAGCCCGCTACGCCTCCTCCGTCGGCACCCTGCCGAACGGGTGGGGCTACCAGACCTTCTGGCAGTTCGCCGACTCCGGCACCTTCCCCGGTGACCAGAACTACTTCAACGGCGCGGCCGACCGCCTCCGCGCCCTCGCCCTGGGCTGACGGCCGAGAGCCGACGGCTTGACGGCTTGACGGCCGAGGGCCGAGGGCCGAGGGCCGACGCACCCGCGCCGGTGCGGGGCGCCGCAGGGCGTCCCGCACCGGCCGGTGTCGGACCAGCGGGGGTTCACAGGGCCTTGAGGCCGTCCATCAGCTGCTGGCCGCCCGGGCTGCCGAGGCCGGTGCACGGGTCCCAGCCGGGCCCGGAGGGGTACGCCCCGTTGCTGCCGACGGTGATGTCCCGCAGGACGCCGGTCGCGAAGTGCGCGTACAGCAGCGGGTTGAGGAAGCCGACCCGGTGGCCGAGCCCCTGGTTGATCCGGGCCAGCAGGGCGGCCCACATCGGGGCCGACGCGCTGGTGCCGCCGACCAGGTCGACGTGCACGCCGTCCACGTTCGGGACGACCACGCCGGTGTTCCGGGAGGCGACCGCGGACACGTCGGGCACACCCCGGCCGTGCACGTGCGGCGGGTTCGCGGCGACCGGCATCGTGAGGCCGACCTGGTAGGGGGGCACCGGGAACATCCTGCTGATGCCGCCCCCGGTCCGCGCCCCCGGTCCGTCGTCCCAGACGATCTCCTGGTCGACCGCGCCGCCCTGGACCACCAGGTGGGTGCCGCCGACGCCGAGCACGTGCGGGCTGGACGCGGGGAAGTCGGCGTGGGCGCGCTCGCCGATGTGGACGTCCCGGGAGCCGTCGTCGCCCGAGGCGCAGCAGATGCTGATGTCCTTGGTACCGGCGTTGATGAAGACGCCGTCGACGTTGGCGACGCCCGCGGGGGTCCAACGCGGTCCCCCGTCCTCGGTGTTGCCGTAGCTGCTGGAGATCACCGCGGGCCGGTTGACGGTGTCGGTCGCGATCTGGTTGACCAGATCGGTCCAGCCCTGTTCGGTGAACTTGCTGAAGTAGACGACGATCTTCGCCCCGGGTGCGAGGGAGCCGACCACCGCGAGGTCGAGCATGATCTCGTCGGTGCTGTCGAACGGGTCCGCGGTGGCGTCGCCCGGGCCCGGGTCGTTGCCGGGGGATCCGACGTTCTGGATCACCACATTGGTGATGTCCGGCACGGGCAGCCCCAGTGCGGTGAAGTACGTGCGCAACGCGTCCGACGAGTAGCCGCCGGAGGGCACACCGGGCGACGTCTCGCCGTTGAAGGCGAGGACGGCGATGCACTGGCCGGTGCCGTCGAGACCGGCCGGGTAGGTGTACGGCTTCGCGAGCTGGTGCGGGAAGAAGACTCCCGTCGGCAGGGCCGGTACGGCCTTCGCCGTGATCGGGAGGCTGACGTCCGTCCGGTGGATCAGCAGGTTGGCGCCGATCGGCCGGTCGTCCAGGCCGAACACGCCGGTGATGACGCCGCTCAGCTCCTCGGGGACGTGGACGGCGCCCTCGCGGCCGCGGTAGACGCGGGGGTTGTCGCGGGCGTCGTGGTAGCGGTAGCGGGCCAGGGTGACCCGGAAGGCGTCCGCGACGTCCCCGGTGGTGCCGGTCAGCTGGACGCTGCGGGCCAGCGGGTTCTCGTTGGAGACGGCGAGGCGGTGCTCGGCGGCGAAGGTCTCGACGGCCTTCAGGTCGGTGTCGCGCCAGCGGTGGACGGCGGCGTACTCGCCGTCGGTGGGGACGGTCCGGCGGGTCGGCGGCTGGAGCGCCAGCTCGTACAGGTCCGGCCGCGGGGGCGCGTCGGGGTCGCGCCGCAGGTAGACGGTGACGGTCAGGGGTGCCCGTGGGTCGGCCGGTCCGATGACCCGCGCTCCGTCGAGCGGAACGCGGGAGCTGTCCGGCAGCGCCACGTAGTGGTTGGTCGACATGATCGCTCCAGCGGTCGGGTCAGCGCCGGGAGCCTCGCGACTCTTGGTCGTGTGCTTTCGACTGTCCGTGTACGGCACACGCTTATGTCGTACACGTACAGCGTCCTCCCGGCCCCCGGCGCCGTCAAGGGGCCGCCGGGGGACGCGAAGTGGACGCGAACAGGAACGCGGCGGGACACCGACGGGCGCCGCCCCCGGCCGATGCCGGGGGCGGCGCCACGGGCTGCCCGGGCTCAGCCGTCGATGCGGTGCTGGCTCCAGAAGGAGGTCAGGTCCACGGTGGTGGCGGCCTGGGCCGCGGCCTTGAACTCCGCGGTGGTGGAGACGCCGTTCCAGTGCGCCTGCACGTAGTTCCGCAGCAGCGTGGTCATCGCGGTGTCGCCGATCGTCCGGCGCAGGTCGTGCAGGGCGCACTTGCCGTAGCCGTAGACGACCGTGGAGTAGCGCGAGGAGTTGGCGTCCCAGTACGCCATCGAGTTGGTGATCTTCTCCGCCGAGGAGGCCCAGGAGACGCTGTTCCAGCAGCCGTTGCCGGTCTTGCCGAGGGCGAGGTCGGTGGCGTAGTCGGTGAAGGACTCGTCCAGCCAGGGGCTGTTGTACTCGTCGTCGCCCACGATGCCGTACCACCACTGGTGGCCGATCTCGTGGGTGAGCGCCGTGGTGCTGACCAGGTCGAGGACGAAGCCCGGGTACTCCATGCCGCCGAACCAGAAGTTGTTGTCGATCACCGCGTCCAGTTCGCCGTACGGGTAGGCACCGAAGCGCTGGGCGTGGGCGTCGACCGCCGAGGTCGCGGTGGAGAGCATCGACTTGGAGTCGGCCGCGCTGATGCCCGCCACCGAGTAGACGTTGACCTTCACCCCGGCCGCCGAGGTGCCGGAGATCCTGGTGAACGGTCCGGCGCCCCAGGCGAAGTCGCGCACCTTGCTCGCGGTCGCCTTGGTGACGGTCCGGCCGGTCGTGCCGGGGGTGTCCACCGAGGTGCCGGTCGCGGGCACCAGCAGGCCGGTCGGGTGGTCCAGGGTGACGGTGAAGTCCGAGGCCACCGAGTAGAAGGACTCGCCGTTGTTGGTGTACGGGTCGAGGTGCCAGCCGGCCGCGTCCCGTATCGCCAGGACGGGCAGGGCGTTGCCGAGGAAGTTGTACGCGCCGTCGTGGCCGAAGCGGTCCGCGCCGCTCGGCACGGTGATGCCGAGGTCGAAGCCGACGGTGCCGCTCTGGCCCTGGGCGAGCGGGGCCGGCAGGGTGATCTTGAGCGCGGTACAGTTCACCGTGAGCGGGGAGGGCGTGCCGCCGGTCACGTTGGTGACCGTGATCGGGGTGCTGGGGCAGCTGCCGTGGGCGTTGTCCCACAGCCGCAGGTACACCTCGTTCAGCGCGGTGGGCGAGGCGTTGCTGAAGGTCACGCTCTCGTGCCCGGTCCAACTGCCGCCGGAGGCATCGCTGCTGAGGTCGACGGTGTACGCCGGCGCGGCCGGGGTGCGGGTCGGGTCGCCGGGCTGGGGGGTGGTCCCGCCGCCGGAGACGTCCAGGGTGACGTCGTCCAGCACGAAGCTGGTCTGCAGGCTGGCGTCCTCGACGCCGGTGAAGGCGAGCGTCGCGGTCTGGCCGGCGAAGGCGGAGACGTCGACGGTCTTGTGCACGTACCCACTCCCGGCGTCCAGGTTGGAGTAGGTGGCCACCGTGGTGGAGCCGAGTTTGACGGTCAGCTTGTCGTAGGCCGTACTGGCGGTCGTCTCGGCGGTGTCGACGTGCAGCCAGAAGCCGAGCGTCGCGGTGCCGCACCCGGCGGGGAGGGTGACGGACTGCGAGAGGGTGTCGGTGTGGCTGGAGCCGTAGCCGTCGAGCCAGGCGTAGGAGCTGCCGGAGTGTGCGCTCTGGCCGCTGTCGGCGGTGATCGCGCCGCTCGGCGCCGTCCAGGGCGAACTGCCGGACTCGAAGCCGCCGTTGGCCACGACCTGGGCGGGCGTGCAGTCCGCGGCGCTCGCCACGGTGGGGGTGGCGAGCGCCGCGAGGCCGGTCGCCGCGAACAGCGCGGCGCCGGTCAGGGCAGGCAGGAGTCTTTTCATCGGAGCCTCTCGTGGGGATCGGGCCGGGAGCAGCAGAGTGACAGCAAACCCGCGCCTTTGAAAGGCTCATGACATGAGACGCATACGCCTCACCCGGCGGGCCGGCCCCTCGGGGGACCGGCCCGCCGAGGGGCCACCTCGCCCTAGCGGACCACCGGCAGCACCACCGCCGCGCCGCGGCCGGTCGCCGCCTCGATGAAGTCCACCGGGTCGGCGACCCGCGCCAGCAGCGCACGGGTGAAGTCCAGCGCCCCCTCGGCGGGCGGCGGGCCGCCGACGGCCGCGATCAGGTCGAGCAGGTGGACGGTCGCCTCCATCAGCGCCACCTCGCCGAGCGCGCCGACCGTCACGCTGCCGAGCAGCGGGTGCGCCACCGCGGTGCCCGGCGGAAGGTCCGCGAGGCCGTCCAGCGCGGCCGGCCCCTCGACGCCGAACCGGGCGATCAGCACAGCGGGTTCGGCCACCTCGGCGACCTGCTTCGCCGCCTCGGCGACCTGGTCGGCGGCGGTGTGGGCGATGCCGCCGGGCCGGTTGTAGACACGCAGGATTCCGGCCCCGTCCACCACCTCGGGCCGCCCGTCCAGGACGGCCGCGCGCAGCCCGGTGAACATCTCCGGCACCGGCGCCACGTGCGCGTACAACTCCCGTACGGTCCACCCGGGCAGCCGGGTGGGCCGCTCCCAGTCCTCGGCGGCCAGGGCCGCGCCCCGCTCCGCCCAGGACACCCAGGCCTCCGCCAACAGCGCGCGCACCGGGTCGTTCTGACTGCTCATCGGCTCTCCTCGGAATGGTGATCACGGGGTCTCCCCACGCTATCCCGGGCTCCCGGAAAACCGTTTGCCGCCCCCCTCCCCGGGCCGTCACCATCGGCCCATGACCGACTCCGCCGCCCGCCCGCTGCCTACGCCCGCCGCCCACCCGGCCCCGGGCCGACAGCAGCCCGGCCGTCCCCGGAGGCCCGACGCCGCCCGCCCATGAGGGCCGCGCTGGCCGCCGGGCTGCTCGCCGGGCTCGGCGTGGCCGTCCCGGTGGGGGCCGTCGGGGCCTACCTGGTGTCGCTCACCGCGCGCACCTCGCTGCGCACCGGCGCCTGCGCCGCGCTCGGGGTGGCCACCGCGGACGGGCTCTACGCGCTGCTCGCCGCGGCCGGCGGCACCGGCCTCGCACCGCTGGTCGAACCGGTCGCCCGGCCGCTGCGGATCGTCTCCGCCCTGGTGCTGCTGGCCCTGGCCGCCCGGACGGCCGTCACCGCGGTGCGCGGCCGTCCCGGCACCGCCGCCGGGCCGCGGGCCGCGCCGCCCACCCCCGCCCGGGCCTTCCTCGCCCTGCTGGGCATCACCCTGCTGAACCCGCTCACCGTGCTCTACTTCGCCGCCCTGGTGCTCGGCGGCGGCAGCCAGGAGGGCGCGCCGGCCCGGGCCGCCTTCACCGTCGGCGCCTTCACGGCCTCGGCCTGCTGGCAACTGCTGCTGGCCTCCGGCGGCGCGCTGCTCGGCCGGGCGCTGACCGGCCCGCGCGGCCGGCTGCTCACCGCGCTGGGCTCGGCCGCCCTCGTCGTCGCCCTGGCCGTCCGGCTGCTGCTCGACTGAGTCCCGGGGCTGAATCGAATCCGCGCCGAATCCGGGGCTCGGGTCCCGGGTTGGCGGCCCGGGACCCGCGCCGTCGGCCACCCCCGCCGACCACGCACCGCAACCGGACCGACCGCCCCGGTCACCGGCCCGCCGTCCGGAAACCCGCCCCACGCCTGCTCACCACCGCCCACCGAACTCCGCGGCGCCGGTCCGCCACCGCCGCGTCGGCCACCCTCCGCAACCGACCCCGCCGCCCCGGTCGCCGTGCCGGTCGCCCCCGCCGCTCCACCGCCGGTCGGCTGACCAGCGGGATCGGCGAACCGACCCGGTAAATCCTGTTGACCCGTTTACGTCCGATTCCTACCTTGTATCCTGGTTCTGTATCCGCTGAGTGACATCCGCCGAAAACGCCGAACCCCAGCCCAGGCAGCGGGCCCCGCGCCACGGCCGGTCCGCCGGACCGTCCGAACGGCCCGGGCGCGACCGGGAACGCTGCCACCGACCCGGAGGAGTGCGGAGATGGCCGAGCAGGACGCCCCCGAGAAGCGGGGCCGGCTGAGCCGCCCGCTGGTGCTGGGCGCCGCCGTGGCCCTGGTCGACCGCGAGGGCCTGGGCGCGCTGACCATGCGCAGGCTCGCGGCCGAGCTCGGCGTGGAGTCGATGGCCCTGTACCGCTACACCCCGGGCAAGGAGGCCCTGATCGACGGCCTGGTCGAGGCCTACTTCGACGAGATCAACGCCCGGCTGCGGGCCGGTTCCACCGGCGGTTCCCACCCGGACGGCTGGCGCGCCGAACTGCGCCGGATCGCCCGGGCGTTCGCCGCCACCGCGCACGCCCACCCCGAGATCCTGCCGCTGGTCGCGACCCGCCCGCTGGCCGTCCCGGTGGCCCGCCGCCCGGCCTCGGTGCTGGACCTCACCGAGCACATCCTGGCCGTGCTCGGCCGGGCCGGCTTCGACGACGCCGGCTCGCTGACCGTCTACCGCACCTTCGTCGCCTGGAACCTCGGCTGCCTGCTGGTGGACAAGCGCCAGGTGGTCGACAACCCGAGCGAGCCGGACCCGGCGCTGCGGCTCGGCCTGCACCGGCTGCCCGCCGCCGACTACCCCAGGCTGCGCGCCCTGGTGCCCCGGTTCGCCGACTTCGACCACGAGGCCGAGATGCTGAGCGGCCTGGACAGCCTGCTCGACGGGATGCCCGAGCCGCCCCTTGACGACTTCTACCGTGACGGCGGATCCTGAGGATACGAGGTACACGTCGGACATATCCGCTCCTATCGGCGCCGCCGCGCCGCCCGGCACCACCGCGGCAGCCCGCTGACGGCGCCCGGAAGAGGTCCCCATGTCCTCCGCACCCGACACGTCACCCCCCGATGACATCCTGCGCCTCCGCGTCACCGCCAAGGACCCGGAGACCCTGCGCGCCCTGCTGCGCGACACCCGCCCCGACGTCGGCGGACGGCCGCACGTCGAGGAGGACGGCCGCATCGGCATCGACGTCTACGTCCCGGCCGACCGGATCCCGGCCCTCGAACGCGAGGGCGTCACGGTCACCATGACCGGAAACGCCAGCGAGGCCGGGCGCGCCGCCCAGGCCGAGGTCGGCAGCGGCGACCGCTTCGCCCCCGCCGACGCCGTCCCGCGCGGCCTGGCCGCCAAGCTCTCCGGCTGACCCGGGAGGCCCGCCATGCCGTACCTGAACGTCACCGAGGTCGAGTCCGCCGTGACCAGCCTGGCCACCGCCTTCCCCGACCTGACCCAACTCGTCACCCTGCCCGAGCCCTCGTTCGAGGGCCGCACCGCCCACGCCCTGGTGATCAGCGAACCCGCGCCGGCCCCCAAGCCGTGCGTCATGATGATCGGGGGTGTCCACGCCCGTGAGTGGGGCAGTTGCGAGATCCTCGTCCACCTCGCCGCCGACCTGCTGGAGGCCCACCGGGACGGCACCGGCCTCGGCTACGGCGGCACCGCCTTCACCGCCGGTCAGGTCAGCGGCCTGCTCCAGCGGCTCGACCTGGTGCTCTACCCGCTGGTCAACCCCGACGGCCGGCACTACAGCCAGACCGTCAGGCCCATGTGGCGCAAGAACCGCAACCCGGCGAACGCCGGCGGCAACCCGGCCCCGGACTGCGTCGGCGTCGACCTCAACCGCAACTACGACTTCCTCTTCGACTTCGTCACCGCCTTCGCCCCGGGCGCCAACCCCCAGGTGTCGAACGACCCGTGCGACCAGCAGGTCTACGCCGGCCCGAGCCCGTTCTCCGAGCCGGAGACCCGCAACGTCCAGTGGCTGCTGGACCAGCTCCCGCTGACCCGGTGGTTCGTCGACGTGCACAGCTACTCGCAGGACATGCTCTACAACTGGGGCGACGACGAGAACCAGTCGGTCGACCCCGACATGAATTTCCGCAACTCCGACTACGACGGCAAGCGCGGCCTGCCCGGCGACCTCACGTACGCCGAGTACATCCCCAAGGACGACGAGGACACCGCCGTGCTGCTCGCCGAGGCGTTCTGCAAGGGCGTCAACGGCGTGCGCGGCCTGTCGTACAAGCCGATGAGCGGCTTCCATCTGTACCCGACCAGCGGGACCAGCGACGACTACGTCTACTCCCGCACCTTCGCCGACCCCGACCAGGGCAAGGTGCTCGGCTTCACCGTCGAGTGGGGCACCGAGTTCCACCCGCGGTGGGCGGAGATGGAACAGATCATCCGCGACGTGGACGCCGGGCTGGTGCAGCTCTGCCTGGCCACCGCCTGAACAACCCCCGAACCACAGTGCCCGACAGCGGGGCGCCCGCCACGAAGGATCGTGGCGGGCGCCCCGGGCGCGCACTCGGGCGGCCCGGTGGAACGCTAGGCGGCCCGGTGGAAGAAGAACGGGTCGATGGACGGCGGCACCCGGGTCACGCCGTCGGTGCTGAGCAGTTGGTGGACGGTGAAGTTGGCGTTGCGCTGGTACGTCACGCCCACCGGGAAGTTGGCCCGGTCCGGTGTGTTGTTGCCGGCGAAGACGCCGTAGAAGTCCTTCCCGACCGCGAGCATCCGGATGTAGTCACCGAGGAAGGGCAGTCCCGCGGCCCGGGGCACGTTCGCGGGCGCCTGGTGCAGGACGTCGGACTCCGGCGCGGTGCTCCAGTTGTCGGCGGTGACCTCGAGGATCGTCGTCCACTGGTTGCTGGCGAACTGCTGGTAGACCAAGCCCACCAGACCGTCCTCGTTGACGGCCAGCGACGGGTTCTTGACGTCGGTGATGTCGTCGCGCACCTGCTGCCAGGTCTGGCCGCGGTCCTGCGAGTGCCGGACGTGCAGGGTGTTGTCGACACCGCCCGGGCCGCCCACGCGGTCGCACCAGGCGATCCAGACGCGGTCGGCGCCGGTCGGGTCCACCGCGATCGTCAGGTCGCCGCCGAGCCGCTCCTGCCCCATCGTCGAGTTGAACGCGACGAAGCGGTCGGTCGCGACCCGCTGCCCGGGGACGCTGTCGGTGGCGTCCTTGAGGTCCTGGAACGGGTGGGCGCCGACGCCTCCGTCGTCGTCCCGGGTCACCACGACGTCGAAGGTGACGTTGGTGATCGGGTCGCCCTGGTCATTGGTCCGCCAACTCTCGAACGCCGCGTAGACGGTGCCGTCGGGGTGCACGGCGAGGCGCACCGGCGGCCCGTCCTGATTCGCCGGGTCACGGTTCTCGATCACCGTGGGCACGAATCCGGCCGGTGCGGGCGCCGTCCGCGCGTCGCCCGAGACGTCCACGACGGCGGTCCGCGGGCCCGGACCGTTGTTGCCGACGTAGACCCGGTCGCGGCCGGCGCCGCCGGCCGTCACGGTGTCGGCGATGACCCACGGCTGGTCCTCCTGGTCCCGGCTCACCAGGATCTCCATGGGCGCGGTCGAGGCGATGCTCGGCGCTCGAAGGATCTGCATCCTGGTGATCGGCGTGGGCCGGTGCAGTGCGGCCAGGCCGTTCAGTATGCCCGCGTACAGGGCACCGCCCTGGGCCGCGAAGGCCACCGTGATGTCGGCGGTACCGAGCCCCGGCGCGGCGCCGGGGACGATGGTGTGCAGCACCCAGCTGTCGCCGCCGTCCGTGGACACGTAGACCGGGGCGAGCGGACCGCCCATCGGGTCGGGGGTGAAGGCGGTCGCGACCATCTCCGTGGGCGTCTCGGGGTTGACCGCGAGAAACGGCTCGGAGTCCTGGGTCGCGGTGCCGCTCAGCGCCTTCGGGGTGATGTTGACGACCTTGAGGGTGGGCATGTCGGCTCACCTCCGTTCGCGCAGCACGGCGAGCTTGTGCACCGGCTGGTAGTCCTCGGGGTGGATCAGTTCGTACGGGGCGAGCTCGCGCTGGTCGTCCTGGGTGGCGTGCAGGAGCCACAGCCCCTCCTGGCCGGCCCTGGGCTTGGGCACCCGGTAGTAGTGGGTGTCGCGGCTGTTGGGGTACAGCACGGCGAGGGTCGCGTCGTTCACCCGGCCGCTCTCGACCTGGGTGACGGCGATCGACGCCCGCCACCAGTCCGGCGAGTGCTCGGACCGGCGGTCGGCGCCGCCGGCCCGTTCCAGGCCGACCACCGTGCCGACGACCACGGCGTCCGCCTCCGCGGCGTGCGCGGCCAGATCCTGGTGGCGGATCTCCCGCTGCACCGAGGTGAACGGCTGTTCGTCGGCCGTGGTGGCGGCGAGCGACACATGGTGCTGGACGGCCCCGGCGGGCAGCCGGCCCACCTCGGTGACGCCCAGGCCCTCCCCGTACACCATGCCCTGGGTGAAGAACGCGGCCCGGTCGCCGACGCCCATCAGACCCGCGTCGGGCGACAGTTGGACGGTGACCTCACTGCCCGCGAGCTGCCGGAACGCTTCCGGCGCGTGCAGCACCTGGTCGACCCTGACCACGGCCGTCCGGTCGTTCCTGGCCTCGGCCGGAACGGCCGCGAGCGAGGTGCCGCCGACCCGGGTGACCGTGCCCACGAAGCTCAGCTGCGTGCGCCGGACGAGGTCGGTGAGCTCCTCGTGCTTGACGGGTGACATGTCGGTCATGACGGTCCTCCTCTCCGCTCACCGCAGCGCGCGGGCCGAGGAAGGGTGCGCCCGGCGCCACTCGATCCGCGCGCCGAGCAGGCAGGCGGCGGTGACGGCGGCCGCCAGTGCGACCACGAGCCACTCCGCCGCACCGCTGCCGGCGTCCGGGTCGACGCCGAGGAGCGTCTCGATCCACTGCGGCCACACCAGGGTGAGCACGAACAGCAGTCCGGACAGTCCGCCGAGGGCCGTCTCCAGCCAGAAGCGGGGACGGACCGGATTCGTTTGCCGGAAGGGCATCACTGCGCCTCCCCTTCTCCAACCGCCCGGGCCGCGCCGCGACGCAGCGCGCGCCGTTCCCGTGCCGCCGCGCGTGGCGGCGGCACGGCCCGGCCGGGCCGGCCCGGGTCGGGGGTCTGCTCCCTTCGGCGCCGCCGGTCGGGGGCGTGATCGCCGCGGGAGGTGATCTGCTTCGATCCGCAGCGTCGGAGCTGCGGTGGGAGTGCGGCCGGGAGGGGATCGCGGGTCGTCCGCGTCCCGTCCCGTGCGCTGTACGCCTACGAGGCACACGTACTTCGTATACGAGTCTGCTCGCACTCCGTGAGCAGGTCAAGGGCGGACCGGGCGGCCTCCCGCGTCAGAGCCGGGCGCCGAGCATTCGCAGCACCAACTCGCCGTAGCGGCGCCCGAGTTCCTCCGGCGCCTCGGTCGAGTTGTCGGTGTACCAGCGGGAGACGTCGATGCCCAGCGAGGTGACCGCGCGGGCCGCCGTGCGCACCTCCGCCACCTGGAAGTCCCCCGCGGCCACGCCGGCCCCGATCAGCGCGCTGACCTCGCGCTCGATGTCCAGGCGCAGCGCCGCGACCACGGCGTAGGCGTCCTCGGGCAGCGCGTGCAGCTCGTAGTTGACCACCCGGCCGACCGTCCGGGCCCGGGCGTGCCAGGCGGTGAACTGCTCGACCAGCCGCCGCATCCGCTCGGCCGGGCCGCCCTCGCCGGCCGCCGCGTTCCGGACCAGGGTCAGCGTGGCGGCGTGTCCGGCCCGGCTGATCTCGGCGAGCAGCGCGGCCTTCGACTGGTAGTGGATGTACAGCGCCGCCGGGCTCATCCCCGCCGCGGTGGCGATGTCCCGGGTCGTGGTGGCGTGGAAGCCGCGCTCGGCGAACGACTCGACGGCGGCCTGGAGCAGCCGGTACGCCGCTTCGGGGCGGGCGTCGGCGCCGGGCAGGGTCGGCCAGAGGTCGGCGAGCGGGGTGCTGGTCATGGCGTCATCCTCCCAGAGAACTCGTACAGGCTTTCCCTCCGACCGGCCGCCCGGCCCGAGCGCCGGCCACCGTTCGGGCCGGGGACGGACGGTCGGCGGAGTGTTGACAGGCTCCCGCACCGACAGCATGCTGAGCAAGCGCTTAGTCAGCTGCTGGCAGAGATCCTCGCACGAAAGGCAGGACGCTCCGTGGTGCACTCCTTCAAGGGCCGGGTGGCCGTCGTCACCGGGTCGAGCCGGGGCATCGGCCTCGGCATCGCCCGCGAGCTGGTCGACCGCGGGGCCAAGGTCTGCCTCACCGCCCGCAACCCGGAACCGCTCGCCGACGCCGTCCGCGAGCTGGGCGGCCCGGACAACGCGATCGCCGTCGCGGGCAAGGCCGACGACCCGGCGCACCAGGAAGAGGCCGTCACCCGCACCCTGGAGGCCTTCGGGCGGCTCGACCACCTGGTCAACAACACCGGCATCAACCCGGTGTACGGGCCGGTCCTGGACACCGACGAGGCCGCCGCCGCCAAGATCCTCGCCGTCAACGTGCTCGCCCCGCTGGCCTGGACCCGCCGCGCGCACGCCGCCTGGATGGGCGAGCACGGCGGCTCCGTCGTCAACGTCGCCTCCATCGCCGGCATCCGCTCCTCGCTCGGGATCGGCATGTACGGCGTCAGCAAGGCCGCGCTGATCCGGCTCACCACCGAACTCGCCGCCGAGCTGGGCCCGCAGGGCATCCGGGTCAACGCCGTCGCCCCCGCCGTGGTCAAGACCAAGTTCGCCGAGGCCCTGTACGAGGGCCGCGAGGAGAAGGTCGCCAGGGCCTACCCGCTCGGCCGCCTCGGCGTCCCCGAGGACATCGCCGGCGCCGTCGCCTTCCTGCTCTCCCCGGACGCCGGCTGGATCACCGGCCAGACCCTGGTCGTGGACGGCGGGGTCACCCTCGGCGGTGGGATGTGACCCCCGGGGACGTCGACGACCCGACGGCCGACAGCGGGACGTCCGACGGCGGGACGTCCAACCGCCGGGCGTCCGACAACCGGGCGTTCGACGGCCGGGGCGTGGTGGTGACCGGCGGCGGCCGGGGCATCGGCGCCGCGCTGGCCCGGGCCCTCGCCGCGGCCGGCGCCCGGGTGGCGGTCAACGACCTGGACGCCGGGGCCGCCCACGCCGTCGCGAAGGAGTGCGCGGGCACCGCACTGCCCGGGGACGCCGCCTCCGCCGAGGGGATCGCCGACCTGGTCGGCCGGGCCCGCGCCGAACTCGGCGAGATCGACGTGTGGTGCGCCAACGCGGGCGTCGCCCCGGTGGGCGGCGCGGACGCGCCCGCCGCGGCCTGGACGAGCGCCTGGGAGGTCAACGTCATGGCCCACGTCCGGGCCGCCGAACTGCTGCTCCCCCGCTGGCTGGAGCGCGGCGAGGGCCGCTTCCTGGCCACCGTCTCCGCCGCCGGGCTGCTCACCATGCTGGGCTCGGCCCCGTACTCGGTGACCAAGCACGGCGCGCTGGCCTTCGCCGAGTGGCTCTCCGCGACCTACCGCCACCGGGGCCTGCGGGTGCACGCGCTCTGCCCGCAGGGCGTGCGCACCGACCTGCTCGCCTCCACCGGCGCGGTCGGCGAGGCACTGCTGGCCCCGACCGCGCTCGACCCGGCGGACGTCGCCGAGGCGGCCCTGGACGGGATGCGCGCGGAGCGCTTCCTGCTCCTGCCCCACCCCGAGGTCGCCGACTACTGCCGCGCCCGGGCCACCGGCCCGGACCGCTGGCTCACCGGGATGAACCGGCTCCAGCAGGGGCTGGAGAGGAGTGAACTGCTGTGAGGGCCTGGCAGGTCGACGAGCTCGGTGAGCCCGGTGAGGTGATGCGGCTGGTCGAGGACCTCGCACGGCCGGTACCCGGCCCGGGGCAGCTGCTGGTGCGGGTACGGGCGGCGGCCGTCAACTTCCCGGACGCGCTGATGGTGCGCGGGCAGTACCAGGTCCGCCCGCCGCTGCCGTTCACGCCCGGCGTGGAGCTGTGCGGCGAGGTGGTGGACGGCGCCCGGCGGGGCGAGCGGCTGATCGGCAACCCGGTGCTGCCGCACGGCGCCTTCGCCGAGTACGCGCTGCTGGACGCCGCCGCCGCGTTCCCGGCGCCCGAGGTGCTGGACGACGCCGAGGCCGCCGCCCTGCACATCGGCTACCAGACCGCCTGGTTCGCGCTGCACCGCCGGGCCAGGCTGCGGGCCGGCGAGACCCTGCTGGTGCACGCGGCCGCCGGCGGCGTCGGCAGCGCGGCGGTCCAGCTCGGCCGGGCCGCCGGGGCACGGGTGATCGCCGTGGTCGGCGGGCCGTCGAAGGCGGAGGCGGCGCGGGCGCTCGGCGCCGACCTGGTGGTGGACCGCCGGGAGCGGGACTTCGTCGCCGCCGTCAAGGAGGCCACCGGCGGACGCGGCGCGGACGTGGTCTTCGACCCGGTCGGCGGCGAGGCCTACACCGGCTCCACCCGGTGCATCGCCTTCGAGGGCCGGATCGTGGTCGTCGGCTTCGCCGCCGGGCAGATCCCCGCCCCGGCGCTCAACCACGCCCTGGTGAAGAACTACTCGATCCTGGGCCTGCACTGGGGCCTCTACAACACCCACGACCCGCGCGCCGTCCGCACCGCCCACGACGAGCTCGGCAGGCTCGCCGAACAGGGCGCCGTCCGCCCCCTGGTGAGCGCCCGGGTGCCGCTGGCCGCCGCCCCGGACGCCGTCCGGCTCGTCGCCTCCGGGCACAGCACCGGCCGGATCGCCGTCCTCGGCGACTGACCCGCCGCGCGGCCCGGACCGCGACATGCGGCGAGGCCACAGCCCGTTGGCTGTGGCCTCGCCCCGGTCGACGCCGTCGCGCTCCTAGTTGTTGCCCCCGCTGCTGTTGCCGCCCCCGCCGTTGTTGCCGCTCCCACCGCCGTTGTTTCCGCCGCCGTTGTTGCCGCCGCCCCCGTTACCGCCGCCCCCGCCGCCCGCCGGGTTGAGCAGGCCGACGATGTCGATGGAGTTGCCGCAGACGTTGGCCTCGAGGTTGACGGGGATCTGGATCAGGTTGCCGGACAGCACGCCCGGCGATGCCGCGGCGATGCCGTCGG
Organism: Kitasatospora sp. NPDC058063; assembly: GCF_042885395.1. Lineage (NCBI taxonomy): Bacteria > Bacillati > Actinomycetota > Actinomycetes > Kitasatosporales > Streptomycetaceae > Kitasatospora > Kitasatospora sp. NPDC058063. The sequence goes on from NZ_JBHVSD010000010.1 coordinate 93,044, forward strand.
CGTCGGCGTCACCGTGCCCGTTGAAGCACGCGCCCGAGGGCAGGGTGTATCCGGACTCGCCGTGTCCGGCCCCCTCGTCGTGGCCCGCGGCCGCGGGGCCGGTGGAGAGGACGGCCAGCGCGACCGTGAGGCCGCCGGCGAGCAGGTACTTGCTGGTGTTGGTCATGGCGGAAGGGGTAGCCGGTCGGCCCGGGCGTCATGGAGCAGCCCCGCCCGCGCGGTCACCCGGTTGCAGGCCCGATCTACCACCGATGCAGGAGTCCCGGCCCCGATCGGACCGGAACCGGACGGTCCCCGCTGTCCGTCAGCACGGACCGGGGCTCCAAGCCCATGGAGTGACGTAGCGCCCCCAGAACGACGGCACCGGCCCGCGCGGAGCGCGCGGGCCGGTGCCGTGCGCCGGGGCTCGCACAACCGGCGGTCACCAGCGGCGTGGTCACCGCCCCTCGGTGATGACCTCCAGGGCCGGGCGGGGCTCGCGGCCGAGCAGGGCCGCGAGATCGCCCGGCCCGCCCGGGCCCGCGAGGAAGCCGTGGGCGATCGCCGAGTAGGTGCCGACCACCATCGGCACCTGGAAGTCCCGCGCGTCCGAGGCCGCCACCGCCGCCCGGGCCTCGGTCAGCCGTCCCGGGCGGTACTCGGCGCCGAGCGCCTCGGCCACCTCCGCGCCGCCCACCGCCCGCTCCCCCACCAGCTCGTAGGTGCGGCCCGCGTGCCCGGCCGGCGCCAGGGCGACGTTCACCGCCACCTCCGCGAGGTCCGCCCGGGCCACCGCCGCGAGCTTCCCGTCCCCGAGCGGAGCGCCGATCACCCCGTCCGGGCCGGGCGCGGTGATCGCCCCCAGGAACTCGGCGTACAGGCCGTTGCGCAGCACCGTCCAGCGCAGCGTGGCGGACGCGCGCAGCCGCCGCTCCGTCCAGCGGTGGGCGAGGGCGTAGGGCAGGTGGTCGCCGTCGCCGGACAGGCTGGTGTAGACGAGGTGCTCGACGCCCGCCCGCTCCGCCGCCTCGATCGCGGCGCCGTGCCGGGCGGTCACCACGTCGTCCTCGGCGGCGCCGGCCGAGATCAGCAGCAGGGTCCGCACCCCGGCGAAGGCCTCCGCCAGGGTGTCCGGCCGGTCGAAGTCCACCAGCCGGGCCGGGACGCCGTGCGGCACCTCCCCGGGCGTGCGGGAGCCGGCGACGACGCCCTCCCGGCCGGCGAGCCGCGCCAGGACGAGCGCGCCCAGGCCTCCGTTGACTCCGGTGACGAGCAGCATGGGGTTCCTCCAGGGGTGATCGGTCGTCGGCTGCACGACCATCCTCGATAGCCTGGGCGTCCGGCGTAAGGAGGCACATTCATGTCAGCAGGGCACACCGCGGTAACCACGTCCCGCCCGGTGGTCTGGTGCGAGGACGGCGTGGACTGCGGGATCCGCGACCTGCTGGACCGCCTGGGCGACAAGTGGTCGGTCCTCACCGTCGTCGAACTCGCCCAGGGCGTACGGCGGTTCCGCGAACTGCAGCGCGCCCTGCCGGGCATCTCGCAGCGGATGCTCACCCTGACCGTGCGCCGCCTGGAGCGCGACGGCCTGGTCTCGCGGACCGTCCACCCGACCGTCCCGCCGCAGGTGGAGTACGAGCTGACGCGGCTCGGGCACAGCCTGACCCACCTGGTGCGGGCGATGGCGGACTGGTCGTACGGCCACCACGACGCGATCGTCGACTCCCGGCGGCAGTGGGACGAGGCCAACCCCGGCTCGGAGATCCGTTAGGAGCCCGGTCTCATCCGGTGACCTCGACGGTGACTTCGTAGCGGCGCTGCTCGGGCGGGCAGTTGAGGGCCTCGCCGCAGCTGGTGCGGGTCGCGGTGAGGCGGGCGGTGCCGGGGGCGCGGGCGGTGAAGGAGGCGGTGACGGTGCCGCAGCCGCCGCCGGGGCGGCAGGACGGGGACGGGGCGGTGGTCGGGGAGCCTTCCGGGGCGAGGACCTCGGGGGCGGAACTGGTCGCGGCGGACCAGTAGGTGCTGTGGAGGGCGAGCGTGACGGTCGTGCCGACGGCGGCCTTCAGGGTGGTGCGGTCGGCGTGCTCGTCCACCGTGACCGTCGCCGGGCTCGACGCGGTCACCGGGCTCGACGCGGCGGCGGGCGTCGACGGGCCCGTTCCGGTGGAGGCGCAGCCGGCCAGGGCGAGCAGGGCGGCGGCGAGTACTGGGGCGGCGGATCTTCTCGGGTTCACGGTGGTTCCTCCTGCTGTTGTTCCGGGGTACCGGTTCGACGCCCCGGCGGCCGGTTCGGATCCCGCCGGACGGCAGTCGGACCGGAAACGGCACCGGGGCGGGCGCTGGGCCCACCCCGGTGCGTTCGACGCGGCGGTCGTCAGGAGACGGTCACGTCGTCGTAGTAGGTGTAGGTCGGGTCACCCGGGTAGTTGTCGTCGTGGTTGCTCAGGGTGAGGGTGTAGGAGTGGCCCGGGGTGACGGTCGCCGCCTTGTTGGTCCAGGTGCCGGTGGTGGTGCAGGTCTTGGCCAGGACCGTGGTGGTCGTGCCGGTGGTGTTGTCCTTCAGGGTGGCGGTGGCCCAGTCGTAGGTGACGGTGTCGTCACAGGTGTTGCTGTACCAGAAGGACAGCTTGCTGGAGCCGGTCGGCGCGGTGAAGGTCTGGGCGATCGAGGAGTCCCCGGTCGGGCCGGTGGAGCCGACCATGGCGCCGTAGCCGCCGCTGTGGGCGGCGGAGGCGGTGGCGGAGGTGCTGCCGGCGGTGGTCCAGCCGGTCAGGCTGCCGGTCTCGAAGGTGCCGTTGGTGACGGCGGTGCCGCCGCCCCCGCTCGTGGACTCGGTCCAGGTGAAGGTGGTGCTGCCGGCGGCGCCGGTGGTGTCGGTGGCGGTGACCGTGACGCTGGAGGTGCCGGCGGCGGTCGGGGTGCCGGAGATCAGGCCGGTCGAGGAGTTGATCGACAGGCCGGCCGGCAGGCCGGTGGCCGAGTAGCCCAGCGTCTGGCCGGTGGCCGAGTCGGTGGCGCCGATCTGCAGGCTCGCCGCGGTGCCGACGGTGCCGCTCTGGTTGCCCGGGTTGGTGACGGTGACCGTGTTGCCGTGGGTCAGGATGGCGTGCGAGATCGCGCAGGAGTTGGTGTCGTTGGACCAGCTGGCCTGCTCGGCGTAGCTGCCGAATGCCCCGAAGGAGATGTTGGCGGCGCCGCCGGTGCTGCCGGGCTGGATCCAGGCGCACTCGTCGGAGTTCTCCTGGCCGTTGTAGCTGCTGCCGGAGACGTGGTTGGTCCAGCCTCCGGCCGGGTTCTGGTCGGACATCATCTCGTGCCACTCGTGGCCGAGGGTCATCGTCCAGCCGTCCAGCGTGCCGGGCGAGTTGACGAAGCCGACGCCGCAGTTGGAGCCCGCGTCGATGTTGTACGGCTGGTTGGAGAAGGCGATGTCGCCGTAGGGCGAGCTCGCCGCACCGCCGGTGAGGGTGGTGTCACCGTTCCAGTCGTGCCAGGCGCAGTACCCGGTGGTCGGGTTCTGGTAGTCGTCCGGGTTGGTGCCGTGCGGCGACAGGACGATGTAGTACGCGTCCCGGTTGGCGGCGGCGGTGGTGTTGCCGAAGTGTCCGGCGGCCTTGACGGCCTCCTGGGCGAGCTGGTTGCCGCTGGCCTGGCTCGGCGAGGCGGCCGCGTTGTCGTACCAGACGCCGGACAGGACGCCGCCGCTCTGGTACGGGATGAAGTTGGCGCCGGACGGGCAGCTCACGGCACCGGTGGCGACGGTGGGGCCGTCGCACCACTGGGTGAGGTCGGCCGACCAGGTCTCGCCGTTGGTGCCGATGCCCTTGAACATCTGCTGGGTGGCACCGGCGGCGCCGGCCGAGTCGTTGGAGAACTTCGCGTTGCCGCCGGCGTCGGAGGTCTGGGTGCCCCACTGGTTGCCGTAGAAGACCAGGTAGACCTTGGAGTGCCCGCTCTGCACGCCGATCCCGTCGACGCCGCCGCCGTACGACAGCGTCTGCTGGCCGGTCGCCGCGGCCTGGTTGTGGGCGGCGAGCCACTTCTTGTAGTTCTCGTGCTGGGACATGCCGGGAACCGCGCCGTGCCGGTAGGGGTGGCCGTTCTGCGGGCTCCAGGGGTTGAACTCGTTGGTGGTGCTGCCCTGCGAGCCGGAGATGTCCTGCGCGGAGGCCGGACCGGCCGCGCCGGCCAAGCCGGCGAAGGCGAGCGCGAGCGACGCTATTCCGGTGAGCGCCGCGTACCTCGCGCGTCCGGTCCTGGGGGAGTGACCCATGGGTGAGGGTGCCTCTCTTCTGCCGATCGTCCGCGGCCGCGGGGGCCGGGGACGATCCCTTTGTGGGGGAAGAGCCGGCGGCGGATTCCGTCGGGTCGGGTTCCGGTCGAATTCATTCGCACACCCGGAATTGACTGTCCGTCGGCTTTTGCCGCCTGCGTGGCAAGAAGGAAAGCAGAGCTGATGAACACCGGTCAACGGCGTTGGGTAAGGAACGATTAAGAAGCGCGTCCAAGCAGGTCAAGCAACATTGATGAAAGGGGATCAACGCGCGTAGCCATTCACTGAATACGACGGGAAATGCCGCTTCGAAATCCGCGAGCGGCCGTGCGGCGAGGCTCCCTGACGGCAATTCGGCGCCGCGTGGGCCTTTCCCCTCGGCCCGTCCGGAAGGGGGGCGGCGCGGGAACTCCGCCCGCTCCCCCGGCCCGCTACCGCTCGTACGCCACCTCGGGGAAGCGGGCCGAGGGCCCGTCCAGCAGGTGGTCGTCCTGGCCGCGCAGCCAGCGGTCGAAGAAGGACGCCACGTAGGAGCGGGTGGCGAGTTCGGCACGGCCGGGGCGGATGTCGCCGACGTCCTTGCGCAGCTGCTCGGCGCTGAGCACGCCCTGGCGGGCGAGCTGCGGCAGCAGCGGCTGGGCGTCGGTGTACGAGCCGTGGCGGGAGCCGGTGAGGGTGACGTCGGCGTGCCAGCCGGTGCTGTGCTGCCACAGGGCGTTCCAGCCGGGCTGGTCGCGGTAGCCGCCGGAGTCCTCGCCGCCGGTGCCCATCAGCAGGAACGGCCGGTTCAGACCGTCCTCGGCGACGCTGGGCAGGAGGACGCCGGTGTGGCCGTCGGGGCCGGGGAAGTGCATCTGCCCGTCCATGTTGATCCCGGCCGCGATCCGCGGGTCGTCGTGCATGGCCTGGAGCGCGGTGAAGCCGCCCGCCGACTGGCCGACCATGCCGATCCGGTCGAGATCGAGGGCCCCGGCCACCCCGGCGGGCAGGCCCGGCCGCCCGCCCAGGCCGGCGAGCCGGTCCAGGACGAAGCGGGTGTCGGCGACCCGGGTGTCCATCGCCTTGCGCAGCACCGCGCCGATGTCCAGGCCCGGCCGACCGAGCATGCCGGGGAGCACCGAGGTGGCCAGGTCGCCGCCGGGGAAGGCGACTTCGGAGGCCTCGTAGGTGTGGTCGACGGTGACCACCACGTAGCCGCGCGAGGCGAGGTCCTCGACCAGCGCCGTCCCCCAGGTGCGCGGGTCGCCGAGACCGGGCGAGTACAGCACGACCGGGCGCGGGCCGCCGGGCAGTGCCGGGGCGTCCTTGCGCGCGTGGGTGCGGATGGCCGACCAGTCGGTGCGGCCGGGCTCGGTGCCGTAGTTGAGCAGGCCGACGCCGTCCGGGCCGTCGAAGTGCCGGCCGGCGGCGGGCTCCATGTACGGGGCCCGCTCGTCGCCGGAGGCCGGGTGGGAGGTCGGGTACCAGAGGCTGATCATCAGCTCGCGCCGCTGCCCGGGGTGCCAGGGGTCCTCCCGTCCGGTGTCGGTGAGGTGCAGCGCGGTGGTCCCGATCGGGTACGGCCCGCTGGGCTCGGGCAGCCAGGCCCGGGCCTGCCGCCCGGGGCTCGCGTCCCCCGGCGCGACCGCTCCCACGGCCGTACCGATCGTGCCCACCGCCGTTGCCGCCGCCAGCACCACCGCCGCCACGGCCCGTCCCGGAATGCCCATCATGTCCTCCGTGCTCCGATCGATCGAACACGCAGGACACTACGGTCGGGAACGGGCCGCGGCCGTCATACCAGAGGGCCAACACGTCCCTGAATACCCGGGTATGACACCCCTACGGGTCAGCGCCGGTACTTGCGCAGTTCCCTCCTGGCCAGCGAGCGCTTGTGCACCTCGTCGGGGCCGTCGGCCAGCCGCAGGGTGCGGTTGCCGGCCCAGAGCTGGGCGAGCGGGGTGTCCTGGCTGACGCCGGCGGCGCCGTGGGCCTGGACGGCCTTGTCGAGGATCCACTCGACGGTGCGCGGGGTGGCGATCTTGATCGCCTGGATCTCGGTGTGCGCACCGCGGTTGCCGACGGTGTCCATCAGCCAGGCGGTCTTCAGCACCAGCAGCCGCAACTGCTCGATCCGCACCCGGGACTCGGCGATCCAGTCCTGCACCACGCCCTGCTCGGCCAGCGGCTTCCCGAACGCCACCCGCTCCTCGGCCCGGCGGCACATCAGTTCCAGCGCCCGCTCGGCGATGCCGATGGCGCGCATGCAGTGGTGGATGCGGCCGGGGCCGAGCCGGGCCTGGGCGATGGCGAAGCCCGTACCCTCCTCGCCGATCAGGTTCTCCACCGGGACGCGGACGTCCTCGAACAGCACCTCGGCGTGGCCGCCGTGATCGGCGTCGTCGTACCCGAAGACCGTCATGCCGCGCCGCACGGTCACGCCCGGGGTGTCGCGCGGGACGAGCACCATGCTCTGCTGCCGGTGGGGTTCGGCGGCCGGGTCGGTCTTGCCCATCACGATGAGGATCCGGCAGTCGGGGTTCATCGCCCCGGTGATGTACCACTTGCGGCCGTTGACGACGTACTCCTCGCCGTCCCGCTCGATCCGGGTGGCGATGTTGGTGGCGTCCGAGGAGGCCACCTCGGGCTCGGTCATCGCGAAGGCCGAGCGGATCTCGCCGTCCAGCAGCGGGCGCAGCCAGCGCTCGCGCTGCTCGGCGCTGCCGAACTGGGCGAGCAACTCCATGTTGCCGGTGTCGGGCGCCGCGCAGTTGAGCGCGGGCGGGGCCAACTGGATGCTGCGGCCGGTGATTTCGGCGAGCGGGGCGTACTGGAGGTTGGTCAGGCCGGCGCCGAGCCCGCCGGGGAGGCTGTGCTTGTCCACAAAGAAGAGATTCCAGAGCCCCTGCTTGCGGGCCTCGGCCTGGAGGTCGGCGACGACCGGGGGGACGGCCCACCGGTCGCGGGCCGGGTCGGCGATTCGGGCCGGGTCGGCGAGCTGGGCCGGATCGGCGAGTCGGGCGGCGAGCTGGGCGGCGAGGACGGGCTCGGCGGGGTACACGTGCTCGTCCATGAAGGCGAGCAGCTGCTCGCGGAGCTCGTTCGTCCGGGCGTCGTAGGCGAAGTCCATCGGGTTCTCAGCTCTCCTTGAGGGTGCTCAGGCCGTACCGGGCGAGGATCGGGGCCATCTCGCCGGCGCGCTCGAAGCCGGCGCCCAGGGTGCGGCCCTGCCGGAAGCGGAAGTGGATGCCCTCGGCGACGGCGGCGAGCTTGAACGAGGCGAAGGCGACGTACCAGTCGAGGTCCTCCGCCCGGCGGCCGGTCGCGTCGGCATAGGAGGAGACGATCTCATCGGGCTTCGGGAAGCCGGGGGCGGTCATGGCGGAGGGGATGATGCCGCCGCCGACGCCGGCGAGTTCTGTGTACATCACCAGCAGGCCGACGTCGGTGAGCGGGTCGCCGAGGGTGGACATCTCCCAGTCCAGGACGGCGGCGATGGTGTCGTCCGCGTCGACCAGGACGTTGTCGAGCCGGTAGTCGCCGTGCACCAGCGCGGGCGCGGGCGAAACCGGCAGCCGCTCGGCGAGCCCGGCGCGCAGGCGGTCGAGGTCGGGCAGGTCGCGGCTGCGGGAGGCTTCCAACTGCTTCGACCAGCGGCGCAGCTGGCGCTCCAGGTAGCCCTCCGGGCGGCCGAAGTCGGCGAGGCCGACGGCGGCGGGGTCGATCCCGTGCAGGGTGGCGAGGGTGTCGACCAGCCTGCGCCCGAGCGCGTGCACCCGCTGTGCGCCGAGGGCGGCGAGCGGGGCGGCGTCCCGGTGGGCGGTGCCGGGGACGTACTCCATCAGGTACCAGGGGGCGCCGAGGGTGTCGGTGTCCGGGTCGAGCAGCAGGGTGCGGGGGACGGGGACCCCGGTTCCGTGCAGTGCGGTCATCACCCGGTACTCGCGGCCCATGTCGTGCGCGGTGGCGAGGACGTGCCCGAGCGGCGGGCGCCGGAGGACCGCGCGGGAGGAGCCGTCGCTCAGCACGTACGTGAGGTTCGAGCGGCCCCCTTCGATGAGGTCGGCCCGCAACGGCCCCCGGTCCTGGCCCTCGCCCCGGCCCCGGCCCTGGCCCTGGCCCTGGAGGACGCCGGGCAGCTCGCGGTCCAGGTGGGCCCGGAGGCGGGCCAGGTCCAGGCCTGGCGGGTCGACGGGGGTCTCGGCCATCGGGCGGCTCCTCGGGGAAGCGGATCATTGACTAAGCGCTTGCTTAGCATTCAACCGCAGGAGGCTCGTGTCAATGCCCCCCGACGCCACGAACCCCCGCGCCGCACGGCTCGGGGGTTCGTTCGGGGTATGGGGACCGACCGGGGGCCGATGTGCCCCACCGTCACCGACCTCGGCGCTCCGCGGCGATCGGCTCGTCCGGGCCGCGGAGCGCCGGTCACCTGCCGCCGGCGTGGGCGAGCGCGCTGGGGGCCAGGCGGCCGACGATCGCTGGGGCCTCCCGGACGAGAGCCTCCGTGGTCAGCGCCTCCACCATGAACAGCGCGAAGTCCACCCGGCGCGTCAGATTGCTCGCCAGCACCGGGTCACCCACGTGCCGGCCCCATACCGGCAGGCCCTGGCTCGGCCCCTCCTCCAGGTCGCTGCCGCGCACCACCGTCCACCGGGTGTCACTGGCGAACACCCGTCGGCACGCCTCCACCTGGTCGTCGATCTCGACCGCGCGGACGAGCCTGCCCAGCACGGTGGCGATCCGCAGGCCCAGGGTGAACATCCGCGAGTACCGGTCCTTGCCGTCGCGGGTGATGTGCCAGCCGCAGGAGAACACCAGGCGCGCGCCCGGCCGGGCGTGGTCGAGGACCGCCTGCGCCGTACCCGACGCGTACTGCCGCACGCCCCAGGGCACCAGCACCGTCAGCACCCCGTCGCACCCGGCGACCGCCCGGCGGATCACCTCCGGGTCGTTCGTCGCCCCGGGGACGACGGTGATCCGCCCTTCGAACGCGGCCAGCTTCGGCACGCTGCGCTCCCGGCAGACGCCGACCACCTCGTAGCCGCGTTCCAGCGCGTGTCCGACCATGTACTGCCCCAGCTTCCCCGAAGCCCCGATGATGCAGACCTTCTCCACGTGATCCTTGCCCATGGCGCAGCCCCTTCGCGGACAGGCAACCTTACGTTGTAAGGTACGTTAGCCTTACACCGTAAGGCAGTCAATGGAGCTGGAGGAGGGGCCGCATGCCCGAGGGAGGCAAGGGTCGGCGCGGGACACCGGCCCGCGCGCCGCTGAGTCGTGAGCGCGTGATCCGGGCGGCGGTGGAGGTGGCGGACGAGAAGGGGTCCGCCGCGCTCACCATGCGGGCCGTCGCCGGGCCGCTGGGGGTCGAGGCGATGTCGCTCTACCACCATGTGGCAGGCCGGGAGGACATCCTCGACGGCATGGTGGACGCGGTGTTCGGCGAGATCGAGCTCCCACCGCACGACACCGACTGGAAGAGCGCCATGCGTCGGCGCGCGATCTCCGCGCGTGCCGCCCTCCTGCGCCACCCGTGGGCGATCGGCCTCATGGACTCCCGCACCCGGCCCGGCCCGGCGACGCTGCGCCACCACGACGCCGTCATCGGCGCGCTGCGCACCGGCGGATTCTCCGTGCCGATGACCGCACACGCGGTCTCGCTGATCGACAGCTACCTGTACGGCTTCGTGCTCCAGGAGGTCGGCCTGCCGTTCAAGGGCGGGGCGGAGTCGGCCGAGGTCGCGGGGGCCATCCTGAGCGGGATGCCCTCCGGCGCCTACCCCCACCTGGCCGAGCTGGCCACCGAACACGTCCTCAAACCCGGCTACGACTACGCCGACGAGTTCGCCTTCGGCCTCGCCCTCGTCCTCGACGCCCTCCACCCGGACGCCGCCTGATCGACTCGGGTCGTCAGGCACGCCCTGGACCCTCGCGGCCGCCGACACCTTCCGCCGGAGCCCCTCGTCACGCCATCCGCCGCCTGACACAAGGGAGTTGCCCCCGAACCCCTCCCCCGCCGCAGCCGCACCGGCTCCGCCTCGACAGAGGTCGATCAAAAGTGTTCTGATGATCACTTCCATCGATCGTCTTCTGAACACCGCCTGATCGAAGATCAGAGAAATGGGGTCCGGTGCGGACTGCTCGCGGCTCGGCCATCCTGCTGGCGATGGGGGTCCTCGGGGCCTCCGCCCTGGCGACGGGATGCTCCGACACGCAGGGCAGACCCACGGCCGCCACCGGCACCACCCCGTCCACCCCGGCCCCGAGTGCCACGACCGACACCCCCGCCCCGCCACCGCCCTCCCCCACCTGGGACGGCCAGGTCAAGGTGCTCGGCGACGGCTCCACCTCCTACACCGGCCCGCAGCCCAAGCAGCCCACACCCGAGAAGCTCAAGCCCGGCGAGAAGCCGCCGCAGTTCGTCGTCTTCTCCTGGGACGGCGCGCTGGAGGGCGACGATCGCATGTTCTCCCGCTTCCGCAAACTCGGCGTCGAGAACAACGCCCGGATGACCTTCTTCCTGAGCGGCCTCTACACCCTCCCCAAGTCCAAGAGCACGCTCTACAAGCCACCGCAGCACAAGCCCGGCGACGCCTCCATCGACTACGCCACCGACCCCCACATCAAGGACACCCTGGAACAGCTGCGCCTCGCCTGGCAGGACGGCAACGAGATCGGCACCCACTTCAACGGGCACTTCTGCAACGCCAAGGGCGGCGGCGAGTGGAGCACCGAGGAGTGGAAGAGCGAGCTCGACCAGGCCGTCTCCTTCGTCACCAACTGGAAGACCAACACCGGCTTCAAGGACGTCCCGCCCCTCCCCTTCGACTACACCAAGGAACTGGTCGGCGGCCGCGCCCCCTGCCTGGAGGGCCAGAAGAACCTGCTGCCGGCCGAGAAGGCCGCGGGCTTCCGCTACGACGCCAGCTCCCCGGGCGAGTTCCAGGTCTGGCCGGTGAAGAAGGAGGGCATCTGGAACTTCCCGCTGCAGATGCTCCCCTACCCCGGCAGGTCGACCCAGAGCCTCTCGATGGACTTCAACTTCCTGGCCAACCAGTCCGGGAACACCACCAACGGCGACCCCAAGAAGTACGACACCTGGGAGAAGGAGACCCGCGAGAGCTACCTGGCCGGCTTCGAACGCGTCTACAACGGCAGCCGCGCCCCGCTCTTCATCGGCAACCACTTCGAGTCCTGGAACGGCGGCATCTACATGCAGGCCATCGAGGACGTGATGAAGAACGTCTGCAAGCGCGAGGGCGTCCGCTGCGTCTCCTTCCGCCAGGTCGCCGACTGGCTCGACGCCCAGGACCCGAAGGTCCTCGACCAGCTCCGCCAGCTCGACCCCGCCCAGCCGGCCGACTGGTCCCGCCTGGTCAAGTGACCGGACGGGACCGCCGGGCCGCCCGTAGGAGGAGACGCACCCCCGCCGTTCGGGGCGTGGGGGCGGGGGCCGGGTGCGTGTTAGCTTCGCCGGATGGGGCGGCGTGGGGTGGCGGGTCGGGCGGCGGTCGAGGGGATACGAGAACTCGCGGGGGCGGGGCTGACGGCGCCGGAAGTCTTCCGGCGGGCGGATGAACTGCTGCGCCCGGCGCTGGAGTTCGACGCGGTGTGCTGGCACACCGCGGACCCCGCCACCGGGCTGGTGAACTCGGTGCAGAGCGAGGACCTCACCCTCGACGAGTTCGAGCACGCCGTACGCCTCGAGGTGTGGGCGGACGACGTCGCGACCTTTCCCAAGATCCGGCGCAGCGGGGTGCAGGCCGAGACGCTGAGCCGGGCGACGCACGGACTCCTGCGGGAGAGCGTGCGGTTCCGGGAGCAGGTGGCGCCCGCCGGGTTCGGGGACGAGCTGCGGGCGGTGTTCGACGCGGCGGGCGGCATGTGGGGATGCGCGGCGTTCCTGCGGGCCCCGGACCGCGGCCCGTACCTGGAGGGCCAGCGGAAGCTCGCCGATGCGGCCGCCCGCCATCTGGGCCAGGCGCTGAGGCAGTGTCACGTACCGGCCGGGGCGCCGGTGGAGGCGGATCCCGGGCCGGCCGTACTGGTGCTCGACCGGCACAACCGGCTGCAGGCCCTGTCCGGGCCGGCCGAGGAACTGCTCGCCCGGCTGGCCGACCCGACGCCGTCCTCGCTCGCCGTCCCGACCAGCGTGGCGATGGCCGCCGAGCAGGCCCGCCGGGTGGCGCACGGGCTGCCCGCACCGCAGATGCCCGTACGGGTGCGGACCCGGGACGACCGTTGGTACCTGCTGCACGGTTCCGCCCTGCGCGGGAGCGACGGGGCGGCGAACGCGGTGACGGTGGTGGCCTCGCCCGCCACACCGGCCGAGGTGATGCCGCTCCACCTGGCCGCGTTCGGGCTGACCGCCCGTGAGCAGGAGGTGGCACTGCTGCTGGTGCGCGGCGGCGACACCCGGGACGTGTCCCGGCTGCTCGCGATGACGCCGTACACGGTGCAGGACCACCTGAAGTCGGTGTTCACCAAGACCGGCGTGGGCAGCCGCCGGGAGCTGATCGCGCGGATCATGCTCGGCGAGGGGCACGGCTGACCGGCGCCCCGCGGTTCACCGCCTCCCCGGTATTCCGGACACCGGCCCGGCTCCCGATCCTCGGAACCGGCCGGCGTCGAGGCGCAGAACGCAGCTGAGGCGAACAGCTCGGTCAGTGGTCGTGCCGGTGCGGTACGCGCCGTGCCCTGGTGGACTTCCGCCGTCCGGTGCCGGCGGCGAGCTCGCTGAGGCGCTCGCCGATCACGGAGACGCCGGGGCGGGGCTCTTGTGCGTAGTACCAAGGCTTGCGCCGGCGCAGCAGGGCCTCTCCGTGCTCGCTCCAGGTGAAGCCGGGCTTGCGCAGCAGCTTCCGGAACACCGCGTCGACCGTCTCCGGGTGAGCGGCGGCCAAGCGACGGATCGGCAGTGGCGCGATCGACTCCTCGCGCAGGTAAGCGCGTAGCACCTCCTGGTACCGCCTGCGGCCCGCGAGAGCCGGGTCGGCGAAGAGGTCGCGCAGCATCCCGTAGTCGGCGTAGAAGTTGAGCCCGTCGACCTCGTCGTGGATGACGCCGATGGTGTCCGAGTCCGCGAGTTCCCGGGGCAGTTCGAAGGCCGGCAGATCGAGGCCCGGCAGCCGCCCGCCTCGGGCCCGGCCCGGGTGTTCGGCGACGGCGGCCTCCTGCCGGTGCCGGTAGTAGGCGTTGACCCGGCGCTCGGCCTCGGCAGGGGTGAGGACCAGTTCGTCGCCGCCGCAGAACTCGATGAAGGCGGCTCGGTCCTCCCGCAGCCGGTGCCATCCCTGTTCGATCTTCTCGGGGTTGCGGAAGACCAGTTCGGGGTGGTTGGCGGCCAACTGGACTGCGGCTTGGGCGATCTCGGTGGCGCTGGACTTCGGGTAGTACGACATCGCACCGGAGATCAGCCACGCCCCGTCGGCCGGGTGGACGGGCACCAGGCAGACGAGGAGGAATCCTCCCTTGGACACTCCGCGGAAAGCCGCCCGCCCGACGTTCGAGTACGTGCGGTACTCCAGGTCGTCAATCAGGTTCAGCAGGACGACGGCATCCCCGTCCTTGCGCCGGACCTCGAAGACGCCCTCGACCGGGTCACGCCAGCCGAGCAGCATCGCCCGGTCGGCGTCGGTCAAGTCCCTTCGCCCCTCGACGAATCGATCCACCACGGTCGAACCGTCCGGCAGGCGGTACCGGAGGATGAAGTTGTCGGTGATCCGGATCGCCGCACCCTCGTCCAGCCGCCGCTCAGGACCTGCTGCCTCCAGGAGGAGAGGTGTCAACCACCGGTCGAAGCGCGATCCCTGGGCGAAGGCGACGAGTTCGCCCTTCAGTTCGGAACTTCGCTCGATCAGGCCGCTCAACGACTCCTCGTCCACGCTCGGTACAACGACAGTCATGCGGGCCCTCTCGGTCTTGAAGGTTCCGGACACTCACTGCGCCCAGTAGTAGCGATAGGCCGCGACCCACTCCGCGCCGCCCGGCGCAGGGTCCGGCAGGGGAAGGTCCAGGAGCCCGATCGTCTGCCGGAACCCTCCGCGGGTGCACAGGGCGACGATCCTTCCGTCCCGCGCGAGGTCGACCTTGCGAACGGTCACCTCGACGCCCAGCACCAGGGTGCTGAACGGCAACGACAGGTTCTCCTCGATGGCGGCGAACAGACGCGACACCTGCTCGTACTCGTCATACGTGTCGACCGTCGCCTCATCGACCAGCGCGGCGAGTTCTCGCCTGCTCAGCGCGCCCATGGCGCCACGCTATCCGATTGTCCCCGACCTCTGCGCGAGCAGCCCGACGGTCCACCGAAATGCGCGCATGTCATCGTTCGTCGGCGAGGGGCACGGCTGACCCTCGCCCCGCAGACGGCGCGAGGGCGCCCTCCCGGTCGCCGCGGGGCGGTCGGGAGGGCGCCCTGTCGGACGCGCGGGCGGGGAGGCGTCAGCCCCAGTTGCCCACCAGCGGGACGTCGCCCGGGTTGCCGAACTTCTTGCTGTAGATCACCAGGTCGGAGTTCTCGGCGGCCCCGTAGAAGCTCTGGTCGCCGGGCCGGTAGACGCCGATGGTCTCCTTGCCGGTGCCGTCCCAGTCGCCCTTGATCGGGATGTCGCCGGGGTTGCCGAACCTGACGCCCGGGCGCGGGTGCTCCGTCCGGTTGGAGTCGTTCAGGTAGAAGGTCTGGGTCTGCGGGTCGTAGACGGCGACGGTGGTGGTGCCGTTGCCGTCCCAGTCGCCGACCAGCGGCTTCCAGCCCTCGTTGCCCAGCTTGATCCGGTACGTGATGGTGGAGTTGTCGTCGGACAGGTAGAAGTACTGGTCGCTGGGCCGGTAGACGCCGACCGTGGTCCGTCCCTGTCCGCTCCAGTCGCCGACCAGCGGGATGTCACCGGGGACCCCGAACGGGAAGGTGGCGGCCACGGTGGCGTTGTCGTTCGACAGCTGGAAGGTCGAGGTGCCGGGGTGGTAGACGCCGATGGTGTCGGTGCCGGGACCGTTCCAGTGGCCGGTCAGCGGGACGGCGTCGCCACCGCCGCCGAACCCGGTCCGGCCGGTGTACCAGCCGTTGTGGGCGGCCTCGGCGAAGCCGGCGTCCGACGGCCGGTACACGCCCACCGAGGCGGGTGCCGGCGTGGGCGTGGCGTTGACCACGGCGCTGCCGATCCGCTGCTGGGCCGCGACGGTCAGCGGCACCTTGGTCGGCTGGTCCGGGCCGAGCCAGCGGAAGTTCTGCAGGTAGACGACCCGGGGGTCCTGCGCGGCGATCGCGCGGTACTCGGCGTTGTACGCCGCGATGTCCGCGTCGGTCTTGCCGGAGTAGCAGCCGTCGGCGACGCGGTACTCGTTGGTGGACTCCGGGAAGAGCATCAGGTGCTGGTCGGGCGAGGAGAGGAAGGTCTTCAGGTTCGCCAGCCGCCACTGGATCTCGCCGCGGCCCACGCAGTAGTAGTCGAAGCCGACGATGTCGACCTCGGGCGGGATCGGCGCGGTCTGCTCGGCGTTCCACCGGTCGAGGCTCATGATCAGCGTCTTGTCCGGGAACGCGGCCCTGATCTGCTGGGCCTGCGTCTTGACCTGGTCCTCGTTCAGGCCGTGGGAGTAGGGCTCGTCGCTCACGTCGACGGCGGCGATCTTGTCGATGTTCGGTCCGATGCGCCGCACCAGATCGAGCAGGTTCTGCGCGGCGTTCGGGTTCGGGGTGACCTGCCAGTCACCCGGCGAGCGCGGGATCACCGTCTCCTGGTTGAGGTCGATCACGCAGGAGGCCGGCCGGCACTGGTCCAGGAACTCCAGGCGGGGGTCCTGGTCGCGCAGGTAGTTGTTGAAGTTGGTCCACTGCGCCACCTCCGGCGCGTGGTTGGCGCCGTAGTTCGGCTCGTTCGGGTCCCGGATGTCGAAGTAACCGTAGTAGCCGAGCCCGCCCAGCGTGGAGACCCGCAGGTCGTCCACCGTGGTGACCCGGCCGGCCGCCGAGTGGTGGGCGCCGAGCGAGACGTAGCCGTCGCGGGGCAGTTGGGCGGCGGTGCGGCCGGAGAAGACCGTGGCGCCGTTGACCCGCACGGTCGCCTGCTGCTTGTCGCCGGTCGCCAGCGCGACCGACACCTCGTAGGCGCCCGCCGCCGGGACGGCGGTCAGGGCGGTCGGCGTGCCGCCCTGGAAGAGCGTCAGCCCGCCGTCGGCCTGGACGCGCAGGCCGAGCGCGACGTCCTCGGCGTCCACGGCGCCCGTGCCGCCCGAGGCGTTGCTGACGGCGAGGGAGGCCCAGTCCTGGCCGGTGGTGGCGCCGACGACCGGGGTCAGGACGGCGTGCACCGTGTAGGCGCCGCTCCGGACGTCCGAGGTGGCCGGCTTGTTCAGGCGCACCGCCGAGGTGCCCTTGGGGAACGACAGCACGTTCGGCTGGGCCGGGCTGTTGACCTGCACCGAGCCCGCCGGCGGGTCGAGCGCCAGGCCCTTGACACCGGAGACGGCGGTGTAGTCGGCGGAGATCAGGCTCGGCTGGCGGGCGCCGAGGTCCTGGTTGAGCCCGAAGTCGGCGGTGGCGTTGGGCGCGCCGTCGAAGGTGTCGACGAGCGGCTTGGCGCTGCGGGTGGCGCTGGTGTCGATCCGGCTGACGTTCAGGCCGCGGCCGGCGCCGTCGCCGAAGGTGGTGACGCGGTTCGGGTCGGAGAGGTAGGCGCCGAGGTAGAGGAACTCGCTGCCCGGCCAGCGGGTCACCCCGGCCGGCGCGGAGACGGTGAACGGGGTGCCGTTCACCGTCAGGGTGACGGCGCGGTCGGCGCCGGTGGAGACGGTGAGCGAGACGGCGTACTGCGCCGTGGGTGCCACCGAACCGGTCCAGAAGGGCGTCTCGCCGCCCCCGCCGTGGAAGAGGGCGAGGTCGCCGCGCGAGTCGACGGTCAGGCCGAGGTCGACGTCGCCGCCGGTGACGTAGCCGTTGCCGCGGTGGCTGCGGCTCAGCACGATCGAGCCCCAGTCCTTGCCGGTGGTGTCGCCGACGACCGGGTCGATCACCGTCGAGACGGTGTAGTGGCCGGTGCCGTCCGCGACGGCCGGCGCGCCCAGCATGACCGCGGAGACGCCCTTGGCGAACAGCAGCTTGTTCGGGTGGTCCGGGTGGCTGGTCTGGACGAACCACTGGTCGGGCGCGACCGAGGTGTCCCAGCGGCCGGAGACCCGGGTGTAGGAGATCCCGTGCTGCCCGGCCGGCGGCGACTGCCGGGCGTCGATCCCGACGTTCAGCCCGTACATCGGGTCGGTGTCCTGGGACGGGTCCAGCCGGAAGGTGTCCGCGAAGGCGCGCGTGGTGTCGAGGTCCACCGGCGTGGGCCCGGACCCGTCACCGACCGTGGCGGCGGCGGCCGGTGCGGCGGCAGCCGGTGCGGCGCCGGCCGTGGCGGGGGCGAGGCCCGCGGGCAGCAGCGCCAGCGCGAGCGCCGAGGCGCCGGCCAGCAGCCCGCAGCGCGGGCGTTGAGTGAGTATCACCGAGTCTTCGTCTCCCGGTCGTCGAATCGGCGGCGCGGGCGTGCGTCGCCGAAGGGAGCGGACACGGCTGTGTCGTACCAGCTCGGCGCACTTCCCCCCGGGCCGGGATCATAGGGGGCGGATACGAACGGCCGTGCCACAACCCCGCTCCGGCGGGCGGTCGTCCGCCCCCGACGTCATGGGAGGACGGCGGCGGACGGCGGCAGGTGGCCGACGGGCGGGCGGGGGTCGGGCAGGCGGGGGTCGGCGCGCAGCCAGTGCGGGCCCGTCGTCCAGCCGAGGAGCACCCGGCCCGCCCCCTCGTCCGGCGGGCCCCCGGCGGCGGCCTGGCGCAGGCCGGTCAGGGCCGGGGCGAGGCGGGCGGCGACGTGCGCGGGGTGGCGGGCGGCCTCCGCGTCCAGGCCGGCGATGGTCCGGGCCCGCTCCTCCGGTGCGCACAGCGAGAGGTGGAAGACCATCTGCCGCCACGCGTACGCCGCGTCCTTGATCGCGGCGAGCGGGCGCGGGTTGCCGTGGACGCGGGCCGTCCGGCGGCAGACGGTGGTGAAGGCACGGCGGGCGAGGTCGTCCCAGCCGGGGCTCGGACGGATGCCGACGCGGGCCACCAGGACGGCGAGGTTGTGGGTGGTGAGGATCTGGGCCTGCTCGACGACCTTGCCGCTGGCGGCGACCGACCGGGCCGGGCCCCGCCCGGCGCGCCCCGTGCACAGCTCGGCGAACCGCGCCGTCCCCGCGTCCGTCACCGCGTCCGTCACCGCGTCCGTCACCGCGTCCGTCCCCGCGTCCGCCGTCGCGAGCCCGCGCAGCGCCGCGTAGTCGATGCCGTAGTAGCGCTCGTACAGCGTGCCGCCGAGCAGTTCCGCGGCGACGCCCGCCGCCGCGAGGAACTTCGGGGTGAACCTGCCGACGAAGATGTCCGCCGCCAACTCCTCCACCAGCGGCGCGTCGAGCCCCGACTGGCGGGCGAGCACCGCGAGTTCGCGGACGAGCGCGTTGGGCAGCAGCGTGCCGGGGAACGCCTGGACGGCCAGTTCGCCGAGCCGGCGCAGGGCGGCGAGCGCGGGCCCGCGGCCGTCCTCGTCGGAGCGGTGCGCCGCCACCGCCCGTACCCAGGGCAGTTCGTCGACCCGCACCTGTGCGGCGAGGTTCAGCAGGAGCAGCGAGCGGCGGTTGCGGAACGCCCGGTAGTTCGCGGCGGCGAGGGTGCGCAGCGCCGCGTCCGGACAGGCCTCGACGCCGGTGGCGGCGACGAGTTGCGGGACGAGTTCGGCCAGGACTTCGGCCGAGGGCACGACGCCGCGCTCCACCAGGGTGCCGATCGGGGCGCTCAGGGTGGCTTCCACGAGGTGGCGGATCGGCGCGGGAACCGGGGTGCCCGCGGGCAGTCCGGTCTCCGCCGCCTCGGCGGCGGTGACGTCGGCGACCAGCGGTCCGACCTCGGCGGCGCCCGTCTCCTGGGGCTGTACGGCGAGCCGGCGCAGCACGAGCTGGGCGAGGTCGTGGTACGAGGGCCGCGCCGCCTGGACGGCCTGGCGGGCGCGCAGTTCGGTGTGCGCGGCCGATCCCGGCCGGCCGCGGCGGCGCACCATGGAGTCCACCGCGTGCCGCAGCAGTCCCAGCCGGCGGGCGTCCAGCGGCCGGCCGGCGACGGCCTCCTCCAGGGCGGCGCGCAGGATGCCGAGGTTCTCCTTCGGGTCGCGGTGCTTGGTGCAGCGGGTGTGGGCCGCGGCGAGTTCCCCGTACTGGCGCAGCAGCAGCGCGCCGCGCTCCCGCCAGGGGCCGTCGGGTACGCCCGCCGGTATCCGTCCGGTGTCGCCGGTGGTCTTCGGCTCGACGGCCTCCGGGTCGACGGCCTCCGGGTCGACGGTCTCCACGCCGGTGGCCTCCGGGTCGGCGGCCTCCAGCCAGTGGGCGAGCAGCCGGTCGCCGAAGGGCTGCCAGACGGCGAGGGCCTCGCGCTGCGCCTCCACGGCGGCGTTCGGCCGGCGGCCGACGAGGGAGTCGACGGCCTCGCCGACGGTGTGCCGGTGCACCGCCTCGGGGTCCGGTGCGGGCAGCGCGGAGGGCCGGGGTGTGAAGCGCAGCCGGGCGGCGAACGGTTCGAGGGTGTCGACGAGTTCGAGCGCGGCGGCCGTGTCCCCGGCCCGGACCAGCCAGGCGACCGTCAGCAGCGCCGCCTCCTCGGGCACCGCGACCTCGTAGCGGCCGCTGTCGAGCAGCTCGTACAGCCGGGCCAGGCCGGGCTCGGTGAGGCAGTGGGCGAAGAGGGCCCGGCGGTCGGCCGGCACCCCGGCGAGGGCCGCGGCCTCGCGCTCGTACGGCTGGAGCGGCCCCTCCGCGCTCGCGGCGGAGGTGGCGAAGCCGCCGCGGACGACCTCGGGCGTCACCCAGGCGGGCAGCCCGGGGAGCGGGGTGCGCGAGCCGATCGCCGACGTTCCGGCGGCGGCTCCGGCGAGCACGGCGCGCCAGCGGTCGGCGCGGGCCGCGGCACGGCGGCGGGTCTCTCCGTCGGAGTGGGTCAGCGCGGTGAGCAGCGCCCAGGCCAACTGGTGCTGCGGGTACTGCACGGACAGCCCGGCCCCGGTGGAGTGCTGCTGATCAGCGTCGTCGTCCATAAGCCGACGTGGCAGGTTCCGCCCCTGCGCCCTCCGGGTCTCAAGCCCGGTGCTCTCCTGCTGAGCTACACGCCGTCGGGCGTGACACTAGACGTTCGGCCCGCGCGGACACAACGCGCTTTCCGTCACCGTCGGCACATCCACCGCCGGCACGTCCACCGCCTCCGACGCCAGTGCTTCGTGGACATGATTGTTCACGGCTGCATCACGACTTGACCACGGGACCGGTATCCCCCGGAACCGATCGCTACGGTTCCCCTGCCACAACTGTCACGTCATGGGGGGACCATGCGTCGTACCGTCACCGCCCTGCTGGCCATCACGGCCGCTCTCGGCCTCTCCGCCTGCGACCCGAAGGACTCCACCGGGAGCGGCTCCGGCGCCACGTCGGGCCCGTCGGCAGCCGGCGCCCCCTCGCAGGCCGCACCCGCAGCTGCGCCCACAGCCGATGCAGCCCCCACAGCCCCCGCACCCGCAACGGGCGCGCCTGCCGCCGCCGCCGGAACGGCCGTGCTCCCGAACTTCGTCGGCATGGGGCTGCAGTCCGCCCAGGACACCGCGCAGGGCGCCGGGTTCTTCCTCCTGACCAGTCACGACGCGCTCGGTCGCGACCGCAACCAGATCCTGGACCGCAACTGGAAGGTCTGCACGCAGAACCCGGCCCCGGGCAGCCACCCCACCGGTACGAGGATCGACATGGGGGCGGTGAAGCTGGAGGAGAACTGCCCCGCCCAGGACCAGGGCGCCAACGGGCCCGCCAAGGCCGGATCCACCATGCCCGACTTCAAGGGCAAGGCCGTCTCGGTGGTGCGGGATTCGCTGCCGGGCAACACGTCCCTCAGCGCCAAGGACGCCGGCCCGAAGAACCGCGCCGTCCTGGTGCAGTCGAACTGGCAGGTGTGCGGCCAGGATCCGGCTCCGGGCGCTGCCCTCGCCGGTCAGCCGGTCAGTGTGACGGCTGTGAAGTTCGGCGAGACCTGCCCGTAGCGGCCGGGCCCACCGGAATGCGATCGATCGTTTTCGGTCAGGTACAAAAATCCACCGATGAGGATCTATCAGCGGCCTGATCACCGCCACTAGGGTGCGGCGCATCCCCGTTGTTACGCCCTCCCGCGCCGTGCCCACGGCGGGGAGACGACCGATCGGAACGGTGTCGCCGTGACCAGGATCCTCCGCAAGCTGATGACCCGTACGGGACGGGCCGCCGCCACGGTCGCCGTCCTCGCGGCCGCGCTCACCGGCACGACGGCCGCCGGCACGGCCTCCGCGGCCGGCGGCTGGAGCTGCTCCGGGGCGCCCGTCCCGGCCGGCTACGTCATCACCATGTACAACGCCGGCGGCTGCAACAACCACGGCTCGTGGTACCAGCAGCCCGCCCAGAACCGGCTGTGGACCTGCTCCGGCTCGCCCATCGTCTCCGGCTACGTGCTGACGAACTACGACGTCAAGGGCTGCAGCGGCGTCGGCGCCTGGTTCCACGAGCAGGTCCGCAACGGCATCTGGACCTGCCCGTACTCGCCGATCCCGGCGGGCTACCGCAGCACCACCTACGACGCCCGCGGCTGCAGCGGCCTCGGCGCCTGGCTCACCGTCAAGATCTGAGCGCACCCGTACGGCGGCGCCCCCTCCACCGCGAGGGGGCGCCGCCGTACACCGCCGTACACCGCCGTACGAACCGCCGGCGACCGAGGAGTCCGGCGGCTCCGGCCCGCACCAGCGGGTGCGGGCCGGAGCACGCCGAACACGCCTTTAGGTCCCGGGGCGACGCAGTCTCGGCCGGCGACGCCGCGCCGGCCTCGACCGTCAGGCGGCGAAGGCGGCGAGGAGCTTGTCGGTGAGGCGGTCGAGGTAGTCCGGGGCGGTCGCCGTACGGACGACCGCGAGGCGCCAGTACAGCGGGCCGGCGAGGAAGTCGAGCGCGAGCTCGCGGTCCACATCGGCGGGGAGTTCGCCGCGGTCGACCGCCCGTTCCAGCAGGCCGGTGGCCTTGCCCCGGCGGGTGTCGCGGACGGCGGTCATCAGCACCTGCGCCAGCTCGGGGTTGCGACCGCTTTCGGCGAGCAGATCGGGGATGATCTTCGACGGGAGCCGGTGGCGCAGCGCCCCGTCGATCTCGGTGAGGAAGGCCAGGACGTCGCCGCGCAGGGTGCCGGTGTCCTCGATCTCGGAGGCGTCCACGGCCACGGCCCGGATCAGGGCGACGGTCATGTCGAGCTTCGACGGCCAGCGGCGGTAGATGGCGGCCTTGCCCGCCCCGGCCCGCTTGGCGACCGCCTCCAGGGAGAGCCGGGCGTAGCCGACGTCTGCCAGTTCCTCGAAGAAGGCGGCGGCGATCGCCTCGGTCACGGAGTCCTGGAGCACCGGCCCGCCGGGCGTCCGGCGCGCGGGCTGCTCGGAGGGGCCGGGGGTCGCGGGCCGGGGCGCGGGCGTGTTGGACATTCCCCGAACCTACACCAGGCGGAACGCTTGCGTCTCGACTGGGCGGGGGCTAGCGTTTAGGCGAGACGGAACCGTTCCGTCTCAACAGTGTCGGGAGTGGAGTACCCATGCGGTTCCTCTTCGAGGACGAGTCGTTCTCCTTCGAAACGCTCCGGGCGGCCGGATTCGCCAACTACGGCGGCGCCGACCTGGGCGAGGTCGTGGCCACCGCCCGGAACATCGGCGAAGGCGACGAGGCGACCTGGCTGCGCGAGTGGAAGGCCACCGCCGAGCGCGTCCACGGCATCGGCAACCGCGCCCTGACGGCCGGGCACCGGGTCAGCGCCCGCGAAGCCCTGCTGCGCGCGTCGAACTACTACCGCACCGCCGAGTTCTACCGCCGCGACGACCCCGCGAACGACCCCGAGGCCAAGAGCCTCTCCACGCTCTCCCGGGAGACCTTCGCCGCCGCGGCGGCCCTGCTGGACACCCCCGTCGAGGCCGTGACCATCCCCTACCAGGACACCGGCCTGCCCGGCTACCTGTTCCTCGTCGACGACTCCGGCGCCCGGCGCCCCACCGTCCTGTTCACCAGCGGCTTCGACTCCACGCTGGAGGAGGCGTACTTCGCCGTCGCCGCGGCCGCGCTGCGCCGCGGCTACAACGTCCTCGCCTACGACGGTCCGGGCCAGGGCGCGGCGCTGCGCGAGCAGCGGCTCGCCTTCCGCCCGGACTGGGAGGCCGTGGTGACCCCGGTGGTCGACTACGCGCTGACCCGCCCCGAGATCGCCGCCGACGGGCTGGTCCTGTTCGGCTACAGCCTCGGCGGCTACCTGGCCGCACGCGCCGCCGCCCACGAACACCGCCCGGCCGCCCTGGTGCTGGACGACGGCCTGTACAGCTTCGGGGAGGCCCACGACCGGTTCATGCCGCCGTTCCTGCGCGAGTGGATCGAGGCCGGCCGGGACGACCTCGTGGAGCCGGTCATGGCTCTGCTCATGCAGGCGAGCACCCAGTTGCGGTGGGCCCTGCGCAACGGGGTGTGGACGTTCGGCGCCGCATCGGTGGCGGACTACATCCGCCGCACCGCCGACTACACCCTCGACGGCGTCGCCCGGCTCATCGACTGCCCCACCCTCGTCCTGGACGCCGAGAACGACCAGTTCTTCCGCGGCCAGCCCCAGCGGGTCCAGGCCGCGCTGACCTGCCCCCACACGCTCGTCACCCTGACCGAGGCCGAGGGCGCGGGCGAACACTGCCACATGGGCGCCATGTTCCGCCTCCACCAGACGGTCTTCGACTGGCTGGACACCACCCTGGCGCGGGCAGCCGGGCCCGCGAGCTGACGGGCGCGCCCGCCGGCCGACCGCCCTGCGCCGACCCGCCCCGCCCCGTGCCGACCGCCGACCACGCCCGCAGGACACCCCCGCGGATGCACCTCCGGCCGGGTCCGTCCCCTGCGCGAACCCGACCGGCTGCCCATGCGGCGCGTACGGGACGGGCGCGTCGACCAGGCCTGCGGCCGGATACGGGTGCGTCTGTCCTGTACGTGGAGATCGATCGTAGGCAGCCCGGCCTTACCGATCGCTTACCGATCCCTGACCGCTCGCCATCGCCACCACGCGCCGCCCCGCCCCGCGCCGCCCCACGCCGCCTACCGGATGTCGCTCAGCTCCCGCGCCTCCTCCAGCACCCGCGCGGCCGACTCCGGCAGCCCGGCCGCCCGGTACGCCCGGCCGAGCGCGCGCAGCGCCTCCGCCAGGAAGGAGCGCCAGCCGCGGGCCCGCCACACCAGCACCGACTCCTCCAGGTACGCGACCGCCGAGGCGTGGTCGCCCGCCGCCAGGTCCAGCTCCCCCAGGATGCCGAGGGCCTGGGCGAGGTGGTGCCCCAGGTCGAACCGGCGGGCGATCGCCAGTGCGGCCTCCGCCGTCTCCCGGGCGCGGCCGTCGCCGGTGCCCGCGTACAGCACGGCCAGGTAGAGCAGCGAGAACGCCTCCACGTAGCGGTCCTTGAGGCAGCGGGCCATCGCGAGCGAGTGGAGGAGCAGCTCGCCGGCCCGCTCCACCTGGCCGGCCCGGCCGTGGGCGGCCCCCAGGAACTGGATGGCGGTCACCTCGAAACGGGTGTTGCCGATCAGCCGGGCCAGCCGCAGCGTCTCGGTGAGGTGCTCGATCGTCCGGTCGAGGTCCGTCTCCCCATGGGCGATGGCGATGATCTGGTGCGCCCGGGCCTCGCCGCCCGGGTGGTCGTGGGCGGTGGCGAGGTCCAGGGCGCGGTGGCCGGCCTCCAGGGCCTCCTGCTCGCGGCCCTGGGCCACCAGGCTCCAGGCCGTCAGGACGAGGGCGTCGGCGGTCCCGCGCTCCTCCCCGACCTGCTCGAACAGCCGCTGCAGGTGCCGGGCGCGGTCCTCCAGCGCGACCATCGTCTCGGTGCCGTCCGCCAGGTCGACGGTCGTCCCGGAGCCGTCGGCCGGGGTGGTCCAGGTCGTCACCTCGATCAGGCCGCGGGTGAGCACGGCCGTGCCCAGGGTGTCGCCGGCGGTCCGGCAGGCCTGGAGGACGGTCAGGTGGGTGGTGCGCCAGTCGTCGTACAGGCCGCGCACGTCGCAGTACTTCTCCTGGCAGGCGGCGAGGTCCCACGCCACCGGCACCATGCGCAGCGCGGCGGCCTGCCGGGCGCTCGTGTTCAGGGCCGGCTGCTCGGCGTCGAACCAGGCCATCGGGTCGTCCAGCAGCGCCGCCGCGACGCCGGACGGCATCGGGTGGCGGGGTGCGGTGCCGTGGATCGGCGCGAAGCACGGCCCGGGCACCTGGTCGGCCGCCTGCTCGGCCAGCCAGAGCCAGGCGCCGAAGGCCCGTTCGAGCGCGGCGGTGCGCGCGGCCGGTGCGTCCGCGGCCTCGGCGTGCTCGCGCGCGTACAGCCGGACGAGGTCGTGGAAGCGGTAGCGCAGGTGCGGCTCCGTGCCGGTCTCCTGCAGGAGTTGGGCGTCGATCAGCTCCTCCAGCTGCCGCTCGGCCTGCTCCGGCGGGATGCCGGCCATCGCCGCCGCGGCCCACGGTGCGAAGTCGGGCGCGTCGAGCAGTCCGAGCAGCCGGAACGTGCGGCGGGTCGGCTCCGACAGCCGGGCGTAGCCGACGGCGAAGCCCGCCCGTACGGCCAGGTTTCCCGCGGCCAGCTCGTCGAGCCGTCGCCGTTCGTCGCGCAGCAGGTGGGCGAGCCGAGCCAGGGTCCAGCGCGGCCGGGCGGCCAGGCGGGCCCCGGCGATGCGGACCGCCAGCGGCATGCCGCCGCACAGCTCGACGATCTGGGCGGCGGCCACCGGTTCGGCGGCGACCCGCTGGTCCCCGAGGATGCGGCGCAGCAGCGTCCGGGCGTGGGGGGCGTCGAGTTCGTGCAGGTCGACGAGCCGGGAGCCGGGCAGGGCGGTGAGCGCGGCGCGGCTGGTGACGAGGACGGCCGGTCGGGCACCGGGCCGTTCGCCGGACCCGTCGCCCGGCCCGTCGCCGGACCCGCTGCCCGGCCGGTCGTCCGCAGCCACCGGTGTGCCCGGGAGCAGCGGGACGAGCTGCTGCTCCCCCGCGGCGTTGTCGAGGAGGACGAGCGTGCGGCGGCCGGCGAGCAGGGTGCGGTACAGCGCGGAACGCTCCTCCAGGGAGGCCGGGATCTCCCGGGGGTCGGCGCCGAGGGCGCGCAGGAAGGCGGCCAGGACGCCGGCCGGGTCGGCGGGCGTCTCGTCGGCCCCGCGCAGGTCCGCGTAGAGCCGGCCGTCCGGGTAGTCGACGGCGGCGAGGTGGGCGGCGCGGACGGCCAGCGCGGTCTTGCCGATGCCGCCCATGCCCGCGATCACCGGTACCCGGCCGGCCGCCAGGGCGTCCAGCACGATCCGCACCTGCTCGTCGCGTCCGGTGAAGTCCGGGATGTCCCTGGGGAGTTGAGAGGGCACGCGGGCGGGCCCGGGCTCCGGTCGGGCGCCCTCCCGGTCCTGCGCCAGCAGCGCCAGGAAGACGTTCCGCACCTGCTCGCCCGGCTCGATCCCGAGTTCCTCGGACAGCCGCCGGCGCAACGCCTGGAAGCGGCGCAGCGCCTCGGCCGCCCGACCGTCCGCCGCCAGCAGCTCCAGCAGGGCGGCCTGCAGGGGCTCGTCGAACGGGTACTCCTCGGCGAGCGCCGTCAGGGCGGGGACGGCGGTCCGGGACGCTCCGGCGGCCGTCGCGGACCGGGCCAGCGCCAGGGCGGTGGCGCGCACTTCGTGCTCCACGGCCGTGACCAGCGGGTCCTCGCGGTTCACCCGTTCCAGCCCGGCCAGCACCGGGCCGCGCCGCAGGCCGATCGCCCCGGCCGGGTCCCCGTCGGCGGCGAGTCTGCGGAACCGTCCGAGGTCCACCGCGTCCGGCCCGGTCACCAGCCGGTAGCCCTGCCCGTCGGACTCCAGCGCCACCGCCTCGTCCCCGAACCGCCCGAGCCAGGTGCGCAGCCGCGACATCCCGGTGTGCACCGCGCCCCGGCCGACCCGGTCCGACTGCTCCGCCCACACGAGGTCCAGCAGCCGCCCCACGGGCAGCCGTTCCCCCTCCGCGAGCAGCAGGGCCCCCAGCAGCCCCCGCAGCACGGTGGCCCGCGGCAGCGCCTGCGGCACGGCGTCCACATCGACCGTCAGGGGCCCCAGCAGCCCGAACGTCATCTTCATCCGCTTCAGTCCCTCAATGCTCACGACCGCACCGAGGCCCGCCCCGCCGCCCGATCGGGTGGCGCCCACCGACCTCGGCACGACCCTGACACTAGTCCGGGCACTGATCAACAGCGGCCACCGACCCCGCGGTCCGCCGCCGCTCCCCGCCCCTCGTCAGTACCGCACCTCGACCGTCGCTCCGGCGGCTCGCAATTCGGCCGCCACGGCCTCGGCGAGGTCCGACGTCACGTCATCGAGGACAACCGCGGGCAGCCGACCGAGCAGGGCCTTGCCGTGCCACAGGCTGAGCCCGGTCCGACGCCTGACGGCCTTCGCGACCTCCAGCACGCGCGGCCCCGCATCGGTCACCACCACGCGGATGGGCCCCGCGTCACAGACCAACTCGAAGTACCCGTCCGCCGCCACCGCTCCCCCGCCCCCAGCCCTTGCCCGGAGAGTAGACACTGCCGCAACACCCGGTCGACCGAAATTCGCCCGGCCCGAGGGACCGCGACCGGACGTCGGCTGCGGGGACCGTGCAGCACGGTCCCCGCGGCGGGCGGCCTACTGTCCGGTGGCCGTCTTCATGTAGGTGGTCCAGATCCGGGCCGGCACGGTGGCGTCGGAGGTGTCCGGGGTGGCGCCGCCCAGGCCTTCGAGGGAGAGGAGCTTCATGTCCTTCAGGTCCGCGCGGAACACGGTGACCGCCGTCGACAGCTGCCCGTTGTAGCCGACGAACCAGCCCGCCGTGCGGTCCGCGGTGGTGCCGGGTTTGGCGGCCAGGTTCGGGCCGGCCTCCGCCGCCGGCTTGGCGGCCCCGTCGCGGACGGAGCCCTTGAGTGCCGCGTCCACCTCGCCCGCGACCGCCGGGGTGAGTGCCTGGGTGGCGGCCGGCAGGCGCATGGGGAGCTGGACGCCGTTGCGGGAGATCCTGAGGACCGAGTACGGGTCGGTGTGGGAGCCGCCGGCCGCGAAGGCGGCGTACGCGTCGGCGGTGCGCAGGGCGCTGGGGGTGGAGTTGCCGACGCCGAGGGCCGGGACGAGTTCGCCGAGGCTGTTGGGGAGCAGGCCGAGGTCGGTGGCGGTCTTCTGCACCTTGTCCAGGCCGACGTCCATGCCGAGCTGCATCAGCGGCCCGTTGACGGACTGTTCGACCGCGTTCCGCAGGGTGACGCTGCCCCAGTTCCGCTTGCCGTCGTTGGCGGTCTTGACGATCTTCCCGTCCCGTCCCCAGTACGGCCCTTCCGGGGTCATCACGTTCACCCCGTCGTCGCCGTTGTAGGTGGTGGTGGGCGCGACCGGGGTGCGGTCGCCGCCGCGCCGGCGCTGCACTCCCTCGCCGAGCCCGGCGGCGTACACCACCGGGGTGAACGCCGAACCGATCGGCACCGTCGTGGTGTTGGCGTTGTTGAAGCCCTGCTTCAGGTAGTCGGGGCCGCCGTAGAGCGCGACGACCCGGCCGTCCGGGGCCACTGAGGCGGCGCCGACCTTCAGGAGCTTGTCGGACTCCCGGTTGTCCGGGTCGATCCCCGCGGTGCCCTGCTGGACGGCGGCGACCAGGGCGTCGACCTTCGGCTTCTCGAAGGTGGTGCGGATCTGGTAGCCGCCGAGGTCGAACTGGGCCGGGGTGATGTCGCTGTGGCTCTCCACGTAGGCGCGGGCCGTGTCCACCAGGTACCCGATCTGGCCGCTCAGCCCCGCCGACTTCGGCTGCGGCTTGGGCTCGGGGAACACCGTGTACCCGGCGCGCTCGGCGGCGGACAGCTTGCCCACCTCCACCATCCGGTCCAGGATCCAGGACCAGCGCTCCTCGGCCCGTTCCCGGTTCCCCGCGCTGATCGCCGGGTCGTACTGCCCGGCGCCTTTCAACAGGGCTGCCAGGAAGGCGCCTTCGCTCGGGTCGAGCTGGGAGACGTCCTTGCCGTAGTAGGCGGCCGCGGCGCGCTCGATGCCGTAACTGCCGCGCCCGAACCAGCTGGTGTTCAGGTAGCCGGCCAGGATGTCCTGCTTGCTCATCCGGTCGTCCAGCTTGATCGCGATGGCGATCTCGCTGAGTTTGCGGGACATGTCCTGACGCTGGTTCAGGTAGATGTTCTTGACGTACTGCTGGGTGATGGTGGAGCCGCCCTGGGTGTCGCCGCCGGTGACCATCTGGACGACGGCACGGCCGATGCCGGTCACGGAGATGCCCGGGTCGGTGTAGAAGGTCTCGTTCTCGGCGGCCAGTACCGCCCACTGCACCGGCTCCGGCACCTGGGCGAGTGGCACCTCCTGCCGGTTGGTCGGGCCGATCCGCGCCATCTCGGTGCCGTCCGCCCAGTAGTAGACGTTGTTCTGCTGGGTGGCAAAGGAGTTGAGGTCCTCCGGGACGGCGGTGTTCGTGTAGAACCAGGCCAGCCAGCCCGTCAGCACCGCCGCCCCGGTCCCGGCCACCAGCACCTGCTGCCGCCAGGAGGGGAGCCAGCGGCGGACTCCGCGCCGTCCGCGGCGCGGGTAGTCGATCCGCAGGAACCGGCGCAGGGGTGAACGCGGGGAGACGCCCGGGTCCGGGGACCGGCACGGGTCCGTTGACGGGCTCTGGGACGGACTCGGGGAGGGGTCCGGGGACGGGCTCAGGGGCGGCCCCGGGGACGGGCGCCGCCCCCGGAACGGGCGCCACGCCCGTAACGGCCTCCGACGCGGTGGGAAGCGCCACCGTCGCCGCCCGGGCTTCTCCTCTTCGGCGGCGCTGTCTTGCTGGGCACGCACAGTCCGGTCTCCGATTCGCTCGTGGGCGTGATCCTCCGTACACATAGACGCGGTGGGAACATCAGTACGTATGCCTCGCCTTGGTGTGATCATGGTCATACTCGATGCGGTGAACCCGGGCGCCCGGGCCACGGACGGCAGGCGGGCGGCAGGTGGACGGACGGCCGACGGCCGACCCGCGCGGGCACCGGTCCGCGACAGCCCCGGCGTACCGCCAGAATGACGCCATGAGGATGATCCAGACCGCCGTCGGCGCGATGCTGCTCCTGCTGATCGTCGGCAGCATCCTGCGCACGCTGGTCGTTCCGCGCGGGCTCTACTCGGCGCTGGTGATGCGGCTCTGGCGGATGCTGCGCGGGCTGCTGCGGCTGGCCGCCGGACCGGGCCGCGGCTACCACGCGCAGGACCGGGCACTCACCTGGCTGGCGCCGCTGGTGCTGCTGGGCATGCTCGGGGTGTGGCTCAGCTGCATGCTGACCGCCTACACCCTGCTGCTGCACGGCACCTCGGAGCTCAGCTGGTCGGTGTCCGTGCGCGAGGCCGGGTCCAGTCTGTTCACCCTCGGCTTCGCCAGCGGCGACCGGCTGCACCTCTCCGCGATCGACTTCCTGGCCGCCGCCAGCGGCCCGCTGGTGATCGCCCTCCAGATCTCCTACCTGCCGACCCTCTACGCCGCCTACCAGCGCCGCGAGACCGAGGTGACGCTGCTGCAGTCCCGGGCCGGCGAGCCCGCCTGGGGCCCCGAGCTGCTGGCCCGCCAGTCCCTGGTGGACACCGAGACCGCGCTCCCCCAGCTCTACCGGGACTGGGAGCGGCTGGCCGCCGACATCGGCGAGAGCCACTCCAACTACCCGGTGCTGCTCTCCTTCCGCTCACCGCAGCCCAACCGCAGCTGGGTGGTCGGACTGATCGCCGTGATGGACGCCGCCGCCCTGCACCTGGCGCTCTGCCCGCGTTCGGCCCCGCCCGAGGCCCGGCTGGTGCTCCGGGCCGGCTTCACCGCGCTGCGCGACATCGCCCGCTCGCTGCGGATCGACTTCGACACGGACCCGGACCCGGACGTCCCGATCCGGCTGACCTACGCCGAGTACCTGGGCGCCGTCGCGATGATCACCGCGGCCGGTTTCCCGCGTGAACGCCCGGTCGAGGAGGCCTGGGCGCACTTCCACGGCTGGCGGGTCAACTACGAGGCCCTGGCGTACGAACTGGCCCGCCGCAGCGACGCCGTCCCGGCACTGTGGACCGGCCCGCGCGACTTCCGCGCCCCGGTCATCCCGCCGGCCCGCCCCGCCGACCGCCGGCCGTCCTCGGCCCCGCCGCCGGCCGGGCCGTCGCTGCCACCGGTGCCGCCGGTCTGAGCGGTCCGGGTACACTCGTCCGCGGTACGTGCCGACACAGGGCAACAGGAGCAGAGGAAAGAGGGAGGTGGGGTTGATGACCGCGCTCAGGGCCGCCATGCGCAGCGTCCGGGTCTCCCTCACGTCCCGGGCCGCGGTCTGACCCCCTCCTGTCCCGCCTCGCCGGGAGCGTGAGCTCGCGAGGCCCGCACGAACACTCCTCAGGAACGGATCCCCGTCCACCATGCGCAACTGGATCACGCGTGCCGAGACCGGCACCGACGTCCCGACCGTCCGCGACATCAACCTCGCCGCCTTCGGAACCCCCGCCGAGGCCGACCTCGTCGACGCGCTGCGCGCCGACGCCTCCTGGATCGAGGGCCTGTCCCTCGTCGCCGCCGACGAGCACGGCACCGCCGTCGGCCACGCCCTGCTGACCCGCTGCCACATCGGCGACGTCCCGGCCCTGTGCCTGGCCCCGTGCGCCGTGCTCCCCGCGTACCAGCGCACCGGCGCCGGCTCCGCCGCCGTCCGCGCCGCCCTCGACGCGGCACGGGGCCTGGGCGAGCGCCACGTCGTCGTCCTGGGCCACCCGGACTACTACCCGCGGTTCGGCTTCACCCGCGCCGGCGCCCACGGCATCGGCCTGACCATCGACGTCCCGGACGAGGCGCTGATGGCCCTCTCCCTGGACGCCGACCACCCGCTGCCCGCGGGCACCGTCCGCTACGCCGCGCCGTTCGGCATCTGACGGACGGCGCCGGGCGGGGCACCCACGTGCCCCGCCCGGCGCCTTTCCGAACCATCGGTCCCTACCCGGCGTCCTTCCGAACCGCCGGTCCCCGCCCGGCGCCTTTCCGAACCATCCGTCCCTACCCGGCGCCTTTCCGCACCCCCGGTCCCGCCCCCCCGGGCCCGGCCGCGTCGACCGCTCAGACCTCCACCGGGCCGCCGCTCGCCAGCGAACGCTCGGCGCCGACCAGGATCTCCACCACCCGCAGGCCGAAGTCCGCCCCGCAGGGGTGCGGCTCGCCGGAGGCGGCAGAGGCCCGCAGCGCGTCCAGTGCCCGGTGCAGGGCCGCGGCCGGGCCCTCGCCGCGCGGGGGCAGCTGCACCACGCCGTGCTCACCGCGCAGCTCCATGCCCGTCCCGCCCGCCGCGAGCGGCGCGGTCAGACTGAGCGCGAGCGTGCTGGAGGCGCCGCCGGCGTGCCGCACCACCAGGTGCACGGTGTCCAGCGGGCCGGTCGCCGCCGTCACCTGCGTCGCGTCGCCCAGGACCGGCAGCAGCACGGACAGCGCGTGCGGGCCGACGTCCCACAGCGCGCCCTTCTCCACCCGCCACGGCGAGGCCGCGTACGGGCTGGTGCTGCCGGGCGCGAACACCGAGCCGAGCCAGTCCGAGCGGCCGGTGAACCAGCCGCCGAGCTCCGCCTGCCGCTCGATCCACGGGATCTGCTCGCCGCCGAAGCGCACGGTGAAGAAGACCACCGAGGCGACCTTGTGCTCGCGCACCGCCTCGGCCACGGCCCGGGCGTCCGGCACGGTCAGCGCGACCGGCTTGTCCAGCAGCAGGTGGCAGCCGGCCTCTGCGGCCCGTACCGCGAGACCCGCCTGCACGGTCGGGGGCAGCGCGATGGAGACCGCGTCCACCTCGGCCAGCAGCCGGTCGAGGTCCGCGTACCCGGGGACGCCGTGCGCGGCGCCCAGCGCCTCGGCCGCCTCCGGTCGGCGGCCCCAGACGCCGGTGAACTCCAGCCCGGGGTGCTCGGCCAGGACGGGCGCGTGCACCCGCCCCGCCCAGGGGCCGGTTCCCAGCAGTCCGATCCGCACGATGTCTCCGTTCTCCGGTCCGCGCGAGCGAGCGCGCGTGGTACGAGTGGGGTGAGTGGTACAGGTGGGCGCGGATGAGCGCCGGTGGTGCGGGTGAGCCCGCGTACGCCCTGGCGGCGCGGGTCTCGGCCCCGGGCTCTCAGCCCCGGGCTCTCGGCCCCGGGCTCTCAGCCCTGGACGCGGGCCAGGGTGAAGCCGTCGTAGCCCTTGCTGCCGACCGTCTGCACCGAGGTCGCGGTGACGCTCGGCTCGGCCGCGATCAGGTCGTGCAGCGCCCGGGTGCCGACCACCGCCGGGTCGGTGCCGGCCGGGTCGGCGACCGCGCCGCCGCGCACCACGTTGTCGACGATGATCAGCGAGCCCGGCCGGGTCAGTTGGAGCGCCCGGCGGAAGTACTCGGGGTTGCTCGGCTTGTCGGCGTCGATGAAGACCAGGTCGAAGGGGTCCGCGCCCTGCTCCACCAGTTCGGCCAGCGAGTCGGCGGCCCGGCCCACCCGCACCTCGGCGATCCCGGACAGCCCGGCGGCCGCCAGGTTGCCCCGGGCGACCTCGGCGTGCCGGGGGTCCAGCTCCAGGGTGATCAGGGTGCCGTCCGCGGGCAGCGCCCGGGCCAGCCAGATGGCGCTGTAGCCGCCGAGCGTGCCGACCTCCAGGATCCGCTTCGCGCCCTGGGTCAGTGCCAGCAGGTGCAGCAGCTTGCCCTGGTTGGGGGCCACCGCGATGTTCGGCAGCCCGGCCGCGCGGGCGGCGGCCGCGGCCTGCTCCAGCACCGGGTCGTGTCCGACCAGCCGCTCGGAGAAGTAGGCGTCCACGGCGTCCCAGGTCGGCTGCGAAGTCATCGGGCCCTCCGGAGTGCAAGATCGGCAGTACCCGACCGATGCTACTCCGAGGGCCCGAGGGCACCACGACGGTGGTGGTGGACGACCGGTCCGGGACCGGTCGGACGATCGACCGGGACCCTGCCGGGGGCCGACCGGGGAGCCGGCCGGCGGGGTGGTCAGTCGGCGACCGGCTCCTTCGCCGCGGCGGCGGCCTTGGCCGCCTCCTCCGCCTCGATCTTCGCGTGCGTCTTGGCGGCGCGGCGCTTCATGATCCAGGCCGACAGCAGGCCGATCACCAGCGCCGCCGCCAGGCCCGCCCACGAGAACCGGGCCAGCCAGGGCTCGATGCTCTTGCCGACCTTGTAGACCAGCAGCGTCGTACCGCCGGCCCAGACCACGCCGCCCAGCACGTTGGCGATCAGGAACTTCCAGTACGGCATCTTCAGCGCGCCCGCGAGCGGACCGGCGAAGATGCGCAGCAGGGCGATGAAGCGGCCGAAGAAGACCGCCCACATGCCCCACTTGTGGAACGAGCGCTCGGCGGTGGCCAGGTGGGAGGGCCCGAAGTGCTTGGGGAACTTGCGTCCCAGCTTCTCGAAGAGCGGCTTGCCCCCCTTGCGCCCGATCGAGTAGCCGATCGAGTCGCCGATGATCGCGCCGGCGATCGCGCAGATGGCGACGCCCCACGGGCTCACCACACCCTTGACCGCCATGAGGGACGCCGTGACCAGGGCGATCTCGCCGGGCAGCGGAATGCCCAGCGACTCCAGCCCGATGATCAGACCGACAACGGCGTACACCGCCGTCGGCGGAATCCCCTCGATCCAGGCGTCGATGTGCAAGGCCAGTACCTCCGTGGCAGGACGGGACCGGCCGCCCTCCCCCTGGAGCAGCGTGCCCGTCCCGGCAAATTCGTCCGATGGCGGCACCCGGGCCGCTCCCCCAGAGCGAGCCTAACGTGCCGGGCGGCCTGTCCCCCCGGCCGATCACCCGTGGTTACGACGTACGCCCCGACACCATGGTTCCAGGTCGACCGGCGTTTCTTCAAGATTGGGCAAAACGCAGCGCGACCACGGACGGGCGCTGCTTGATCCGGCGCACGAGCGGCAGCAGGATGCTCAGCGGCGGGCGTCCGCCCTCCGGGTACACCTCCCGCACGTCGACGACCCCCGGGTGCGCGGTGGCCAGCAGGCCGCACTCGTCCGCGTCCATCCCGAACGGCATCGGCGGCGCCTGGTAGTGCCGGTCCCGCAGCTTGCCCTCGACGGCCCGCCGGCTGAACCAGCGCGGCACCGCGTCCAGCACCATGGCCCCGCCGGGGAAGCGCTCGGCGCAGGCCGCGATCAGGCCGCGGACCTCCTGCGGCCGCAGGTACATCAGCACCCCCTCGGCGCTGATCAGCACCCCGTTCGCCGGGTCCACCCCGTCCATCCAGCCCGGGTCGGTGACCGAGTGGGCGACGATCCGGTGCCGCTCGTCCGGCGGCAGCAGCTGCCGACGCAGCGCGGCGGTCTCCGCCAGGTCCACCGACAGCCAGTTCGCCCGGCCGTTGTCGACCCGCCAGGCCTGGGTCTCCAGGCCGTCCCCGAGCCCGACCACGGTGCCGCGCGGGCAGCGGGTCAGGAAGTCGGACACCTCGCGGTCGAAGCAGGCCGCCCGCAGCGCCTGGAGCTGGCTCACCAAGGCGTTCTCCCCGAACCGCGTCGCGAACGGGTAGTCGATCCGGTCCACCAGCTCGACCGCCTTCGGGTCCGGCAGCACGGTGTCCGGCCGCCGCGCCTCCACCGCCCGGTGCCACAGCGTCCACAGCGCCGTCTCCGACACCTGTCCCAGCTCCGGCCGCACCCCGACACTCATCGCTCGCTCCTTCGGACCTGGTCCCGTCGCGTCTCCGCCGTGGTCCCGCCGCGTTCCGGCCGGTGTTCCGGCCGCGTTCCCGTCATGGGCATGAACCCGCCGATTCTGACACCCCATCCGCCCCTTCCCTCCCGTCGACGCGCCGACCGGGTCCGGCGCCCCATGACCGGCCCGCGCGGACCGGTGCCGCGCGATCGGGTTCGCCCAGCCGCTGACCGCCGGCCGTCGTCGTCCTGACGGCGTGCCGTCGGGCGCGTGTCCCCGATCGGCCGGTCCCGCCGTGCTCCACGCCCCGCCTCGCACGCCCTGTCGGCGCACCGACTGCCCGGACGATCCTGGACGCGCCGTCATCACCGGGTTCGAGGAGGAGTCCCATGGCGCATCGTCCCCGGCGCGGTCGAACGCATGGCCGGCGCGGGTGCGAGGACCGGCCGCGCTCCGTGGCGGCGGGCCGCCGACTCGCGAGGAGGTCCCCGATGTCACCTTCCGTCCCCGTCCCCGTCCCCGTCCGTGGCCGTGGCCGTGTGACCGCCCTGGTGTGCGCCCCGCTCCTCGCGCTCGGCGCGCTGCTGGCGGCCGCCGCCCCGGGGTGGGCGGCGGCTGCCGGGCCGCCGGCCGCGACCCACCGCGCCCTGATCAACTTCGGCACCGTGAAGTGGTTCAACGCCGAGAAGGGGTACGGCTTCATCGTGCCGGACGTTCCCGGTCCGGACGTGTTCGTCCACTACTCGGCCATCGTCGGGACCGGGTACCGCACGTTGCGGGAGGGCGAGCGGGTCGAGTACCAGGTCGAACAGACCCCCAAAGGCCCGCAGGCCGTCCTCGTCGTTCCGCTCGACTGAGGACCTGCCGATCCGGCGGGTGTCCGGGGCGCGCTCGACCAAGATCGCTCCGCAGCCCTATCCTGGCGCGATGCCCGACACCACGAGCCCGACCCTGCTCTTCGTCATCGGGCCCGCCGCGGTCGGGAAGATGACCGTGGGCGAGGCCGTGGCCGCGCGCACGGGGTACAAGCTCTTCCACAACCACCTGACCATCGAGCCGCTGCTGCGGCTGTTCCCCTACGGGTCGCCGCAGTTCCAGCGCCTCAACCACGACTTCCGTGAGCAGATCTTCGCCGAGGCGGCTGCCAGCGACCTGCCCGGCCTGGTGTTCACCCTGGTCTGGGACTTCGACGACCCGGACGACACCGCGCTGGTCGAGCGCTATGCGGCCCCGTTCCGCGAACGCGGCTCGCGCGTGCTGTTCCTGGAGCTGTCCGCCGACCAGAGCGTGCGGCTGGAGCGCAACGCCGGGGAGACCCGCCTGGCGGAGAAGCCGTCCAAGCGCGATCTGGACTGGTCCAACGGCAATCTGCTCGACATGGACGCCAGGTACCGGCTCAACTCGGTCGACGACTTCGCGCACATCCCGGGTGCGCACCTGCTGATCGACAACACCCGCCTGGAGCCCGACGAGGTCGCCGAACGGGCCGTCGAGCACTTCGGGCTCTGACCCGCCGGGGCGGGCTCACGGCGACCCCGGCTCACGGCGACCCGGGCTCCGCGGAACTCGCCTGTCCGGGCGGCCGGTTCGGCGGACCGGCCCGGGCCGGCGATCAGCGAACGATCGCGCGCAGCAACCGTACGTACGGGCTCCACCGCGCCGGGCGGGCCACCGCGCCCGTACAGGCCCTCTCCGCGCGATCCAGGCTGTCCTCCAGAAGCGCGTCGTGGAGCGGCCGCCAGGCGAGCGGCCAGCCGAGTCGCGCCGGGCCGCGGGCGGTCAGCACGAGCGCGTGGCGCAGCAGGGTGTGCCGCTCGCCACGACCGCCGACGCGCGGCAGACCGCCCGGGCGGCGGCCCGTCAAGTGGTCGCATGGGCCCGGGCCCACCCGCAGGAGGCGGCCCTGCTCGTCTACGGCCCCGACGACTTCGGGCGCGCGGACTGATCGGAGGAACACCGGCTGCGCGCGGATCTCGGCAACCGGAATGTGCACGGCGCGCTCGCCGCCCTCGCCGTACTGCTGGGGGCCGGGTCGCCGACCGAGGACCCCCGGTCCGTCGAACGCGTGGTGCTCGCCCTGATCGAGCTGCCGCTCGCACTGGTCCGACGCCACCTGCGGGCCGGCGCACAACTCCCCGAACACGCCGAGGAACTCGCCGAGGAGTGCGCCGACGACCTCCTCGCCCGGCTCGGCCCTCACCGTCCATGACGCTCGGTGAGACGAACACCGCATAGACTCCCGGGGATCGAGCGGGCCGCCCGGCGGCGGCAGCGCCGGGCGAGGAGGGGGCGTCATGGGACCCGTACCGGGCGCACGGGAAGAGCTGGACCGGCTGGGCCGGGCCCTGCGGTCACAACTGGTCGAGCTGATCGACGACTTGGCCCCCGGCAGCGATCCCGGCCTGCCGCAGCTCGACACGCCACAGGTCGTCGACTGGCACGAACCGCTCCGCTACCGGTACTCGGCCAGCGGCAGCACGGGGAAGCGCCCCGCGAACGCCGGCGCCGCCGACACCGCCGCTCGCGCGGCCGCGCTGCTCCACACCGCGGGCTGGGCGGTCGCGACCTCGCAGGAGGACGCCAAGGGAACGCCCCGCATCGTGGTCACCGGCCGCCGCGACGGCTGCACCATCGAGATCCGTACGGTCGACCACACGTCCACCGTGTGGTTCAGCGGGCAGACACCGGCGATGGCCCTGTACGAGCCGGAGGAGTTCCGGCGACCCGAGCCGGTGCGCACGGCCGAGACCGTCACGGCCGGATTCGTGCTCTGCTACGAGTGCGAAGGCCTGGGCTGGTGCTCCGACTGCGGGGGACGCGGCTGGCTGCCCGACGAGACCCGTGGGCGGGTCAACTGCCCCGGGTGCCACCGGCGCCGCGTCTGCGTGATCTGTCGGGGCGACGCAGAGCTCGCCGTCTCCGAGCTGTCGACGTACCAGCGCGGCTACTACCCCGAATTGAATGAATGAGTGCGGGCCATGGCCACGGCCAGGTCCACGGTTTTGAGAATCCACCAGGATCCGCGAATGACAGGTACCGTTTGATGCACACGACAGAGCCGACGGAAGCCCGCATCGAGGATGCGGGCAACATCCTGGTCGCACCTTCGATGCTGCAGGACAACGACGTGATCAGGGACTTCTTCGGGTCCACGATCACGCCGGAGGAGCTTGCCTCCGGCTCGCCCGACCTCGCTCGGAGGACGGTCTACCTGTGTGGCGACGTGTCCGGGATCAACGGCCGTCAACTGCACTCGGCTGCACGGGTATTCGTCATCCGGGAACTTTCGCACGGCTACCACGAGGACGTCGGCGAACCCTGGAGCCTCGTCGACCTCGGCCGGGTCCCCGTCCGCGTACACGGCGTCGGCGTGCACTACCGCCGCTTTTTCGGACTCGGCGACGACCATTTCGGGCGGATCCGCACGGAACACGCGTTCCAGTCCCTGACGGAGTCCACCAAGCCCGGCGCGGCCCATCGCAGCGGGATCTACCTGACGCCCGTCACGCGCAACGGTGACGAACTGCATTTCCGCCTGCTCCGCTGCTCCACCAATCTCTCGGGGCCGACCGAGAGCTTCCGCCCGACCGACACGCTCATCGTCGAAGCGCTGAACCGCGAGGCCGCCGCCGTCTTCCGGAACCAGGCACCGCTGAACCACGTCCTCGCGCAGATCTACCACAACACCCTTGCCACGGCCGAGCGCAAGCAGTCCAAGGCGAAGATCTCGGCCCATGCCGACAAGACCAAGGACATGCCCGCCAACGGCATCATGGCCTTCTGCACCTTCTACGACCGGCTCGACAAGCTGCAGCCCCTGGCCGAGGACGCCTTCGACTTCGGGGTGAAGGGCGCCAGCGGGCTGACCAGGCTCCACTTCCGCCTCAAGGAGCGGACCGCGGAACTCGACGGGGCCGCACTCCCCCCGCAGTTCACCGTCACCCTCCACCCCGGCTCCGTGTTCTTCATGCCGCTGTCCACCAACCGCCTCTACACCCACGAGATCCGGCCCTCGTCGCTGGACGCCGAGTTGCTCCCGACCCGCCTGGGCTACGTGGTGCGCTGCTCGAACACCGAAGCCGTCCACAAGGACGGCCGCACGTTCCTCGAACGGGACGGAGAACCGGTGGAGTTGGAGCCGCCCACACCGGCCGGCATGGACGAGCTGCGCAGGCTGTACGCCGAGGAGAACAGGACCTCGTCCTTCATCGACTACGGCGACGAATTCCTCTTCAGCATGAACACGGGAGACTACCTTGCCCCCCGCATCTAGGATCTCGGACGAGATCCTCTCGTGCGAACTGCCCACCGAGGAGAACCTCTTCGCGGAACTGTCCGCGTCGGCCCGCCTGGAAGACGTGGGAAAGGGCCGCCGAGGCGCTGTGCTCGCCAGGATCGACGAGACGGGTGATGCGCCCCTCGTACGGACCACCACTCGCTACAGCAGCCCGACGCAGCGCTTCCGGGCGGTGCACGAACGGCTGGCACGACAGGTTCAAGAACGTACGGCGCTCTCGGTCGGCTTCAACAACGCTCTCATCGAGAGCTATACGAACGCCTACGCAACCATGGGCAGCCATTCCGACCAGGCCCTCGATCTGGCCGACGATTCGTTCATCGCCGTCTTCTCCTGCTACCAGCATCCCGACGCGAGCCCGCCGAGGAAGCTGATCTTCGAATCGAAGGAGCCCGATGGCGAGAAGTTCGAGATCCCTCTCACCCACCACAGTATCGTCGCGTTCTCGGTCGACTCGAACCGGCGACTCAGACACAAGATCGTCCTGGACCCGCCCGCCCGCACGGCGGACAACCAATGGCTGGGCGTAACCTTCCGAACGTCAAAAACACTCGTCCGGTTTCGCGACGGACAGGCGCACCTCCCCCACGGTGAACGCCTCGTGCCGGCCGACGAGGAGCAGAGGCACGAGTTCTACCGACTGCGGCGCCGTGAGAACACGGAAACGGACTTCGTCTACCCACCGCTGACGTACACCATCAGCGAGAGCGACCTGATGCCGCCCGTCTGACCTCGAAGGCCCGGCTCGCTCGTGCGGTCAGCCGAGCGCGTCGGACCAGTGAACGGGCGGCCCTTCGCAGGCGACGATCTGCGGGGTCTTCCAGAACACCCCGCCGCCCGGATCGGGCCTCGGCTCGGACCAGGGGATGTACGGCAGGCCGGGCAGCCCCAGCAAGGGACCGATGAAGGCGTTGGCCTCCTCCTGCCAGAGCGACGGGTCGCCCTTGCACCTCCAGAGTGCGAGCCCGCGCTGCTGACTGGAGAGTGGAACCATGGCACGGAGCCTGCCGGACCGATGCGACTCGTCGACCTGCTTCTTCGGAAATCGCAGGTCGTCCGGGGCACGGCGACCCGGGACATCCTGTCGCTGAGGGCCCAGGAGGTGAAGGGTCGCGAGTGGGCAAGGACCAACCGATACGAGGTCCGCCGGATCTTCCGCGAGAACCTGAACGCGTACAAAGAGGGGGTGAAGCGTCCGGACTTCGATTCGGCAGTGCACGCGCTGCTGGAGGGCGAGTCGGACTGCCTGTGGGTCTACGACTCCTCGCGGTAAAGCCGTAAGGGTGCGGACGACGTGCTCAAGATCCTGGACGTGCCGGGCAAGCGCCTCGTGTCCGACTGCGGCGTCGCCGACCGGGGCGACCCACGCCGAGTACGTGTTGCTCGGGCCGGGTGTCGGCCGCTGATCGCCGTAGCCGTCATCGATCACGCGGACGGTGTGGACGGTGTGGACGGTCACGCGGGTACGCCCGCGTTCCAGCAGGTTGAACGCAGCCTCCGAGCCCAGGACGACGGTCCGGCCCTCG
The DNA here is from genome assembly GCF_042885395.1 of Kitasatospora sp. NPDC058063. Lineage (NCBI taxonomy): Bacteria > Bacillati > Actinomycetota > Actinomycetes > Kitasatosporales > Streptomycetaceae > Kitasatospora > Kitasatospora sp. NPDC058063. The sequence goes on from NZ_JBHVSD010000010.1 coordinate 134,871, forward strand.
GCGGGGATGTTCTCCTTGTTGAGCTGCACGCGCAGGCGGGTGAGCGCCTTGCGGATCATCTGGCCGGCCTGCTCGTCGGAGGCCGCCTTGGTGAGGTCCGCCGGGATCTTCGCGGTGGTGGCGACCTCGGGGAACGCGGTCATCGCGGAGACGACCTTGTTCTCCAGACGCTCGGTGATGGAGTCGATCTGCGGGACCATGACCTGCTCGCCGAACGACAGGAGATCCAGGGAGAATTCGGCGTCGGAGAGGTCCACCGCGGAGTAGGCGTGGGTGTCGAGCTTGACCGTCAGCAGGCCCTCGTTCAATTTCTCCGACTGAATCCAGGTGGAGGCGTCGTTGAACTTGCGCTTGGCGTCGATCGCCTCCTCAGCACCCTTCAGGCGGGCGGGGCGGCGGATGTTGATGACCTGGCCGGTCGCGTTCACGAACTCGGACGCGGCCCGGCGTCGAACATGCCCGCCAGGACCACGGAGTCCTTCAGATTGGCGAGAGCCGCCTGGACGAGCTTGTCCGGGTTCTGGAAGGCGTTGACGCGGTTCGGATTGAGAGAGATGGCGCTGTTCCTCGGGAAGACGGAAGGCCGCCCCGGAGCAGGGCGGTCTCAGGTTTTGGGTGATCGTTTCAAGCCGACGGCATCGTCCGATGTCTCGTAATCCCCTCGTCGCGCAGTCGCCCCGAAAGGGAGCATGTCAACGAACGAACCCATCGGACACGGAAGAAGGAGACGGGACATGGCAGAAGGTCAGCAGAGGCTGGACAGCAAGCAGATCAGCGGGCAGGTCATTACACACACCATCGTCAAGCCGCTCCGGGGGGAGAATGCACCCCCGCCGAACGAGGCCGCGCTTGTCGATGAGCTGGACAAGGCGGACACCGCCTCGGAATGACGGCGGCTGAAGCCTGACACCGCACGCCCGCCCACCTCGGGGGTCAGATGCCTTAGCGGCGGCGGCGCAGCTCCTTGGCCAGGCCCTTGTACAGGTCGGGCTCGGAGTGCGGGGTCAGCCCGCCCGCGGCCGGCACGGGCTTCGGGACGGCGACGGTGGCCAGCTGCTCGGCGTGCGCGCGGACGGCGGCCTCGTCGGAGCCCTGGACGAGGGCGGCGAGGACCGGCGGCAGCGCGTACTCGGCGGCGATCCGGCCCCGAAGGGCCTGCTCCTGGAGCTGGGCCACCTGCGCGCGCAACTCGTCCGCCTCGACGCCGGCCTCCTGGCCGCGCTCGCGGGCGGTGTCCAGTTCGGCCTGGATCTTCTCGTACAGCGCCCGGTAGTCCGGCTCCACCGGCTTCGGGGCCGGGCCCTCCTCGCCGCCCTCCGGGGCCGGGGCCTTGGACTCTTCGGATGCGTGCGGGGTGTCCGGGTGGGCCACGCCACCGGGGATCGCCTCGGCCGGGGTCGGGGCCTCGGGCACGTCTCTCCTGGATTCTGGTGTTGGGTATGCCAATTGGGCGGCGCGGGGTGCCCGAGGAGCTCGCTGAACTCCCAGCGCGCCTACGAGTGCGCATGCCACCATCGGCAGAGGACGCCACCGCTAGGGCGAAGGGAAACCTGTGGGAGCGAGCTGGGAGTACAAGATCATCGACGTGAGAGTGAGTGGCTGGAACGTCGATCTTTCAGAGCTGAACGCTCTGGGCTCGCAGGGCTGGGAGGCGGTGAGTGCGAACCGCTACGTTGAGAAGGTCGGAAGCTCCACGGAAGTTGTCCACCGCGAAGTGCTGCTGAAGCGCGCCGTTCACTGAAGGTTGTCCCGTAACCGGGGCCTGACGTCTCGCGGCATACTGGCGCTCGTTGATGACCTTGGTCAGCCGTGGGGGCGTTCGTGATTGAGTTGCGATGTGAGGCGGTCCGCTGGGCGGACGATGAGCCGTGGCCCGGGGTGGTCGAGGTTCAGTTCACGGATGCGGCGGGACGGCGCTGGTCGCTGTTCGACAAGGCCCCGATCTTCGCGGCGATGGGCGAGCTCGGCCCGGATACTCCGTATCCGGTGGAGGTCACCGTCGCCTGCACGATCGCCCAGGGCCATGGTCTGGCGGGGGCTCCTGTCCGCGACGGCGCCGGTGCGGAATCAGGGCGCCGGTCCCCTGGTAGCCGCCGTCCGCCAGGACCGGCGCGTCCCGGCAGGCACGGTCGACGCCCGACTCGGTGAAGGCCTGGCAGTCGTTGCGGTTGCCCGGCAGGGGCAGGCCGACGGCGACGGCCAGTCGGCTGTTGGCGTCGATCACCACCTGCTGGTTGGTCGAGTACCGGTAGTTCTTGCTGGAGGCCGCGATCGTTCGGTCGCGGGTGGGCACCAGGGTGCCGTCCACGATCAGTACGGTGTCCTGCTGCTGCCGGCGGGCGGGCGGGCGGGCGGGCGGGCGGGCGGGCGGGCGGGCGGGATTGCCAGCAGTGGTGCGAGGTGGTCCAGCACCCGGTCCGCAGCGGACTTCGAGATCCCGAACAATGGGGCGACCTGCCGCAAGGTCAGGTTGGTCCGCCAGTAAGTGGCGACCAGCAGCACCCGGTCCTCCAGGCATAGCCGCCACGGCCGGCCGCGCTGGACGTCACCGCCACGACGGCGCACCAACGCGACCAGCTTGCGGAACTGCGACTCGCTCAACCCCGAGAACGGCTCGATCCACATCGGATCGCTCGCCGAGATCACCCCGCCCATGCCGTGACCAACGCGGGAACAGGCCAGCAGTTACGGGACATCCTTTAGCAACGGCGTTGCAGGATATGGAAGTTGGCGCGTTTGCCCAAGCCTCGTCGCCTACGATGACTCCGCTGAGACAATCGCTGGGCCGAGGGGGCCGGATGGCAAAAGCTCAGGATGGGGACGCCGGGGCACACGACAAGCGGGAGGGCGGGAGAGGCAGAAAGCTCGCATTCCGCTTGGCGATCACCGGTGTCCTTGTCGGTGTGCTGGCGTTCTTCGGCTTCCGCCAACTCGCTGGACACCCCGACCCGCATGCAGGCGACATCAAGGCGTGCAACGCGTTTGAAGCGGCAGCTGGAGCCTCCTCGAACGACCTGTTAGTGCTTGGCTATCCAGCCGCCATGTACCTGTATGCCAGCAGGCTCCGGGACGCTGCCGCCAGCGCCAACGACGCAACCCTTCGCTCAGACCTGCTCAGTGACGCGACTGCTGCCGACCTCGCCGCCAAGTATGCCGATCTCGCCGCCAAGCATCCCGCCGATCCGGCAATGGGACGCCAGGAGGGCGCGGCCAAGGATGCGGAGAAGGCCAGCGCTGACAAGGCGATCAAAGACTGCTCCGACGTGTCGTGGTATCGAGGGAAGTAGGCCGTCAGACTCGGTTGCCCCAGCGGGCGGCGATGGCGTCGCGGGCGAGCATCGGCGCGGCGATGTCGATCAGCGCGAGGTCGGTCGGTTCGAGGTCGAGTTCCGTCTCGCACAGCGCGACCAGCGCGGCGCGGATCATCGCCGGGTTCTTCTCGGTCGGGTCGACGTTCAACGGACCTCCCCGGGGTGGCGACGGCGGGTTCGGGCGGGCTGCCAGCGGTCCGCGGCGGTCCTCTTGCGGGCCCGGCCGGCGTCGGCCGCGTCCTTGCGGAGCACGTGCCAGTCGCGCAAGGCGCGGAGGTTGGCGGGGTCGTCGGAGCCGCCTTCGGAGCCGCCTTCGGAGGCGGGGACGATGTGGTCGCAGTGGCGCGCGGGCTCGGCGCACGGCTCGCCGGTGTCGTAGCGGATGTGCTGGCACATCCAGCCGTCGCGGTTCATCACCGCGCGGCGAAGGCTGGCCCAGTGCGCAGGAAGCGGAGTCGTCCGGCGTGAACTCGCTGACATGGCAGCCTCCTTGAAGCGCAGGGCCCCGCCAGGTGCTCGACCACGACCGGGGAGAGAGGACCGATCGGGGAGCGTTGCCCTGACGGGGCTGCGAGGGGAGGCCGGCCGGAGTGCCGCAGCAACAGGTGCGCGCACGCGCGCGAACCGCCTCCACATGTATTTAGGCCGCCCGGTCAACACGCCGGCCGACACCCGCGGCCCCCTGTGCTGGTGGGTGAAATGGGCTGGTCAGCGGGTGCGGTGACCAGGCAGGGCCCCTCGTCGTCGGCGTGGTGATTCCACTCATCACACCGGCGACCGAAGGGGCTCTGTCGGTTCCGTATCGAGCCACGCTCGACGTCCCGCATGAGCTCGTCGAGCATGTTGCCTGGCTGCTGTGCGAGCACCGCCGGACCCGCAACTATTCAGGATGAAAGAGGCCGAGGGAATCAGGCCGGCCTCCTCGCCTACGGCTTCACATCGAGACGCACGAGCGCGCCGATCTCCACGAGTTGGTCCGGCAGCGCCAAGTCGGAAACGCCCATGACCGTGCTGGTGGGCCGATGCTCCCCGAAGTACTGGGCGTGGAGGCGTGCTGTCGCGTCGAAGTTCTCCCGCAGGTTCCTCACCAGAACCGTGGTCTCCACTATCTGGCTACGCTCGGCCCCGAAATGCCTCAGCACCAGGTCCAGATTCTCCAGCGCGGTGCGGACCTGCAGTTCGAATTCGCCGGCACCCACGAAGTTGCCGTGACGGTCATGAGACAGCTGCCCCGACACATAAACCGTGTCACCGACCTGGGTGGCCTGACTGTACCCGTACAACGATTCCCACGGCATGCCGAACCCGAATGCCCTCACCTGAGAACTCATGACTCACTCCCTTGATACAGCGCGTGGAGCCGCCAGTTGCAGACAGGCCCCTTGCGCATAGAAGTTACGGGTCCGCATAAACGATTCTTTTCTGGTAGCGCCATCCAAGTTTTCTCTGCGCGCACAAAATTGGCTGCAGGGGGCTCCTCCGGGCACCGGTGTGGTGAGTGGAACCTCTACGCCACGACGAGGCGCCCTGCGTCCTCACCACATTCGTCGGCCAGCCCGTTTCACCGGCACAGCAAAGACGAAATGCCGCTGCCACGGACGAAATGCACCGCCAGAGCATCCGACTCGAAATCCCCCGAATGGCGGCGCGCAATGGCCGCGCCCCTCGGCCCTGAACGCGGTCACTGTGCGTAAGAATCTTGTCCCCGCCGCCTCGCTCTGGTCATGCTGCTGGCGGGTAACCCGTGGCAGACCGGCAACTGGGGCGGCGGGATCGCTGCGGCCCTGCTGACGGGCCTTGTCGCCCACGGGGCGCAAGGTTCCGGCCCTGGTCAAGCGGGCCGTCCAAGGTCCGGGTGTGGCCACTCTGGGGCCCGTGCCGGTGAACGCCTACGACCGCGACCGCGACGCCCGCTGACCACCCCGGCTCAACCCCTCGGAGCACCCGCGATGAACCCCCGCCGCATCCTCGCCGCGATCGCCCTGTCCGCCGCAACCGCCTTCGGCGGCTGGCTGGTTGGCCACACAACCGCCGCACCGGCCGACGCCGTCAAGGTCGAAGCCTTCAACGACGGATGGACCGACGCGATGGCCGACGCCTGCGACCAGGACAGCGCGTACGCCTGCGACTGGCTCTCCCGCTAACCACCGCCCCGCCCGAACCGCACCACCGCAACGAACCTGCCCACCGCCCCCGCACCGGCCCGAGAGAGACCACCATGAGCCGCACCGCCGACTACCTGACCGAGCTTGCCGAGGACGCCGGAGTCGTCGCCGAGCTGGAAGCCCTCACCGCCTACGCCGCGTACGTAGGGCAGCGCCGAGTACGCCGTAGCCGCCTTCGAAGACGCCTGCTGCGGCCAGTGGGACGACTTGGAGGACTTCGCCCACGACCAGCTCATGGATACGGACGCCGAATACCGCGCGGTACGCGAGAGCTGCCGGGGGTGGCGTGCCTCCCTGGACATGACCGCGTGGGAGTGCGACTACACCCACACAGCGGGCAACTACGTCTTCCGGTCGCTCTGAGCTGTGCCCCCCTGGTGGCGGCCCAGCCCCCGCGCAGGGTCCACGCCAAGGGTGCACAGACACCAGACCCGCCCCCTCACCTCCCCAACAACCCCGGAGCCGGCCATGACCGACGGCGACCGCTTCCAGTGCCTCTACTGCGGAGGGACCCTCGAAGCCTCCGCCCCGCTGTGCTTCGTCGTCCGCCGCCTCCCCGACGGCACCGCAACCGCCGACCTGTCCGGCCTCGAACTCGAACTGTCCACGGTCCGCTGCGCCGACTGCGGCCGGGACGCGTCGAACGAACAGGACCGGATCATCACGGACGCCATGCGGCCGTTCACGCAGGCACTGACCGGCACACAGGCCTGAGCCGCTTCGGGGGCGGCCGGACACGCTCCGGCCCCGCCGTGGCCCCTCAGACACCGGGCCCCACCCCCGCCCCGAAGGAACAGCGCCATGCCCGCCCCGACGACCACCACCGAACTCCTTCGCTGCCAGTGCGGCGAAACCCTCGTGATCACAGCCCCAGCGTTCCTCCGGGTCGACCACCCGGATGCGGACCTCCCTCCACAGCTCACGATCATCGGCCTGGACGTCGAGTACGCCGAGGCCGTGTGCACCAGCTGTGACCGCCCCGCCCCGGGCCAGCTGGCCGAAGAAGAACGCCCCCGCGGCCACGTTCAAGGCGCCCCGCACCGACCACCACGCCGACGGCACCGAATGCCCGCCCACCCACAAGCACACCAGCAGCGGCAAGCCGCTCACCGAGGGCTGCCCCGGCCGGGCGTACTCCCGGGCCGTCTGCACCTGCGGGTGGGAGACGAAGAACGCAGGCAAGGGCTACACCGACGAGTGCCGTGAGCGACACCTCGCCACCGCACACCGCTGAGCCAGGGTCAGCACTCGCGCAGACCGGGAGCCGGATCCACTGGACTGCTGACGTCGAAGGCGGGCACGTTGCCCCACGCACCGTTGTCGAGCTGGGTCCAGTACCAGATGTTGTTGCCGCCCGCGTGCGGGTCGCCGTGGCCCCAGCACTCGAACCAATCGAAGGTGCCGCCGAGTTGGCCCTTGGACAGCGAGCGGTAGGAGCGCTGCTCGTAGCCCTTGGCTCCGGCCTTGTGCTCGCAGTACAGCCGGCCATCGGAACGGACACCGCAGTCTGCGGCGGATGCCGGGAAACCGATCGCGGCCAGGCCGGCCGTCAACGCGGTGGCCATGACCAAGACGGTGATCTTCCTGCGCACGTTCACGTGTACTCCCGTTGAAGGTGGGGTGCCTGCGCACTGTCGTGGCGTGTGGGCGCTGGCGGGTGACCTCGGCCTCGCCGCCGAGGGTGATCGTGCGTCCAGATATAGCGCCCATCCGCCCACGAACCACCATGTGTCACTCGTGCGAGGGCGCGCCCAGAATACGGCTGACGGGCTCGCCATTCGGTCCTGCCGGGTCGCGGGTCGAAGGGCCGGCACCGACCGACAGAGCCCCCACCGGCACCAGGCCCCACCCCGTCCACCCGGGGTGGGGCCGGTGTCGAAGTGCCGGGTGTCGGCCCCCCGTTGGCATTGAGCCCCACCGTAAGAGTGCTGTGTATAGATCTTTCTAAGAGTGTCAGTAAAACGACACTACCGACATGGCCCTTACGCCGCACTCCCCCTCCACCACCCAGCGTGACCACAGGCCCCTCCCCAGGAGACACCAGTGCACACCCCCGCCCGCGCCCCCTGGATACCCGGAGGCGGCACCGCCCTGGGGTGATCTGCGCCGACTGCATCGCCCGCGCGCGGGTCCCCAGCGCCGCGCCGCGCTGCGGGCCGCGCTCACCCCCGCCTGGAGCTAGCCGCCGCCAGCCTCTGGGTGACCCACGAACTCCCGGCTCGTTCGTGCGGTCAGCCGAGCGCGTCGGACCAGTCCGCCAGCCGGGCGAAGTCCTGGGCCGTCAGGCCGACCTTCGGGTCGACGTGGTGGAGCAGCGCCGGGCCTGGGTGGTGGGCTTCGACCCAGGCCCGGTCGGCGTCCGTGATCAGGTCGTCGACCCAGGCGAACGGGCGGCCCTTCGCCCAGGCGACGATCTGCGGGGTCTTCCAGAACACCCCGCCGCCCGGCTCGGGCCGCGGCTCGGACCAGGGGATGTACGGCAGGCCGGGCAGCCCCAGCAAGGGACCGATGAAGGCGTTGGCCTCCTCCTGCCACGTCGTCGCCCACGCCAGGTCGAAGGGCAGCGCCGCGAGGGCCGGGCCGTGGGCCGGGTTGAGCCAGACCCGCAGGGGCTTCGGCGCCTTGTGGGGAAGGCCCCAGGCCGTGAGCCGACGGCGCTCGGCCGCCTCCCAGCGCGGCGTCATCAACCGGTGGGTCTCGTAGCCCTCGGGCCGCCGGTAGGGCTTCGCCGCGCACGGGTTCAGCGGTCCGTCGACGTCCACCAGCAGCAGCGGCCGCATCGCCTCGCCTCCTCCGGGATCGTCCCCGCACGCTACCCGGGCGGAAGGAGGAGGCCCACCGGATTTCCGGCCGCCGTGCATGCGGGGCCTGGGCTCAGCCGATGCTGAACGCGCCGTCCGGTGGGGGTGGGGAGTCGGTGGCCTCGGCGTCGGTGACCGGGGCGGTCCGGCCGACCAGGTCCGCCAGGTCGTCCCCGTCGGTGAGCCGGGCGGGGAAGATGTCGCCGGCGAGCAGCCGGGTCAGCTCGGCCACCGGCAGGGGCGCCGTCGAGCCGGCCAGCAGGATGTTGCCGTACCGGCGTCCGCGCAGCACCGGCGCCTCCGCCACCAGGCAGACGTACGGGAACACCGCCCGCACCGTCGCCGCCTGCGCCTTGGCGAAGGCCAGTGGCGGGCCGTCCGCCAGGTTCGCCGCGTAGCAGCCGCCGGGGCGCAGCACGGCCGCGGCCAGGCGCAGGAATTCCACGGAGGTGAGGTGGGCGGGGGTGCGCGAGCCGTGGAAGACGTCGGCGATCACCAGGTCCTGCGAGCCGGCCGGGGTCTCGGCGAGGGCCTTCCGGGCGTCGCCGACGGTCGCGGTGATGTCCGCGCCGGGGCCCTGCCAGGGCAGCTGTTCGGCGACCAGTTCCAGCAGCGGTCCGTCCACCTCCGCCACCCGTTGCCGGGAGCCGGGTCGGGTGGCGGCCAGGTAGCGGGGCAGGGTGAGGGCGCCGCCGCCGAGGTGCAGCGCGTCGAGCGGCTGTCCGGCGGGGGCGAGGGCGTCGGCGAGGTGGCCGAGGCGCCGGGTGTACTCGAACTCCAGGTGGGTCGGGTCGGCGAGGTCGACGTAGGACTGGGGGGTGCCGTCCAGGGTGAGCAGCCAGCCGCCGTCCCGGTCGAGGTCGGGCATGAGCTTGGCGAAGCCGAGGTCGGTCCGCCGCCCGACGGGCACCGGCTCGTCGTGCTCGTCGTCCTCGGCGCCCTCGTGCTGCGGGAAGGTCACGCGTGCTCCCCGACGGGCTCGACGTCGAGGTAGGCGGTGAGCCAGCGGTCCAGTTCGGCGAACACCTCGGTGCGGGCCTGCGCACCGGACAGCACCAGGTCGTGCATGCCGCCCTTGATCCGCACGACGGTGACGTGCCGGCCGAGCCGCGGCGCCTGCGCGGCGATGTCGTCGGCGCGCAGGACGGCGTCGGCGTGGTGCAGCGCGCTGTGCCACTTGGTGGTGGAGATGGACCGGGTCGAGGCCATCAGCAGCACCGGCACGTCGATGCCCAGTCCCCGGTGCAGCCGCCGGTGGCCCTGGTGGATCGCCGACAGCCAGCCCGCGTACAGCGGGAAGCTCTCGGGGCGCTTGAGGGTGAGGTCGAAGTCCCACTCGCCCTGGTGGTCCTTGTGCAGGCTGTGGGTGTAGTGCGGGTTGAGCGCGGACGGCAGGACGCGGGTCGGCGCCAGCCGCCCGACCGCCGTCACGGCGGGCCCGCCGAGGGTGCGGGCCGCGGGCCCGACCGGCATCGACAGGAACGGACTGTTGAGGAACAGCCCGTCCACCACCCCGCGCCCGGCCCGGCGGCCGGCCCACAGGGCCCCGATCAGCCCGCCGGTGGAGTGCCCGTTGAGCAGCAGCTGACGGTGCCCGTCCACTTCGCGGATGATCCGGACGGCCTCGTCGATCTCCTCGTCGTACTCGGCGAGGTCGCGGACGAAGTTCGGCGACTGGTGGGGGCGCAGCGAGCGGCCGTACTTGCGCAGGTCGAGGGCGTAGAAGGAGAAGCCGAGCGCGGTGTAGTGGTCCGCGAGGTTGGTCTGGAAGAAGTAGTCGTTGTACCCGTGGATGTACAGCACGGCCCGGTCCGCGCCGGGCACCGGCCGGCGGACGAGTGTCGCGCACACCGCCCCTTCGTCGTCCGGCCGCAGCGTCAGCTCGGCGGCCTCGTAGGGGGCACCCAGGATGTCTTCACGGAACTCCATGAGGGTGACTGTACTGGCTCAACCCTGCTCGTCCCCGGCATCGCCGACCTGCTGGGATGTGATGATCGCAATGCTTTCGGAGAGCGCCGCACAGGCGTCGTCGATGGCACGATCGGCCTGCCGGCGGGCCTCCTCGGCCTCCTCGTGCCGGCCGAGGTCCTCGAACACGGCTCGGAGTGCGGTCCAGGTGCTGCCCTCACCGGTGCGGTCGCCGAGTTCCTGACAGACGGCCAGGGACCGCCGGTGGGCCGCCAGGGCTTCGTCCGCCCTCCCGACGCGCCGCAGGGCGATACCGAGGTTGCGCAGGCTCAGGCTCTCCCCCTGAGGGTTCCCCGTCTCCCGCAGCAGGCGGCCGGCCCGCTCGTGTGCGTCCACCGCTTCCCCGGCCCGGCCCGCCCGGACGAGGGTGACGCCGAGATCGCCCAGCACCAGCGCTTCGTTGTACCGGTCGCCGGCCTCCTGGCAGGTGATCCGCGCCCGCTGATGGACCTCGATCGCCTCGTCGTAACGACCCCGGAGGCTGAGGATCTGGGCGACGCAGCCCCAGGACATCCCTTCGCCGCTCCGGTCACCGAGGTCCCGGAAGACCGTTGCCGTCCGGCGGAACGTCTCGTCGGCCTCGTCCAGCTGTTCCGCGTCGATCAGCAGGATGCCGAGGTTGAACGACAACCGGGCCTCCCATCGCGGGTCGCCCCGGCCGTGCACCAGGGTGAGGGCGTGCCGGGTCGCGGCGATGGCCGGCTGCCGCTGGTGCAGGCTCGCCAGGACTTCGGCGAGGTTCGCGTAGGCCGAGGCCTCCCCTTTCCGGTCGTCGACCTCCTGGAAGATCTCGCCGGCGGTCAGCAGGGCCTCCATCGCCTCCTCGAACCGGCGGGCCCGGCCCTGTGCGAAGCCGAGGTTGTGCCACGCCGTCGCCTCCTCGGACCTGATCCCGACGGCGAGGGCGGCGGACAGCGCCGCCGTCGTCATCGCGACGGCGTCGTCGTTCCGGCACCACCGGACCAGATGGCCGACCAGCGCCGAGGACAGCGGCATCGCCACCGAGGGAAGGCCGATCGCCGCCGCCAGACGCACGGTCACGACCAGGTTGGCGCGCTCGCACTCCAGCCACGCCAGGGCCTCGCCCCGGTCGCGGAACCGGCCGGGGCCCGGCCTTCCGGGAAGCGCCTCGATCTCCTCGTCGGCGGCCACGGCCGTCTGCGCGTAGTGCACCAGCAGGCGCTGCAGGGCGCTCCCGCCGGCCGCCCGGTGGCGACCGGCGTGTTCCAGGGCGTAGTCCCGGACCAGGTCGTGGAGGTACCAGCGGCCGCCCGCCGTCTGTTCGACCAGCGCGCTGCCGACGAGCCGGGCGAGCCGGGAGCGGACCTCGCGGACCTTCCCGTCGGCCAGTGCGGCGGCGGCCTCGGTCGAGATGTCGGGACCGAGGTTGAGGGCCAGCAGCCGGAACAGCTCCGCCTGCGGCTCGGTGAGCCTCCGGTACGAGCGGTCGAGCACGATGCGGATGCCGACCTCGCCGTCGTCCAGGAGGTCGAGCCGGGCGGCGTGATCGGCCAGGTCCGTGCCGAGCTCGTCGGAGCGGAGGTGCGGGTCCAGGACGAGCTGGGCGGCGGCGAGCCGCAGGGCGAGCGGGAGGCGGCTGCACAGCTCCGCGATGCGACGGGCGGCCGCCGGGTCGGCCATGACCCGCTCGTCGTCCGCGCGGGCGGCGCGGACGACGGTGTCGAGGAGGGCGACGGCCGCCTCGGGTCCGAGGACGCCGAGGCGGTGGAGGCGGGCGCCGAGGCCGGGGAGGGTCTCGCGGGAGGTGACCAGGAGGCGGTGGCGGGTGGACGGCGGCTGGAGGAGGCGGACCTGGTCGGCGGCGGAGGCGTTGTCGGCGACGACCAGGACGCCGCCGCCGTGCTGCTCCAGCCGGGCGCGGTAGAGGGCGGCCCGGGTCTCCGGATCCGGGGGGATGTGCTCCGCCGGGACGCTGAGGGCGCGCAGCAGGGTGTCGAGGGCCTGCCCGGCCTCGACCGGGGTCTCGTCGTAGCCCCGGAGGTCGACGAGGAGGGCCGCGGAGAAGTGCTCGGCGTCCAGGAGGGCATGGCCGACGGCGATCGCCAGCGTCGTCTTGCCGATGCCGCCGAGGCCGGTGACCGTCACCGTCGGCGGGCCGTCCGTGGTCAGCAGGGCCCGGAGTTCGGCGAGGTCCTGTTTCCGTCCGGTGAAGGCGGAGGGGAGCGGCGGGAGGCCGGCGATGGTGGGCGGCCGGGGGGTGACCGTCACATGCGCGGTGTGCGCCTGGACGACCGGGCCGTGGAAGTTCCCCCCGCGAATGCTGTTGTGCACCCGGTCAGGGTAGCCGCCCGCGCCTCCCGGCCGCTTCTCGTGCGCCTCCTGTGCGCCGGTGGTTCTGTGGAACGCTTCCCGGACAGACCAGGCGAGTTGGGGAGTTTGCATGCAGCACGGGCATACCGATCCGTCGCTCTACCGTTCGGCCGCCGAGGCGATCGCCGCTCCGCCGGAGAAGCTGGCGTACGTGGCCGGGTTCGACCGGTCGGGGCAGCAGCCGGACGCACTGCTGAGCGTCGACACCGATCCGGACTCGGCGAGCTACGGGAAGGTTCTGAACTTCGCCGAACTGCCCACGCTCGGCGACGAGTTGCACCACTTCGGCTGGAACGCCTGCTCCAGCGCCCTCGCCCACGCCTGCCACGAGAACCCCGAGCGGCGCTACCTGCTGCTGCCCGGGCTGCGCTCCTCCCGGCTGCACGTCCTGGACACCCGGCCCGACCCGGTCCGCCCGCGCCTGGTGAAGACGATCGAGGCCGAGGAACTGGCCGCCAAGGCCGGCTACTCGCGCCCGCACACCCTGCACTGCGGCCCCGACGGCGTCTTCCTCTCCTGCCTCGGCGGCGCCGACGGCGAGGACGGGCCGGGCGGGGTGGCGCTGCTCGACCACACCACCTTCGAGGTGCTGCGCCCCTGGGAGACCGAGCGCGGTCCGCAGCACTTCGCGTACGACGTCTGGTGGCACCTGGGCACCAACGTGGGCATCACCAGCGAGTGGGGCACCCCGTCGATGGTCGAGGACGGGGTGGTGCCGGACCTCCTGCTCGGGCGCAAGTACGGCCACGCGCTGCACTTCTGGGAGCTGGACTCCGGGCGCCACCTCCAGCGGGTGGACCTCGGCGACCAGTACCAGATGGTGCTGGAGCTGCGCCCGGCGCACGATCCGCAGGCGGAGTGGGGCTTCGTCGGCGTGGTCACCAACGTCGAGGACCTCTCCTCCTCGGTGTGGCTCTGGTACCGGGACGGGCCGGCGTTCACCGCGCGCAAGGTGATCGAGATCCCCGCCGAGCCGGCCAAGGCCGAGGACCTGCCGCCCGCGCTGCAGCCGTTCGGCGCGGTGCCGCCGCTGGTCACGGACATCAACCTGTCGGTGGACGACCGCTGGCTGTACGTCTCGGCGTGGGGCACCGGGGAGCTGTTCCAGTACGACGTCTCGGACCCGTTCCACCCCCGCCTGGCGGGCTCGGTGCGGCTCGGCGGGATCGCCGCCCGCACCCCGCACCCGGCGGAGCCCGGCCGTCCGCTGAGCGGGGCGCCGCAGATGGTGGAGATCAGCCGGGACGGCCGGCGGCTGTACCTCACCAACTCGCTCTACGGCGCCTGGGACGACCAGTTCTACCCGGAGGGCATCGAGCCCTGGATGGTCAAGCTGGACGCCGACCCGGAGGCCGGCGGGCTGAGCGTCGACGAGCGCTTCTTCCCGCACGGCGCCGACTTCCGGGGCCTGCGCGTCCACCAGACCCACCTGGCGGGCGGCGACGCCTCCTCCGACTCCTACTGCTACCGCTGACCGGCCGACGGAGCGGACGGCCGCCCGGTCGGCGGCCGCCGGTCCGACGGCCGTCCGGCCGGCGTCACCGGAACAGCGCCTGGTCGAACCGCACCTGCGTGGACGGCAGCCCGGCCGCCGCCAGCCGGGTGCGGACGGAGCCGACCATGCCGATCGGCCCGGTGACGCAGGCCAGGTGCTCGCGCCAGTCGCCGGCCGAGGCGACGGTGTCGGCGAGCTCGCCGACGGTGACCGGGGTGACGGTCAACCACGGCTTGTGCTGGCCGAGTTCGGCCAGCGACTGCCAGTCGTAGAGGTCCGCGCGCTCCCGGGCGCCGACGAACAGGTGGACCCGGCGGCCGGTCGGCCGGCTGGTGGTCTGCTGCTCGATGATCGCCTTCATCGGGGCGAGGCCGGTGCCTCCCGCGACCAGCAGCAGGTCGCGGGCGTCGTCGTCGGGCAGCAGGCTGCCGCGCGGCGGGCCGAGGCGCAGCCGGTCGCCGACGGCGATGTGCTCGACCAGGGCGGCGCTGACCCCGCCGGGGCCGGTGCGGCGGACGTGGAACTCCAGCTCGTTGTCGGCGCGCGGGGCGCAGCCCATCGAGTACTGCCGCCAGGTGTGCGGCAGCGCCGGGTGCTCGACGGTGCCGTACTGCCCGGCCCGGTACGGGTACGGCTCGCCGGTGCGCACCCGCAGCACGGCGAGGTCGGGGCGGCGGCGTTCGTGGCCGGTCACCACGGCGTGCCAGTACGGGGGTTCGGTGAGCGCGGAGTCGGCTCCGGCCACCATCGCGCCGACGGCGAAACGCAGCATCCGCACCCAGGCGCCCTCCAGGTCCTCGGTCCAGCGCTCGCCGGCCCGGTGCCGCACGGCCGCGCACAGGGCCTCCTCGAAGGCCTCGTAGTGCACCGGCCGGACACCCAGCTTCCGGTGGTCGCGGCCGAGTTGGCGCAGTGTCTGCTCCAGTTCGGCCGGGCGGTCGAGGTGGTCGATCAGGTGGTGGAAGATCCGTTCCAGGTGGAGCTGCTGGAACTCCATCGAAGCGGGGAAGAGCGGTCGCAGATACGGGCGATGGCTGAACATCACCGCGTAGAGGTGGTCGATCAGATCCGCGAGCGGGGAGATCAGGTCGAGGTCGCGCCGGATCAGGTGCTGGTCGGCGGCGCCGTCGTAGCCGCCGTCCTCGCCGTACGCGCCGTACCCGAAGTCGCCGCCGCCCGAGGAGGACGGGGCGAGGAGTTGGCGTCGCAGGCGCATCGCGTGATGGCGGGCGATCAGGCGGTCGTACTCGGCGGTGGCGGTGGCGGTGCCAGTGCTCATGCTGCTGTTGTCCATGTCCCGTCCAGTCAACTGCCGGGTCGCCGAGCGCGAGAAGGGCCGATCGCCCCGGAGGAACCCGGGACCATCGACCCCTTGCGTTGGTACGTGTGGACCGGGATGGTTCTCGGCCACCGCGGACCGGACCGCCCGGAAGAGCCGGTACGGCCCCGGAAGGGCGGGCACGACCCCGGAAGGACAGCGGCCGAAGGACACCCGCGGCAGGACGGCCGCGAAGGAACGGGTGCGACGGGCGGGTGCCCCACGCCCCGGTGCTCTCCCACCACCAGGACCCGGGGCACCGCCGTCGTCAGACCCCTGCCCGGTGCGTCTCCCGGCGCTCCAGCCGCCGCTGCCGGCCCTGGCGCAGCGGCTGTTCGGGCAGCCACCCGAAGGTGAGACAGGCGCCGACCACTCCGAGCAGCATCCCGATCACGAAGCCGCCCAGGTTGGAGGTGAGCCAGCTGGCCAGCGAGGCCAGCACGGCGAGGATGGAGTAGAACAGCCGCTGCGCCGGATTGAACAGGATCAGCAGGCCGCACAGCATCATCACCGCCGGCACCAGGTACCCGGCCAGCCCCTGCATCCCGATGTGCAGGATGACGGGCAGCGGGGCCTTCAGGGTGAAGAGGATCTCGGCGCCGCCGAGCGTCACCAGCAGCCCGCCCCAGAACGGCCGCTTGCCCCGCCAGTCGCGCTTGGTCGGGCGCGCGGTCGGCTCGGCGGCGGTGGCCGCCGCGGCCTGGGCGGGCGCGGCCGCCGTCCCCTCGGCGGCCACCCCCTCGGCCCGTGCCGCGGTGCCCTCGCCGGTGCCGGCCGGCTCCGGTACGGACTCCGTCATGGTCAGCAGCCCGTGGAGCTGAAGCTCAGCCGCAGGTTGGGCAGCTTGAACCCGACGGCGGTGCTCGCGTAGTTGTGCTGGTTCAGGTGGGTCAGGGTGACGTGGTCGGCCTGCTGGCCGAAGACACCGGCACCGCCCTTGCCGACCGGGCCGGCCTTGGTGTAGGTGCTGGCGTCGCCGCCGATCTCGATGTTCTTGAACTCCGCGTCACCGGACAGCAGGTCGGAGTCGGTGGTGAGGTCGGAGGCGGTGACGGGGGTGCCGCCGTCGCCCGCGTGGATCACCAGGTTGATGCCGCCGAGGTCGACGCTCTGGCACAGGTTGGTGATCTCGGCCTTCTTGATCGCCGACACCGCGACCAGCACCTGACCGCCGGTGGAGCCGGCGTTGGGGCTGTCGGGGATCATCGAGTCCAGCGCGCCGAACTGGGCGAAGCCCTCGCCGTCCAGCTTGTCCGCGGTGATGGTGAACGGCATTCCGGAGATGGAGAACTGGGCGGCGAGCACGCCCTGGGCGGTGAGCGCCATCAGGACGCCCCCGGCGGCGACGGCCGGGACGGCCATCAGGGCGGTGCGCTTCAGCCGGACCCGTCCTCTTCTCGGCCCGCTCGGCGTCTGCGGGGTCTCGGCCGCCGTGGCGGCGTCCTCGGACATGGCCATGTGTGTGCTCCCTGTGGGTGGATGGGTCTGCAGGCACTTGGCACGTTGTCCTGGCGCGGACAGCGTTCCCCGGGCGCGACCGGGCCGTCCGCCCCTCGGCAGCGGGGCGGGTCCGGTCAGCACGCGGTAAGTAACTGGGAAGCTACTGCCCGGTATTGGCCGGGTCAATACGGGTGCACGAAGGGATCTTCACCAATCGGCGACCCGCTTCGGCCAGTCCCGCACCCCCATCCTCTCGGCCGCTTCCGCCGGGCCGAGGAACGGCGACAGACAGAACATGCTCAACACCGGTAGCAGTTCCATCAGTTGTTCGGTCCGGCCGGAGTCGATCCACCGGTAGATCGCGCTGTAGACGCCGCCCACCACCGAGTCCACCATCTCCTTCGAGTCGACCCCGCCCGGCAGTTGGGGCACCTCGTCGAAGAACGCCCGGAACCTGGTCAGCAGTTGGGCCCGCTCACGTCGGCCCGCCGGGCCGACCGCCTCGACCTCGATCACCGCCATCGTGGCGAACGCCGGTGTTCCGGCGAGAAGTTGGAGCATCGCACCGAGCGCCTTCCGGATGCCCCGGCACCAGTCGGATTCGGCCGTGAAGGCCGCCGCCATCCGCCGGATCACCACACCGGTGCCGTGCCGGTGCGCGGCCAGGAAGGCGTCCTCCTTGCCGCTGAACAGCTCGTAGAAGACCGGCCTGGTCACGCCCGCCGCGCGGCAGATGTCGCTGATCGTCGCGTGCTGGTAGCCGCGCTCGGCGACGGTCCGCACCAGGCCGTCCAGCAGCCGCTCGCGCTGGGTCGCGGCGACCACGCCGGCGGGCAGCCGGCGCGGCCCGGGCTTGATCGAGCGGGCCGGATCGCGGCCGGTCCGGGCGCCCGGCAGCAGGACCACGTCGGCTCCACGGAGGTTCTTCCGATCCATCACCAACTCCTGTGTCCTGTATTGACATTGACGGAACACTGGGTTTACAACACTGACAGGTTTCCAACCGGTGGGCCAGCAGGCCCCCACCGGCCGGACCTCCGGAGGCTCCGGGGAGCCCGGACGAACGCCCGGGCCACGGGACCACGGCGGAGACGGGGCGCGACGGCGGCAGCCGTCGACGTGCCCCACGGCACCGCACGTCCCCGACCGAACGGCGCGGTGCCGTTGGTGTTCCACGCCGCCGTCCGTACGCACGACCGTGCCACCGCAACGCCGCACCACCACCGCAGGACCGTGCCACCGCAATGCCGTACCACCGCACCGCCGTACGCCCACCCTTGCGTACGTCCGCACCGCCGTACCGAGCGGGCGGGCCCGTGGCGCCGGGCCCGCCCGCACGCCGGCCGGTGCCGAAGCCCGCGGGGCGCTGCCCCGGCACCGGGCCACCGGCGCCGAACCACCGGCACGAAGCCCTCCGGTACGAAGCACTCCGGTACGCCATGCACCTCCCCCGTCGTGCACACCACCACACCCGCACGCGGGGATTCCCCCACCCGTCCGTCGGACGGAGAGAGGCACCCTCATGCGCATCAGCCGCACCCTCGCCACCGCCGCCCTCGCCGCACTCGCCCTCACCGGCGCGGCCGTCGCCCCCGCCCAGGCCGCCGGCGCGGTCCTGACCACCGGCAGCCCGACCGGCCCGGCCGTCGCCGTCGGCGACGTACTGACCGCCAACCTGGTCTCCGGCACCTCCGCGACCTTCTACAACAGCGCCACCGGGACGACCGGCGTCAAGTGTGCCGCCTCCTCCTTCTCGGCGACGGTGACCTCCAACCCGGCCGCGCCGGGCAGCGCCACCGAGCAGCTCAACACCCAGACCTTCGGCTCCTGCACCTCCAACGTCATCGGCGTCACCGGCGTCAAGAGCGTCACGGTCACCAGCCTGCCGTTCACCAACACCGTCAGCGACGGCCCCGGCAACCCGGTCAAGCTCACCCCCGGCGCGGCCGGCGTGATGGGCACCACCGTGGTGCTCAACACCATCCTGGGCAGCATCAGCTGCAACTACCAGAACACCACCGGGATCAACGGCACCACCTCCAACACCGGCAACACCATCGGCTTCACCGGCCAGCCGTTCGCCCTGGCCTCCGGGCCGAGCCTGTGCTTCGCGACCGGCTACTTCAGCGCCACCTACGGCCCGGTCCTCGACACCTCGGTCGCCGGCAGCCCGGCCCTGTTCGTCAACTGACGCCAGGGCCCTCCCGGCCCGTCCCGTCGGCGGCGGCGTACGGCACCCTCACCGGGCCGTGCGCCGCCGCGCCGACCGCTCCCCCGGCACGCCCCCGGCCCCGGACGCCCACCCCCGGGACAGCGAAGTGACCGGCCGGTAGGGTGGCGCCGCACGGAGACGGCGAACCGGAACGGGGCGAGCGGATGAGCGACAACGGCACGGGTTTCTTCACCTCGGTGGCGGACGCCACCGAACAGCTGGCCGCCACCGGCTACCTGGCCTCCACGGCCGTGGCCACCACCGTCTTCCTCGCCGACCGGCTCGGAAAGCCGCTGCTGGTCGAGGGCCCGGCCGGGGTCGGCAAGACCGAACTCGCCAAGGCGGTGGCCGCGATCGGCCACGCCCGGCTGGTCCGGCTCCAGTGCTACGAGGGCATCGACGAGGCCCGCGCGCTCTACGAGTGGAACCACGCCAAGCAGTTGCTGCGGATCACAGCCGGCCGCGACGAGGGCTGGCAGGAGGCCCGCACCGACATCTTCGGCGAGGAGTTCCTGCTCACCCGCCCGCTGCTCACCGCGATCCGCGGCGAGGAGCCGACGGTGCTGCTGATCGACGAGATGGACAAGGCCGACGTCGAGGTGGAGGCGCTGCTGCTGGAGGTGCTCAGCGACTTCCAGGTCACCGTCCCCGAGCTCGGCACCATCACCGCCACCCGCCGCCCCTTCGTCCTGCTCACCTCGAACGCCACCCGCGAGCTCTCCGAGGCGCTGCGCCGCCGCTGCCTCTTCCTCCACCTCGACTACCCCGAGGCCGAGTTGGAGCGCCGGATCGTCCGCCTCAAGGTGCCCGGCCTGGACGGGACGCTGGCCGAGTCGCTGGTCCGGGTCGTCGGCGCGCTGCGCGCGATGGACCTGCGCAAGGCGCCGTCCGTCGCCGAGACCATCGACTGGGCCCGCACCCTGCTCGCCCTCGGCGCCGACACCCTCGACGGGACGGTCGTCCGGGAGACCCTCGGGGTGATCCTCAAGCACCAGGACGACGTCCGCAAGGCCGCCCAGAAGCTCACCCTCGCGTGACGGCGCCCCCGCGGGCCGACACCGCCGCCCGCCTCACCGGCCTGGTCCGCGCCCTGCGCGGGCACGGCCTGCGGATCGGCCCGGCCGAGACGGTGGACGCCGCCGCCGTGCTGGAGGTCCTCGGTTTCGCCGACCGCGAGCAGATGCGGGCCGGTGTGGCCGCGGCCCTGCTGCGCTCGGAGGGCCAGCGGGGCGTCTTCGACGCCGCCTTCGACCTGTTCTTCCCCCTCGGTGTCGGCACCCCGGAGGCCGTCCGGGCCGACCCGCCGCCCGTCCCCGACGACCCCGAGCCGCCGCGCTTCGGCCGCCCCGACCCGCTGCGCGAGCAGCTGCGCGAACGCCTGGCCGCCGCGCTGGCCGACGACGACCGCGCCGCCCAGGCCCGGCTGGCCGGCGAGGTAGTGGAGGCGTTCGGCCGGTACGGCGCCGGCGGCACGCCGGGCTCGGACGGCTGGTCCGCCCAGCAGGCGCTCGGCCGGCTCGCCCCCGAGACGCTGCTCGCCCGCGTCCTGGCCGCCCTGCGCGAGCGGCGGAGCGCCCCGGACCTCTCCGACCTGGTGCTCGCCGACGAGATCCGCCGCCGCATCCAGGACTTCCGCGCCCTGGCCGCCGGCGAGGCCCGCCGCCGGGTCGCCGAGCTGCGCGGCCCCGAGCGGATCGCCGAACGCGCCGTCGCCCCCACCGCCGACCTGGTCGACTTCCTCTACGCGGGGCGCGACCAGCTCGCCGAACTGCGCCGCACCGTCCACCCCTTGGCCCGCAAGCTGGCCACCCGGCTGGCCGCCCGGCGCCGCCGCGCCGCCCGCGGCGAGATCGACCTGCGCCGCACCCTGCGCCGCTCGCTGAGCACCGGCGGGGTGCCGCTGCGCCCCGCGTACCGGCTGCGCCGCCCGGCCCGCCCGGAGCTGGTGCTGCTGTGCGACGTCTCCGGCTCGGTGGCGGGCTTCGCCGACTTCACCATGCTGCTGGTGCAGGCGATGAGCGAACAGTTCAGCAAGGTCCGGGTGTTCGCGTTCGTCAACCGCACCGCCGAGGTGACCGGCCTGCTGCGCGGCGGCGACGACCCGGCCCGCCTGGCCGCGCGGATCCTCGCCGAGGCCGGGGTGACGGGCTACCACGGCAACAGCGACTACGGCGCCGCGCTCGGCGAGTTCGCCGAGCGGCACCTGGACGCCGTCGGCCCGCGCACCTGCGTGCTGGTCCTCGGCGACGCCAGGAACAACCAGCGCGACCCCAACGCGGACGCGCTGCGCCGGATCGCCGGCCGGGCCCGCCGGGTGTTCTGGCTCAACCCCGAGCAGCCCTCGCTCTGGCCGACCGGCGACTCCGCCGCCCTCGTGTACGCGGGCGTGGTGGAGATGCACTCCTGCCGCAACGCGCGCCGCCTCGGCGAGCTGATCGCCCGCCTGCTGCCGGTCTGACGCCGGTCCGACGGTGCGGGGCGCCGGTCGCGGCCCCCGTCCCCGGACGGCCGCGACCGGTGCCCCGGGGTCTACTTGTCGACGTGCGCCAGGAAGTCCAGCAGCGCCGCGTTGACCTCGGCCGGGCGCTCCTGCTGCGTCCAGTGCCCGGTCTCCGGCAGCCGGACGTGCCCGTGCAGCCTGGGCACCCGGCTCAGCAGGTGGTCCAGCACCGGGCGCGGGACCATCGCGTTGACGAGGTCCTGCTCCCCCACCACGAAGAGCGCGGGCACGTCGACCGTCACCCCGGTGAAGGCGGCCAGCAGTTCGGCGTTGCGGTCGAGGTTGCGGTACCAGTTGAGCCCGCCGGTGAAGGCCTTCTCGCCGTGCGGGGCGTAGTCGGCCTCGAAGGCGTCGAGGTCCGCCTCGGTGAGCCAGTCCGGCAGGCGTTCCGGCTCCGGGAGGCTGTCCAGCAGTCCCTGGCCCTCGGGGACGATCCACACGCGCGGCGTGCCGTCCGGCGACTTCGCGGACAGGATGCGGCGCAGGCTGGTCCGGACGTCCGCGGCCAGTTCGGCGTCGGCCCGGCCGGGCTCCTGGAAGTAGACCTGGTAGTAGCCCTCGCCGAAGGCCGCCCGGGCGGCCTCCAGCGGCGGCGGCCCGCCCACCGGCAGCGGCGGCACGCTCAGCCCGGCCACCGCGCGCACCAGGTCCGGCCGCAGCGCCGCGGTGGCCCAGGCCACCGGCGCGCCCCAGTCGTGCCCGACCACGACCGCCCGTTCCTCGCCGAGCGCGCCGATCAGCGCCGTCACGTCGCCGACCAGGTGCAGCAGGCTGTACTGGTCCACCCGCTCGGGCCGGTCGCTGCGGGCGAATCCGCGCTGGTCCGGCGCGACGACCCGGTAGCCGGCCTCGGCGAGCGGCGCGAACTGGTGGCGCCAGGAGTACCAGCTCTCCGGAAAGCCGTGCAGCAGCAGGACCAGCGGGCCTTCGCCCTGCTCCGCGTAGTGCAGCCGGACGCCGTTCACCTCGATCTCGCCGTGCTTGATCGCGTCGTTCAACTCGCCACTCCCCATCCGGTGAAGACATGCCGTCACTTCCGACCCTGCCCAGCCGACCGCCCCCGGAACCCCGCCGGCTCCGGGCGGCGGAAGCGGCCGAGGCCGCCCCGGAATCCCGGGACGGCCTCGGTCTTGAAGCAGTTGACGTAGCGTCAGTTCACGGTGTAGCTGTACGGGATCGCCGCGAGCACCGAACCGGTGGTGTTCAGGACGTTGTTGGCGGTGGCCACGCCGGTCGGGCCGGACACCAGGTACAGCACGCCCTTGACGGTGCTGCCCTTCGGGCCGGTCGGGGTCAGCGTCACCTGGAGCGAGCCGGTGGCGCCGGGGGCGACGGTCACCGGGGTGGCGGCCGCGGCCGAGGCGTTCACCGAGGCGGCGTACGGGTCACCGGTGCTGGAGGTCAGCGCCGGGTCGAAGGCCTGGGTGTGCGCGGTGGCCGTGATGGTGGAGGTGCCGGCGGGCGCGGAGCCGCTGCCGAACGGGCCGATCTGCTGGACGAAGGTGCCCCAGGTGCCGGGGACGACCGGCTGCTCGGCGGTGCCGTTGTCGGTGACCACCGAGACGGTCGAGCCGTCCTGGGCCTTCTTCAGGTCGCCGAACAGGTCCGGCGAGCCGGTGGTGGCGCTCAGCTCGATCTGCGCCGGCGTCGAGGACGCCGCCACGGCCTTGAGCCGGTCGGTGCCCGGGGGCACCAGGAAGGACGGCACCGCGGAGCTGAGGCTCAGCGGCAGGCTGACGGTCGCCGAGGCGCCCTGCGGCACCAGCGCCAGGTCGACCCGGCGGTCCAGCCGGCCGTCGGCCGCGATCCGCTGGGTCGCGACGGTGTTGTTGGTGTAGTTCACCTGGACGGTGACCGGCTTGCCGGCCGCCAGCTTGGTGCGGGCGTCGTTCGGCAGACCGGCCGCGGTGGCCTGGTTCTGGTTGAACGCGACGGTGCCGGCGAAGTCCTGGGCGAGCTCCTGGCCGCTGACCGGGCCGAGCACGTTCAGGACGAAGCGCCAGCGGCCGGCGGCCGGGTTGACGGCGGTGGCCGAGACGCCGTTGCCGGTGCCGGACAGGTTGCCCTGGGCGTCGAACTGCCCGTTGCCCTCGATGTCGACCGGGGTGCCGTTCGGGCTGATCAGCGCGCCCTGCATGAGCAGCTTCGGGTCCTTGCCGACGGTCACGCCGACCCGCAGGTCCTTCTGGCCCTTCGGGACGTCGAAGGCGTACGCGAAGCTCTGGGTCGGCGAGGCGCTGCGGCCGTTGCCACCGGTGACGGTGCCGGTGAAGGTGCCCTTGCCCTGGTTGACCGGGACGAGGCTGCGCAGCACGACCGGGACGCTGGTGGTGTTGCCGTTGGAGCTGGAGACCAGGACGGCCTCGCTGGAGTCACCGCTGGTGGCCGGGGTGGTGAGCTGGACCTTGAGGGTCTTGGTCTGGCCCGGCTTCAGGTCGGTGGTGTTCGGGCTCACGGTGCCGGCCGGCACCGCGCGCTGGGTGGCGGTGCCCAGCTGGACGGCGCCGCTGTAGCCGGCCTTGCCGGCCGGGGTGTAGAGGATCGCGGTCCACTCGCCGGCCACCGGGTGCGGAACGTCCACCAGGCCGAAGTTCGCCGGGGTGGCGCCGCCCTGCGGACGGGTGTTGGTCTCGAAGCGGCCCGAGGGGTCGAGCAGCGTCATGCGGACCACCGGTCCGTTGGTGACCGGGTTGGGCGCGCCCTGCCAGGCGATCGAGGCCGCGAGGCGGTCGGCGCCGGCCGGGACGGTGAACTTGACCTGCTTCTGCACCCAGTCCGCGCCGTTGGTCGCGTACTTGAAGGTGTCCTTCGAGGACGGGTCCAGCTGGACGGTCTGCTGGTTGCCCGACTGCGGGGCGAAGCTGCGGGTCGCGGCGCTCACCGTCTGGGTGGTGTCACTGGTGTTGGTGACGGACACGTCGGCGGTATGGGTCGAGCCGGGGGCGCCGGCGATGTCGACCTGGCCGGTGTTGACCACGACGGTCTTGGCGCCGTCGGTGCCGTCCCCGTCGTCGTAGCCGCGGGCGGCCTCGACGGCGGCGCGGACGTTCAGCAGGCCGGCGCCCTGCTCCTCGGCCGGCACGCCGAGGTCGGTGGCGGTGCCGGTGAGGAACTTCTTCACCAGCGCCGGGGCGGGCGAGTCGCCGCCGTGGGTGTCGCGGTAGGCCTGGATGACCAGGGCCGCGGCGCCGGTGACGAACGGGGCCGACTGGCTGGTGCCGCCGAACGGCTGGATCGGCGAGGGCTGGCCGTTGTAGCCCGTGCAGTCGGTGTACTTGCTGGTGTCGGGCGTGCACAGCGCCCAGTCCGACTCGCCCGGGGCGACCAGGTCGACGGTCCGGCCGGCCTGGGTGAAGCCGCCCGAGGAGAGCGCGGAGATCCGGCTGTTGCTCCAGGTCCGGTTGGAGAACTGGGAGGCCGCGTAGCCGGTCTGCTGGTAGTTCTGGTTGTCGGTGGAGGCGCCGACCGCGATCACGTACGGGTCGGTGGCCGGGGTGCCGACCGTGCCGCTGATGCCGGCGTCACCGCTGGAGACGGCGACGGTGACACCGGCCTTGACGGCCTGCTCGTTGAAGAGCGAGATGGTGTCGTGCGCGCCGCTGTCCGGGGTGACGTTGCCGCCGAAGGACTCGTTCAGCACGTCGACGTGGGCGACCCGCACCGCGTAGTCGATCGACTGCAGGATCGAGGAGTTGGACATCATCTCGCCGCCGGCCTTCAGCGCGACCAGGTCGGCGTCCGGGGCGAGGCCGCGGATGCGGATGTTGCAGCCGGCCGGGAGCGGGTGCGAGGAGTTCACGAACTTGGAGACGTCGTAGACCTGGCGGCCCTGGGCGATGACCGCCGAGGCGTCGCCGAAGGCCTCGGCCGCACCGGTCGGCGCGTCCCAGCCGTCGCCCGCGAAGTCCTGGTAGTCGACCACGGCGTGCGAGCCGTCGGCCCGGATGAAGTCCGGGTTGTTGGGGTCGAGGCCGTCGGCGATGTAGGCGACCTTGACGCCCTTGCCGGTGGCCAGGTCCTCCACGCCGGGCTTGCCGTTGCCGGTGACGGCCCGGGTCGAGTAGAGGCCCTCGGGCTCCAGCAGCGGCTTGCTCGGGTCGGAGGGGCAGACCGTGTTGGTCGCGTTCTCCTCCGCCCCCTGGCCGTTACTGCCCGAAACGGCCTGCGGAGCGGCATCGGCCTTGGGCGCCTTGGCGCCGGCGGCGGCCGCGTCCTTGGCCGCCTTCGCCTTTCCGGCGGCTGCCGGGGCGACCTGGACCTGGGCGTCGGCCACCACGGTGGAGACGGCCGGGTCCGCCTGGAGCTGGGCGCGCAGGGCGGGGCTGACCGTGGCCGAGAAGGCGTTGCCGACCACGAAGCTCTTGATGTCGGTGCCGCCGGCCGCCTTGACCTTCTTCAGCAGCGGCGCCTGGGCGTCGGCGGTCTTCTGCTGCCGGGCGCCGAGGTGGCCGTGGTCGGCCGGGGCGTCCGCGATCTGGTCCTTCAGAATCACGATCACCGGCACCGGGGCCCCGTCCGCGGACGCCGCCTGGGCGTTCTGCGGGTCGGGGGCCGGGGCCGCGCTCGCCATGGTCCCGAGGCTCAGGACCATCGACGCGGCGGTGACCGTGACGGCCGCCGCCAGCTGGGTTTTCCGCCAGCCGATCATATAAATCCTCTCGTCAGATGGATAGCTGACGCATTCCAACGCACCTGAGAGGATCACGACAAGGGGGTAAATCCCCATCAGAAAGTAAAGTTGACCATCAATCAGTAAAATTCACGGAGGAAATCGGGCCGAATCATCATCTTTCAGCCGATCGGCCCTTACCGGCCCCGGAGCGACTCCACCGCGGGAAGGGCGGTGGCGGCTCCCTTCCCGCGCCACCGCCCGGCGAAACGACCTGCCCGGCGAACCGGCGCGTCCGGCTCCTGCCGAGACCGCCGCCCACCCGCCGTCCGGTCCGCCCGGCCCGCCCGGCCCGCCCCGGTCAGTACCCGGCCAGCCGCTCCTGAACGTCCGCCAGGTCCTCGGCGGTCGGCGCGTCGTCCTGGGTCAGCCGGTGGCGCCAGTAGCCGGTGAAGTCGACGGACGCCTTCGGCACCCCGCGCTCCTCGACCAGGTGGCGGCGCAGCGCCCGGACCGCCCCCGCCTCGCCGGCCAGCCAGGCGAACGGCCGGCCCGGCGGCAGCTCGGCGGACCGGACGGCCCCGGTCAGCACGGCGCCCGGGGCGGCGCCGTCCCGGTGCAGCCAGTGCACGGCGAGGCCCTCCGGCCCCTCCAGCGGCTGCCGCTCGGCCTCGTCCGCGACCTCGACGTACGCCACCGCCGGCACCCCGGCGGGCAGCGCCCCGACCAGCGTCGCGAGCGCCGGCAGCGCGGTCTCGTCACCGGCCAGCAGCACCCAGTCGGCCGCCGCCGCGGCCTCGGCGAACGGGACCGGCGGGGCGTACAGCGCGGAGGGGCCGACCATCCCGAGCCGGTCCCCCGGCGCGGCCCGCAGCGCCCAGGCGGCGGCCGGCCCGGTGTCGCCGTGCAGCACGAAGTCGATCTCGACCAGCCGGGTGCCGGGGCGCCGGCCGCGCAGGGTGAAGCCGCGCAGCAGCGGGCGCCGCTCCTCGGGGATCGCCAGGTAGGCCCGGTACCAGCCCATCGGGTCGTCCTGCCGGGCGGGCAGTACCGGCTCGCGCTGGCCGGGGCGGGGGAAGCAGAGCTTGAGCTGCTGGTCGGGGGCGGTACCGACGGCGTCGGGCAGTTCCTCGGCGGCGAAGGTGATCCGGGCGGTGCGCGGCGTGATCCGGCGGACCTCGACGACCTCGACGAAGGTGACGGGCAATGTCATCGCGAAACCCCTTCGGTTGGTAACCTTACGGCATAAAGAGTTGCCGCAGGGGCGATACTTTACGCCATAAGGAGATGTCGGATGACCGTCTACGCCGGACAGGGCGACGCCCATCGCTCGCTCGCCCTGCTCTGGGGTGCGCCCGCGGAACCGCGCACCGGGCGCAGCGGCCCCAAGCCGGGCCTGAGCGTGGACGCGATCGTGTCGGCCGGAATCGCGGTGGCCGACGCCGAGGGCATGGCCGCACTGTCGATGCGCGCCGTGGGCGAACGGCTCGGCCGCACCGCGATGGCGCTCTACACCTACGTGCCCGGCAAGGCCGAACTGCTCGACCTGATGCACGACCGGGTGCTCGCCGAGCTCCCGGTCGAACGCCCGACCGAACGCCCCGCCGAATACCCCTCCGAACTCCCCGGTGAGCACCCCGGTGAGCGCCCCGCCGAATTCCCGTCCGGACTCCCCGACGGACTCCCCGACGAACTCCCGGACGACCTCTTTGCCGCCGAGGACTGGAGGGGGGCCGTCACCGCCTGGGCCGAGAACCTGTACGACTGCTACCTGCGCCACCCCTGGGTGCTCCAGGTCTCGCAGGCCCGCCCGGTGCTCGGCCCCGCCGAACTCGCCGCGATGGAGGCGCTGTTGCGCGCGCTGCGACCGGCCGCGCTGGCTCCCCGGCGGCTGCGCGGGGCGGTCGCCGCACTCTGGCAGTTCGTCCGCGGCCTGGCCGCCACCACCGCCGACGCGCGCGGCGCGGCCGCCGCGACCGGCGTCACCGACGAGGACTGGTGGGCCGGCCGCTCCGCCCGACTGGTCGAACTCGCCCCGGACTTCGCGGAACGCTTCCCCCTGCTCGTCGCCCTGCAGAGCGAAGGCGGCGGCGCCCCGGAGGACGGCCACCGGGAGGCCTTCCGCAGCGGGCTCGCCGTGCTGCTCGACGGCATCGCGGCGGAGGGCCTCCCGACGGATCCGCGGTGACGCGGCCCCGGGAGCCGGCCCGAAAAACTTTTTTCCGCAGGCAGGCAACCCGCCCCGTCACCCATCGCGTTCAGCAGCCGTGAGAATGAGACCACCACCGCGGCCGACCAGGCCGCCGCAGCGAACGGGAACGGCACGAGCACCATGGCGGGGACAGCACGATGAGGGACGCGACACCGGACTTCGAGGAGTTCGTCTCCGCCTGCGGACCGAAGCTGCTGCGCACGGCCTGGATGCTGACCGGCGACCGGCACCAGGCCGAGGACCTGCTGCAGACCGCACTGGCCAAGGTCTGGCCCAAGTGGGAGCGGATCGCCCCCGACCGTCCCGAGGCGTACCTGCGCAAGGTCCTGGTCAACTGCCACGTCTCCTGGTGGCGCCGCCGCTGGACCGGGGAACTGCCGCACGGCGAACTGCCGGACCGGCCGTCGCCGGGCGCGGACCCGTACGAGGACGTGGTGGTCGGGCGGGTCGTCGCCCAGGCCGTCCGGGCGCTGCCGCCGCGTCAGCGGGCCGTGGTCGTGCTGCGCTTCTTCGAGGACCTCAGCGTGGAGGAGACCGCCGAGGCGCTGCGCTGCTCCACCGGCACGGTCAAGAGCCAGACGCACCACGCACTGGCCGCCCTGCGCGGCCGGCTGCCCACCCGGGAACTGCTGCTGGACGGAGGACACCGTGACCGGATGTGACCTGCTGGACCCGGACGCGCACGGGCCCGCCGGCGGCGACGAGGAACAGGAGCTGCGGTTCCTGCTCCAGCGGGCCGTACCGGACCTGGACGCCCCCGAGGACCGGATGGACCGGGTCCGCGCCCGCGCCGCCCGCACCCGCTCCCGGCGGCGGACCGCCACGATCGGCGCCGGACTGACCGGCGGGCTGGTCGCCGCGGCGCTGGCGGCCGCACCGGCCGTCGCCCCGGCCCCGGAACGAGGAGCGGCCGCGGGGCCAGCGGCGGCACCGTCCGCCGTGGCCACGGTCCCGCCCCCGGAGGCGACCCTCCGCTTCCCGGCCCTGCCGGACGTGTCCGTCGACGTACCGCACGGCTGGCGCACCCGCGACGGCCTCACCGACGACCCCCGGGACGGTATCGGCTTCCTGGCCACCCACCCGCTCGACGTGAAGTCGTCCTGCCCGGAGGGCGGCCTCTGCGTGCCCGTCGGACCGCTCACCGCCGACGACGCCTTCGTCATGCTCCAACTGGTCGACGACCAGGCCCGGATCCAGCAGGCCGCCGCAGGCCCGGCCACCCTCACCGAGGGCAGGCCCGAGGCGTTCTGCACGACGTACGGCGGCACCCGGCAGCTCGTCGGGCACCGCGTCGTCGTCCGGGGCGGCCGTCCCGCGCTGATCGAGCTGACGGCCTGCCTGCGCGAGCCGTCCGACCCGACACTGCGACAGGTACGCCAGGTGCTCGACTCCCTGCGGACCACCTCCGGAGGCGGCAGCACGCCGGCGAACACCCCGCGCGGCTGATCCGAACTCCCTCCTCCCTCCCCGGCGTTCCTCTCCCGGCTCCTCCCGAAGCCCCTCTCCCCGAGTTCCTTTCCGGAAGCTCCTGTCCCGAAGGCCGAACCGCCATGTCCCTACCCCGTCGCGCCCTGGCCGGGCTGGCGCTGCTCCTCGTGAGCTGCGCGCCCAACACCGCCGCAGGGCCCGTGCCGCCGGCCGCGGCCGTCCCCGACACCCCGGGCGCCCCCGGCGCCCCCGGCGCCCCCGGCGCCCCCGCGCCCGCAGCGCCCACGCCGCACCCCACCGCGGCCGCCGTGGCCGCCCGGCCCGCTCCGCCCGAACTGCCGCGCCGACTGCCCGGGATCGGGCCCCGCCTGCTGGCGGCCGTGCCCGCCGGGACGCGGCAGGCGCTGGTCGTCACCGGCGACGGCCCCGACGCCTCGACCGGCCGCGCCGTCCTCTACCGCGACGACGGCACGGGCTGGCTCGCCGGCCCGACCTGGCCCACCCGCAACGCCCTGCACGGCTGGACCTCGGACCACCACGAGGGCGATCTGCGCTCGCCCATCGGCGTGTTCACCCTCGGCGACGCCGGCGGACGCCTGCCCGACCCGGGCACCCGGCTGCCCTACGACCACACCGACGACTTCAGCATCTCCGGCACCGGTTTCGCGGGCGAGCCACTCGCCGGGGCCTTCGACTTCGTGGTGGCCATCGACTACAACCGCGTGCCCGGCGCCTCCCCGCTCGACCGGCGCCGCCCGCGCGGCGGGCAGTACGGCGGTGGCATCTGGCTGCACGTCGACCACGGCGGGCCCACCCACGGCTGCATCGGCCTGACCCCCGACCGGATGCGCGAACTGCTCCTCGCCCTCGACCCCGCCCTGCACCCGGTGGTGGTCATGGGCGACGCCCCGGCCCTGGCCCGCTGAGGGCCGGGCGCCCGGTGCGGACCCCGTCGGCGGCGGCCGCACCGCGGTTCGCCGCCGCGCCACCGCTCCCCGCCGCCCGGCCGCCCCACCCCACCCCGCTAACCGTGCCGGGCGGCGGGGAGCGTCAGCAGGACACCGAGCACCACCAGGGTCGCGTACCCGGCGATCTCGTGGCCCGCCGGCACCAGGACCCGGACGAAGCCGAACAGCCGGAAGCCCTCGATCCAGGTGGACAACAGGCCCGAGGCGCCGCCGACGATCAACACCGAACCGAGGTAGCCGAGCAGGGTCTTCATGCCCCCGAGCCTAGGAAGGCGGCCGGTCGCCGGACGTCCGACTTTCGGTGCGGACCCGCGCCACCAAAGTCGTCCCTTCCGCACGGTCCGCACGGCTCCGGGCGGCCCCCGGGCTCCGCACGCGTCCGCAGAACTCCGGACGGAGCAGCAGGCCCGGCGGCCCGGCGGCGGCGCGGGTACGTTCGCCGTGTGCAGCCCAAGCGTGAGCAGCAGAAGTCCCCGTACGTCACCAGGGCCGCGGCCGGGACCGCCGCCTGTGCCGCCCTGGTGCTCTCCGTCGCCGCCCCGGCGGCCCTCGCCCAGGACTCCGTCCCCGCCGTCGGCGGGGAGCGGCTCGGCCGCCAGGCCGTCCAGGTCGAGCCGCTCGCCGGAGCGCCGGCCCTGCCGTCCGAACTGACCGGCCGCTCCTGGCTGGTCGCCGACGCGGCCACCGGCGAGGTGCTCGCCGCCCGTGACGCCCACCTGCCGTTGCCCCCGGCCAGCACCCTCAAGATGCTGTTCGCGGACACCGTGCTGCCCAAGTTCGACCGGGGCCTGGAACACAAGGTCACCACGGCCGAACTCGCCAGCCTCGGCGCCGGCAGCAGCCTGGTCGGCGTCAAGGAGAACCTGGCCTACCGGGTCGAGGACCTCTGGCGGGGCGTCTTCCTCAGTTCCGGCAACGACGCCGTCCACGTCCTCTCCCACATGAACGGCGGCATCCAGCGGACCGTCACCGAGATGCAGGAGCGCGCCCGGGCCCTCCAGGCCCGGGACACCCATGTGGTCTCCCCAGACGGCTACGACATGGACGGCCAGGTCTCCTCCGCCTACGACCTCACGCTCTTCGCCCGGGCCGGGCTGCACAACACCGACTTCCGCTCCTACTGCTCCACCCGCACCGCGAGCTTCCCCGGCGGGCTGGACAAGACCACCGGCCGGCGCACCAGCTTCGACATCGCCAACACCGACAAGCTGCTCGGCAAGTACCCCGGCCTGATCGGCGTCAAGAACGGCTACACCACCAACGCGGGCGCCACCTTCACCGGCGCCGCCGAACGCGACGGCCGCACCCTGCTGGTGACGGTGATGCACCCCGAGGCGCAGGGCAAGGTGTACGACGAGGCCGCCAGCCTGCTCGACTGGGGCTTCGCGGCCGCCGGGAAGGTCCAGCCGGTCGGCAAACTGGTCGACGAGCCCGCCGGCCCCTCGCGCTCCCCCTCCGCCGGGGCCGAGGCCGAGGCCGTCGACCAGCTCCCGCCCTGGTCCCGACCGCCGGTGGCCGGCAGCTCCGACTCCGGCTTCGCCGCCGCCGTCTGGACCGCCGCGGCCCTCGGCACCGCGCTCGCCGCCTGGGCCACCGCCCGCACCGCCGCCCGCCGCCGGGCCGCGCCCGCCCCGGCCGTCCCCGTCCCCGCGTACGGCGGGGGCGGCGCGACCTCCGTCGGGGGCGCCACCGGCGTCGGTGGCCGCGGCCGGCACCGCGTGGTCCGCCACGCCCGCACGCTGGTCCGCAGCGCCCGCCCCCGCGCCCGAACCCACCGACCCGGATCCGACTGACCGGCGAGGAGGGTACCCGGCGGGAATGGTCGGACACGCCCTAGACTTCCGGCCATGACCACGCCCGACCCCTCCGCCGCGGACCGGCTCTCCCGGATCGTCCGGCTCTCCTCCGGGAGCTACCTGCTCGTCACCACGTACAAGAAGGACGGCAGCACTGTACCGACCCCGGTGTGGGTGGTGCGTGACGGGGAGGCGCTCGGCGTCTGGACCGTCGCGGACTCCTGGAAGGTCAAGCGGATCCGCAACCGCGCGGAAGTGCTGGTCGGCCCCTGCGACGTCAAGGGCAACCCGACCGGCGACCAGTACCCCGCCACCGCCGAGATCCTCGGCCCCGAGCGCACCGCCGCCTACCGCACGCTGCTGCGCCAGAAGTACGGCCTGCTCGGCGTGCTCACCCTGCTCGGCAGCCGGCTGCGGCGCGGCGAGCGCGGCACCGTCGGCATCCGGATCACGCTCTCGGACTGAGTTACGGGTGCGGGCCCGCCAGCACGCTGGGCAGCCCGACGAACTCCGACTCCGGCCCGAACCGCTCCTCCAGCCCGTCCGCCAGGGCGTTCAGCGCGGCCGCGCCGTCGCCCTGGAAGGAGGAGCCGTGCATCACCGCCAGGGTGCGCGGGCGCAGCTCGGCCAGGGAGCGCAGCGCGGCCGCGGCGGCCGTCAGGCAGGAGGTCTGGCGGAACAGCCGCTCGGACTCCAGGGCCGGTTCGACCAGGTCGGCGTCGGTGACGGCGGGCCCGTTGCCGAGGTGGGTGAACAGGTCTCCGCAGAACAGGGTGCGGGTCTGCTCCTCGAACAGCACCCGTGCCTCCCAGCCGTGCGGCACGTGCGGGGTGTTGATGTTGCGCAGCCGGCGGCGCACCCGGCGCCCGCCGAGGTCCAGCACCTCGCCGTCGTCCATCGGCACCGGCGGACGGTCGGCCAGGTCGTTCAGCGAGACCAGGCAGCCCAGCGTGTTGTGCGCCACCCGCGCGTGCGGTGCCGCGGCGAGGAACTCGTTCATCGCCCCGCACTCGTCCGCCTCGACGTGCCCGAAGGTCACCCAGCGCAGCCGTTCCAGCGGCACCACCTTCCCGATCGCCTCCGAGACGACCGGGAACAGTTGGCGCATCCCGGTGTGGAAGATCAGCGGCTCCTCGGCGTCGACCAGGAACTGGTTGAAGGTGAACCCGGTGGGCGGGGCGATCTCCGGGACGAAGGTCGAGACCCGGTAGATGCGTTCGGCGATCTCGTCGATGCGTGTCTCCATGGGCCCGTTGCCTACCCGACCGCCGTGCGGCCGCCCGGCAGCACATGCCGGACATGCCGGGCGCGTCCCCGGTTCGGCCGAGCCGCGTGCGCGCGGCCCGGCACGTGCCCGCGGCCGGGCGCGGGGCGACGACGTGGCAGGCTGGCGGCCATGGACGAGAACGCGGCCGGGCCGCTCCCCCTGCTGGTCGTCGACGGCGCGAACGTGGTCGGCTCCGTGCCGGACGGCTGGTGGCGGGACCGGCGGGGCGCCGCCGAGCGGCTGCGGGACGGGCTGGTCGCGGTGGCCGCCCGGGGCGTGCCGGAGCTGCCCGGCCCGCTGGAGGTGGTCCTGGTGGTGGAGGGCGCGGCCCGGGGCGTCGACGGGGTGGCCGGGGTGCGGGTGGTCGCGGCGAGCGGCAGCGGGGACGACCGGATCGTGGAGCTGGTCCGCGCGGCCCGTACCGAGGCTCCGGAGCGGACCTGCCTGGTGGTCACCGCTGACCGTGAACTACGGTCCCGGGTCGGCGTGTTGGGTGCCGGGGTGACCGGGCCGCGCAGTGTGCGGAGCTGACCGCTCCCAGGGGTGGCCGCCGTCCTGGCCGCTCTCCAGCAGCGGGATCAGCGCGAAGGACGCGTCACTGAGGCCGCCGAGGGTGTAGCGGCGCGGGCCGGGGGCGGTGTGGCCGACGGCGTAGCCGGCCAGGTTCCAGGTGTACACCGGGACGTCCTCGGGGACGGACGCGAACGGGTCGGCGCTCGACCAGTGGGCCTGCTCGTCGGTGACCACGACCACCCGGTCGTGGTCCCGGTAGTGCCGGCGGACCGCGCCGGCCGTGTCGGTGCCGCCCAGGTCGCGGAAGAGCCCCAGGGTCCGCAGCACCGAGGGTTCCGGTTCGACCGCCCGGCTGCCGGTGCCGAACTGGACCAGGTCGGCCCGCTCGGCCCGCAGGGCCAGCGCGGTGCCGAAGACGGCGGCGGTGTCCGCCCGGTTCAGCCGGGTCCGGGCCGACGGCAGGTCGAACATCGAGGACGAGCGGTCCACCAGCAC
The DNA here is from genome assembly GCF_042885395.1 of Kitasatospora sp. NPDC058063. Lineage (NCBI taxonomy): Bacteria > Bacillati > Actinomycetota > Actinomycetes > Kitasatosporales > Streptomycetaceae > Kitasatospora > Kitasatospora sp. NPDC058063. Next base: position 169,700 of record NZ_JBHVSD010000010.1, read on the forward strand.
CAGGGTGCGGCCGGGCAGCGCGGGCACCCCGGCCAGCGAGTGCCCGAGGGCGGTCTCCAGGGGCTCGGACCAGCGTGACGAGCCGGTGGCGCGGTGGGCGGCGAGGAAGCGGAACGGGAACTGCCGGGAGCGCCGGACCTCCTCCGGGTCGGCGATCCGGCCGGCCGCCCGCGCCGCCGGCTCGTCGCCGACCCCGGCCTGGTCGAAGTTGCGGAGGTTGCGCACCAGCGCCATCGGGCCCATCGAGGGGATGACGGCCTCCCAGGCGGCGGCGTCCAGCGGGCCCTGCAGCCAGCCGGCCAGGGCCTCCCAGGTCATCCCGGCCTCGGCGAGGCGCTGCGCGCCGCCGGGCTCGGTGACCAGCGCCCTGCGGTCGGCCGGCGGGACGCCGAGCAGCGCGTGGTGGGCGCTCAGCAGCCGCTGGTCGGCGGGCGGCAGGGCGCGGTCCGGGCGGTGGCGGCGGTCCAGGGCGTACCGGAACAGCGCGCCCTGCCAGGGCTTGTCCGGGTCGGGCGCGGGGTGGGTGAGCTCCAGGACGTCACCGAAGCGGAAGGCGCGCGAGGGCGTGTCGTACTTCAGCAGCGCGCGGCCGGTGTAGAGCCGGCGGACCGCGTCGCCGATGCCGCGGCGCAGCGGCTGGGGCAGCCGACGGCCGTACCGGCCGGTCCAGTGCGCCAGCAACTCGCCCGGCTCGTCGGGGCGTTGGAGCACCGCGTCGACGGCCTGCCGGGAGTACCCGGCGGCGCCGGCCGCCGACCGGGCGTGGACGAACTCGACGGCCCCGACCAGGGCGGCCGTCCGGACGCGGAACCCGGTGCGCAGCCATCGCAGCAGCCCGAGGGTCCACTCGGGGTCGCTCACGGCGTGCTCGCGGATCAGCCGCACGTACCGCTCGTCGCGTTCGACGGCCGACTCGTAGAAGCTCTCCTGGCCGAACAGGTGGGAGACGGCGAGGAGGAACAGCTCCTCCTTCGGCTCCCGGAGGTAGCCGGTGCCGCCCTGGTGGTTGGTGACGGCCGTCCCCGGGGCGGCCGTCCCTCCCGGGGTGGCCGCGGTGCGCCGGACGACCGGCGGCGGCGCCGAGCGCAGGTGCCGGACCTCCGGGATCGGCCACTGGCCGTGGGTGGAGAGCGGGGAGGGCACCCCCCGTGCGGTGAGTCCCGGTAGTTCTCGCTGGATCTCGGCCCTGGTGGCGGCCTTGGTCCGTTGGCGGTTGAACCGGGTCATGCAGAGGTCCCCCTGGTGGGTGGTCGGGCCGGAGCGGGAGGGAAGGACGAGGCGGGAGGGGAAGGGCGAGACGGGGCACGCGGGGACGGGCGCGGGCCGAAACCGGCGCGTGCCGGGACCGGCACGGGCACGGGCACGGGCACGGGCACGGGCACACCGAGCGCGGGCCGGGACGGGCGCCTCCCGGGATCAGAATCGGCACCGGTGTCACTTGATGGTTTTCGAAAAGGAAGTAACCGGGGCCAGGCGCATCGGGAGGCGCCGTCCCGGACGCTACCCGGTCGGGCCGCGGCTCGTCATCCGATTATTCGCGCCTCTGTTTCGGACCGTACGGGAACCGTTCCGCGGTCGTGTCCGACTGCTGGGAGGTGAGTGCGAAGTCGCCGGGTGTCCGGCCGTTGAGTGTGCTGGCGGGGTTCCTCCTGCTGCTGGTGGTGGTGTTCGTGGTGGCCTACGGGGAGGGCCGGCAGGTGGGGCCGGTGGCGCCCGGGCTGCGGCCGAGCGGCGGGGGCGGGGCGTCGCCCGGAATGGGCGGGCACGACATGGGCGGGATGCGGTGAGCGCCGTCGCCGAGCCCGTGGTCGCCACCGATCTGGCGGTCGGCGGGATGACCTGCGCCGCCTGCGTGGGCCGGGTGGAGAAGCGGCTGGCCCGGATCGACGGGGTGACGGCCGGGGTGAACCTGGCGACCGGGCGGGCCCGGGTGCTGCACCCGGCCGGGATCCCGGTCGCGGAACTGGTGGCGGCGGTCGAACGGGCGGGCTACACCGCCGAGCCGCTGCCCGCGGGGGCTCCGGTCGGGATGGCGGCCGAGGAGCCGGACGAGCGGTGGCGGCTGCTGGTCACCGCCCTGCTGGCCGTCCCGGTGCTGGTGCTGTCGATGGTGCCGTCGGCGCAGTTCACCGCCTGGCAGTGGGTCTGCTTCGCGCTCGCCGTCCCGGTGGTGACCTGGGGGTCGGCCGGTTTCCACGGCCGGGCCCTGCGGGGGCTGCGGCACGCGGCGGCGACCATGGACACCCTGGTCAGTCTGGGTGTGGTGGCCTCCTTCGGCTGGTCGGCGTACGCGCTGTTCCTCGGCGGGGCCGGCGATCCGGACATGCGGATGCCGTTCTCGCTGACCGCCGACGGCGGCGGCACCGCGCACGTGTACCTGGAGGCGGCGGTCGGCGTACCGCTGTTCGTGCTGGCCGGGCGACTGCTGGAGGGCCGGGTGCGCCGGCGCAGCGGGTCCGCGCTGCGGGCGCTGGCCGAGCTGGGCGCCAAGCAGGTGTGCCTGCGCGGGGCGGACGGCGAGGAGCGCCTGGTGCCGATCGAACTGCTGCTGCCCGGGCAGGAGTTCGTGGTGCGGCCGGGCGAGCGGGTGGCCACCGACGGGGTGGTGGTCGAAGGGGGTTCGGCGCTCGACCTGAGCCTGCTGACCGGGGAGAGCGTGCCGGTCGAGGTCGGCCCGGGCGCCGTGGTGGCGGGTGCGACGGTCAACGTGGGCGGCGCCCTGGTGGTCCGGGCCACGGCCGTCGGCGCGGACACCCAACTGGCCCGGATCACCGCGCTGGTGGCGCAGGCCCAGGCCGGCAAGGCGCGGGCGCAGCGGCTGGCGGACGCGGTGGCCGGGGTGTTCGTGCCCTGCGTGCTCGCGATCGCCGCGAGCGTGCTGGGCTTCTGGCTGGGCGCGGGCGCGGCCCCGCAGGCGGCGGTGACGGCGGCGGTCGCGGTGCTCGTGGTGGCCTGCCCGTGCGCGCTCGGGCTGGCCACACCGACGGCACTGCTGGCGGCGACCGGGCGGGGCGCGGAACTGGGCGTGCTGGTGCGCGGCCCGGAGGTGCTGGAGAGCCTGCGCCGGGTGGACACCGTGGTGATGGACAAGACCGGGACACTGACCACCGGACGGATGGAGCTGGCGGCCGTCACCACCGCCGACGGCCTCGCCCAGGACGAGGCCCTGCGGCTGGCCGGCGCGGTCGAGCACCGCTCCGAGCACCCGATCGGCCGGGCCGTCGCGGCGGCGGCCCGGGAGCGCTGCGGGCCGCCGGCGGCCGTGGACGGCTTCGCGGCCACCACCGGGCTCGGGGTGTCCGGGACGGTCGAGGGCCGGGCCGTGCGGGTGGTGCGGCCGGACGACTCCGTCCTGCCGCCGGCCCTGGCCGAGGCGGCCGCGCAGGCCGCGGAGGAGGGCCGTACGGCCGTCGCGGTCGAGCTGGACGGGCGGCCGGCGGCCGTCCTGGTGGTCGGCGACACCCTGCGATCGGGCAGCTGGCGGGCGCTCCACCGGCTGCGCGGGCTGGGCCTGGAGACCGTCCTGCTGACCGGGGACGGCCCGGGCGCCGCGCGGGCGGTGGCGGCCGAGCTGGGCATCGAGCGGGTGCACGCCTCGGCCTCCCCCGAGCGCAAGGCCGAGGTGGTGGCCGAACTGCGCGCCGCCGGACGGACGGTGGCGGTGGTCGGCGACGGCGTCAACGACGCGGTGGCCCTGGCCTCGGCGGACCTCGGGGTGGCGCTGGCCTCCGGCAGCGACGCCGCGATCGGCGCGGCCGGGCTGACCCTGGTGCGCGGCGACATCGAGGCGGTGGTGGACGCCGTACGGCTGGCGCGGCAGACCCTGGCGACCATCCGGGCCAACCTGCTCTGGGCCTTCGGCTACAACCTGGTGCTGATCCCGCTGGCGGCGGTCGGGCTGCTCAACCCGATGCTGGCGGCGGTCGCGATGTCGCTCAGCTCGCTGCTCGTGGTGGGCAACAGCCTGCGGCTGCGCACCTGGGAGCCGGGGCGGGGACAGCGCCGGGGAGGACGGCGGTGAGGGGCGCGAAGAACAGGACGGGTGCGAAGGGCGTGACAGGTATGACAGGTGTGACAGGTGCGAGGGGGAGGACGGCGGCGAGGGCCGCCGGGCGTCTCGCGGTGGCCGGCCCGCCGGTCGGCGCGGCGGCCCTGGCCCTGGTCCTGCTCACCGGGTGGACGGCGGTCGGCGGGGCCGGCCGCGCCCTCCCGGTGACGGCCGAACCGGGCTGGGTGCTGCTGCCGGCGGCGGGTGCGGCCTCCGCCACGGCGGCCTTCTTCACGGTCCGCAATCCGGGCGATGTTCCCGACGAACTGACCGGCGCCTCCTGGGAGTTCGGCGGCCGGATCACGTTGAAGCGGCACCTGCACCAGGGCGCGGCGGGCCGCTGGGAGCCGGCCTCGGCGCTGCCGGTGCCGGGCCGCGGCGAACTGCGGATGACCCCGGAGGACGCGGACCTGATGATCGCCGAGCCGCCGCCGCTGCGGGCCGGCCAGTGGGTGGAGTTCACCCTCACCTTCCGGCACAGTCCGTCGCTGCGGCTCGCCGCCCAGGTGCTGCCCGCGGCCGAACGGCCGCGCTGACCGTCCCCGAAGGCCCCTGGGCCCCGAAGCCCGACGGCTTCGAGGCCCAGGGGCCGGGGGAGACACTCCGGGAAGGACGCTCGGCTCAGGCAGGACGCTCCCCGAGCGTCTCCTCCACCGTCCGCCGCGGGGTCGCCGCACCGGGCGGGCCGTAGCCGGCCCGCAGCACCAGCTGGACGTGGCCCGGCCCGGCGGCCGGGTCGCGCAGCGCCCAGCGAATGTCCGGCCACTCGATCGCCTGGTGCCAAATGGTGAGCCGGACGCCGTGCACCGTGGCCAGCAGCCAGACCCGCTCCAGCGCCTGCCCGGTGCGCAGCCAGTCCAGCGGGCCGTCGCCGGGGGTGGTGAGGGTGCACAGCTGGGGCAGCGCCTCGAACCGCCGGGAGGGCTGCGCGGGCGCCTCCGGCGGGCGGCCGGCGAACTCGCGCATCGGCACCCGGGCGTCGTGGTCCTGCGGGCCGAGCGCGGCCTGCGGGATGCCGTCCTCGGCGGTGCCGTCGTCGGACCGCAGCCAGGAGCGGGACTCGGCGACGCGGGCCGGGTCGGCGGCGATGCGGCGCTCGGCCTCGGCGGTCAGCGCCTGCACCCGCCGTACGCCGTCCTCCTCCAGTGCGGCGAGCGCGACGCCCTCCTCGCGGGCGGCGGCCATCAGCTCGCCGATCACCGCCTCGGGGACGTCGCGCTGGGTGAAGGGCTCGCGACTGGAGTGCCGGGCGGCGATCGCGGGGTAGAGGTCGCGGCCGAAGGGCGTCTCCTCGACGGCCGGCCGGGAGAGGTCGAGCACGGCGAGCAGGCCGGGCTCGGCGGCCTCCGGCAGCAGCCGGACCTGCGGTTCCCGGTCCAGCCGGCCGGCCGCCACCCGCAGGTTGAACACGGCCGCGCCGACCGCGATGTGCACCGCGGCGCCGACCGGGTCGGCCAGCGGTACGGAACGCCCGGTGTCGGCGTGCACGGCGAGCCCGCGCCCGTCCGGGGTCGGCGCGAAGCGCCAGGGCTGGCTGTTGTGCAGCGAGGGCGCCGCGCCGCCGGCCGCGGCGAGCAGGCGCAGGTCGGCCGTACTGAGCATCTGGGTGAGAGCCGGGTCGAGCGTCATGGCGATCCACTCCTTCAACCTTCAACCGCGAGGCTTCGGCTTCAACCGCGGGGTTCGGCTGCACGGGGCCCGCGGGTCCCGCTGCTTTCGAGCGTGCGCGCCCCGACCGGTCCGGGGACAGGGCCCTTGGGCCCGTCCTCGCGGCTGCCGGGCCGGGGCCTCCCGCTCGGGAGGCCCGGGCGGGAGGCGGTCGGGCCCGTCCGGTGGATCGGGACGGGGGCGGATCCACCGGACGGGCCGTCCATCACCCGTGCGGGACGACCGCGACGGGGGCCTCGGCGTGGTGCAGGACGGCGTGCGCGACCCGGCCGAGCCGGGGCCCGAACTCGACCGGGCGGCGGCCCCGGCCGACCACGACCAGCGCGGCGCCGGCGGAGACCTCGACCAGGGCGCGGGCGGCGCCGATCTGCACGTCCTCGACCACCTCCACCTCCGGGTGCTGCTCGCGCGGACCGGCCAGGGCGAGCGAGAGCAGCTTGGCCTCCAGCGCCTCCAGCTGGGCGAGCTCGGCCGCCGGGACGGCGCCGCCCGCGTAGCCGAACACCGGCGGCAGCTCCCAGCCGTGCACCGCCCGGACCCGGGCGCCGCGCAGGGCCGCCTCGCGGAAGGCGAAGTCGAGCACCTCGGTCTCGGGGGTGTGGGCGTCGACGCCGACCACCACCTCGCCCGCGCCGGCCTCGCCCTCCTCGCGCACCACGACCAGCGGCACGGTGCTGCGCCCGGCCACCGACATGCTGACCGAGCCCAGCAGCAGGCCGGTGAAGCCGCCGCGGCCGCGCGAGCCGAGCACCAGCAGCTCCGCCTCCGCGGCGGCGGCCAGCAGGCCGTCCACCGGTGCGTCCAGGACGGCGTCGGTCTCCACGGCCAGGTCGGGGTGCAGGCCGCGGATGTCCTCGGCGGCCCCGGCGAGGGTGCGGCGGACGGCCTCGGGCAGGTCGTCCTCCTCGGCGAAGGAGGACACGCCGTCGGTCAGCCACGGCCAGGCGTGCACCAGGCGCAGCGAGGCGCCCCGGCGCACCGCCTCGGCGGCGGCCCAGTGGGCGGCCGCGGCGCTCTGCGGCGATCCGTCGACCCCGGCCAGCACGGTTGACGTCATGACTGTTCCTCCACACTGTCGACAGGTCGTCGACGCTCGGCGGTTCGGTGCGGGCCGCGGTGCGCTCTGACGCCCCGTCCGCTCCTCCCCCACCCTGGCAGCTGCGCGCGGCCCGGCGGCAGAGGCCGCAGGACCCTGCGCGGCGGGACGAAAGGCCCGCCCGACGGAGCCTACGGCCGACCCCGCTGTCCCCACCACCGACACCGGGGCACTACCTTGACCGCTCCCCTCCCTGGTGACGGAGCCGTCGTCGGGCAGGGGATTCCTGACTCGTGCCGCGCGGCTGTCCTACGGACCGCCGCGTCCTACGCATTCAACGCCAGCCGGGTCCAGACCTGCCCGGTTCAGCATCACGCGGGCGGAGTTCTTGTCCCTCGCACAAGAGAAACCGCACGCCGTACAAGTGAAGGTGCGTAGGGACAGCGGCAAGCGGTGCTTGGCTCTCGCCCCGCAGTACCCGCAGTCCATCGTGGTGTACGCCGGGTTGACCAGGTACACCGTCCGGCCGTGCTTCCGGGCCATCTCGACCAACGCCGCCTTGGCGCTACCGATCGCGGCGTCGGCCGCCTTGCTCGCCATGGTCGTCTCGGCCAGGAACCGCGGTCGGAAATCCTCCACCGCAATCCGGTCGTGATCCCGAACGACGTTCTTCGCCCACTTCCGGCCGGTGTCCTGACGCTGCCGAGCGACCTTCTTGTGCGCCTTGGCACGCAGACGCACGGCTTCGCGGTAACCCTTCGATCCGGGCTGGCCCTTCTTCGGCCTGCGCCTGGCCATCATCCGGTCGTAGCGGGACATCGTCTTCTGCGCCCGCTTGCCGTGCTCGGCGTGGGGGAGGTCATGAGCTTCGCTCGTGGTCGTGGCCGTGACCGTCACACCCCAGTCGATGCCGATCGCCGATCCTACCGGGGGAAGCCTCTCGACACTGGCGGGGACGACGAAACTCGCGTACCAGTGCCCGAGCGCGTCCTGGTAGACACGCACCGACGACGGATCGGCAGGAAGCTCTCGGGACCACACCACCGCCAGCACAATGCCGCCGGCGAGGTGCAATCGCCCCTCCCTGATCCGGAAACCCCGACGGGTGTAGTTCAAGGATGGACGGCTGTCCTTGAGCTTCTTGTGCTTCGGCATTCCCGCCCGCCGCCGCGCGGGTACCCGCTCGCGCAGGTCCTTCTGCGCCTTTGTCCGGGACTTCCCGAAGTCCCGGACAGTCTGCTGCTGCGGAACACTGGCTCCCGCACGCAGCCACGGGTTGACGGCACGGGCCCCGGTCAGCATCCGGTCCAATTGCGCCGGGCCGCAGGTCAACCGTCCGCCCTCCGGACGGTCACGGTTACGGTCGTGGACCTGCTTGGATTTCGCGACGCACTCGTTCCACACCCACCGGCATCTGCCCCACTCGGCGTGGAGGTGAGCCAGCGCACCGGACGACACGCGCAGCCGGTAGGTGAAACGGGCGAGTCCCGCGCTCTCCATGGCTTCCTGCCCCGTCGTCATCACCTCACCGTGGCTCCGTTCCGTCCTGTCATCAACGGAAGCCTTGCACACGCCACTGACACCGCAGCCCCTCCGGAGCGGTCACCGAACCCCTCCCCGGCCCGGAGCGGGACAGAGCGGGCGGTCTATCGTGTCATCCGGACAATCCCGCTGGTCGGACGGCACCCGAGTCGGGTCGGGCGGTGGGGGCGGCCGTCCGCGGGGCGGACGGGGCGCGTCCGGACGGTGGACGGGCCGGTCAGGGCAGCACGACGAGGAGGACAGCGGTGGGCGGAGCGGACGGCAGCGCGGCGGGTGGCGGCGCGCGGATGCCACGGCTGCGCCTGGACGAGCTGCTGGAGGAGCTCCAGTGGCGGATCGACGCGGCGCGCGGCACCCAGAACCGGGTGCACAGCCTGTTGGAGGCGGTGCTGGCGGTCGGGCGGGAGCTGGACCTGGCGCAGGCGCTGCACCGGATCGTGGAGGCCGCCGCCGATCTGGTGGACGCCCGGTACGGGGCGCTCGGGGTGATCGGGCCGGACGGGCACACGCTGTCGCAGTTCCTGACGGTGGGCCTGACGGAGGAGGAGATCGCCGAGATCGGCCCGCCGCCGTCGGGCCGGGGCATCCTGGGCGAGCTGATCCGCGAGCCGCGGCCGCTGCGCTGCCCGGTGCTGTCCGACCACCCGGCCTCGGTGGGCTTCCCGTCGAACCATCCGCCGATGCACACCTTCCTGGGGGTGCCGGTGCGGGTGCACGGCGAGGTGTTCGGCAACCTCTACCTGACGGACAAGCGCGGCGGGCTGGACTTCGACGAGGACGACGAGGCGGTGATCTCCACCCTGGCGGTCGCGGCCGGTGTGGCGATCGACAACGCCCGGCTGTACGAGGAGGCGCAGCTGCGTCAGCGCTGGCTGCGGGCGAGCACCGAGATCACCCGCAGCCTGCTGTCGGGGGCGCCGCGGCTGGAGGTGGTCGAGCTGATCGCCCGTCGGGCGCGGGAGATCTCGGGCGCCGAGCTGGCGGACGTCTCGGTGGCGCTGGCCGGTCCGGAGGAGCGGGCCGAGGAGTTGACGGTGGAGGTCGCGCTGGGTGGCACACCGTCGGCGCGGCTGGGGGTGACGGTGCCGGTGGACGGCACGCTGTCGGGCGCCGCGTACGCCTCCGGCTCGCCGGCCACCAGTGACGAGCTGGCCTGCGACACCCGTTTCCCGGCCGGTCCGGCGGGCCGCTTCGACGGGCTGGGCGCGGCGGTGGCGGTGCCGCTGGGTACGGGTGCCGGGTACGGGCGGGGCGTGCTGCTGCTGGCCCGGGCGCAGGGTCAGCCGGCGTTCGGGCCGGAGGAGACGGGCCCGCTGCTGGGCTTCGCCGACCAGGCGGCGCTGGCCCTGGAGCTGGCCGAACGGCGGCGTGACGCCGAGCAGTTGAACCTGCTGGAGGACCGCGACCGGATCGCCCGGGACCTGCACGACCTGGCGATCCAGCGGCTGTTCGCGACCGGGATGACGCTGCAGAGCGCGGGTCGGCTGATCGAGAGCCGGGCCGCGGCGGACCGGGTGGCCCGGGCGGTGGCCGACCTGGACGAGACCATCAAGATCATTCGCTCGACCATCTTCGGTCTGCGCGCCCACAGCGAGCCCGACCGCGGCCTGCGCGCCCGCGCCACCCGGGTGGTCACCGACGCCCAGGGCACGCTCGGCTTCCCGCCCCGGCTGAGCATGGAGGGCCTGCTGGACACCGACGTGCCGCAGGAGCTGGCCGGGCACGTGGTCGCGGTCCTCGCCGAGGCGCTCAGCAACGCCGCCCGGCACGCCAAGGCGTCCCGGGTCGAGGTGACGCTGCGCGCCCTGGCCGGGCGGGTGGCGCTGAGCGTGACGGACGACGGCGTCGGCGTGCCCGAGGGCGGGCGGCGCAGCGGGCTGCGCAACCTGGCCGAGCGCGCCGACCGGGTCGGCGGCTCCTTCACCGTCGACCCGGCCGAGGGCGGCGGCACCCGGCTGGTCTGGGAGGCCCCGATCGGGTCCTGAGGCCCTCCCGCCTCCCGCCACCTCCCGCCTCCCGTCAGCCGTCAGCCGTCAGCCGTCAGCCGCGCAGGGCAGGCAGGGCAGGCAGGGTGCGCAGGAAGCCGAGGAGGTGGCTGTTGAACTCCTCCGGCCGTTCCATGTTGGGGTAGTGCCCGGTGCCCTCGACGATCACCGCGCGGCCTTCGACGACGGTGCGCACGACCCGTTCGGCCAGGTTGATGTGGTCCACGGAGTCGATGCCGCCGTTGATCGCCAGCAGCGGGACGGTGATCCCCGTGAGCCGCTTCCAGGTGTCGGTCACCGGCACCAGGTACTGGGGCTCGTCGGGGGTGTGCTTGGCGACGGTGCTCCGGGTCATCTCCTTGAGCCGGCGCACCACCTCCGGGTCGACCTCGTCCAGGCGGCGGTGCGGCCCGGAGGCGAGGCTGGTGAAGGAGTCGAGCCAGGCCTCGGCGTCGCCCTCGGCGAGCGCGGCGGTCTGGTGGGCGGCGAGTTCGCCGAGCCACGGGTCGGTGAACTCGGATTCGCTGGTGCCGTTGCCGCTGATCACCAGTGCGCGGACCAGTTCGGGGTGTTCGAGGGCGAGGTCGAGGGCGATCGTCCCGCCCATGGAGAGCCCGATCACGGTCACCGGGCCCAGGCCGAGGTGGCGCAGCAGGTCCGCCAGGTCGTCGGCGGGGCGGAAGGGCCGGCCGGCGTTGTCGGAGGCGCCGTGGCCGCGGGTGTCCGGGGCGATCACCCGGTATTCGGGCAGCAGGGCGGGGAGCTGGTCGGCCCAGCTCCGGCGGTCCAGCAGGCCGCCGTGCAGCAGCACCAGGGGTTCGCCCGTACCGGCGTCGAGGTAGGCGAGGCGGCCGTGGCCGCTGTCGAAGGAACGCAGGTCAAAGGTCTGTTCGGAGGAATCGGAGTATGTCATGACGAAAATTTTAGGTCGGCTGACCTATATTTGTCTCCATGAGCCCCACATCCGTCACAGATCTCTCCGCACACCCCACCTTCCCCTCGGACCGCCTCAGCCACAACCCCGACGGCCCCGTCCTGCTGGTCGGCGGCTACGGCACCGTCGGCGCCGAACTCGCCCGACTCGCCTCCCCCACCTGGCCGTTGCTGCTCACCGGCCGTTCCGAGCAGCGCGGCGCCGCCCTCGCCGCCGAACTGGACGACACCACCGTCCGCCGCTGGGACCTCGCCGACCCCGAGCCGTTCACCGCCGCCGTCCGGGCCGTGGTCGGGGTGGTCAACGACCCGGACGACCGGGTGCTGCGGGCCGCCGTCCGCGCGGGCGTCCCGTACGTGGACGTCACCCGCTGGACCGCCCGGCTCCAGCGCGCGGCGACGCTCGCCGCCCTGCTGCGCCCGACCGCCCCGGTGCTGCTCTCCTCGGCCTGGATGGGCGGGGTGACCAGCCTGGTCGCCGCCGCCCTGGCGGACCGGCTGGGCGGGGCCGAGCGGATCGAGACCGCCATCCGCTGGGACCTCGCGGACCGGGCCGGCGCCGACTCGGTGGAGTTCATGGACCGCCTGGGACTCGACTACGAGGTGATCCAGGACGGCCGACGCCGCTCCGTCGCCCCGCTCAGCCGCCCGCGGACCGTCCGCATCGGCGACACCCCGACCCTGGTCGCCGGGATCGACACCCCCGAGCAGTTCACCCTCCCGCTCACGCTGGGCACCACCACCGCCGCCACCCGGATCGGCTTCAGCTCCCGCTCCTCCACCACCGCCCTGCTCGCGGCCCGGCACGCCGGCTTCTTCCGCTGGGGCCGCGGCGACCGCTGGGAGCCGGCCCGCCGCGCCCTGCTCCACTCCCCCGGCGAGGGCGGCACCGCCCTGCTGCGCACCGACGTCGCCTCCGGCGGACGCGCCCTCACCGCCACCGTCGAGGACCGGGGCGGCCAGGCCCGGCTCACCGCCGTCGGCGCCCTGCTGGCGCTGCGCCGGGCGCTCGGCACGGACGGCGCCCCGCCGCCCGCCGGGGTGGCCTTCCCCGAGCAGACCCCGCGCCCCGGGCAGGTCCTGGAGGACCTGGCGGCCCTGGGCGTCACCGTCACCGTCACGGCCACCGCGGCCGACCAGCGGCGCGGCACGGCGGCGGCGGCATGAGCAGCGTCCGGGGCCTGAGCGGCAAGGGCGCCCAGCGGCGGGAGGAACTGCTGGACACCGCGGAGGAGTTGCTCGTCACCGCGGGCGGCACCGAACTGTCCATGCGGGCGGTGGCCGCCGCCGCGGGCGTCCGCCTCGGCCACCTCCAGCACTACTTCCCGACCCACGCCGAGCTGGTGGCCGCCGTGCTGGAGCGCGTCCTCGCCCGCTCGGTGGAACGGCTCGCGCCGCTGCTCGACCCGGGCCGCGACGAGGACGCCCTGCTCCGCGAACTGCTCGCCGAGCAGCAGGACGTGCGCCTGGTCCGCCTGTTCGCCGAGCTGTGGGCGCTGGCCGCCCGCGACCCCTCGGTGGCCGCCACCGTCCGGGCCTTCTACGACCGCTACCGGGAGCTGGTCGCCTGCTTCCTCGCCGAACGCCAACCGGCCCTGACCGAGGAGGAACGGCACGCCCGCGCCCAGGTGTTCGTCATGCTGATCGAGGGCGCCTCGCTCTTCCGCTCCGGCCTGGCCGGCACCGCGGACGCCGCGGCGGACGCCGAACTCCTGCGCACCGCCCTGGCGTTGCTGGGGCCGTGAGGACGCCTCGGGGCCGCCGGCTCAGGCCAGGCACCGGCCGATGACCAGTTCCGGGCGGATGCGGATGCGGACCGTGCCGCCCGGATCGGCCGCCCTGGCCGCCGGGCGGACCTGCGCGCGGCCGAGGACGGTGACGAACCAGCCGGAGCCGTCCCGGCCGTCCACCTCGTCGGCCTCGAAGGCGATCACCGCGCCGTCCACCGCCCGGGCCAGTTCGGAGCCTGCCGGTGCCGAGAGCAGCACACCGCCGGGGGCCAGCCGGAACGGCACCGGCAGGACGGCCGGGAGGGCGTCGACCGTGTAGACCACCCGGCCGACCTCGGCCCGGGCCAGCAGCTCCAGCGACCGCTTCCGGTCGAGTTCGCGCAGTTCCGGCAGGTCGGGCCGGTCCTGCGGAACAGGGCGGCCGGACGGAACGGGCCGGTCGAACGGAGCCGGGCCGTCGTACGCGACGGCCGGAGCGGGCGGGGCGTACGGGACGGGCGGGTCGTACGGAACGGGCCGGGGGGACGGGACGTGGTCGCGGTTCATGCGAGCGATGCTCGCCCGGGCCCGGGCCGGGCCGCGAGGGCCGATGGTCCCGGCCGGGCCCGGCGAGAGCCCCGCCCGGCGGGCCGTCGGCCCCGGGTCCCAGGCCCGGGGGCGAAGGGCCGTTCGGCTCCGAACGGCACCGAATCGCACCGAGCGGCCGCAACCGGTGCCGAACGGCCGCGAACGGCCGGGCTCAGCCCCGGCCGGTGCGCAGCACGGAAGGCTGCGCGGCCGCGGAGGCCTGGCGCAGCTCGGTGGCGATCAGGGCGGCCTGCACCCGCCGCTCGACGCCGAGCTTGGCGAGCAGCCGCGACACATGGTTCTTGACGGTCTTCTCGGCGAGGTAGAGCCGCTCGCCGATCTGCCGGTTGGTCAGGCCCTCGCCGATGAGTTCGAGGACCTCCTGCTCGCGCACGGTCAGGCCAGGTCCGGTGGTGACCGGCTGGGCGGGCTCGGCGTCGCTGCGCAGGCGGTTCAGGAGGCGGGTCGCGGCGCCGGGGTCGAGCATCGAGCGGCCGGAGGCGACGGTGCGGACGGCGGCGACCAGGTCGGTCCCGCTGATCTGCTTGAGCACGTACCCGGCGGCGCCCGCCATCACGGCGTCCAGCAGCGCCTCCTCGTCGTCGAAGGAGGTCAGCATCAGGCAGGCCAGCCCGGGCATCCGCGAGCGCAGCTCACGGCAGACCGAGACACCGTCGCCGTCGCCCAGCCGGACGTCCAGCACGGCCACGTCGGGCCGCAGCGCGGGCACCCGGACGAGCGCCTGCTCGGCCGTCGCCGCCTCCCCGACCACTTCCAGGTCCGGCTCGCAGTCCAGCAGGTCGTGCACCCCGCGGCGCACCACCTCGTGGTCGTCCAGCAGGAACACCCGGACCGGAGCCGGAGCCCCGGCACCCTCCGTCTTGGTCGCCATCACGCGGCTCCACCTTCGTCGCACCCCCGCACACTCCCAGCGGGGCCCAGGGCATCATCCCCCGGACCCGGCCGCGGGCCCAGGGCCCAACGGCCCCATTCCGGCCGGGCCACACGGCCCGGGCCGGGCCGGGGCCGGTCCTGCGGTTCTCTTCAGGTCTCTTCAGGGTCCGCCGGGCCGCTCGGGAGGCGCGCCGGCCCAAGCGTCCTCAGCGCCCCTGCCGTCGTACGTTCCCGAGCCCCATCAGCAGGAAGGCGAGCGCGATGCCCGCGCCGCTGACCGCCGCGAGCACCACCCGGGGCACGACCTCGCCGCCGCCGGACACCAGGATGGCGACCGCCCCGAGCGAGGCGACGGCCGCGCCGACCACCAGCCACCCGGCCAGGGCCAGGGCCGGCGGCCGGTGGGAGCGCGGGGCGGGCCCGGCGTCCAGGGCGGCCCAGCGGGCCGCGGTCTCCTTCACCTCCCGGCGGCGGTCCCACAGGGCCCGCAGCCGCAGCGCCGTGCCGCCGACCAGTCCGGCGAGCGCGATCTGCGCGGCGGGCCGCCAGTCCGGCACGACGAGCAGCAGCCCGCCCGCGAGCGCGAGCCCGGCCCACCACAGCACGCAGGCCGCGGCGGCCGTACGGGTGGATCGGGGCCGGTCGGCGCCGGCCTGGAGGTCGGCGATGGCGGGCAGGTACCAGACACAGCCGCTCGCGGTGAGGGCGGCGGTGCCGATGGCGAGAACGGTGTGGTTCACGACCCGGCCTTCCTGGTCACGAAGGGGTGGGGAGGGGAGAAGGGGAGAAGGGGGCCGTCCCCGCCCGCCCGGGGGCAGCGACGCGGGCGGGGACGGCGTTCGAGGGGCGGGCTCAGCCGCCCGAGGAGGGTGACTCGGTGGACGCGGCGGCCTCGGAGGGCGGGGCCTTGACCGCGACGGCGGCGGCCGCCCGGTCCGCCCGGCTCAGCGGCCGGTCGTACTTCGTCGGCTCCACGTCGCCCAGGTGCGTGGCGGGCTTGCCGCTGTGCGCCAGGACGTCCATGGCCGCGATGTCCGGGTGGTGGAGGTCGAACGCCGGGGATTCGGAGCGGATCCGCGGCAGCTTGACGAAGTTGTGCCGCGGCGGCGGGCAGGAGGTGGCCCACTCCAGCGAGCGGCCCCAGCCCCACGGGTCGTCCTCGGTGACCTTCTCGCCGTACTTGGCGGTCTTCCAAACGTTGTAGAGGAACGGCAGGATCGACAGGCCGAGCAGGAACGAACCGATGGTGGAGAAGGTGTTCAGGGTGGTGAAGCCGTCCGAGGCCAGGTAGTCCGCGTACCGGCGCGGCATGCCCTCGGCACCCAGCCAGTGCTGGACCAGGAAGGTCGCGTGGAAGCCGACCGTCAGGGTCCAGAAGGTGATCCGGCCGAGCCGCTCGTCGAGCTTCTTGCCGGTCATCTTCGGCCACCAGAAGTGGAAGCCGGCGAACATCGCGTAGACCACGGTGCCGAACAGCGTGTAGTGGAAGTGGGCGACCACGAAGTACGAGTCGGAGACGTGGAAGTCGATCGGCGGGGCCGCGAGCAGCACGCCGGTCAGGCCGCCGAACAGGAAGGTGACCAGGAAGCCGACCGTCCAGAGCATCGGTGTCTCGAAGCTCAGCGAGCCCCGCCACATGGTGCCGACCCAGTTGAAGAACTTCACCCCGGTCGGGACGGCGATCAGGAAGGTCATGAAGGAGAAGAACGGCAGCAGCACCTGCCCTGTGACGTACATGTGGTGCGCCCACACCGTCACCGACAGGCCCGCGATGGCCACCGTCGCGGCGATCAGGCCGGAGTAGCCGAACATCGGCTTGCGGCTGAACACCGGGATGACCTCGGAGACGATCCCGAAGAACGGCAGCGCCAGGATGTACACCTCGGGATGCCCGAAGAACCAGAACAGGTGTTGCCAGAGCATCGCCCCGCCGTTGGCCGGGTCGAAGACGTGGGAGCCGAACTTGCGGTCGCACTCCAGCGCCAGCAGCGCGGCGGCCAGCACCGGGAAGACCAGCAGCACCAGCACCGAGGTGAGCAGCACGTTCCAGCAGAAGATGGACATCCGGAACATGGTCATGCCCGGAGCGCGCATGCAGATGATGGTGGTGATGAAGTTGACGGCGCCGAAGATGCTGCCGAAGCCGGACAGCGTCACGCCCATGATCCACATGTCGGCGCCGACGCCGGGCGAGTGGATCGCGTCGGACAGCGGCGCGTAGAGGAACCAGCCGAAGTCGGCGGCGCCCCCCGGGGTCGCGAAGCCGGCCGCGGCGATCAGCGAGCCGAACATGAACAGCCAGTAGGACAGCATGTTCAGGCGTGGGAAGGCGACGTCCGGCGCGCCGATCTGGAGCGGCATGATCCAGTTGGCGAAGCCGGTGAACAGCGGCATGGCGAACAGCAGCAGCATCACCGAGCCGTGCATGGTGAAGGCCTGGTTGAACTGCTCGTTGGAGAGGATCTGCGTTCCGGGCCGGGCGAGTTCGGCGCGCATGACCAGGGCGAGGATGCCGCCGATCAGGAAGAACGCGAACGACGACACCAGGTACATGGTGCCGATCGTCTTGTGGTCGGTGGTGGTCAGCAGTCTGACCAGGGCCGAACCGGGCCTCCTGGCCCTGGCCGTCCCTGCGGGGAGGGCCGTTGGCGGTGAGGTGGGGTCGCCCTGTGCCTGGGTGGCGCTCAAGGACGCACTCCTTCGGAACGTCGTGCGAATGGATGGCGCTCCATGATCCGAACAGGTGCCCTCCGCACCCCAGGGCCCTTCGGCCCGCCCGCCCGGGGCCGCTGGGCCCGAGTTCCCGGGCCCCGACCGGGACCTCCCGACCGCGTACCCGGGACCTCCCGACCGGCCGGCCAACACCTCCCGGCAGCCCGCCCGGCACGTCCTGACCGGCCGTCGGCGGCCGCGTGCCCGGATCGCCGCCCGCTCGGGCCGCGCTCACCGCGGCGCGGAGCCCCGGTCGAGAACCGCCGGAACGCGCCCTTCCCCACCGTCCCGTACGCCCGCCCGGCGGCGCCCCGCGGGCCGCCCGTCCACCCGGCCCGACCGGTCCCCGCCACCCCGGCCGACCTGCCGGAACGGCGATCGCACAGCCGTACGGACCCCACCGTCGACCCCCCGCCGCGCGGCCCCGGTCATGGGCCCGGGGGGAGCGGAGCCGGCCGCTTCCGCGGCCTTCAGCGCCGATCGGCCGTCAAGTAGCCTGCGCCCACACCGCACCGCCGCACCCGCACCCGCACCCGCACCCCGGCCGCCCCACCGCCGGCAGCCCCACGACCTGCCACCTGCCACCTGCCACCTGCCACACCGTTGCCGCGCACGCCCAAGCCCACGCCCGCACCCACGCGCACGCCCACGCCCACGCCCCGGAGGTACGCCGATGCCCCTGGCCCAGCCCGCCACCCCCGCCCGGCTGCGCTTCGCCGTCCTCGGCCCGCTCACCGGGGAGGCCGACGGCCGCCCGCTGGCCCTCGGGCCGCTGAAGCAGCGGCTGGTGCTGGCCGTCCTGCTGAGCCGCGCCAACACCGCCGTCCCGGTCGACCTGCTCACCGACGCGGTGTGGCCCGAGGAGCCGCCGCGCACCGCCCGCAAGAACCTCCAGGTCTACATCTGCACCCTGCGCACCCTGCTCGGCCGCGGGGACGGGCCCGACCGGCTGGTGCACTCGGCCGCCGGCTACCTGCTGCGGGTCGCCGAGCCCGAGTTGGACCTGCTGCGGTTCCGCGCCCTGGCCCGGGCCGGCCGGGCCGCCGCCGACGGCGGAGCCCTCGCCCCCGCCGCCCGGCTGCTGCGCCAGGCCCTCGACCTCTGGCAGGGCCCGCCGCTCGCCGATCTGCGCCGCTCGCCGGCCGTCGAGGCGGAGGCGGGCCGGCTGGAGGCCCGTTGCCTGGGTGTCCACGAGGACTGGGCGGAGACCGAGTTGGAGCTCGGCAACCCCGGGGCCGTCGCCGAGGACCTCGCCGAGCTCGCCGAGCGCCACCCGCTGCGCGAGCGCCTCCAGGCGGCCCGGATGAACGCCCTGCACCTGTCCGGCCGCCAGGCCGAGGCGCTCGCCGTCTACGACACCCACCGCCAGTTGCTCGCCAGGGAGTTGGGGCTGGAGCCGAGCCCCGCGCTGACCGCCCGCTACCGGGAGCTGCTCGCCCGCGGCCGCTCCCTGCCCACCGCCGCCCGCCCGGAGCGCGGCGCCGGGCCGAACGGCGCCGCGCTGCTGCCCGCCGACACCGCCGACTTCACCGGAAGAACCGACGAACTGCGCTGTCTCGTCGACGAGTTGGGTGAGGGCGGCGGGCGCGTCGCGGTGCTCTCCGGCCCGGCCGGCTGCGGCAAGACCGCGCTCGCCGTGCACGCCGGCCACCTGCTCGCCGACCGCTTCCCGGACGGCCGGGTGCTGGTCCGGCTGCGCGCCGAGGACGGCACCGCCCGCCCGCTGTCCGAGGTGCTCGCCGAACTCGCCGTCCTCACCGGCCGCCCGGGCGCCGCACCCGCCGCACCCGCCGCACCCGTCGCACCCGTCGGAGCCGTTCGGCTCGCCCCCGCCCCAGCCCACGCCACCGGCCCCGACCCCGCCCCCGGCCCCGGCGACACGGCCCGGGCCGCCGCCCTCTGGCGCGCCTCGCTCGCCGGGCGCCGGCTGCTGCTGATCCTGGACGACGCCCCGGGCGAGGCCGTGGTCCGTGAGCTGCTGCCGGGCTTCGGCCCGAGCGCCGTGCTGGTCACCTCCCGCAGCCAGCTGGCCGGCCTCGCCTCGGTGCGCCGCGTCGCCGTCCCGCCGCTCGCCCCCACCGAGGCCCTGGACCTGCTCGGCCGGATCGTCGGCACAGGCCGGACCGGCGCCGACCGCGCCGCAGCCGCCCGGATCGTGGCCGCCTGCGGGCTGCTGCCGCTCGCCGTCCGGGTCGCGGGCACCCGGCTGGCCGTGCTGCGCCACCTCCCGCTCGCCGAGTACGCGGCCCGGCTGGAGGACCCGGCGGGCGCCCTGGACGAACTGGTCGCCGGGGACGTCACCGTCCGCGCCCGGCTGGACTCCGGCTGGCACGACCTCACCGACCGGGGACGGCTCGCCCTGGCCCGGCTCGCCGCCCTGCCGCTCGCCCTGCTCTTCACCCTCCCCGAGGCCGCCGCCGCCCTCGGCCGGCCCGAGCGGCTCGCCCTGCGCACCCTGGAGGCGCTCACCGACACCGGGGCGGTGACCTCCCCCACCGGTGAGGTCACCGCCCACGCCGCCCTGTACGCCCTGCCGCGGCTCACCCATCTGCACGCCCGCGAACGCGCGGTGGAGGCCGTTCGGGCACCGGCGCCGACGTGACGGCCGCGCCCGTGGGGCACCGGCGCCGACCTGACGGCCGCGCGGTTCGCTCACCCCAGGGTCAGCAGGTCCAGCACGTCCGCCCGCGGCTCCCCGCGCCCCTCCTCCAGCCCGCTCAGCGCCAGCAGCACCCCCGCCGCGCCCGTGTGCAGATCGGCCGAGAAGCGCCTCAGCCGCATCCCCGGCACCAGCAGCCCCTCCGGCCGGGCCACCAGGTGCCACTGGAGCTTGCGCACCTGCCCGAGCACGGCCTCCCGCGCGGGCGCCCCGCCCAGCCGGTCCAGCGCCAGCGTCAGCCCGACCCTCCCGCGGAACAGGCCCGGCTCCCGGATGAACCCGGGCGCGCAGACCTTGCGCACGTCCGCCAGGAAGGCCTCCCCGCCCGGCAGCTCCGCGTGCTCCAGGAACTCCCGTACCACCAGCGCGATCCCGCTGCTGCCCCGGTCCAGGTAGGCCAGCCGGCGCCCGGCCTCCAGCACCTGCACCGACCCGTCGGGCACCCGGACGCACCCGGCCACGGCCCGTTCCAGCGCGGTCCGCCCGGAGTCGAGCAGCCACCGCTCGCCGGTCCGCCGGTACAGCCGCAGCTGGAGCAGCGCGATCCCCGCCAGCCCGTACAGCAGCCCGGCGGCCGCCGGCTCGTCCAGCCCGGGCACCGGCTCGCCGCGCAGCACCGCGGCCAACTCCCGTGCGTCGTCCAGCGCGTGGGCCAGTTCCCGGGGGCGGTCCAGCGCCTGCGCCAGCCGCAGCCGGGCGAGCGCCGCGCCGGCCCGGCCGCCGAACAGGCCCGCCTCCCGGGCCGGGCGGGCGGTGCGGACGCGCCCGAGCAGCTCCTCCGCCTCCTCCGTCCGGCCGATCCGGGCCAGCACCAGCGCGATGCCGAGCGGCCCGTCGTACAGTCCGCCGGTGCCGGGGCGGTCGGCCCGCCGGCGCACCGCGGCGACCAGCCAGTCCGCGTACTCCTGCGGCCGGTCGGCCCCGGCGCGGTGCAGCGCGTACAGCACCCCAGCCGCGCCGTGCGACACGCCCGTGCCGCCGTCGGCGAACCCGGCCACGTCCCCGGGGAAGAGCCGGTCCGGCCGGTCCGGGGTGGCGCCCGCGTGCAGGCCCGCGACCAGCTCCCGGCGCACCGGGTCCAGCGAGGGCCCGGCCAGCAGCTCCCGCCCGCGCCGCTCGCTCGCCGACTCCACCAGGGCCACCGCTCCAGGGCGCACCGGCCCCTCCTCCGTCCCGAGTCCGAACCACGCGCGCGCCCGCCGCTCCAGCGCCGGGAGCTTGCCCGGGTCGAGGTCGGCCAGTTCCAGCACCGGCATCAGCAGCATCAGCCAGGTGGCCCAGAGCAGCCAGCGGTCGGCCTCGGCGCCGGTCAGTCCGGGCGGGACGTGCTGTCCGGCCGCGCCGGCCACCGGCACCCGCCGGTCGTCCAGCGCGGCCGCGTACTCGAAGTCCACCAGCACCACCGACCCGTCCGGCCGGAGCACCACGTTGGCCGGGTGGAGGTCCCCGAACCGCACGCCCCGCCCGTGCAGGGCGGCGAGCGCCTGCTCCAGCCCCGCCACCACCCGGCCCACCCACCGCGCGTACCGGGCGCGCTGCTCCGGCGTGCAGTCCTGGTGCACCAGCGGATAGCGCCGGATCGCCTCGGTGAACAGCTGGACGCCCTCGACGTGCTCCTGCACCAGGAAGGTGTGCTCCCACACCGTGCGCACCTCGTGCAGCCGCGGCACGCACGCCAGCCCGGCCAGCCGCTCCAGTGCCCACTGCTCGCGCCGCAGCCGGGTCAGGGCGTCCGCCCCGGCGCCGTCCAGCCCGGTGTGCGGGCGGGCCTCGCGCAGCACCACCCGCTCCCCCGTGCCGTGCCGCTCGGCGAGGTAGATCCCGCCGGCGTTGGAGAACCGGAGCACCTCGACGATCCGGTACGGCAGGTGCCCGCGGGCCGCCGCCCGGGCGGCCAGGTGCGGGCGCAGCGCGGCCGGCGGCTCGACCCACCCGGGCAGCCGGAAGGCCGGCTCGCGAGGGTCGGGGACGAGCGCGCCGGAGGGGTCGCGCAAGGCCGGGACGACCCGCCCGGCCGCGTCCTGGCACCACAGTTCGACGAAGGCCCCGTAGCGCGCGAACACCGGGGCGTCGCCGATCCGCAGGTCGGTGAGCACGTACGGCCCGGGGAAGCCGTCCAGCGCCCGCGCCAACTCCTCGGCCAGGGTGAGGAACTCGCCCTCCGTGGCCGGGTAGACGGTGATGAACTTGCCGCTGCTGCCGCGTCCCGCGAACTTGCCGTTCGTCACCGCCAGCGCCGCCGGGCCGCGCAGGAACTTGAACGCGACCCGGCGGTCGAGGCAGATCCGGGCGACGGCCTCCAGCGTCCGCTCGGCGCTCTCCCGCACCGCCGACACGTGCAGCTTCCAGCCCTGCTCCGGCAGCCGGGCGTCGGCCGACCGGACCTCGGGCCGCAGCACCGTCCACAGTCCGCGCTGTTCCCGCCGCCAGCCCGCGGGCGGCTCGCCGAGGCCCGGCGGGTAGCGGTCCGCCCCGTCCCGCAGCCGCCCGGGGGTGTCGTAGTACATCGGATCGGCGAGGCAGTACAGCTGGGTCTCGTGGGCGCCGGCCATGGGGTCTCCTGTTCCGAA
Organism: Kitasatospora sp. NPDC058063; assembly: GCF_042885395.1. Taxonomy (NCBI): domain Bacteria; kingdom Bacillati; phylum Actinomycetota; class Actinomycetes; order Kitasatosporales; family Streptomycetaceae; genus Kitasatospora; species Kitasatospora sp. NPDC058063. Next base: position 192,044 of record NZ_JBHVSD010000010.1, read on the forward strand.
GTCCTGCGGGAGCGGGCGGTGTTCAGAGGGCCGGGCGCGGCTGCGGTCCGCGCCGGACCGGCGGCGCCCAGGTGACCGCGGCCGCGCAGAGCGCGATGGCGAGGGCCAGCAGGGCGAAGGTCCGGGTGCCGCCGAGCGAGCCGAGCAGGGCGCCGGCGGCCAGCGGGCCGAACGGCTGGACCAGGGTGGACAGGAAGCCGGCCGCGCTCTGCACCCGGCCGATCCGGTCGGGCGGCGCCGCGATCAGCATGCCGGAGACGAAGCCGATGCTGGCGACGGTGGACAGGCACATGCAGGCCGCGCAGAGCAGTCCGATCAGCAGCGGCATCCGGGTGAGCACCAGGACCCCGGCGGTGAGCGCGCAGGCCCAGCAGGCGAGCGCGACCAGGCTGCCGTCCCGGACCCGGGTGCCGAGCCGGGGAGCCAGCAGCGCGCCGGCCAGGGCGCCGGCCGCGGTGCAGGAGACGACCGTGCCGCCTCCGACACCGGAGCGGCCGCCGTCGGAGGCGACGGCCAGGGTGGCGAACATCAGCGCGCTGAACGCGAAGTTCATCCCGAGGCCGAAGATGAGCAGCAGGGTGCGCAGATAGGGCCGGTGCCAGATGAAGGCCAGTCCGGCGGTCAGCTCGGCCCGGCCGAGCACCGGTCCGTTCCTCGCGGCGGGCAGCGAGCGGGTCCGCATCAGCGCCACGCAGACGGTGGACAGCAGCAGTCCGACGCCCTCGGCGAGGAACGGCAGCACCGGGTGCCAGGCGAACAGCGCCCCGCCGCCGAGCGGTCCGATCAACCGGGCGGCCGCGCCGCGCGCCTGCATCCGGGAGGAGGCCTCGCGGGCCTGCCCGGCGGGCACCACCGCGCGCAGCAGCCCGCCCGCGGCGGGCCCGTAGACGCCGGTGATCAGCGCCCCGGCGGCGGCGACCAGCAGGACCAGCGGCAGCGGGGTGTGCCCGCGCAGCACGGCGACGACCAGGGCGCCGACCGCGAGCAGGCCGAGGACGTCGCAGATCCGCATCAGCCGGCGCCGCTCGATCCGGTCGGCGAGCACCCCGCCGGGCAGCATGGTGAGCAGCAGCGCGCCGACCGAGACGGTGCCGACGGCGCCCGCCCGGGCGGCCGATCCGGTCTCCCGCAGGACCAGCAGCGGCAGGGCGATCGAGGCGAGTTGGGAGCCGAGCGAGGCCAGCAGGCCGCCGGCCCAGAGCAGCCGGAAGTCCCGGTTGCGGGCGAGCGGGGTGGGCTCCATGGCCGTCCTCCGTGGTCGGGCGGGGGCACCCGCGGGGGTGCGGATCGGGCCTGGGCGGTCCCGTCCCGGCGGGACCGCCCCGGAGGCCTTCGGCGGCCGGCGGCCGGGGGCGGCGGTGCGTCCGCCCCCGTGCCCGGCCCGGCGCGCGGACTCCGGTCAGGCGGAGGTCTCGGCGCCGGCGACGTAGCTGATCAGGCTGAAGCAGTTGCCGTCGGAGGCCTCGCTCAGGACCTTCATCGACTGGAGGTCCAGGATGTTGGCCACGTGCGCCTCGACCTCCGGGCCCTCCTCGCCGCTCTCGCCGACGTTCTGCTGCTCCATGTTCTCGGCCATGGTCGAACTCCCTTCCGCGTGGGGGGTGGTGACGGCGACGGCGGGCGGCCGCCCGCCGTCGCCCACCATGCTGGGCGGGACCGGCTGCGCCCGGCTTCGGGGCCGGTCGGGATCCGGTATGTCCGCAGGTCGGCGCGGCCCGGCGCGGCCGCGCGGGCCGCACCGGGCCCGGTCGGCCGGCCCCCGCACCCCGCCCCGCCTGCGGCCATACCGCTCGCCAGGCGTTCCCGAACCGGGCCCGAAGCCGCGCCCGCGACCCTGGCCGGGAACGCCCGCGCACACCCGCTCCGCCGCGCACGCCCCGCACAGCGAAGGACGACCGAAGGACGGCCACCATGCCCTGCCCACTCTGCGCCCAGCCCGTCGGCACCAACGACCAGTTCTGCCCCTCCTGCGGCGCCGCCCGGGGCGCCGCCCTCGACCTGGCCGCCGAGGAGCGCAAGCTGGTCACGGTGGTCTTCTGCGACCTGGTCGACTCCACCGCCCTGTCCGGCGCGCTCGATCCGGAGACCCTGCGCGAGGTGATCCTGCGCTACTTCGAGCGGATGCACCGCCGGATCGAGGCGCACGGCGGCACCCTGGAGAAGTTCATCGGGGACGCCGTGATGGCCGTCTTCGGCGTCCCGGTGATCCGCGAGGACGACGCCCACCGGGCGCTGGCCGCCGCCCTCGCCATGCTGGAGGACCTGGAGGACCTCAACACCGAGCTGGACGCCACCCTCGGGGTCCGCCTGGACGTCCGGATCGGTGTCAACACCGGCCAGGTGGTGGCGGGTTCGGACGCCTCGGCGCGCCAGGCGCTGATCTCCGGCGAGACCGTGAACATCGCCGCCCGGCTGCAGACCCGGGCCGCCCCCGGCCAAGTGCTGATCGGCCCGCAGACGCTGCGCGCGGCCGGTCCGGCCGCCCAGGTGGACGAGGTCGGCCCGCTGCACCTCAAGGGCAAGGCCGAGCCGGTCACCGCCTACCGCCTGGTCGCCCTGGACGAGGACGACCCGGAGCTGCTGCGCCGCTTCGACGTCCCGCTGGTCGGCCGGGATCGCGAACTGGCGCAGCTGGACGCCGCGTTGGCGCGGGTGGCGGGCGGCTCGGGGGCCGAGCTGCTGCTGGTCGCCGGCGAGGCCGGCATCGGCAAGACCCGGCTGGTGCGCGAGTGGCGCGAGCGGATCGGCCGGCGCACCGCGCGCTGCGGCACCGCCCGCTGCCGCAGCTTCGGCGAGCAGGGCACGCTGGCGCCGATCGCCGAGGCGGTCCGGACCCTGCTGGACGAGCCCGGGGGCGCCGCTCCGGCCGAGGCGCTGGCCCGGCTGGACGAGGCGACGGCGCCGGGCCTCGACACCCGCCGCTCGCTGGAGCTGCTGGCCGCGATCCTGCGGGGCCGCACCGTCGAGCGCCCGGCCGTCCTGGTCCTGGACGACTGCCAGTGGGCCGGCCCGGCGCTGGTGGACGCCGCCGGGTGGCTGACGGCCGAGCTCGGCGCGGCCCCCGTGCTGCTGCTCTGCCTGACCCGCCCCGAACTCCCGGCCGCCCGCCCGGAGCTGCCGGCACTGCCGGTCGGCGGCCTGTCCTGGGACGAATCCGCCCTGCTGGCCGCCCAGTTGACCGAACTGAGCGCCCACCAGGACGCGGTTCCCACCCGGCTGCTGGAGCGCGCCGAGGGCAACCCGCTGCACCTGGAGGAGCTGCTGGCCGCCCTCACCGAGACCGAGGGCCCCGTCCTGACCGACGAACTGCCGCCCACCGGACGGGCCCTGCTCAGCGCCCGGATCGACGGGCTGGAGCGCGACGAGCGCGCCACCCTCGACCTCGCCGCCGTCCTCGGCCGCGCCTTCACCGCCACCGAACTCGCCGAACTCGCCCACGGCGGCAGCGACCAGGACGCCTTCGCCGACCCGGAGGACGACGTCTTCACCGGCCCGATCGACGGGCTGCCGGCCGGCCCGTCCGCCGGGGGCGACGACACCCCGCCGCGGCTGCACGCCGCGCTGGCCCGGCTGGCCGAGCTGCGGCTGGTCGAACCGGCCGGCGCCGGCTACCGGTTCAGCAGCGGCCTGGTCCAGGAGTCCGTCTACCAGTCGATGTCCAAGCGGGCCCGCGCCGAGCGCCACGAGCGCGCCGCCGACCTGCCGGCCGTCCGCTCCACCGGGGACGCCGCCGTCGGCGGCCACCTGGAACGCGCCCACCGCTACCGGCTCGAACTCGGCCTGCTGGACACCCGCACCGACGTGCTGCGCACCCGCGCGGCCGCCGCCCTCGGCGCCGCCGGGGCCGGCGCGCTGGCCCGCGCCGACCTGCCCGCCGCCACCGACCTGCTGGAGCGCGCCGTCCGGCTGCACTACCCGGGAGAGCGCGCCGCGGGCCCCGCGCTGCGCCGCCTCGGCGAGGCCCGGCTGGCGCTCGGCCGCGCCGAGGAGGCGCTGCCCGTCCTCGCCCAGGTGCGGGACGCGGCCGCCGACCCGCTGGACGCCGCGCACGCCCGGCTCGCGCTGGCCGCCCGCGGCCTGCCGCCCGGCCCGGACCAGCCCGCCGCGACCGCCCGCGCCGTCCTGCCGCTGTTCACCGACACCGGGGACGACCTCGGCCGGGCCCGGGCCGGGCTGCGGCTGGCCGAGGAGCAGCTGCTGGCCGGCCGGCACACCGAGGCCGAGCTGCTGCTGGACCAGGCCCTCGACCGGGTCTGCCGCACCGACGCCGAGCTGGACCGGGCCGCCGTGCTGGCCGCACTGGCCGCCTCCCTGCTGGCCGGCCCCGAGCCCGTCCCCAACGCGACCTTCCGGCTGCGCGCCCTGCTCGGCGAGCACGGCACCGGCCGGCGGACCGTGCGGATCGCGCTGAACGGCCCGCTGGCCGTCCTGCTGGCCCTGCGCGAGCGCCCCGAGGAGGCCGAGCTGCTGCTCGCCGAGGCCAACAGCCTCGCCGGGGAGCTGTCGCTGGCCGAGGCGATGGTGGCACTGCCCGCGCTGACCGCCCAGGCGGCGGCCGCCCTCGGCCAGAGCGGCCAGGCGCTGGACCTGCTCGCCGACGCCGCCGAGATCGCCCGCCACCAGGGCAGCCCCGCCCCGCTGCCGCGCCTCGCCCTGACCACCGCCCGGGTCCTGCTGGACACCGACCGCCCGGCCCAGGCCGCCCGGCACCTGGACGGCGCGGACGCCCTCGCCGCGCTGCCGCCGGTGCTCGCGATCGAACTGGACGCGCTGCGCGGCCGGCTCGCCGCCGCCCGGGGCGAGGCCGCGCCGGCCCTGGACCTGACCGCCGCCGCCCTGGCCGCCGCGGAGGCCACCGAGTCGCTGCTGCTGCAGGCGCTGACCGCGCTCGACCGGGCGCACGCCCTGCTGCTGCTCGACCGCCCCGCCGAGGCCGCGGCGGCCGCCGCCACCGCCCGGGACCGGTTCGCCGCCAAGGGCCACCTGCCGGGCGTGCGGCGCGCCGAGCGGCTCGGGGGCACCCGGTGAGCGGCCCGGCCGGCCTCACCTGGAGCCTGCGCGACCGCACCCCCGCCGACCTGCCGGTGCTCGCCGACGCCGTCGCCCCCGACGGCGAGGAGAGCGGCGGGGGCGGGGGCACCGGCAAGGGCGTACGGGTCTGCGTGGTCGACTCCGGGGTCGAACCCGACCACCCGCTGGTCGGGCCGGTGCAGGGCTCCTGGGCGGTGGCCAGGGACCCGGCCACCAGGGAGCTGGTCGTCCGCCCGGACTCCGCCGGCGACACCTGCGGGCACGGCACCGCCTGCGCCGGCATCATCCGCCGCACCGCCCCGGACTGCGAGCTCTACAGCGTCCGGGTCCTCGGCGAGCGCTTCACCGGCACCGGCGACATGCTGATCGCCGGGCTGCGCTGGGCCGTCGGGCAGCGCTTCGACGTGATCAACCTCAGCCTCTCCACCACCCGGACCCGCTTCCTGGACGAGCTGCACGCGATCGCCGACGACGCCTTCTTCGCCCGCACCGCGATCGTCGCCTCCGCCCACAACACCCCGGTGGAGAGCTACCCGTGGCGGTTCTCCTCGGTCATCTCGGTGGGCAGCCACCAGGAGGACGACCCGCGGCTGCACCTGTACAACCCGGCCCCGCCGGTGGAGTTCTTCGCGCCCGGCCAGAACGTCCGGGTGCCCTGGCTCGGCGGCGCCACCATCCGCACCACCGGCAACAGCTTCGCGACCCCGTACGTGGCCGGGCTCTGCGCCCGCATCCTGTCCCGGCGGCCGAGGCTGACCACCTTCCAGCTGAAGAGCGCGCTCTACCTCACCGCGGCCAATGTCCAGGTCCCTTCCACCCCCACCCCGGAGGCGCCCGATGACCCTCAGCACTGACCCCGCCGTCGACCCGCTGGCCCGCGAGCTGCTCCAGTCCGTGGTGGACGTCGCCCGGGCGATCTTCGGCGCCCGGGCGGGCTCGGTGTGCCTGCTCGACGAGGCGGCCGGGGAGCTGGTCTTCCAGGCCGTCTCCGGGCGCGGCGAGGAGTCGCTGGTCGGCCGCCGCTTCCCGGCCGGCCGGGGGATCGCCGGCTGGGTGGCCGCCTCGGGCGAGCCGATGGTGGTGGACGACCTGGGCGCCAACCGCACCTTCGACCGGGACTTCGCCGAGTCCACCGCGTACGTCCCGACCGCCCTGATGGCCGCGCCGCTCACTCACGGCAGCCGGGTGCTCGGCGTCCTGGAGGTGCTGGACCCGGCGCCGCAGGCCCGCGCCAGCCTGCCCGAGCTGGACCTGCTGGCGATGTTCGCCCGCCAGGCCGCGGCCGCCCTGCGGGTGATCGCCGAGCGCTCCCCCGCCCCGGCGGCGCCGGCCCCCGACCGCGCCGCCGCCCTCGGCCTGCTCGCCGACCTGGAGGAGCTGCTGCGCCGTCAGCCCTGAGCGCCCCGGGCGCCCCGGGCGTCCCGGGCCGGGGTCAGCCGGGCGATCTGCCCGCGCTCCAGCGCCGCGTACACCGTGCCGTCCGGGGCGACGGCGATGCCGTGCGGCTCGGCGCCCGCGCCCGGGACGGGGTGGCCGTCGAGCCGCCCGTCCGGGGTGAGCACCCCGATCCGGCCGGCGCCCCACTCGGTGAACCAGAGCGCCCCGTCCGGTCCGGCCGCGACGGCGTGCGGCCTGGCCGAGCGGTCGGCCAGCGGATGCTCGGTGACCTTCCCGTCCACGGTGATCCGCCCGACCAGCCCGCCGCCGATCCCGACGTACCAGAGCGCACCGTCCGTCCCGGCGGTGATCCCGACCGGCGCGGTGCCCTCGGTGGGCAGCCGGTGGACGGTCACCGCGCCGTCGGTGCCGACCCTCGCCACCGCGTCCGCCTGGTTGAGCGTGCACCACAGTGCCCCGTCCGGCCCGGCCGTGATCAGCGACGGGAAGGCCCCGTCGACCGGCAGCGGGTACCGCGTCACCTCGCCGTCCACGGTGATCCGCCCGACCCGGTCGGCGTTCAGCTCGGTGAACCAGAGCGCCCCGTCCGGCCCCGCGGCGATCCCGTAGGGGCCGGGGTCCTCGCCCGGCAGCTCGAACGAGCCGGCCCGCCCGTGGACGTCGATCCGCCCGATCCGGTGGTCCCGCATCCGGCTGAACCAGAGCGCCCCGTCCGGCCCCGCCGTGATCACCGCGGGCCCGCAGCCCGGCGCCCCGAGGCCGTACCGCCGCACCGTCCCGTCCGGGTCCAGCCGCCCGATCTCCCCGCTGTGCACCAGCGTGAACCAGACACCCCCGTCGGGCCCCACGGCGATCCCGTACGGCCCGGCCCCCGCCTCGGCCACCTCGAACAGTTCCATGCGACCCCTCCCGAAGCACTATTGCGACCCTTGTCGCATTAGCAATGCTCACATGGTCCCCCGACCGACGGCAACCCGCTTTCCGCTCCGCCCGGCCGGCTGCTCAGCGGTCCGGCGCCGCCGACCGGTCCGGATCCCCGCGCAGCACCGAGATGACACCCATGCCGGCCGCGCAGACCGGGACGGCCAGCAGGGCGCCGATGATGCCGGCGATACCGGCACCGGCCACCACGGCGACCATGATGGTGGCCGGGTGCAGCTCCACCGTGCGGCTCTGGATCACCGGCTGGAGGATGTTGCCCTCGATCATCTGCACCGTGAGCACCACGCCGAGCGCCCACAGCGCCGTGCCGATGCCGCCGTCGGCGAGGGCGACCAGGACCGCCGCCGTGCCGGACAGGAAGGCACCGACGAAGGGGATGTAGGCCCCCATGAAGACCAGCGCGCCCAGCCCCGGCGCGCCCGGCACACCGAGAGCCAGCAGGCCGATGGTGATGAAGCTCGCGTCGATCAGGGCGATCAGGGTGGTGCCGCGCATGAACCCGGCCATCGCGTCGAAGGCCCGCCCGGCGCAGGCGATCACGGTGGTGGCGCTGCGCTCGGGCAGGAAGGAGCGGATGGCGTCGCCGGTGCGGTGGCCGTCCCGCAGGAAGAAGAACACCAGGGCGAGCGCCAGCACCCCGCCGGTGATCAGCTGGGTGAGCAGGCCGAGCCCGGAGAGCACGCCGTTGGTGAGGGTGGACACCAGCGAATTGGTCTCGCCCTTGGCGTTGCTCAGCGCGTGCTGGATCTTCGACCCGAAGGGGCCGAGCCAGCCGGCCAGCCGCCGCCCGGCCTCCGGGAGCGAGGCGGCGATCTGCGGGGCGCTGTGCACCAGGGAGTTGACCAGCAGGGCGATCACCCCGCCGACCGCCGTGACCAGCACCGTGCAGGTCAGCCCGGCGGCCAGGCCCCGCCCGACACCCCGGCGCACCAGCCAGGGCACCACCGGGTAGAGCAGCGAGGTCCCGAGCAGCGCCAGCAGGAACGGCACGGTCGCGGCCCGCAGTTCGACCAGCGCGAAGACCACCAGCGAGGCGACGGCGATCAGCAGGATCACCGCCAGCGACCAGGCGGCCGCCTGCCGCAGCGCGGGCGGCAGCATCAGGTACGGCCTGCGGTGGTCCGGCCGCCGCTCCTCGCCGGGCGCGCGCTCCACGGACACGGTCGCCTCCGCCGGGGTCTCGACGATTCCGGACCGCCCCAGCTCAGCAGAGGTTCCGACGGCCCGCGCGGCGGACCGGCCGGGAGCACCCGAACGAGCTACCCGGGGGCCTCGAACCGCACCGCGCCGTCCTCGCCCGCCCCCGCGAAGACCAGCACCCGCTGCGCCTCGGCCTCGGCGGCCCGCCGGTCGGCCGGGCGCAGCGGGGCGAACGGGGCGACGGTCACCTCCCGGTCACCGGTCAGCCGCCAGGTCCCGGCGACCAGCCCGTCCACCAGGAGGGTTCCGTGCACGATGCCGTTGCGGGTCATCACCCGGCCCCGGTGCTCCTCGGGCAGCACCCGGGTGCGGTCCGCGTGCGAGAGCAGCAGGTTGTCGAACGGGGCGAGCAGCCGGACCGGCGCGGGGGTGTCCTCGTCGGGGCGGGGCGCCTCGGGCAGGTCGTACAGCTGCCGGCCCTGTTCGTCCCGGAAGGCCCGCAGGCTCGGTGCGAGCCGCCGCAGCACCGGGGCGAGGCCGGCCAGGCCGCACCACTGGCGCAGGTCGGCCGCGGAGGCGGGGCCGAACGCGGCGAGGTAGCGCAGCACCAGGCCGTCCGGGCCGGGTGACGGGTCGAGCGGGCGGCCGAGCCAGGCCTCGGCGGTGGTGTGGGCGGCCGGTCCGCCGCGCCCCCACAGCCCGCGCGGCGGGACCTGCACCAGCGGCAGCCGGCAGCGGGCGGCCTGGGCGAGGGCGGCCGGGTCGCGGTCCGGGCGGCTCGCGGCGAGCAGCGCGCCGAGCTGCTGGAAGGTGCGCGGCCGCTCCTCGACCAGGGTGCGGGCCTCGGCGGCGAGCGCGTCCAGGTCCACGCCGGTCAGCTGCTTCCCGAAGGTGGTGCGCATCGCCTGGTCCAGCATCGGCTGGAGGAGCGGGCGCAGCGTCAGGCAGTCCTCGGCGGTGACGAGGTGGATGGTGCCGCGCTGGAGGGCGGTCCGGACCACCGCCCGCTGCTCGATCAGGGTGCTGAGCCGCTCGGGCGTGAAGCCGTCGAGCCGGGCCAGCAGTCCGAGGTAGGGCGGCTGGGGTGCGGCCTGGGCCTGGAGGCCGCCGAGGTGGTGGATCAGTGCGGCGGGCTGCTGGTCGGTGCGGGCGAGCAGGTGCTGACGGGCCAGCAGGGCCCGGCCGAGCGCCCGTCGGCTCAGGAGCGGTCCGGTCACCGGCGGCCGTCCAGCACGGAGCGCAGGACGCCGATCCGGTTGGAGGTGATGGAGGCGACGCCGCTCTCGCGCAGCCGGCGCATGGTGCGGCGCAGGTCGGCGGTCCAGGTGGAGACGGCGAGCCCCTGCTCCGCCGCGGCGGCGATGAACGCGGGGGTGACCAGGCCGAACGGCGGGTTGAGGTAGCGCGGGCGCAGGTCGTCCAGCAGGGCGCGCACGGGCATCCCGGGCTGCTTCCAGGTGAGCGCGATCTCGGCGTCCGGGCTCAGTTCGCGCACCGCGAGCATGGCGGCGGTGGGACCGCAGAAGGCGACCGCGCGTTCGGCGCCGAGCCCGGTGACCACCGACCAGGCGGCCGCGGCCGGTCCGGCGTCGTCCAGGTCGATCAGCAGCCTGCGGCCGTCGACGGCGGAGACCGCCTTGATCGCCTCGGCGAGGGTGGGGACGGTGAGCGGGCCCTGCCGCAGCTCCTCCAGCTGGTCGGCGGTGACCCGGTCGATCGACCGCGGGTCGCGCCAGAGCCGCTCCAGGGTGGGGTCGTGCAGCAGTACGGGCACCCGGTCGCGGGTGAGCCGGACGTCCACCTCGACGGCGTCGGCCCCGGCGGCGAGCGCGGACTCGACGGAGGGCAGGGTGTTCTCGCGGTGGCGGTAGGGGTCGCCGCGGTGGGCGACGGCGAGCGGCTTGGCCATGGCGTTCAACGGATCCTTCCGGCGAGCCAGGGGGTGAGGTCGTGGACGCCGATGGCCTCGCGGTGGCTCGGCTCCCCCGGGACGGTGACGATCAGCGTGGTGGACGGCGGGAAGGTGCGCGCCTTGACGTGCACCAGGTCGGACCAGAGGGCGTTCAGGACGCCGGGGACGCGGTCGCGGTCGACGTCGAAGGCGATGCCCTCGACGGTCACGGTGACCTCGTCGTGGGTGAACAGCCGGACGGTGACGGCGGGGCGGCCGTCGAACTCCAGCAGTGCCTCGTGCGGGACGGCGTCCAGTTCCGCGTCCGGACCGCCCGGACCGCCCGGGCCGCCCGGGCCGACCAGCCCGGCGAAGGTCCGGTCGCGGCCGATGTCGTGCTGGGCGCGGACGGTGCGGCCGTGCCGGTCGGCCACGGCCCCGATCGCGAGCACGGCGCTCTGGGTGGTCGGCAGGTGCGGGGGTGGCATCCGGGCCTCTCCTTCGGTTCCGGGACTCGTGGGGCCGGGGCCGCCCGTGCTCGGGCGACGGGCCCCGACTAGCGTCGTTCGACCATCACATTGGTGGACTTGATGACCGCCGTGGCGGGTGCGCCGGGGACCAGGTTCAGCTCCTCCGCCGACTCCCGGCTGATCAGGGACACCACCCGGAACGGCCCGGCCTGGATCTCCACCTGCGCGGCCACGTCGCCGAGCACCACGTGGGTGACGATCCCCGGGAAGCGGTTGCGCGCCGAGGACGGCCGGCCCTCCGCCTCGGAGTTCTCCGGCCGGGCCAGCTCCCGGGCGAAGGCGGCGAGCTCGGCCCCCGGGATGATCCGGTGCCCGTGCTCGTCCCGCGCGGCGGCGACCCGCCCGGCGTCCACCCAGCGCCGCATGGTGTCGGCGCTGACGCCGAGCAGCGCCGCGGCCTCGCCGATGCGGTACGGGTTGGCCGGCACCTCGGGCTGGCCCATGAGCGTCTCCTGACGGTGGTTCGGGTTCCCGGGGCGAGTGCCCCTGCGCCATCCTGCCGTACGGACGGCGCGGATGATCACGCGAGGGCGTTCACGGCTCGCCGAAGAGGTCGCGCCGCACCGCGTCCCCGGCGGTGAGCACCGCCCCGGCGAGCACCGCGCCGCCGCCCGCCGTGCCGGCCCGCACCTCGGTGCTCAGCGGGGAGAGCCGGGCCAGCCGCCGCTCGACCCGCCCGGCCAGCTCCGGCCCGCCGGCCCGGCCGACCTCGCCGCCGAGCACCACGCAGCCGGGGTCCAGCACCACGCAGACGCTCGCCGCGCCGATCGCGATCCGCTCGGCCAGCTCGTCCAGGAAGACCTCGCCCGCCGCGCCCGCCGCCAGGGCGGCCCGTACGGCGGCCTCGGCGGCGGGGGCGTCCCCGGCCGGGCCGGCGGGCAGCCCGTGGGCGCGGGCCAGCGCGCAGATCGCGGCGCTGCCGACCAGGCTGTGGAAGCCGCCCTCGCAGCTGTCGGCGCTGGGCAGGGCGACGGTGCCGGGAACGGGCAGGAAGCAGATCTCGCCGGTGCCGCCGGAGAAGCCCCGGCGCAGCCGCCCGTCCAGGATCACGGCGGCGCCGACGCTGTGGCCGAGCCACAGCAGCACGAAGGTGTCGCGGTCGCGCGCGGCACCGACCCGGTACTCGGCCCGCCCGGCCAGGTTGACCTCGTTCTCCAGGATCACCTCGGTGCCGGGCAGCTCGCGCAGCGCGGCGAGGAGTTCGGCGTGCCAGGCGGGGAGCTTGCCGGTGCTCTGCAGCCGGCCGGTGGCCTGGTCGACCAGTCCGGGGGCGCCGACCGCGACGGTGTGCAGCCGTTCGACGCCGACGCCGCGCGCGGTGTCCAGCAGGGCGGCGACGATGGTCCCGGCGGTGTCCGGCCCGCCGTCGCCCTCGACCGGGACCTCGGCGGTGGCCAGGCCGCGCCCGGCCAGGTCGGCGACGACCAGGCTGACGCCGCCGGAGCGGACGTCGAAGGCGGCGAGGTGGGCCCGGGAGGCAACCAGCGCGTAGAGCCGGGCGTTGGGGCCGCGCCGCTGTTCGCCGCGCTCGCCGACGACGGCCACCAGTCCGGTGCGCTGGAGGCGTTCGAGCAGGTCGGCGACGGTCGGCCGGGACAGGCCGGTGAGGTCGCGCAGCTCGGTCGCGGTCAGGGGGCCCTGTTCGAGCAGGAGGTTGAGCGCCAACCGGTCGTTGATCGCCCGGGCGGTGCTCGGCGTGGCCGTACGCGCGGTGGTCATGGCAGCTCATCCTTCCAGAGCATTTCTATCAGGGTCCCTTCCTGATAATTTAGCGACCGTCACAGGGCACTGTCGCGCCCCTCACCGCGCGACCGGGAGGGAAGAACCCATGAGCGGAACCACCGCACCACCGCCGCCGGAGCCGTTGGCCGCGCCCCGCCGGGCCCGGAGGAGCATCGCCCTGACCTTCCTGGTGCACGGGGCCGTCACCGGCAGCTTCGTCACCCGCATCCCCTGGATCCAGCACCACCTCGACCTCTCGGCTGGCCAGCTCGGCCTGGCCCTGGTCATGCCCGCCGTCGGCTCCTCCCTCGCCATGCCGCTGGCCGGCCGCTTCGTGCACCGCTACGGCGGCCGGGCCGCGGTGCGCGGGCTGATCTCGCTCTGGTGCCTGTCCCTCGCCCTGCCCGCGCTCGCCCCCTCGCTGCCGGTGCTGTGCGCGGCGCTGCTGGTGTACGGCGCCACCTCCGGGATGGCCGACGTCGCGATGAACGCCCAGGGCGTGGAGATCGAGGAGCGGCTCGGCCGCTCGATCATGTCCGGGCTGCACGGGATGTGGAGCGCGGGCGGCCTGCTGGCCTCCCCCTTCGGCATCCTCGCCGCCCACCTGGACCTCGACGCCCGGATCCAGCTGGCCGTCACCGCGCTGGTCCTGCTCGCGCTCGCCCAGCCCGTCTGCCGCGGCCTGCCCGACCTCCGGGCGCACGAGGGCGCGGAGGAGCCGCCGCGGTTCGCGCTGCCGCCGCGCAGCTCGCTGGTGATCGGACTGGTCGGGTTCTGCGCGGTCTTCGCCGAGGGCGCCTCGATGGACTGGAGCGGCGTCTACCTGCGGGACGTCACCGGCGCCTCGGCCACCGTCGCCGCCGCCTCGTACACCGCCTTCTCGCTCACCATGGCGGTCAGCCGGCTCGCCGGGGACGCGGCGATCCGCCGCCTCGGCGCCGTCCGCACCACCCGCATCGGCGGCGCCGTCGCCACCGCCGGCGGCCTGCTGGTGGTCGCCGCGGACAGCCCGGCACTGGCCATCCCCGGCTTCGCCCTCATCGGCATCGGCATCGCGGTGATCGTCCCGCTCACCTTCGCCGCGGCCGGCCGGATCGGCACCAACCCCAGCCAGGCCATCGCGGGCGTCGCCACCGTCACCTACACCTCCGGCCTGATCGCCCCCGCGGTCATCGGCGCCCTCGCCCAGGCCACCTCGCTGACCGTCTCCTTCGGCCTGGTCACCGCGCTCGCCTGCGCCCTGCTGCTGAGCGCCGGGGCGCTGCGGCTGGCCGAACGGAATTCCGGCGACGAGAACGTGACCGCAATGTCACCGGAAAAGCCTTCCGGAAAAGATCTCTCCGCGATATGATGATGAATTCCTGAGGGAATTTCCCGCTAAGGTCTCGAACCGCCGGGCGCACCGCGCCCGGCGGTTTTCGTGCTCCACGAGAGGAATTCCCCCGTGTGCTGCGACCCGGACGCCGCCCCGCCCGCCCTCGGCCCCGCCCCGTGGCCCCTGGCCGAGGCCGCCCCACTCACCCTGACCTCGGCCGACGGCACCCGGTTCGGCGCCTTCCTGGCCCGGCCGGAGACCGCCACCGGGCCCGGGGTGCTCGTCCTGCCGGACAACAGGGGCCTCTCCCCGTTCTACCGCCGGACCGCCGCCCGGCTCGCCGGACACGGCCACCCGGCCCTCGTCCTCGACTATTACGGCCGCACCGCCGGAGCCGCCCCGGAAAAGCGCCCGGCGGAATTCGGCGAAATGCCGAACCTGCTCCCCCACCTGCTCGCGCTCACCCCCGGAGGACTGGACGCCGACATCACCGCCGCACTGGAACGGCTGCGCGCCGCCGGGCCCGCCGAGGTGGTCGCGCTCGGCTTCTGCTTCGGCGGCCGGCAGGCCTTCCGCACCGCCGCCCCGCGCTTCGGCCTGGCCGGCGCGGTCGGCTACTACGGCTACCCGGACACCATCGACGGCGCCCCCGGGCCCACCCAACTGGCCGGGGGGCTGACCGCCCCCGTGCTCGCCTTCTGGGGCGGCGCCGACGAGCACATCCCGGCCGCCGCCGTCGAGGCCTTCGACGCGGCACTCACCGCGGCCGGCTGCCCCCACGAGTTCGTCAGCTATCCGGGGGCACCCCACAACTTCTTCGAGCTCGCTGCCGTCGAACACGCCGACGCGGCCCGCGACTCGTGGCAGCGCCTGCTGGGGTTCCTCTCCCGACCCGTCTGAGGGCCGGCCCGCGGGTCGGCCCGGCGCCCGGGGCGCCGGCGGGGCCCGGGCACCGGTTAGGCTCGGGCGGTGTTCGAGCCCGATGCCGTTCCCGTGCCGCCCGCCGTGCCGCGGGCGCCCGCCGTCGCACCGCGTTCCCCGTGGTGGCGGTTCGCGCTGCTGGTGGTGGTGCTCGCCGCGACGGCCGGGTCGCTGCTGCTGTGGAGCCCGACGGAGCTGCTGTCCGGCGGGCTGGCGGACCGGATGCCGGGGTACTGGTTCGGCCCGCTGTTCGCCCTGGTCTACGCGGTGGGGACGCTCGCCTTCGTGCCCCGGCCGGCGCTGAACGCGGTGGCCGGTCTGCTCCTCGGCATCCAGCAGGGCGTGCTGCTGGCGGTGCTCGGCACCACCGTGGGCGCGGCCCTGGCCTTCGGGCTCGGCCGGGGCCTCGGCCGGGAGGCGCTGCGCCCGTACCTGCGCGGGAAGGTGCTGGGGGCGCTGGACCGGCGGTTCACCGAGCAGGGCTTCCGCAGTGTGCTGGTGCTGCGGCTGCTGCCCGGCATGCCGTTCCAGGCGGCCAACTACGGCGCCGCGTTCTCCGGGGTCCGCTTCCTGCCCTTCGTGCTGGGCACCGCGATCGGCGTGGTGCCGACCACCGCGGTGTACGTCACGGCGGCGGCCAGCGCGGGCCGCCCGGGCTCGGCGGCCTTCCTGCTGTCGGCGGGGGTGATCGCCCTGCTGGTGCTGGGCAGCGTGGTGGGCCTCTGGCGGACGGTCCGGACCCGCCGCCGGGCGACGGCCGGCTGAGCCGCTCCACGGGGCCGGCGGCAGAGCCGGGAGCAAAATCGCTCGCGCCCGCGCGCGGCCGGACGCCAGGATGGCGCGCATGACCGAACCGAACCCGCGGGTGGACCCGCCGATGACGGCCGACGAGGCCGCCACCCTGACCGCCTTCCTCGACTACCACCGCCGCACCCTCGCCCTCAAGTGCGAGGATCTGACCGACGACCAGCTGCGGCTGCGCTCCATCCCGCCGTCGAGCCTCTCGCTGCTGGGCCTGGTCCGGCACATGGCCGAGGTGGAGCTGTACTGGTTCCAGTCCGTCCTGCTCGGCCGGGAGATCACCGGGCACTTCTGGACCGAGGAGCACGAGGACGCCGACTTCGACGACGTCGACACCGCCGACGTCGCGGCCGACTTCGCCGTCTGGCGCACCGAGGTCGAGGCCGCCCGCCTCGCCGTCGCCGGCCTGCCGCTGGACACCGTCGCCAAGAACCTGCGCCGGGGACAGCCGGTGACGCTCCGGTGGATCCTCACCCACATGATCGAGGAGTACGCGCGACACAACGGCCACGCGGATCTTCTGCGCGAATTGATCGACGGCGCGACCGGCGAGTGACGCGACGGGTGAAATCGTTTCCTCATTGTTGACAGAAGGTCAATTAAGCCGTGACCGCGACCGATAAGGTCAACGCGCGCAACCGTACGGTGCCGCGCCGCGTCACTGGAAGTGCCCGGGTCCGCCCGGGTTTCCGGCGCGGCACGACTCGTACGGGGGTTGCGAGCGGGCACGGGACCGGTGAACAGTGCGATACTCGGACAGTTCCGACGAGTGGATGACGTGTCAAGAACGGCACGCGACCCCGGGGGACCAGGACGGGACGAGGCAGGGAGGCGCGGCATGGGAGCACTTCGCGACGAGCACCACAACGGGTGGCTGATGCCCTCGGGGAACTACCCGGCCGCGGTGTACGACGACGAGTGGGTGGATCAGGAGACGGTTCCGGCCGCCCCCGCGCCCACGAAGATCGTCTCCCTGCGGCCGACGGGCTTCGAGGCGGCCCGGACGGTCGGTGAGCACATCCGGGCGAGCATCCCGGTGGTCATGGACCTCACCGAGATGAACGAGGCCGAGGCCAAGCGCATGGTCGACTTCGCCTCCGGGCTGATCTTCGGCACCAGGGGCGGCATCGAGCGGATCGCCCGGAGGGTCTTCCTGCTCACCCCGGCCGACGTCGAGGTCATGGTGATCGACCGCCCGCTGGACGAGACCGGCTTCTACAACCAGAGCTGAGGCCGCACGGCGGCACCCCGGACCGGGGACGGTACACCCACCGTCCCCGGTTTTTTGCTGCCCGGTCACCGAGACCCGACGCCTCACCTGAGAGCTCGAACAAAAGAATGAGACATCCACGTCTCACGTGAACTAGACTCGCTGCATGGCCACCGATCGCGACACCGTCCTGGAAGCCGCCGTCGGCGTCCTCTCCCGCCGCCCGACCGCCCACCTGGACGAGATCGCGCGCGCCGCCGGCATCAGCCGTGCCACGCTGCACCGGGTCTTCCCCGGGCGCGACGCTCTGATCCGCGAGATCGGCCTGCTCGGGCTGCGCCGCTTCGCCTCCGCGCTGGACACCGCCGACGTCGAGCGGGGCGACGCCGAGGCCGCGCTGCGCCGCCTGGTGGACTCCTCCGTCCCGGACGCCATGCTCTGCGCCTTCCTGGCCGGCGAGAACCAGCTCTACGAGCACGAGGACATCAACGACCTCTGGGAGGTCCAGATCGCCCGGCTGCACGCGCTCTTCCTGCGCGGCCAGCAGCAGGGCGTGTTCCGCATCGAACTGAGCGCCGCCTGGCTGAGCGAGGCCTTCTTCGACCTGGTGGCCGGCGTCGGCTGGTCCATCCAGGACGGCCGGCTCGCCCCGCGCGACGCCGCCTTCTCGCTCGCCGAGCTGTTCCTCGGCGGCGCGCTGCGCAGACCCGACACCCGCACCCCCGCCGGCGCCACCGCCGGCAGCACCACCACCCCTGTCCACAGCACTTCCGACCACAGGCCGGACACCGATAAACCATGAACACCCTGACCGCCCGCCAGCGCTGGACCGGCCTCGCCGTCCTCGTCCTGGCCGTGACCGTGGTCGCCCTGGACGCGACCGTCCTCTCCCTCGCCATCCCGTCGATCAGCGAGACGCTGCGCCCCAGCGGCACCCAGCTGCTCTGGATCGGCGACTCCTACTCCTTCGTGCTGGCCGGCCTGCTGGTCAGCATGGGCGCCCTGAGCGACCGGATCGGCCGCAAGAAGCTGCTGCTGGCCGGGTCCGCGGCCTTCGGCGCCGCCTCGCTGCTGGCCGCCTACGCGCCGAGCGCCGGCTGGCTGATCCTGGCCCGCGCGCTGCTCGGCGTGGCCGGGGCCACGATCATGCCGTCCACGCTCTCGCTGATCCGCAGTCTCTTCCCGGACGACCGGGAGCGGGCCACCGCGATCGGCATCTGGGGCGCGGCCGCCACCGCCGGCGCCGCCCTCGGGCCGGTGGTCGGCGGGGTGCTGCTGGAGCACTTCTGGTGGGGTTCGGTGTTCCTGCTGAACATCCCGGTGCTGATCCTGCTGCTGGTGTCCGGCGCCTGGCTGCTGCCGGAGTCCAAGGACCCGAAGCCGGGCCGCTGGGACGTGCTGAGCGTGCTGCTGTCGATGGCCGGTGTGATCGGCACGGTGTACGCGATCAAGGAGGCCGCCGCGCACGGCGTGGACCGCTGGGACGTGCCGGTCACCTTCGTCCTCGGCGCCACCGCGCTGTTCCTCTTCGTCCGCCGCCAGCTGCGGCTGGAGACCCCGCTGCTCGACGTCCGGCTGTTCCGCGACCGGCGGTTCACGGCGGCCGTCTCGGCCTCGCTGATCTCCCTGGTCGGGCTCTCCGGCGTGATCTTCGTGGTCTCGCAGTACCTCCAGCTGGTCCGCGGCTACCAGCCGCTCCAGGCGGGCCTGGCCGAGCTGCCGGCCTTCGCGGGTTCGGTGGCCGGCGGTCTGCTCACCGCCGCGATCGCCCGGCGCTTCGGCGCCCGCAAGGCGCTGACGGCCTGCCTGCTGGCGATGGGACTGGGCGTGGGCGCGCTCGGCTGGCTGTCGCAGGACACCACCTACCTGCTGCTGGCCGCCTCCTTCCTGCTGGTCGGGACGGCCGAGGGCGTGGTCTACACGCTCGGCGCCGACCTGGTGCTGACCGCCGCGCCCGCCGACAAGGCCGGGGCCGCCTCGGCGGTCTCGGAGACGGCGTACGAGCTGGGCACCGCGCTCGGCATCGCCCTGGTGGGCTCGGTGGTCGGCTCGATCTACGCGAGCGGGCTGGCGGTCCCGGCCGGGACGGACCCGGCGGCCGCCGCCCGGGCCGGCGAATCGCTGGGCTCGGCCGTCGAGACGGCGCAGGGCCTGTCGCCGGAACTCGCCCGGCCGCTGCTGGCGAGCGCCCGGGAATCCTTCGTCAACGGCATGAACAGCGCCGGGCTGCTGGCCGCCGCGCTGCTGGTCGGCGCGGCCGTGATGGCCTGGCGGCTGCTGCGCGGGCTGTCCGAGCCGAAGCCCGGGGCGGCGACCGGTTCGCAGGACGCGGTCGACGCACCGGCCGAGCAGCCGAAGGTCACCGCGTAGCAGTGCCCGGGAACGGCCGTTTCCCCCGGGGGAACGGCCGTTCCCGTCTGCCGGAGCGGGCGTTCCCTCAGGAGGCCCCGAAGGGCAGCTCCAGCTCCGCCCAGACCACCTTGCCGTCCCGGGTCAGCCGGCTGCCCCAGCGCTGGGCCAGCTCGCTGACCAGGAACATCCCGCGTCCGCCCTCGTCCTGCTCGGCGAACGGGCGCAGCTGGGGGGTCTGGCCGCCGGCGTCGGAGACCTCCAGGGTGAGCACCCGGTCGCGGAACAGCCGCAGCCGGCGCGGGGCGTCGGCGTGCAGCAGGGCGTTCGTGACCAGCTCGCTGACCAGCAGCTCGGCGTAGTCGGTGAGCGCCGACAGACCCCAGGCCTCCAGGGTGGCGCGGGTGAAGCGGCGGGCCTTGCCGGGTACCCGTCCCCCGCCGGACAGCGGCAGGGTGGCGATCCGGTCGGCGGGCAGCGGCAGCACCCGGGCCATGATCATCGCGATGTCGTCCTCGGTGCCGTCGGTGACCAGCGCCGCGAGGACGGCGTCGCAGTTCTCCTCCAGGGTCCGGCCGGGGCCGGACAGGGTGCGGGCGAGCAGGTCGATGCCGGCGTCCAGGTCCTGGCCGCGCCGCTCGACCAGGCCGTCGGTGTAGAGCGCGACCATGCCGCCCTCGGGAATGTCGAACTCGATCGACTCGAAGGCCACCCCGCCGACGCCCAGCGGCACCCCGGGCGGCACGTCCACCCGGGCGGCGGTGCCGTCGGGGCCCACCCGGACCGGCGGCAGGTGCCCGGCCGCGGCGATCTGGACGGTGCGCTCCAGCGGGTCGTACACCGCGCAGATACACGTGGCGAACTGGCCCTCGCCGATCCCCGTGGCGGTCTCGTCCAGCCGGGTGAGGACCTGCTCGGGCGGCATGTCGAGGGTGGCGAGGGTCCGGGCGACGGTGCGCAGCTGGCCCATCGTGGCGGCGGCCCGGATGCCGTGGCCCATCACGTCGCCGACCACCAGGGCGACCCGTCCGCAGGACAGCGGCACCACGTCGAACCAGTCGCCGCCGACCTCGCTGACCACGCTGCTGGGCAGGTAGCGGTAGGCGATCTCCAGGCCGAGGGTGCGGTGCACCTCCTGCGGCAGCAGGCTGCGCTGGAGGGTGAGCGCGGTCTCCCGCTCGCGGCGGTAGAGCCGGGCGTTGTCGAGCGCCAGCGCGGTACGGGCGACCAGTTCCTCGGCGAGGGCGACGTCGGCGGCGGTGAACGGCTCGGGGTTGCGCATCCGGATGAACTCGGAGCCGCCGAGCACCATGCCCCGGGCGGTGATCGGCACCATCAGGTACGAGTGGATGCCCGCCGCTATGCCGGGGGCCACCCGGTCCTCGCTGGCCACCAGGCCGCGCAGCGCCTCCTCGTCCACGTGCGAGCGCAGCAGCGGCTTCCCGCTGCGCAGGCACTGGACGTAGCTGCGGTCCGGGGAGTACTCGGAGGTCTCGCCGACCACGTCCACGGCGTGCGCGAGGCCGCTCTCGTAGGACTCCCCGACGGCGACGGCGCGCAGCGTGATGTTCCGGTCGGAGGGGATCACGGTGGGCTCGGAGCCGCGCAGCACCGGCTCCAGCAGGTCGACGGTGGCGAAGTCGGCGAACCGGGGGACGACCGCCTCGATCAGCTCCTCGGCGGTGCGCTGGAGGTCGAGGGTGGTGCCGATCCGGGCGGTCGCCTCGGCGATGGTGGCGAGCCGTTCCTGGGCGCGGGCGGCGCGGGCCTCGGCCTGGAAGCGCTCGGTGACGTCGATGATCGAGGAGCAGACCCCGAAGATCCGGCCGGTGGAGTCCTCCAGCCGGAAGTAGGAGGCGGACCAGGCGTGGTCCCGCTTGGGGTCGCCGGGGACCCTTCCGTGCGAGCGGGCGTCCACCACGGGTTTGCCGGTCCTCAGCACCTGACGCATGATCTGCTCGATCTCGGCGCTGTTGATGCCGGGCAGCACGGCGGATATCCGGCGGCCGAGGTGGGCGGCGACCGGCACCCCGTTCATCCGGGCCAGCGCCTCGTTGATCCGGATGTAGCGCAGTTCGGTGTCGTAGACGGCCATGCCGATCGGCGAGCGGTCGAAGACGCCGTCCAGCACCGCGAGGTCGGCCTCGACGGCGTGCAGGGCGCGGGTGTCGGAGGCGGTGGCGAGCAGCAGCAGGGTGCCGCCGGGGACGGCGATCGGGTAGGTGCGGAACTCCAGGTCGACCTTGTGGCCGTCGCGGTGGCGCACCGGGAAGACGCCGGACCAACCGCTGCCGCCCATGATCCGCTGGAAGAGGCCGAGCACCTCGGAGCGGTCGGACTCGTCGGTGAGCAGTTGGGCGGCGTAGCTGCCGACGGCCTCCTCGGAGGAGTAGCCGAGCAGGGCCTCGGCGTCCTCGCTCCAGTGCAGGATCAGTCCGTCGTCCTGGAGCAGCACCGTGGCGAGCGGGACGAGCCGATGGCCTTCGGGGTACGTGCCGTCGGAACGTCCGGGATTGCCGCCCGGTGCCGGGGCGGCGTCGGTCGCGTCCCACTCGTGTCCGTGCATGATCAGGCAGCACCCCGGTTCGGCTCGTGCCCGGCCGGGGGCCTCGCGGTCCGTGTCGGCCGGGATTCTTCTCCAGACTGCACGGACATCGGCCGCCCGGCGACCCCTTGGTCAGGGGGCGTCCGGCCGCTCCGGCTGTACGGGCGTCATGGGCGTACCGGCCGCAGCGTACTCTCCAGAACGCCCGCCCACTGCCGGATCACTCCGGAACGTCGGTGGCTGTCGTCGGTGAGCAGGTTGGCGAGGCCCAGTCCGCGGGCGAGGTCCAGTGTGGCCTGCACGGATTCGCGCACGCCGGGGCGGCTCTCGTCGGCGTCCAGGAACTCCACGGCGGCCCGGTGGGCCTCCCGGCCGACGCGGCCCTCCAGGGCGATGATCCGCTCACGCAGCACCTCCTCGGTGGCGGCGGCGGTCCACAGGTGCAGGGCGGCGCGGAACAGCGGGCCGGTGTAGAGGCGCACGATCATGTCGACCACGGCCCCGGTGCGGTCCGGCCCGGCGGCCGGCAGTTCGTCCGCGTGGGCGCGGACGGCTGCCAGCCGCTCGGCGGTGACGTGCTCGACGGCCGCGGTGAAGAGGTCCTCGCGGGTCGGGAAGTGGTGCTGGGCCGCGCCCCGGGAGACCCCGGCCCGCTCGGCGACGACGGTGACGGTCGAGCCGTGCCAGCCGAGTTCGGCCAGGCATTCCACGGCCGCCGCGAGCAGCCGGGCCCGGGTGGCTCGGCTGCGGTCCTGCTGCGGGGCGCGGGCGGCGGAGTGGCTGGTCATGGCGGCGGGCGGTTCCTGTTCCGATCGGGGCGCGGCGGGTCCCGGTCGGGGCGCGGCAGGAAGATCCTCACAGACGGGCGCCGGTCTTCGGCCGCCGGGGCGGCCCGGTCCGGTCAGTGGACGCCGGCGCGACCGGCCTCGCGGGCGCGCAGTTCGCGGCGGAGGATCTTGCCGGCCGCGGACTTGGGGACGGCGTCCACGAACTCCACCGCGCGGACCTTCTTGTACGGGGCGACCTGCCCGGCGACGTACCCGGTGACCTCCTCCTCGGTCAGGGCGCTGCCCGGGGCGCGGACCACGAAGGCCTTGGGGCACTCGGTGCCCTCGGCGTCCGGGACCCCGATCACGGCGGCGTCGGTGATCTGCGGGTGGCCGAGCAGGACGGCCTCCAGCTCGGCGGGGGCGACCTGGTAGCCCTTGTACTTGATCAGTTCCTTGACCCGGTCGACGATGTGCAGGTAGCCGCGCTCGTCCACGAAGCCGACGTCGCCGGTGTGCAGCCAGCCCTCGGCGTCGACCACCGCGGCGGTCTCGGAGGGCCGTCCGAGGTACCCCTTCATCACCTGCGGGCCGCGGATCAGCAGCTCGCCGCGCTCGTCGGGCCCGAGGTCGCCGTCGGAGCCGTCCAGGGCGGCGATCCGCAGCTCGGTGGAGGGGACCATCCGGCCGACCGAGCCGGGCGAGGGGTCGCCCTCGCGCGGGGAGACGACGTGGGTGACCGGGGAGAGC
This sequence comes from Kitasatospora sp. NPDC058063, assembly GCF_042885395.1. Lineage (NCBI taxonomy): Bacteria > Bacillati > Actinomycetota > Actinomycetes > Kitasatosporales > Streptomycetaceae > Kitasatospora > Kitasatospora sp. NPDC058063. The sequence continues at coordinate 215,356 of NZ_JBHVSD010000010.1, forward strand.
TCGGTCATGCCGTAGCCCTGGAGCAGGTGCGGCAGGCCCAGGCGCCGGGCGCAGGCGTCGGCGAGTTCGTGGTCCAGCGGGGCGGCGGCGCACAGCAGGTACTCGACGGAGGAGAGGTCGTACTGGTCCACGATCGGGTGCCGGGCCAGTGCGAGGGCGATCGGCGGGGCGACCACCAGGGCCTGCACCCGGTGGTCCTGGACGGTGCGGCAGAACTGCTCCAGGTCGAAGCGGGGCAGCACGACCACGGTGGCGCCGCAGCGCAGCGGCTGGTTGAGCAGCGCGGCCAGCCCGTAGATGTGGAAGAAGGGCAGGACGGCGAGCACCCGTTCGCCCTCGGCGGGGCGGTAGAGGGCGTCGCACTGGGCGAGGTTGGTGGCGATCGAGCGGTGGGTGAGCATCACGCCCTTGGGCAGGCCGGTGGTGCCGCTGGAGTACGGCAGCACGGCGATGTCCTCGCCCGGGTCGATGGCGACCTCGGGGGCGGGGCCGGTGGCGGCCAGCAGGTCGGCGAGCGAGCGGTGGCCCTCGGCGCCGTCCAGGACGACGGTCCCGGCCAGCGGGTGGCCCTGTTCGGCGAGGAGTTCGGCGGCCGCACGGGCGGTCGACAGGAAGGCGGAGACGGTGACCAGCCAGCGGGCGCCGCTGTCGCGCAGCTGGCCGGCCAGGTCGGCGGGCTTGGCGAAGGAGGAGACCGTGGTGACGGTGGCGCCGGCCCTGGTCGCGCCGTAGAAGGCCATCGGGTAGGCGGTCGAGTTGGGGCTGAAGAGGGCGACGACGTCACCGCGGCGCACGCCTGTCTCGGCCAGCCCGGCGGCCACCCGCTCGACGGCGGCGGCGAGTTGGGCGTAGCTGGTGCTCTCGCCGGTGACGCCGTCGATCAGGGCCGGGCGGTCGCCGTACCTGTGCGCGGCGCCGAGTACCGCCTCGTGGATCGGCTGGTCGACCGCGGAGACGTCGGGGAACTCGCTGCGGAACACCAAGGTGAGCCTCCAGTAAGGAAGTTGACGTAGCAACAAAACCGGCGAGCAGTTCCGTGCGGGGCGCGTTCAGGAGCATACGGACAGTCGGGGGTCCGGCTCGGCCATTGCGGGGAACCCGTGACGGTCCGTGCGTGGCGCGGTTGCTCCCGGGGGGCGCCCGACGGGACGGTGTGCACCACGGGCTCGAATGGACCGTCCGGGTGAGCACCGCCGCCCGCCGCGCCGCTCACCCGGGATCCGGCTCCCCGCGCTCGCGCCCGACGCCCCGGCGACCGCCCTCGGGCCGACCGCCGCGCACCGGGAACACCACCGGCGCGTTCGCACACCTGGGCGAGATCTCGTGCATCAGTACGACTTCGGCAGCCCGAGGGTGTGCTGGGCCACGTAGTTGAGCACCATCTCCCGGCTGACCGGGGCGACCCGGCCGACCCGGGTGGCGGCCAGCAGCGCGCCCAGCCCGTACTCCTGGGTCAGGCCGTTGCCGCCGAGGGTCTGCACCGCCTGGTCGACGGTACGGGCGGCGGCCTCGCCGGCCGCGTACTTGGCCATGTTGGCGGCCTCCCCGGCGGCGAGGTCCTCCCCCGCGTCGTAGAGCAGCCCGGCCTTCTGGGTCATCAGCCGGGCCAGCTCGATCTCCACCGCGCACTGGGCGAGCGGATGGGCCAGGCCCTGGTGGGCGCCGATCGGGGTGGACCAGACCGTACGGGTCTTCGCGTACTCGACCGCCTTGCCGAGGGCCTGGCGGGCGAGGCCGAGCGAGAAGGCCGCGGTGAGGACGCGCTCGGGGTTGAGGCCGGCGAACAGCTGGAGCAGGCCCGCGTTCTCGTCGCCGACCAGGGCGTCGGCGGGCAGCCGGACGTCGTCCAGGAAGACCTGAAACTGCTTCTCCGGGGCGACGAGCTCCATCGGGATCGCCCGGAACTCGAAGCCGGGGGTCTCGCGCGGGACGACGAACAGGCAGGGCTTCAGCTTGCCCGTACTGGCGTCCTCGGTGCGGGCCACGAACAGCACCGCGTCACAGTGGTCGATGCCGGAGACGAACACCTTGCGGCCGGTCAGCAGCCAGTCCTCGCCGTCCCGGCGGGCCACCGTGGAGATCCGGTGGGAGTTCGATCCGGCGTCCGGTTCGGTGATGCCGAAGGCCATCCGGCGGCTGCCGTCGGCCAGGCCCGGCAGCCAGCGGCGCTTCTGCTCCTCGGTGCCGTAGCGGGCTATCACGGTGCCGCAGATCGCCGGCGAGACGATGAGCAGCAGCAGCGGACAGCCGGCGGTGCCGAGCTCCTCCAGGACGATGGCGAGGTCGGTGATGCCGCCGCCCCCACCGCCGTACTCGACGGGCAGGTTGACGCCGAGGTATCCGGCCTTGCCGGCGTCCGCCCACAGCTCGTCGGCGGGTTCGCCGGCCCGGGCCTTGGCGAGGTAGTAGGCGGAGCCGTAGCGGCGGCCGAGGTCGCCGACGGCCCGGCGCAGGGCCTGGCGTTCGGGGGTCTCCAGGAGCTGACTGCCGATGGTGGACATGCGGGTCCTTCCTCAGGCTTCGATGGGCTGGACGACGGCCAGCAGGGTGCCGGTTTCGACCTGCCGGCCGGGGGTGGCGCGCAGTTCGACGAGGGTGCCGTCGGACGGGGCGGCGACGCGGTGCTCCATCTTCATCGCCTCCAGCACCAGCAGCGGCTGGCCGGCGGCGACGGTGTCCCCGACGGCGGCGACGACCCGGACGACGGTGCCGGGCATCGGGGCGAGCAGCGCGCCGGGCTCGGTGCGGACGGTGGGGTCGGGGAAGCGCGGCAGGGCGGTGAGCACGGTGCCGCCGGCCGGGGTGTCGACGTGCACCCGGTCGCCGTAGCGGGCGACCCGGTAGGTGCGTCGCAGCCCGTCCTCGGACAGCACCACCCGGTCCGGCGCGGCCTCGACGAGCTCGACGCCCGGGTGGTCCTCGGCCAGCAGACCTGCGCGGGTCAGCCGGTAGCGGACGGCCGACTCGGTGCCGTCCTCGGCCCGGAAGCGCTTGAGCTGCGGCTGCGAGGGCAGGTTGCGCCAGCCGGAGGGCAGGGCGCCGCGGCGGCCCGCGGCGTCGGCGAGGGCGGCGGCCAGCGCGGCGCGGTCGGCGCCCTTGCTGTCCGGGGCGGTGAGTTCGGCCGCGTGCTCGGCCAGGAAACCGGTGTGCAGCTCCGCGGCCAGGAAGGCCGGGTGGCGCAGGGCGCGCACCAGCAGGTCCCGGTTGGTGGCCGGGCCGTGGATGCGGGCACGGGCGAGCGCGTCGGCGAGCCGGCGGGCGGCGGCCGCGCGGGTGGGCGCCCAGGCGATCACCTTGGCGAGCATCGCGTCGTAGTGCGGGGTGATCTCGCTGCCGGCCTCCACTCCGGAGTCCAGCCGCAGTCCGGTGCCCGTGCCCGTTCCGGTGCCTGCGCCCGCACCTGGTCCTGCTCCTGCCCCTGCTCCTGCTCCTGCTCCTGCTCCTGCTCCGGTGAACTCCTGGTACGGGAGCGTGAGTTCGAGCCGGTGCAGGGTCCCGGTGGCGGGCTGCCAGTCCTTGGCCGGGTCCTCGGCGTAGAGCCGGGCCTCGATCGCGTGGCCGCCGGGGGCCGGGGGCTCGGGCGCCAGCGCCTCTCCCTCGGCGACGGCGAGCTGCAGCGCCACCAGGTCCAGCCCGGTGACGGCCTCGGTGACCGGGTGTTCGACCTGCAGGCGGGTGTTCATCTCCAGGAAGTAGAACCGGCCGTCCCCGGTGAGCAGGAACTCCGCGGTGCCGGCGCCCGTGTAGCCGATCGCCCCGGCCGCGTCGCGGGCCGCCGCGTGCAGGCCGGCGCGCACCTCCGCGGGCAGGCCGGGGGCCGGGGCCTCCTCGATCACCTTCTGGTGCCGCCGCTGCAGCGAGCAGTCGCGGTCGCCGACCGCCCAGACGGTGCCGTGGGCGTCGGCCAGCAGCTGGACCTCGACGTGCCGTCCGGCGGGCAGGTAGCGCTCGCAGAACACCTCGTCCGAGCCGAAGGCCTTGGCCGCCTCGGCGCGGGCGGCCGCCAGTTCGCCGGGGAGGTCCGCCAGGCTCCGGACGACCCGCATGCCGCGCCCGCCGCCGCCCGCCGCGGCCTTGACCAGCAGGGGCAGGTCGGCCTCGGTGGGCTCGGTCAGCGCGCCGAGCACCGGCACCCCGGCCGCGGCCATCAGCTCCTTGGCGGCGGTCTTGGAGCCCATCGCGGCGATCGCGGCCGGCGGCGGGCCGATCCAGAGCAGTCCCGCGTCCAGCACGGCCCGCGCGAAGTCCGCGCTCTCGGACAGGAATCCGTAGCCGGGGTGGACGGCGTCGGCCCCGGCGGCGAGCGCGGCCCGGACGATCAGGTCGGCCCGCAGGTAGGTGTCGGCGGGCGCGGCGCCGGGCAGCCGGACGGCCGCGTCGGCCTCGCGCACGTGCGGGGCGCCGGCGTCCGGGTCGGAGTGGACGGCGGTGGTCGCGATGCCGAGCTCCCGGCAGGTGCGGAAGACCCGGCGGGCGATCTCACCCCGGTTGGCGACCAGCAGATTGGTGATCATCGTCTCGGGGGTCCTTTACAGTCGGAAGACGCCATAGCCGCGCGCGCCCTCGACCGGCGCGTTGTGGATCGCGGACAGGCACAGGCCGAGCACCGTCCGGGTGTCGCGCGGGTCGATCACGCCGTCGTCGTAGAGCCGGCCGGAGAGGAACACCGGCAGCGACTCGGCCTCGATCTGCTGCTCGACCATCGCCCGGATCGCCGCGTCCGCGTCCTCGTCGTAGGGCTGTCCCTTCGCCGCGGCGGACTGCCGGGCGACGATCGACAGCACGCCGGCGAGCTGCTGCGGGCCCATCACCGCGGACTTGGCGCTCGGCCAGGCGAACAGGAACCGCGGCTCGAAGGCCCGCCCGCACATGCCGTAGTGGCCGGCCCCGTACGAGGCGCCCATCAGGACCGACAGGTGCGGGACCTTCGAGTTGGCGACCGCGTTGATCATCATCGCGCCGTGCTTGATGATGCCGCCCTGCTCGTAGTCCCTGCCGACCATGTAGCCGGTGGTGTTGTGCAGGAAGAGCAGCGGGGTGTCCCGCTGATTGGCCAGCTGGATGAACTGGGCGGCCTTCTGGGACTCCTGGCTGAACAGCACGCCCTGGGCGTTGGCCAGGACGCCGACCGGGTAGCCGTGGAGGCGGGCCCAGCCGGTGGCCAGGCTGGTGCCGTAGAGCGGCTTGAACTCGTCGAAGTCGGAGCCGTCGACGATCCGGGCGATCACCTCGCGCGGGTCGAAGGGCACCTTGAGGTCGCCGGGGACGATCCCGAGCAGCTCCTCCTCGTCGTACGCGGGCGGTTCGGCCAGCCGGTCCGGGCCGGGGCCGGGCTTGCGGTGGTCGAGTCGGGCGACGATCCGGCGGGCGATCCGCAGCGCGTCCGCCTCGTCCACCGCGAAGTGGTCGGCCAGGCCGGAGACGCGGGCGTGCATCTCGGCGCCGCCCAGCGACTCGTCGTCGGCCTCCTCGCCGGTGGCCATCCTCACCAGCGGCGGGCCGCCGAGGAACACCTTGGCGCGCTCCTTGACCAGCACGGTGTGGTCGGACATGCCCGGCACGTAGGCGCCGCCGGCCGTCGAGTTGCCGAACACCACGGCCACGGTGGGGATTCCGGCGGCGGACAGCCGGGTGAGGTCGCGGAAGAGGGCGCCGCCGGGGATGAAGATCTCCTTCTGGCTGGGCAGGTCGGCGCCGCCCGACTCGACCAGGTTGACCAGCGGGAGGCGGTTGTTCAGCGCGATCTCGTTGGCCCGCAGGGCCTTTCGCAGGGTCCAGGGGTTGCTGGCGCCGCCGCGCACCGTCGGGTCGTTGGCGGTGATCACGCACTCCACGCCCTCGATCGTGCCGATCCCGGTGACCAGGGCCGCGCCCACCGGGTAGTCGCTGCCCCACGCGGCCAGCGGGGACAGCTCCAGGAACGGGGAGTCCGGGTCGACCAGCAGCTCGATCCGCTCGCGGACCGGCAGCTTGCCGCGCTTGCGGTGGCGCTCCACGTACCTGGGGCCGCCGCCCGCCAGCGCCTTGGCGTGCTCGGCGTCGAGTTCGGCGAGCTTGGCGACCATCGCGGCGCGGTGCTCGGCGTGATCGGGCCCGGCCGGGTCGATACGGGTGGTCAGGACGGTCACAGCAGGGCCTCCGGGCTGTCCAGGAGCAGGATCGGGATGTCGAGGTGGCGCGAGCGCAGCCACTCCCCGAGGGCCTTGGCCTGCGGGTCGAAGCGGTGCCGGGCGGCGACGCCCTCGCCGAGCAGACTGGTGAGGGTGAAGTTGACCGCGCGCAGGTTCGGCAGAACGTGCCGGGTGACGCTCAACCCGGCGGTCTCTGGCAGGAGTTCGCGCAGCCGCTCGACGGTGAGGGCGTGCGCCAGCCAGCGCCAGCCGTCCGCGGAGCGGGCCCAGACACCGAGGTTGGCGTCCCCGCCCTTGTCGCCGCTGCGGGCGCCGGCCACCAGGCCGAGCGGGGCCCGCCGGGTGGGGCCGGCCGGCAGCGGTTCGGGCAGCTCGGCCTCCACCGGGCGGGTCTGGTGGGGCTGTTGGGCCCCGGTGGTGACGGGCGCCGGCGGTACGGCGATCCGGCGGCCGTCCGGCAGCACGGCGGTGTGCTCGACGGCCTTCGCATCGACGTGCGCGGCACTGAACACGCCGTAGGGCGCGCCCGGTCCGGGCGGGGCGGTGAGGTGGAAGCCCGGGTACCCGGCGAGACCCAACTCGACGGCCGCCTTGCCGAGTTCGCGTCCGACCTTGGCCGGGTCCGGGTCGCGGGCGGCCAGCCGCAGCAGGGCGGAGGCGCCCTCTTCGGTCGGGGCGTCCGGGTGGTCGGTGCGGGCCAGGGTCCAGCGCAGTTCGGCGGGCCGGGCGCCGGGCGGCAGGGCGTCGGCGAACTGCCGCCGCACCAGGTCGGCCTTGGCCTCGATGTCCAGGCCGGTGAGGACGAACACCACCTCGTTGAGGTGGCCGCCGAGCCGGTTGAGGCCCGCCTTCAGGGTGGGCGGCGGGGCCTCGCCGCGCACGCCGTCGATCCGGACCCGGTCCGGGCCCTCCCCGGTGAGCCGCACGCTGTCCAGCCGGGCCGTGACGTCCGGGCCGAGGTAGCGCGGTCCGCCGGTCTCGTACAGGAGTTGGGCGGTGACGGTGCCGGTGGTGACGGCGCCGCCGGTGCCCGGGTGCTTGGTGATCACGCTGGAGCCGTCGGCGCGCAGTTCGGCGAGCGGGAAGCCGGGCCGGGTGACGTCGTGCTCGCGGAAGAAGGCGTAGTTGCCGCCGGTCGCCTGGGCCCCGCACTCCAGGACGTGCCCGGCCACCACGGCGCCGGCCAGGGCGTCCAGGTCCTCCGGGGTCCAGCCGAAGTGGGCGATCCCGGGGCCGGCGACCAGTGCCGCATCCGTCACCCGGCCGGTCACCACCACGTCGGCGCCGGCGGCCAGGCAGGCGGCGATGCCGAACCCGCCGAGGTAGGCGTTGGCGGCCAGCAGACCGTCCGGCAGGCCGAGTTCGGCCCGGCGCGGAAGCAGGTCGTCGCCCTCGACATGGCCGACGGCCGTCTCGACCCCGAGCCGCCCCGCCAGCGCCCGCAGCTCCTCGGCGAGCCGGGCCGGGTTGAGGCCGCCCGCGTTGACCACGATCTTCACGCCGCGCTCGCGGGCCAGGCCGAGGCACTCCTCCATCTGGCGCAGGAAGGTCCGGGCGTAGCCGAGCGACGGGTCCTTCAGCCGGTCCCGGGCGAGGATCAGCATCGTCAGCTCGGCCAGGTAGTCCCCGGTGAGCACGTCCAGCGGCCCGCCGGTGAGCATCTCCCGCATCGCGGCGAAGCGGTCCCCGTAGAACCCCGAGGCGTTGCCGATCCGCAGTACCGTGCCGTCGCGCACCAAGGCGCCTCCCCTGCCGGTGAGTTGGGCGCGCCCTCGGTCGGGCGCCACCGGGCAGCAGCGTGGCACCGTCGACAGAAAAAAGCAATCATGCTTGCTTGTTTTCTGGGAATGTGCTCGCCACGACGGGGCACACCTGCTGTGACTGGAAGCCGTAGTTGGCGATTGGAAGCCATAGTTGGCGAGTCTGCGATCCGACTACGGACAGTAGTCGCAATTCCTGACGCGCTGGCACCCAGCCACGCCATTCGTGCGTTCGGCTAGGGTGTCGGCATGTCGATGGTGGGGGTTGAGGCAGACCTCGTCAGATCCTTCGCTGAGGCAGGACTGAGCGAAGGCCAACAGCGTCTGGTGCGAGCGTTCTTGCGTGCGATCCAGCCCAACGGATTTTTGAGCCAGCACGCCTCGTCAGCGAACTGTGCCGCGGTGGCGGTGGCCAAGGCCCACGCAGTGCTCTACTCGCGAGGGAACCCACGGAGGGGGATGGGCCCGCAGCCATCTCCGAAGCTCACACTCAAGATGTTGATGGCTGCTCAGGACACCGTTGGCACGGTCCTGAAGCTCAGCCCGTCGGACGCCAGCCTGCAGGCGGCAAGTGACCTACTCGCCAGCGCCACGGCACTCGGCGAACCCGGGCTGACCTCGCAGCAGCCGTGCAGAGACCACGCGGCCAAGCTTGACCTCCTGCAGCCCACCATTCGGGACGCGATCAGGGACTTGTTCCGGCGAGTGTGGGACAAGGGCTCCGCCCCGGATGTCCTGGACCGGATTGCCCTGGAGACGGCAGGGCTGTCCCTGTGGCGGGGACGTGACTACGACAGCCTGATGATCGACCTGTCGGCGGTGTTGCGGAAACCTCCCGTCACAGGCGTGGACGCCCTGTCAGCGCTCCTGCCCGACCCGCAGAACTTCCGCGCCGCATTGGTGGTGGAAGGCACCTACGAACTGGCCCAGCTGGCGGAACTGACAAGTTCCGCCGAGGAGGTCCGACAGTTCCGTCTGGGGGCATCGCCGAGCGGCTGGGGTCTGGGGACCGAGCGGCTTCGCGAGTTCGCCGACACGGCGGCACGGTCCCGCTCTGGTGCGGGCGTGCTGCTGACGGTCCGGGCATCGGCGCCGGACCGGGGCGTCGCCGCAGGCCAAGCCCGACGCGGCATCACGGAACTCCTAGACCAGTACGTCGCGGGTCAGCGGTTGGCCGACCTTCGACTGGCTCCGGAGACGTTCGTGTACTCAGAGACGACGAACCGATCTGAGATGCGTTCCGCCTGGGGAGCCGACCACCATGTGGTGCGCCCTCTCACAGGGCACTGGCCCGGGGCCATCCGGGAGTCCCTGCGCACGGCACACATCGCCCGCTCGACGAGCTCTCCCGTCACTAGCACTGGCTTGTGCTGGGCCGCAATCGAAGCCTTGGGGGTCAAGCACTCGCCCACCGCGCCGGGAAGTCACGCTGACCTGGCCCGCGCTCTGAGTCTGCAGGCGCTGCGACAACAGGTGGTCGCCGTTCACCAGCTACTGCGGACCTGCGCGGCAGGTGCGGTCACTGCCTCCCGGCGTAGCCATTCCGATGCTTCTCGCAGGCTCGCAGCTCTGCAAAGAAGGGCCCGCCAGGCCGACGCCAAGGCGGTTGCGCTGCCTACGGCAGTACTGGACCACATGGACGACGCCCGCCAGGAGCTGTTGCTGCGTCAACGAGACGTGGAGGCCGCCCGGACCACTTACCAGGAGCCTCTGGACGCGCTCGACGCCTGGGCTGTAGTGGACGGCCGAGGATGGCTGGCGGACCTGAACCGCTGGGTCGACGTTCTCGCCTCCGCACCAACCACCTCGGAACAGCTAGCAAAGGCTCGTCTGGCCACACAAGCCCTGTGCACAGGACTTGGCAGCGCGGTGGCGCCCGAGGTCAACAGGTGGAAGGGCCTGTTGTCAGACCCCGGCGCGTGCGCGCGATGGCTTCAGCAGACCGCAGCGAGGTTCGAGTGGATGCTCGACTGGCTGTACGTCACCCGCAATCTCGCCTTGCATAACGGCGTGTTCGAGACGGCAGCAGATGCGCTGGACGTGCACGGGGCTCGCGCGCTCGTCGACATGACCCTCGAGTTTCTGGGCAACTGGTACCAGGCGGCAGTAGCCGAGAACTCGGACCGGGTGGATTGGTCGGCCCCCGAGATCATCAGGGACCTTAGCGTTCGGCAAGGCGACATAATCACGGAGCTGAAGGCGGCGTCGGCCATGCAATTGAACGCCGCTCACCTGACGAGTCCCACATCCAACGGGTGGGACCGCTCGTAGGAAGTGGACGAGGTTGGGGGTGTCCTACCAGTTAGACGAGTCAGTGCATGGCACTTCCAGGGTCTTGAACCCTGACCTCCCCCTCGTGAGCCGCCGCGATTGCGAATCGCCACACCCAACGTGCGCGGCCCGCAACTAGTCTACCCACAGGATCCCGGGGCAGCCGAGGGGAATCGCCCGTGAGGGTTGGCCCTCGCGGCTGCTGGCACGGTAGGCGCGCCCCTGCATCAGGCTGACGATCCGTGTGATCGTGGCGGCGATCGGCGCGCCGCGCCGCCCAGCGTGCCTGCCACGCGAGCGCCCGGCCCGGGCCAAGGCGGGCTGCGGAGCATTCGCATGCCACTGGCCGACCGCCGCATACGAGCGCGCCGGCAACTACCGCCAAGCGGCAACCGGCAGCACCGTCACGAACGGGTGACGCACACCGCGCCGCCGACACAGATCGGGTAGCGCCCGCAGCCACTCCCCCAGCGAGAGGCCCGCGACATTCTTCAGAGCGGGTGACTTGACGCGGCAGACAGTGACAGATTGCCAGCACATCGGACCTCCAGCGGCTCAACCTGGCTTGGCAAGAACTCGGTCAACTGGAGCCTCGATGCGTACGCGACGGGCTGACCCCGGCCCTCCAGACCGCTCTGGCCTGCGGACCTGATCACCGGGCCTTCGAAGCGGCCCTGGACCAGCCCCCGCCTCTCGCCATCCGACGGTGCTGCTTCAGGGACGTTCCGCAAGATCACGTGGATGAGGGCTGACTGCCTACTACACAAGCCGTCAATCAGCCTCGGGTGGGATCCACGCGGCGGGTACAAGTGCCTGTCCATCGCTCCGGCGCCACCGATGTACGACGTGGTCACTGAAGGCTGGGTCTTCAAGGTCTGCGTGCTCCATGACGATGACTTGTAGCTTCCCATCAAGCCTGCGGAGCGTTCGGTGAATGGCCTTAAAAATGTTCAGGAGAAGGACCCGATCGTCGCTCTCCAGCACCTCTTCGCCCACGTGATCGGGCGGGAAGTAGACCTGCGATGGTTGATCGAGAATAAGCACGCCAGGCACAGGATTGTTGTTCTCGGCGAACCACTCATGCAGACTTAGAAGGGTGGCAACATGGTACCCGAGATGGTTGTCTCCGCTGCCCATCTCTTTCAGCGGCACCGGGCCCTCTACGGTGTCAGCCACCACCGTGAGGCGATTCACATCGAGGCGAATGAGCGAACTGGAATGTTCCAGGGAGAGTTCCTGCGCCTTCTTCCTAATCTCCTGGTTGATCAGTGACAGGAAGCTGGTTAGGCGGTCGCCTTGGACATCTTCACTGAGAAGCATCTCCAACTCGGCAATCCGCATGCGGAGCTCTTCAGTTCGATCCTCCATCCTAGGGCCGACGACAAGTTGGGCTACCGTGTCTAGGTAGAGGCTGATCCGGCCCTGAACGATGGCAGCGCGCCGAATGTCGTCTGGCTCTTGGTCTAGGGCCCGTGCCCCTGCGATGACCTCGTTGATCTGTTCCTGATTGCGAGCGAGTGCCGAGTGGAGTTCCTGCAGCCGACCCTCTTCTTGGCTGATCATCCGCTCGATGGCCGGCGTGTCTCTGCCGATGGCATGTAGGTCGCTCTGGAGGTGAAGCAGGTCAGCGGTCAAGGCCATGGCGGTGGCATGGGCGGATCCGACCGGGCTGTCACAGACCGGGCACTGCGCAACATTGGAAGCCTCTGGATCGTGCTTCAGCAGGCCCAGGGTGGCCAGTCGAGCGTGCTGCTCGTTGGCTTGGTCAGTGAAGTCGCCGTTCTCCGCCAAGGCGGCCTTAAGATCGGCGATCCGGGCCCGAGCTCTGCTTGCCCGACCGCGCAGCTCAACACGATGGGTGCGTAGCTCTGTGAGTGGGTCGTCGGTCCTGTCCGGACCTGGCTGCGGACCTCCCTGGACGAGCGCCTCACGCAGGAGGTGAAGGACGCCTTCAGCGGTCGTCTCGCGCCCGGAAGCAAGGGGCAGGAGATGAGCTTCGATGGCCTCTGCAAGCAGGGCCTGGGCCTGGCCGGCAGCAGGGGCAAAGTTGCTCGCGGCAGCCAACTTGGCTTCGTGGTCGGAAAGGTCCCGGCGAGCGAGGCGTAGTCGGCTGCGGAGGAGCGCCTGCTCACGGTCTGTTGCGCCAAGGAAGTAGGGAATGACGCCCCGGATAGTGTTCGGCCTCCATTCTTCGCCCTGCGAGTGGAAGAGTACGTCTTCGTTGGCAATCTCGTTTTGAGCCTGAAAGCAGAAGAACAAGGAGTGTCGGACGGAAGGCGCGATTAGTGTTGCGCGACCAACGGCAGGGACTCGGATGTTGCGGTCGATGCCGCAGAAGTCGCTCAGCAGGTCCTTGGCAGATTCTCTCGGCGTGACAAAGCGAAGATCTTCCAGGGGTGGTGGTGGGGATCCGGGCGCCTGCGACAGGATACAGAGGACGGTGCTAACACTCTTCTTGGCTTCCGGGGCACTCCGGGCGACAAAGATCTGCTCACCGGGCTTGACAAGAGTGATCGCGAAAGTGCTGACGTATTCGCGGACCTTCCCAGACTTCACTGGATAGTCAGAGCTGGCGAGGCAGTAGTCGATGATCGTCAACAAAGCACTCTTCCCACGACGGGAGTCGCCGGTGACGATGTTGAGTCCGCCAGGCTTGAAGGGCACTATATGCACCTGGCCGGGCTGCTTGCCATAGATGGTGACCGCTTGGATCTGAAAGGTCACGGCTGAACTCCCAGGAGGGTTAGGACGGTACCGAGACTGCCAGTACTTGGGAGCCAGCGTCCGAGCATGAAGGCGGTCTGTTGGATGGCTCTGGTCTGCGGCGTGCCCCCACTGATGGTCTTGGCCAATGCGCGGGGCACAGGGATGAGGCCAGCGTCGGTGCAGCGCATAACGCGGGACTGCAGCGCGAACAGAAGTCCCGGCCTGACCACGGTGGCGAGGACCGTGGCATTACGGGACATTTCGATGCGCACGTGTTCGTTTGCTTCGAGCCACCCCATTAGCCCGGTTCCTGTCGTTGCTGGCAGTGCTGCCCGTATGGCGGGCTGCAGAGCCATGACGGTGGCGGTGACAGCTACGGGAAGCGGGCATGCGGCGGCGTACTCCTTGTCGTAGCCATGGACAGCGCGAGTGCACAGGACCGCGGTGAAGGCAGGGTTGTACAAGGCACGTTCCTCGCGGCTCAGCTCCATCAGCGGGCCTGGGCCGGCTCAAGGAGCGCGATAAGGCGTGCAGAGAAGTCCGGATGCCACCCGACTCTAAGCTCGTCGGCGAGCATTTGGTACGAACCTTTGGTTACGAAGACTTCGTCACAACCTGTGCGGATCGGGAAGCGAGCCTCCCGGTCGACCCAGCGGTAAATCAGTCTGGCCTCTTTCTTCTTCTCTTCCTCGGTAGCCTCAGGGCCGAGTTCTTCCGCCATCTCGGCGAAGCGGGACTGCCACTCCTCAACAAGCTTTCGCTCATATTTTCCGAGCTCGCCGGCACGCAGCAGATTCTCAGTGGACCAGCGGGAGCGCTGAGTGAAGGCACGAACGTAATCCCGCACCGCGAGACCGACTCGCTCAGATCCGACCCCGATTAGTCCGAGCTGACGGACAAAGCTCTTGTCGGCCGCCTGGGAAGTGTCGGAAATCATGTCGTAGATGTCATGGTCGATCGGCAGGTTGTCATAGCGGAACTGACGCTGCAGGTCGGAGAGTACTTCATCGAACTGAATGCCGGTGACGGGGTTACCCCCTGGCGTCTGCATTTGCTCGATCACGCGATCGTAAAACCAGCCTTCTAGCCTGGCAAGGAAGGAATTCGCCGCATCGTGGCCGACAGAAAAGGCCGCAAGCCCCTTCAATGCCGTCCGAACTTCGGCGATGTCCTGCGTACCACCGAGAACCTCGATACGGGAAATCAGACGCCGCTGAAGTGGTCTATCTCCGGGCTCCAGGCTGTCGAAGGCCTCGAAGCACTTCGGAAGAGAACCCTTCGTTGCTTTCGAAGCCTTTCTGGCCTCGCGAAGCAGTAGCAAAGCTCGGTCTTCATCGCGGTGCTGACTGCTTCGAGGCTGAAGGAAGAAGGCTGCGCTACCTTCGGGGAGCTCAGCCGTCGTCAACAGGAAAAGCTTCGTCTCGGCGAGCGTAATCCGGCCAGCCTTGGCAGCCTCCGCCCAGATCCTCAACGTCTTCCAGAGGTCCTCGGACAGGTCGGTCATTCGAACGCCTTCGGCGCGCTGCTTCAGCTGAATGAGGCGCCTATCGGAGCCCTGATGGATCTCGATGTCATCAGCCGCTTCGACCGCAACACTCCAGTCCATGTCTGCGCTCATCCACTGCTCGATGCAGATGTGCAGAGCTTTCGCGAACTGAAAGAGGTACCCGAGCGCCGACGCCGACGCCTCGTACTGCTCACCGGTGTCCACCATCGCTCACCCTCTTGCCCAGACCAACCCAGCGATCATTCCACGCTGGCAACGTCCAGTACATGGCTTTGCATGAAGAAGAGCGGGAAGGTACCTACCGCCTCACGAGTAGCCACTCTCGCTAGTACCTTCCTCCCTGGATCACGACTCCGAGCTCGACGCTTCGGACAGCAGGCCCGCGATCAAGCAGATCACGCTGAACGGCGGCCGGATCACGGTCATGGTCAACGAGGCCTGAACGAACCGCCACTCCGGCGGGTGATTGTCGCCTCCAGGGGTGATCCCGTTCGGAGATTCCGCCTCCGCGCGGCACGCGCGGAGGCTGTCGTTCTGTCGTGAGTACGAGGACTGGGACTGGAATCCGTTCAGATGTGTGCGACCTGGCGGAGCTGATCACACCGTTCACGGGTGACGACGTCTTCCGTCGTGACCTGGTGCTCGACGAGTCCTGGCCACGGCGGTGGTCGACGATTTGGCTGTTCGACGGCGGCCACGTCGTCTGGCCGGTGCGGGACCTGGAGTCGGTACCGGTTCTGGAGTCGCAGCCTGTTCGTCGTTTCACCTGGCGGGCTCAACAACAGCACCGGCCAGGGCTGGAGTTCATGGTCTCCACCGGCCGCCAGCACGGTTTCGAGTCACTGGAGGAGCGGGACCTGCTGCGAGCGCTGGACTTCCTGCGGGTCCAGGAGGTGCTGCCGCAGCCGTTCCGCCTGGACTTCGAACATGTCGGCGGCCGCTCGGCCCACGTCCCGGACTTTCTGGCGCTGATGCCCGATGGCGGCTGGCTGCTGGATGTGCGCCCGGCCGGCCTGGTCCGCGACGACGACGCGGTGAAGTTCGCCGCGACACGGGAGGTCGCGGCGGCCGCGGGATGGCACTACACCGTGGTCGGCGGCTGGCGCCCGCACGTCCGGGGGGTGCTGGACGCGCTGTCGGCCCGGCGGCGCCCGCGCACGGACCCGCTCGGCCTGCAGTCGCAGCTGATGGCCGTAGCCGCAGAAAGACCGCGGCCCTTCGGCGAGTTGGTGGGCTCGACCAAGTGGCCAGCTCTGGCCCGGGTCGAGGCAGTCCACCTGCTCTGGCAGCGGCGTCTGGGAGTGGACCTCGGCAAGCCGTTACAGGATAACTCGCCCGTGTGGTTCGGGCAGCCGGCCGCGCAGGGGCAGTCGTGAGCCGGAGCGCCGTCGTAGTCACGCCCGGGGTGGGACTTCGGCTCAGCGGAGTCGACTGGACGGTCGAGGAGGTCGAGCCGCACCTGGGGCGGGTCGTTCTGACTGGACCGGATGGCACCCGCGAGCGGCGGTCACTGCGCTGGCTAATCAACCATCCCGACCTGCGCGCGGCTACGGGTGCTGGGGCGCCGGGCGTCTCGCGGCAGCCGACGGTGCTGTCCGACCTGTCTGCGGACCAATTGGAGCGGGCCCGGATCCGGGCGGAGCACGTGCTGGAGACCCAGACCGGCTACCGTGGCGGCAGCCCTCACCGGGCCCTGGCGCACGAGCCGCGGCCCGGGTTCGACCCGGCGTCAACCACACTGCGCGAGCGGCGAGAGGCCAAGGTCCGGGAGATCAAGGCGATGCCGCCTGGGGAGGCAAGGCGGCTGGGGCTGGAGCACATGAGCCGCCGGTCGCTGGAACGCCTGGGCCCGCACGTTCTGGAGGCGGATCTACTCCTGGCCTGCGCCGACGGACGGTGGACGCGTCGGCGTACGGGGCATCCGACGGTGACGACGGAGGTCCGGGAGGCGGTTTTCGCGGTGAGGGAGGAGTTCCTGCGCCGGTCGCGGATGAGCATGATGTCCCGGCATCGCCTGATGTGTCAGTACATCAACGAGACGTTCCCCGACTTCCCAGCCGAAGATGTTCCTGGGCGCAAGACGCTGGCAGTGGTCTGGCGTGAGTGGTTCGGACCGGACGGCTCCCGCCAGCGCTACGTCCGCACCGCCGAGATCGCCGAGGCCGGGCAGCGGGTAGTGGTCCACCGGCCGGGCCAGGTCGTCGCGTTGGACTCGACGCCGTTGCCGGTGAAGGTGCGCGAGCACGTCTTCGGCGAGCCGGTGTCGGTAGTGCTGTCGCTGGCGCTGGACCTATACACGCACTCGATCGTAGCGTTCCGCCTCACGCTGGTGTCGGACACGGCGGTGGACATCGCGATGCTGCTGCGGGACGTGACGATGCCGTTGCCGATGCGCGATGGCTGGGGCGAGGACATGGAGTGGCCCTACCCCGGTGCCCCGGCCACCCTGGTCGCCGAGTTCGCCGGCCACAAGGTCGCGGCCCTGCCGTTCTTCGCGCCGGAGACGGTCACCACCGACCACGGCGGTCCCTACAAGAACCACGAGATCGTCGCCGCCGAGCGGGCGATCGGCTGCACGATCCTGCCCGCCCGCACACTGCGGGCGCACGACAAGTTCGCCGTCGAGAGGGCGTTCTCCTCCGTCAAGACGCTGCTGCTGGAGCACCTGCTCGGCTTCACCGGCACCGACGTCGCCGACCGCGGCGCCGACCCGGAAGCGGACGCGGTACTGACGATCGAACAGATGGAGCACCTGATCGCGACCTGGGTCGTGCGGGTCTGGCAGAGACGTGAGCTGGGCGAGTACGCGCCGGCCTGGGCCCCGGGCGAGAAACACAGCCCGAACTCCCTGTTCGCCACCGCCACCGCGCAGGGCGGCCTGGACCTGGAGATCCCCGCGCAGCAGCTCTATTACAAGCTGCTGCGGACCCACCACGTCAAGATCCACCCGGGCCGGGGAGTGAAGATCCTCGGCCTCTACTACCACCACCCGGCGCTGGAGGAGGACCGCTTCCGCGGGCTGTCGGTCCGGGGCGGCCGGCACCAGGGCCGATGGGTGGTCCGCAGTGACCGAAGGGACCGAAGGACGGTGTTCCTCCAGGACCCCGACGACCCCGAGGTCTGGCACCACCTGCGCTGGACCGGGCTGCCGCGCGAGGGCGAGGTCCCGGCGTTCTCCGACGTCAACGCCCAGGCCCTGCTCGGCGAGGTCCGCCGCCGCGGGCTGAAGCCGCTCACGGACGCCGAGCTGCTGCCGGTGCTGCTGGAGATCCTCGGCTCGGTGATCCCGGTGGCTGATTGGCCCTCGCAGATGACCAAGCGGGAGAAGACCGCGCGCTCGCGCCGGGCCACCCAAGCCGCACAGGCCACCGCCGACCGGCCCCGCCCGCCGACGCCCGCCACAAGCGAGGCCTCGGACGCCAAGGTGGTCCCCTGGCCGCGCCAGGCTGCAGGCGTCCAAGCGGCAGTGGACGCCGATAGGCGCCGCCGGCGCGAGGCCGCGGTCACGAGTCGGCCGACACCGCCGCCCCGCCTCGGCGATGCCCTGCGGCGACGGAACCTGTTCCTGCTGCCGGACGACGACAGCGACACCGATGCGACCAGGGAGAACGCATGAGGGATGGTCCCAGCTCGGCCGAGGTTCTGGCCGAGCTGCTGGAGAACAAGCCGCTCCGCAGGGATACCTTCGAGGGCTGGCAGCAATTCCGCACCACGCGGGACAGGTTCGTGCCGGCACCAGTGATCACGATCGACCAGTGGCGGACGATGAGCCCGCGGGACCGGGCGCTTCACAACATGCACCGCACCGCGACCCACGTGAACCTGCCCCTGCAGGAGACACCGATGTCACTCAAGGTGTCGCGCCTGGTGAATCGCAGGATCAGCAACAACGCGTGGAAGCGGAACTCCTCCACGCTTTCTGGGGTGATGGTCAACGGCCTGGGCTACCACGGCAAGACCGAGACCACGTGCGAGGTCGCCGCCGCTTTCGAGGATCAGTGGCTCGACCTGCACGCCCACGTCAACCCGCGTTCCCTCTCCGGGACCCGGGACCTACATGCCCCCGTCGCATACGTCCAGACCCCGGTGACGGCGAAGCCGAAGAGCACCTGCCAGGCGGTCCTGGACTTCTTCGGCGCCCCCACGAAGGGTCTGACACTGCCCGAGCTGGTCCGGCAGGTCGCCCAGTCGGTGAAGGACCACGGAGTGCAGGCGCTGATCCTGGACGACATCACCCGTCTGCGGATGCACCGCGCGGACGACCAGGACGTCCTCGACCTCATCCGGGCGTTCATGAGCATCAACGTCACCCTGGTTCTGGTCGGCGTCGACATTCCTGGCTCTGGTCTGCTGCGGGAGGCGACATGGGACGCCCGCCACCGGCAGTGGGTGATGCCACCCTCCGAACGAGCCCGCACCTTCGGCCTGGAGCCCACCCAGACCGAGCGGCGCTTCGACCTGGTCGACCTCGACCGCTTCCGCTACACCACGCCCAAGCAGATCCAGGCCTTCCAGGACCACCTCGCCGGCATCGAAGACGGTCTGCGGCTGTTCGACGCGAAGCCCGGGATGCTCACGGAGGGCACCATGCCCGAATACCTGATGCGCCGCACCGGCGGCGTCGTCGGCCTGCTGGCCCGCCTCATCGAGGACGGCGCCCACGAAGCCATCGAACAGCAAACGCGAAGTCCTGGACGAGGAGCTGCTGGACGAGATCGTCCTCAGCCTCGACGACCCTGGCCGGGATCCGGACGCTGGCGAGATCCCCGTGATCGACACCGTCACGGCCGCCCCAGCGACGAACCGCCGACCCGCAGCCCGCAAGCGGGCGCGCAACACCGTCTTCGACGACGGCGGTCCCCGCGCCGCCGGAGCGACGACCTGATGTCAGACAGGCCGCAGGCGCTTCCACGCAGTCTTGTTCCGCTGCCCGATGAGAGCTTGCCCGGCTTCATCCTGCGACTGTCTCACCGCCTCGACCAGGCCCCGGGCCGACTCATGCGTCTGGCCGGCCTGACTGATGGCGCGAACCCGTCGAGCACAGCGCCGGTGAGGCACCTGCTGATGCTGCAACCGGAGCCGCTGGAGACCTTCACCCACCTGACACGGCTGGCTCCCGAGGAAGCCCAGGCACTGACGCTTCGGCAGTTCGTCGGCCGTGATCCTGCCGTCACCGACTCGCTCACGCGGCCCGGCGGCAACCAACATTCCAGGACGGTCATCCAACCCTGGCTGTTACTGGCCTCAAGCCGCTATTGCCCGAAGTGTCTGGCCGGCGACGGCAGCGACATCCACAACCGCCACGGCGGGGCATGGAAGCTCCACTGGCGCCTCGCGACGGTCTTCGCCTGTCTGGAACACGATGTCCTGCTCGAGCACTTCTGCCCTGCTTGTGACAACCCGCCTTTCAGCACACACGGGTGGACCAACAGGCGCCTGCTACTGCCAGCAGCCGGGAAGTCGGGCCTGCACCCGGCCCAGTGCCGCAGTGGTGTCCTCGCTGAGAAGAACACCCAGCCTTGCGGTGAGCGCCTGGACACCGTCACTGCCCGCCCTCTCACCTGCGAAGCCGCCTCGCTCCAAACAAAAATCCTCAACGTCATGGCACAGGAAGCCGAGCCAGCTGCCGCCGTGATCAGCGATCTGCAGGTCATGGCCGCGATCATCGCGGGAAGCTGGCCACACTCCTTCCAGGCCCCCATCGACGTGCCACCGGGCCTGAACGTCCAGCTGGAGCGCTGCGAATTCATGCCCATGGCACGCTGGGACGCTCCGCCACCCGATGCTGAGTCCACTGCGGCCATGCTCGCCATGGCCGACGCCCTTCTGGATCAACCACGCGCCATCTTCCGGCAGGCCCTGGATCACCTCCTCCCAGTCGCCATGCCGCAGGGTGACAGCCGCTGGGGACAGACCTGGACCCGTCTGAGAGAGCAGTGCACGCCCAAGACCCGACTCGACATCGAGCACGCTGCCGCCGACCACATCCCCAAGCCTGCCAGGAAGCGGCTGCTCAGACCCTTCGCCGACTCTCCGTTCCCGGGCGGTCAACGCGGCTACCTGCCCGAACACATCCCTCAACGCCTGCCCGGAAGTTGGATGCGTATCCTGTTCGACCACGGCGCCCCGGAGTCATGGCAGGACTCGGTCAATGAAAGATTCCGCCGCACGGCAGCCGTTCAGCTCGTCCGGGCCGCGACCGACGATTCACTGCCCGAGGCCGCCAGGTTCCTGGGCATCCCCGCTTCCTGGGTCTACACGCCCGACACCAGGCTGTCCACCACCTCTCGGCACTACCCGCGGCGGCAAGACCACCAGCGGGCTCTCGCCGAGGCATTCGAAGTCCTCGCCCGGCACATCGTCGACGCTCCCGAGCCTGTCGACTACCACCACCGCAGGCTCAGCCTCACGCTCTGGCACCTCCAGCCCGACGAATGGCAGACCATTCTGGACCGGTTGCCACCCATCGACGAGGACCACTCGACTGAACCTGGCGGCGAGGTCCATCTCGGGGCATCCGCCCACATCTGGACCGCCACCACAGGCAGCGAATGGGACCTCGCCCCCTGCTTCGAACCCCCGTTGACCAAGAATCCGCCGATGATCATCCCAGGACGGTCCCAACACGCGGTCCTGGATCACATCCACAACCCCGCGGGGAACCACTTCTGGAAGACCCTACGGAAGATCCTCGACGACTACAGCCGGCAACTGGCCCAGAGGATCGACGCAGCAACCGCCTGAATGATCGCCTCACCCTCCGTAGTCGCTGGCTGCGAAGGCCGCCAACTATCGGTTCCAGAAACCGCCAACTACCGCTTCCAGCTCGCGCAACCATCTGCACGAACCGCAATCCCACCCGCCAACTACGACTGCCAGTCACACCTGCGCCTACGGCGGGTGCGGCCGCGGTGCGGCCGTGCTCAGGGGTGGGCGAAGACCGTGCTGGCGAGGGCGACGTGGACGGCGGTGCCGCCCAGGATGCTCAGGACGGCGTTGCGCCGCCACAGGTGCAGACCGAGAGTGGCGGCCAGGGCGAGGACGGTGGGGGCGGCCCGCAGCGGGCTGGCGAGGGGGAGGTCGCGCAGGGCGTAGACGGTGAGGATCACCATCACGCCGACCGGCATCCGCTCGCTCAGGTCGCGCAGCACGGCGCTGGCCCGCAGCGGGGCGAGGGCGGCGAAGGGCAGCGCGCGCAGGCCCCAGGTGACGGCGGCCGACACGCCGATGGCGGCGAGCAGGTAGGGCGCGTCAGGCACCGGTCGGCTCCTTCGGGGCGGGGGTGCGGGGCCGGGTGAGGGCGCGCCGGGCCAGCAGCCCGGCGGTGAACAGCGCGGTGGCGGCGAGCAGCATCTGGCCGGGGAACAGGAAGCGCGCGGCGAGTGCGCAGACCAGGGCCAGCGCGGGGGTGGGGACGTCGCGCCGGGCCCGGTAGGCATCCACGGCGAGCACGACGAACAGCGCGGTGAGCGCGAAGTCCAGGCCGACCAGCCGGGCGGGCACCAGCGCCCCGAACAGCGCGCCGGCGGTGGCGCCGCCGACCCAGTAGAGCTGGCAGAGCACCTGGAGCCAGATGATGCGCCGCCCGCTCCAGGAGCGCGCCTGCCGCCCGGTGGTCAGGGCGTAGGCCTCGTCCGTCATGGCGAAGGTGCTGTACGCCCGGCCGAACCGGCCGCGGACCCGGTGCAGCGGGAAGGACAGGGCGTAGAAGACGTGCCGGAAATTCACCAGGAACGCCGTCAGGGCGATCTGCGCGAGCGGGGCGACCGCGACGACGAGCCCGATCAGCAGGAACTCCAGCGACCCGGCGTAGACCAGCGCGGTGAAGGCGGTGGCCCACCACCAGCTCAGTCCCGCGTGGACGACGAGCACGCCGAACGCGATGCCGAGCGGGAACAGGCCCAGGCCGACGGAGCCGGAGTCCCGGAGCGCGGCTGCCAGGTCGTTCCGGGCGGTCGGCGCGGCGGGGTTCGTTTCGGCGGCGTTCGTTTCGGCGGGGTTCGTTTCGGCGGCAAGCGCGGGGGGCGGAACGGGACGGGCGAGCGTCCCGCCGGGGGCGGAATTCATGGGGCAATTCTAGGCCGGATTCCCGGTAATATGGTTTCCAATTATTGCCCTGGAGTCGCACTGTGAGTAATAAAGAAATGCTGGATTCCATCGATCGTGAAATTTTGTTCCACCTGCGCCAGGACGGTCGGCTGACCAACGTCGAACTGGCCAGACGGGTCGGCCTCACGCCGCCGCCCTGCCTTCGCCGGGTCAAGCGGTTGGAAGAGGCCGGGGTCATCGCCGGATACCGCGCCCGGATCGACCCGGCGGCCGCCGGCCGGGGGTTCGAGGTGGTGGTCGCGGTCGAGATCGGCGTCAACGACCTGCAGACGGTGGAGGAGTTCGAGTCGACGGTGGCCTCCTACGAGGAGGTGGTCGAGTTCCGTCGGCTCTTCGGCCGCCCCGACTACTTCATTCGCGTCGCGGTCGCCGACCACGCCACCTACGAGGGCTTCCTCACGGCCCGGCTCATGGGGCTGCCGGCCGTCGCCCGGGTCGACTCGCACCTGACCATGAAGATCATCAAGAACGACGGCTGAACGGACGCCCGTCGGCCGCGGTCACGGTCGGCCACGGCCGGCCGGGCGCTTCCCCGGGGGGCGGCCGGTCAGGTGTAGAGGGCGGCGGCGCGGCGGGTGGCCTCGGCGAGGCGGGCGCGGAATTCGGGTGGCTGGAGGACCTCGGCCTCCGGGCCGAGGCGGAGGAGTTCCAAGCAGCCGATGTCCCAGCTCTCGACCGGCAGGGTCACGGTGACCCAGCCGTCGGCGTCCGGCGGGCCCGCGGTGGCGAGGGCGTCGGCGGCGGCGGTCGGTTCCAGCAGGGCGGCGAGGTTCTCCACGGCGAACGGGCTCAGGCGCACCAGGGCCCGTTCGCGCAGCATGGCGCGGGTGAACTCCCGTGCCGCCGCGGCCCAGTGCTCGGCGAGGTCGAACTCCGGGTCGCGTTCGAACCGTTCCTCGCCGGCCTCGGCGGTCTCGAAGCGGTCCACGCGGTACGAGCCGAACCGGCCGGAGGGCCCGCGCGCCACGGCGTACCACTGCCCGGCCTTCAGGACCAGACCGTACGGCTCCAGCCGCCGGTCCCGGGTGCCGCCGCGCGCCGCGTAGCGGGCGTGGAGCACGCGGTCCTCCCACACCGCGCGCGACACCTCGGCGAGCAGCGCGGGCGTCCCGGCCTCGCGGAACCAGGCCGGTGCGTCGAGGTGGAACCGCTGGACGGCGGCCGCGGGGGCGTCGCCGAGCGCGGCGGCGACCTTCAGCCGGGCGGCCAGGGCCCGCCCGGCCAGGCCCATGTCGCGCAGCGGGCCCGGGAGGCCGGCCAGGTGCAGGACTTCCGCCTCCGCGCGTTCGAGGCCGGTGAGGCGGGTGCGGTAGCCGTCGACCAGGCGGTAGCCGCCGCCCCGGCCGCGTTCGGCGTACACCGGCACCCCGGCCTCGACGAGGGCAGCGACGTCCCGCTGCACGGTGCGCTCGGAGACCTCCAGCTCGACCGCGAGTTCCGCGGCGGTCATCTCCCGCCGGGACTGGAGGAGCAGCAGCAGCGCGATGGCCCGGCTCGCCCGCACGTCACCCCCTCCGCTCGTCCGCCGTCGTCGGGCGCCCGGTGGTCCCACGGCGGCGCCGGCACCATTCTCGCCGGGCCCGGCGCCGTTGACCCGCCCCGGTCCCGGCGCGACACCGCGAGCCCGCCCGCCCCCTGGGGGGAGAGCCGTGGACCCGCCCCGGTTCCGCGGACGGCGCCGCGAGCCGCCCCGGCCCCGGGCGGGCCGAGCGCGGGTGCCGCCCGTCAGCGCTCGGCGCCGTCCGCGGCGTCCAGCAGGGGCAGGCCCGCCGCGTACCGGCGGAGGTATCCGGCGGTGGCCGTGTCCGCACCGGCGACGGTGTCGGGGGTGCCCTGGGCGACCACCGCGCCGCCGTCCGGGCCGGCTCCCGGCCCGAGGTCGATCACCCAGTCCGCGGAGGCGGCGACGGGGATGTCGTGTTCGGCCACGACGACGGTGTTGCCGGAGTCGAGCAGCAGGTCGAGCGCGTCCACGACCCGCTGGACGTCGGACGGGTGCAGGCCCGAGACGGGTTCGTCGAGGACGACCAGGCCGGCCCGGCGGCTCGCCGCCCCGCGCTGGATCGCGGCGGCGAGTTTGAGGCGCTGGGCCTCGCCGCCGGACAGTTCGGTGGCGCTCTGGCCGAGCCGGAGGTACCCGAGCCCGACCCGGTCGAGCGCGGAGAGGATCTCCGCGAGCTGCCGGGGCTCGGTGAAGACCTCCCCGGCCTCGGCGACGGTCAGCTCCAGCACCTGGTCGACGGAGAGCCCCCGGTAGGTGATGTCCAGGACCCCGGGCCCGTAGCGCCGGCCGTCGCAGGTGTCGCAGACCACCCACATGTCCGGGAGGAAGTGCATGTCGACGAGCCTGCGGCCGTGCCCGGCGCAGATCTCGCAGCGCCCGCCGGCGGTGTTGAAGCTGAACCAGGAGGCGTCGACGCCGCGCGCGCGGGCCGTGTCGGTGGCGGCGAAGAGCCTGCGGATGATGTCGAAGGCCTTGCTGTAGGTGGCCGGGTTGGACCGCGGTGTGCGCCCGAGGGGTTCCTGGTCGACCACGGCGACCCAGCCGAAGCCGTCGTGTCCGGTCACCGCGCGCACGGTGTCGGCGGCGGTGCCTCTGAGGGCGGCCGCCACGCTCCCGGCGAGCGCGCCGAGGACGCTGCTCTTGCCGCTGCCGCTGACCCCGGTCAGGCAGGTGAGCCGCCCGACGGGGATGCGCAGCAGCTCCGCGGCGGCGGTGTGGGCGCGCAGGCCGTGCAGTTCCACCCGGGCGGTGCCGTCGTCGACCGGGCGCGGGGTGCGGCGCAGCCGCGGCCCCCGGCCGGCCAGGTACCGCCCGGTGGCGGAGGCGGGGTCGGCGGCCGCCAGGGCGGGCGGGCCGGAGACCAGGACCTCGCCGCCGAGGCGGCCCGCGCCGGGGCCGAGGTCGACGATCCAGTCGGCGCGGGCGATCAGTTCGGGGTCGTGCTCGACGAGCAGGACGGTGTTGCCGGCGGCACGCAGCTCCAGGGCGATGTCGAGGAGGTGTTTCTTGTCCGCCGGGTGCAGTCCGGCGCCGGGTTCGTCCAGGACGAAGACGACGTCGCTCAGTTCGGTTCCGAGCTGGGCGACGAGCCGGGTGCGCTGCAGCTCACCGCCGGACAGGGTGGCGGCGCCTCGGGAGAGCCGCAGGTGGGCCAGGCCGAGCCGGTCCAGGAGGCGCAGGCGGCGTTCGAGGTCCTGCACCAAGGGCTCGCCGACGGTGCGCTGCCGGGGGTCGAGGGTCTCGGCGAGGTGCCCGGCCCAGCGGCGGACCTCGCGGACGTCCACCTCCAGCAGCTCGGGGTACGTCAGGCCGCCGAGGCGGACGGACCGGGCGAGCGGGGCGAATCC
This sequence comes from Kitasatospora sp. NPDC058063, assembly GCF_042885395.1. NCBI lineage: Bacteria > Bacillati > Actinomycetota > Actinomycetes > Kitasatosporales > Streptomycetaceae > Kitasatospora > Kitasatospora sp. NPDC058063. The sequence goes on from NZ_JBHVSD010000010.1 coordinate 241,191, forward strand.
ACTGCCGTGGCAGGTGCCGCAGGGGTCCTCGCGCAGGTACGGCAGGTAGCGCTGTTTGGCCTCGGCCGTCCGCGCGTTGCCGAAGACCCGTTCCACCTCGGCGAGCGCGCCGCGCAGCGGTTGGCTGGAGGTGTACGTCATCCGCGCGGTCTCGTGGCGGTTCGGGATGTCGACGGTGGCCTCGACGGCCTCGTCCCCGGTGCCGTACAGGACCGCGTGCCGGAACGTCTCGGGCAGCGACTGCCAGGGCCGTGCCAGGTCCACGCCGCGCCGGGCGGCGAGGGCGGGGACGAAGACGTGCTCGCCGGAGCGCCACTTGGCGAACCAGGGCGAGGCGCCTTCGAGGAGGGGGAGGTCGGGGCGGGTGATGACGAGGTCCTCGTGGGCCCGGCGCCGTCCGCCGGCGCCGTGGCAGTCCGGGCAGCCGCCTTCGGGGGTGTGGCGGTCGAAGTGGGCGGTGGTCGGCAGCTCGACGGCGGTGGCCGGAGCCGGGCCGGTGTCCGAGTCCGTGTCCGTGTGCGGTGCCGGGCCGAGCCCCGGGAGGCGTGAGAAGAGCAGGCCGAGGTGTCCGTCGATCCCGGTGATGGTGGCGACGGTGGAGCGGGGGTTGCGGTTGAGGCGGCGCTGGTCGACCGCGAGCGTGGCGCCGAGACCGAGGATCCGGTCGACCTTGGGGCGGTTGCGCTGGGTGATGTACTGGCGGACGAACGGCGAAAGGCCTTCCAGGTACCGCAGTTGGGCCTCGCTGTGCAGGGTGTCGACGGCGAGCGAGGTCTTGCCGCTGCCGCTGACGCCGGTGAAGGCGACGAGCCGGCCCTTGGGGATGCTGACGGAGACGTCGCGCAGGTTGTTGGTACGGGCGCCCACGACGTCGATGGTGTCCCGACGCACCGGGCCGTCCACGGACGGGGCCGGGACGGGCGGGGCCGGGACGGGCGGGGCCGGGACGGACGCGCCCTCCGCGCGCGGGGTCACGCCTCGTCCGCCTTCCCGGCGAGCTCGCCAGCCTCGGCGACCTCGCCGACCTCGCCGAGCTTGGCGAGGTCGGGGGCGAACGCGGCCATCCAGTGCGGGCGCAGCCGGTAGTAGACCACGTCGTTGTCCCAGTCGAAGGCGTCGGCGCCGTAGAAGTCCCGGAAGTACGCGAGCAGGTCCGGCCAGTCCGCGGCCGGCTCGCCGTCGTGGGGGTTGAGGACCTCCACGGTGCCGTGGGTGAACACGCCCAGGTCCTCCCCGCGCAGGTGCGCGGCGCTGGCGGCGGGCCGGGCGGCGAGGTGCCGCGCCTTGGCGGCGCCCCGGGCGGTGCCGAAGTGCCACATGCCGTGCAGGAAGTGCCCGTCCACGCCGCTGATCCGGGGCTCGCCCTTGGCCGTCACGGTGGACAGCGCGAGCGTGCACATGCCGGTGAGCACGCCGGTGAGCTGCCCGGCGGTGAGGGTGCGCTCGCTGTTGATGATCGACCGCAGGTGCGCCGTGGAGCGGGAGAGCGAGGTGTCGAGGAGGGCCTGGAGCCGGCGCAGCTCGTCGGGTGTTTCGCGCATGGGGGTCCTTCTTCCGTGCGAGTTCCGTGCGTCTTTCCGTGGGTCGTCCCGGCCGGCGACGTCACGGCGCCGGCCGGTGACCCCACTGTCTCCGCAGAACCCGACATCCTCTGTCGTATTTCCCCCGCGACTTCCGCGGGCGCGACGGGCCCCGGCCCTTGGCGGATCACCCGGCAACGCCCTCGCCGCCTGCCGCGCAGTTGCCGGTTTCCGCGCCCGTGACCAGCGAACCGGCAACTACCGGAACCCCAGGATCCGTGTGCCGCCGAACCATTGACCCGGAGTCAGCGCCTCCGGAAAGATTCGCGACCATGACTACGCGCGTAAACCTTCTGTCGCGGTGGCTGGTCGCCCCCCTGCGGTGGGCGGCTCTGCTGTCGGTGCTGGTGTCGGTCGGCGTGTTCTTCGCCGGGGCCGGAGCCGCTCAGGCGGCACCCGCCTGCGGGGTGCTCTCCACCGGCGCGGCGCCGCAGGCGACCGCCGCCGTCCGCTCCGCGTGCGGGCTGATAGGCACCCCGTACTCGTGGGGCGGCGGCCACGGCTCGCAGCCCGGTCCGACGTACGGCCTCTGCGACCCCGCCAACGGCGCCCCCAACGACTGCAACGTCCGGGGCCTGGACTGCTCCGGCATGGTCCGCTACGCCTACGACCTGGCGGTCGGCGCGGACGTCATCAACGGCACCACCCGGACCCAGTGGCCGACCTCCCGGGCGGTCGCCCGCTACTACCGGGCGGACGGGACCGCGCCGCTGCTCCCCGGCGACCTGGTGTACTTCGGCAACATCGCCTCCACCATCCACCACGTCGCGATGTACCTCGGGCAGGGCTGGATCGTCGAGGCCCCCTACTCCGGCGGCTACGTCCAGGTGGCGCCGCTCTCCTCGCACGGCGACTACTACGGCGCGATCCGGCTGTACGGCCCCGGCAGCACCTCCCCGACGACGCCGCCCACCACCCCGCCTCCGTCGAACAGCGGCCAGTACTGGGTGGACACCAACGCCAACGCGCCGGTGTACGGCTCCCCGACCTCCACCACGAGCACGGGAACGCTGTACCGGGGCACGAACTACGTCTACTGCAAGGCCTGGGGCCGCGAGGTCTCCGGCGGCGCCGGCTACAACCACTGGTGGCTGAAGACCGACCCGGACAGCGGCCCCGGCGGCCAGTGGGTGTCCGCGTTCTACCTGTCCCGGTGGGGCAGCGACGTGGCCAAGGACAACAACGGCACCACCATCCCCGACTGCCCGGGCGGCGGCACCCCGCCCGCCACCGGCAAGTACTGGGTGGACACCAACGCCACCGCGAACGTCTACGCCTCGCCGACCTCCACCAACGCCACCGGGACGCTGTACCAGGGGACCAACTACGTCTACTGCAAGGCCTGGGGCCGCGAGGTCTCCGGCGGCGCCGGCTACAACCACTGGTGGCTGAAGACCGACTCGGACGGCGGCCCCGCCGGCCAGTGGGTGTCCGCCTACTACCTGTCCCGGTGGGGCAGCGACGTGGCCAAGGACAACAACGGCACCACCATCCCCGACTGCTAGGGCCTGTTCAGAACCCGTTTCAGGACCCGTTCCGGCCGTGCCGGTCGCAGCCCCTCCCCTGGGGCCGCGGCCGGCACGGCCGCTTTCCCCCGAGGAGATTTCGCGGCCGCCCGGACCGATCAGGATTCGAGAAGCGTCCGGCCGGGGTGCGCGCCTAGCGTTGCAGTCATGAGCGACATCACCATTCACTGGACCTTCCTCCCCCACACCGACCCCGAGGCCTCCCTCGCCTTCTACCGCGATCTGCTGGGCTTCGAGGTGCGCAGCGACGTCGGCGGCGGCCCGATGCGCTGGATCACCGTCGGCCCCGCCGGCCAGCCCGACGTCTCCCTGGTGCTGGAGCCGGCGTCCGCCGACCCGGGCCGCACCGAGGAGGAGCAGCGGACCATCACCGAGATGATGGCCAAGGGCACCTTCGCCCGGGTCGTCCTGGGCACCCGCGACCTGGACGGCGTCTACGACCGGCTGAAGTCCGGCGGCGCCGAGCTGGTCCAGGAGCCGACCAAGCAGCCGTACGGCGTCCGCGACTGCGCGTTCCGCGACCCGGCGGGCAACATGGTCCGCTTCAACGAACTGGGCTGAGCCGGACCCGCGGGCACCGGGCCCGCCCCGCCCCTCGTCGGCCGCACCCGAAACCCGTTCGATCCCGGCCGGATCGATGGTTGGATCGAACGGTTCGAGCACACCGACGGCGGCCGCGGGGCGGGCCCGCCCAGCAGGCCCCTCCACAGACCGCCGAGAGCCAGGGAGCGAAGAGAACGATGACCGAGCGGACGGACGCGCAGCCGCACCTCGCCGACAGCCATGACCTGATCCGCGTGCACGGCGCACGGGAGAACAACCTCAAGGACGTCAGCGTCGACATCCCCAAGCGCCGGCTGACGGTGTTCACCGGGGTGTCCGGCTCCGGCAAGAGCTCGCTGGTCTTCGACACCGTCGCCGCCGAGTCCCAGCGGCTGATCAACGAGACGTACAGCGCCTTCGTCCAGGGCTTCATGCCCACCCTGGCCCGCCCCGAGGTGGACGTCCTCGAAGGCCTGACCACCGCGATCATCGTCGACCAGCAGCGGATGGGCGCCGACCCGCGCTCCACCGTCGGCACCGCCACCGACGCCAACGCGATGCTGCGCATCCTCTTCAGCCGTCTCGGCACCCCGCACATCGGCTCCCCCAAGGCCTTCTCCTTCAACGTGCCCTCGATCAGCGGCGCCGGCGCCGTCACCGTCGAGCGCGCCGGCAGGACGGTCAAGGAGCAGCGCAGTTTCAGCATCACCGGCGGCATGTGCCCGCGCTGCGAGGGCCGCGGCACCGTCTCGGACATCGACCTCACCCAGCTGTACGACGACGGCAAGTCGATCTCCGAGGGCGCGTTCACCATCCCCGGCTGGAAGACCGACAGCTGGTGGACGGTCGGCGTCTACGCCAACTCGGGCTTCCTCGACCCGGACAAGCCGATCCGCGAGTTCACCGAGCAGGAGATGCGGGACTTCCTGTACCGGGAGCCGACCAAGGTCAAGGTCAACGGCGTCAACCTCACCTACGAGGGCCTGATCCCCAAGATCCAGAAGTCGATGCTGTCCAAGGACAAGGACGCGCTGCAGCCGCACATCCGGGCCTTCGTGGAGCGGGCCGTCACCTTCACCTCCTGCCCCGACTGCGAAGGCACCCGGCTCAGCGCGGCCGCCCGCTCCTCCCGGATCGCCGGGATCAGCATCGCCGACGCCTGCGCGATGCAGATCAGCGACCTCGCCGCCTGGGTCCGCGACCTCGACGAGCCCTCGGTGGCGCCGCTGCTCGGCACGCTCCGGCAGGCCCTGGACTCCTTCGTGGAGATCGGCCTCGGCTACCTCTCGCTCGACCGCCCCTCCGGCACCCTCTCCGGCGGCGAGGCCCAACGGGTCAAGATGATCCGCCACCTCGGCTCCTCGCTCACCGACACCACCTACGTCTTCGACGAGCCCACCACCGGCCTGCACCCGCACGACATCGACCGGATGAACCGGCTGCTGCTGCGCCTGCGGGACAAGGGCAACACGGTGCTGGTGGTGGAGCACAAGCCGCAGACCATCGCGATCGCCGACCACGTGGTCGACCTCGGCCCCGGGGCGGGCACGGCCGGCGGCACGGTCTGCTACGAGGGCGACGTGCCGGGGCTGCGCACCAGCGGCACGGTGACCGGCCGTCACCTGTCCGACCGGACGGCGCTGCGGGAGGACGTCCGCAAGCCCACCGGGAAGCTGGAGATCCGCGGCGCGGGCACCCACAACCTGCGGGACGTGGACGTGGACGTCCCGCTCGGGGTGCTCACGGTGGTGACCGGGGTGGCGGGCTCCGGCAAGAGCTCGCTGATCCACGGCTCGATCCCGCGCGAGGAGGGCGTGGTCTCCGTCGACCAGGGGGCGATCAAGGGCTCCCGGCGCAGCAACCCGGCCACGTACACCGGGCTGCTCGAACCGGTCCGAAAGGCCTTCGCCAAGGCCAACGGCGTGAAGCCGGCCCTGTTCAGCGCCAACTCCGAGGGCGCCTGCCCGACCTGCAACGGCGCCGGGGTGGTCTTCACCGACCTGGCGATGATGGCCGGGGTGGCCACCACCTGCGAGGACTGCGAGGGCAAGCGGTACCAGCCGGCGGTGCTGGAGTACCGCCTGGGCGGGCGGGACATCGCCGAGGTGCTGGCGATGTCGGTGACGGAGGCGGAGGAGTTCTTCGGCTCGGGCGAGGCGAAGCTCCCGGCCGCGCACCGCGTCCTGGAGCGGCTCGCCGACGTCGGGCTCGGCTACGTCAGCCTGGGCCAGCCGCTCACCACGCTGTCCGGCGGCGAGCGGCAGCGGCTCAAGCTGGCCACGCACATGGCGGACAAGGGCGGCGTCTACGTGCTGGACGAGCCGACCACCGGGCTGCACCTGGCCGATGTCGAGCAGTTGCTCGGGCTGCTGGACCGGCTGGTCGAGTCCGGCAAGTCGGTGATCGTGATCGAGCACCACCCGGCGGTGATGGCGCACGCCGACTGGATCATCGACCTCGGTCCGGGGGCCGGCCACGACGGCGGGCGGGTGGTCTTCGAGGGCACCCCGGCGGACCTGGTCGCCGCCCGCTCCACATTGACCGGCGAGGCGCTGGCCCAGTACCTGGGCTGAGCCGTACCTGGGCACCCGGGCACCTGGGCCGAGCCGCGCCCGGGCCGGTCCCTACCGGGGCCGATCCGCTCCCGCCCGGTCGAGCGGGAGCGCCATCTCCAGGATCCGCGCCGAGGCGTCCAGCACGTACGGCGTCTCCTGTCCCGTGTAGGCGAACCCGCGCCGCAGGTAGAAGGCGGCGGCGCGGGGGTTCGCCTCGTGCACCCCGAGCAGCATCCGCCCGGCGCCCCGGACCCGCGCCCAGGCGAGCACCGCGTCCAGCAGGGCGTCGGCGACGCCGCGGCCCCGGCCGCGGTGCGCCGGGTCCACCCAGACGCCGATCAGGTCGAGCGCGCCGGGTTGGCTCCGGTTCGGGACGGACAGCATGGTGGCGACCCACTCCCCCGCGGCGTCCACCGCGACCAGGCCGAGGCGGTCGGGCTCGTTGACCCAGCCGCACCGGGCCATCCACTCGCCCTCGCCGTGGCGGCTCGCGTCCTCGTGGGTCTCGCCGAAGGCCAGGGGCGTGTCGAGGAGTTGGGCCAGCCGCACCTTCCGCAGGCGCTGCCAGTCCGCGCGCCCGATCCGCTCGATCCGGTAGTCCATGGTCTCCTCGTCGCACGACACTGCCTCCGCCGCCGGTGATCACCGGCGGCGGAGGCAGGATAGCCGTGCCGGGGCCCCCGGATTCCCGAGGCCCTACGGCTCCGTGCGGCCCTACGGCTTGATGCGGCCCTACGGCTCCGTGCGGCCCTACGGCTTGATGCGGACCACCTGCGGGTCGTGGTCGCTGGCCTGCTGGGCGAACTCGGCGTTGATGTGCACCACGTCGTACTTGGCGTAGCCGACCTCGGGGCTGACCAGGATGTGGTCCAGCACCTGGGAGTTGCCCTGGTAGACGTACGAGTACTGCTCGGTCTCCGGCAGCTCGTTCACCAGGTCGCGCAGCACGCCGTCCTTGGTGAGCGCGCCGAGCGCGGGCGAGAACTGATAGTCGTTGAAGTCGCCGAGGGAGACGACCTTGGCCTCCTTGTCGGCGGCCAGCAGCTGGGCGACGAAGGCCTGCTCCACGGTGGCCTGCTTGATCCGCTGCACCTCGGAGCTGCGGACCGGCTGCTGGAAGCGGCTGTCGATGCCCTGGTCGCCGCCCTTGCTGTTGAAGTGGTTGGCGATGACGAAGACCTTCTTGCCGCGGAAGGAGAACTGGCCGACCAGCGGCTTGCGGCTGTTGGTCCAGGCCTCGTCGTTCGGCTCGATCCGGCCGGGCGAGGCGGTCAGCGCGGTGCTCGCGCCGGTGCCGGTCACGCCGACGGCGGAGGTGGCGGCGCCGCCGGGGATGTCGGTGAAGGACACCCGCTGCGGGTTGAACAGGAACACCTGGCGGATGTTGCCGCCGGGCTCGCCGCCGTCCTTGCCGTCCTGCGGGTCGACCGAGCGCCAGTCGTAGGCCGGGCCGCCGGCCGCCTTGATCGCGGCGATGAACTTGGCCACGGTCTGGCTCGCGTCCACCGTGCCGTCGTTCTTGGCGCCGTTGTTGTCCTGGATCTCCTCCAGGGCGACGATGTCGGGCGAGCGCAGGTTGGTGACGACGCCCTGGGCCAGCTCGGCGAACTTGGCGTCCGGGTTGCCCGGGGCCAGGTTCTCCACGTTGTAGGTGGCGAGGGTGAGCTCGCGGTCGGTCGCCTGGGCGGTGACCTCGCGCTGGAGGTGGTTGTCCTTCAGCGTGCCCATGGTGCCGGCGACGAGGGTGTAGCCGCCGAAGTTGTTGTAGTCCAGCGGGCCGGTGGTGGTGCCGGTCAGCTCGTCGCCGACGTTGGCGACCGGGAAGGGCTGCTGGGTGACCGCGGCCTGCTGCTGGATCATCAGGCGGCCGACGTTGGGCTCGCGGTAGGACTCGTACAGGGCGCCGCCGCGCTTGCTGCGCTGGTCCTGGCGGTCGGCGGCGACCCACAGCTCGTTGTACTTGTCGGTCGCCTGGATCACCCGGACGTCCTTGACCTGGACGAGCATGCCCTCCAGGGACTCGTAGAAGTCCAGGGTGTACTTCTCCGGGTTGAGCGCCACGCCGTCGACGGAGCCGTCCGCACCGGCCGGCGGGGCGTAGGTGCCGGGGATGTTGCGGGTGTCGACGACCACCGGGGCGGGCAGCGGGTTGCCGGCCGACAGGACGGTGACGCCCGGGGCGGAGATCTCGGTGAGGGACTGCGAGCCGCCGCTGAAGTTCGGGTAGTACTCGGTGACCTTGCCGCTGACCAGGACCGAGTCGCCGACCTTGACGGTCGGGTTGCCGCCGGTGAAGACGAAGACGCCCTCGCTGGTGGCCGGGTCGGCGTCCGGGTTCGGGTCCTGGAGCCAGAAGCCCTTGGAACTGCCGTACGCGCGCACGCCGGTGACGATGCCGGGCACGCCGGTGACGGGCTTGCCGGCCTGCGGGGATATCCGGGTGCCGCCCTGGATGTCGTGGATCCGCAGCGGGCCGACCTCGGTCGGGGCGGGGGTCGCGGGCGCGGCGGCGTTGGCCACCGGCAGCGGGACGAGCACCAGCGAGGCGGCCAGCGAGGCCGGGATCAGGGCGGCGCGCAGCAGGGCTCTGCGGGGGCGGGGTGCGGGGGCGGTGGTCACCGGGGCTGGACTCCTAGCTCCGTCGTGCGGCACTGGCGTGGCACGGCGGTCCGGGCGGAGGCGCGCTTCGAGCGCGCGCTACTCGCGTAGAGAAGAAGCGGGGGACGGACACCCACCCCCCGCGGCGCCCCTCAAGATACGCGCGTAGAAAATGCCCCGACAAGACCCTGCCGGTGAACTGTCGGTTCCCCGGAGATGACTTGACACCAGGTCAGCCCAGGATCCTCACAGCCCGCTCCCAGCCGACTCCCAGGAAGCCCCGATCCGCTCCACGACCAGCTCGCACAGCTCGTGGGTGCGCAGCGCGTCATGGGCGTCCAGAGTGTGCCCGGCGCGGACGGCCGCCAGGAAGGCCAGCACGCACTGCTCGATGCCGCGCTGACGGGCCACCGGCACCCAGTCGCCGCGACGGCGGACGGTCGGCTGGCCGCGGTGGTCGACCACCTCGGCCAGGTTGCGCACCTCGCGCTTGGAGTCGCCGCCGGAGACCTCCAGCACCTCCTCGGTGGAGCCGGAGACCCGGTTCATGATGCCCAGGGCGGTGAAACCGTCGCCGGCCAGGGTGAGGACGACGTGCTCGACCAGGCCGTCGCGGACCCGCGAGCGGACGTCCACGTGCTCGATCTCGCCGGGGACCAGGAAGCGCAGGGTGTCCACCACGTGGATGAAGTCGTCGAACACCAGCGGGCGTGCCGCCTCGGCCAGGCCCTCGCGGTTCTTCTGCAGCACGATCAGATCGCGCGGGCGCTCCTTGGCCTGGACGTAGCCGGGCGCGTGGCGGCGGTTGAACCCGACCATCAGCGAGCGGCCGGTGCGGTCGGCGAGGTCGACCAGCCGGCGGGCGCCGTCCAGGGTCTGGTCGAGCGGCTTGTCGACGTAGACGTCCACCCCGGCGGTGAGCAACTGCTCCACGATCGGCACGTGCTGACTGGTCGCGGCATGCACGAACGCCGCCCGGATCCCGCTGCCGATCAGGGCGCCGAGGTCGGTGAAGCGGTACTCGGGGGCGATCCGGTGGGCCTCGCCGATCCGGTCCAGCTTCGCCGCGTCCCGGGTCATCAGCCGGACGTCCAGCCCGGGCAGCGCGGTGAGCACCGGCAGATACGCCTTCTGCGCGATGTCACCGAGCCCGATCACCCCGACCGGGAGAAGGCCGTCGGAAACAGGGGTCGAATTCATCGGATTCTCCACGGGTACGGCGACACATCGGCCCCACCCTATGCACCGGCTCCCCCGCGCCACCAACCCGCCGCCGGCACCCCCGGGACGGCCGGGGCGGATGGCGTCGGATCAGGGCGCGGAGTCGGGGTGCGCGCCTCGCGGGGCGGGGCCCCGCGCGCTCACGCGTGGGCGCTGATCTCACCGCCGGCGGAGAGCACGATGGAGATGCCGTTGGCGTCGACGCCGACGTCGTGCTGGTCCGTCTCCAGCGTGCCGTACACGGCATTGTCGTTGCCGAGGATCTCCGCGCGGTACCGGAGCTCGCCGAGCTTGGTGACCTTGGCCGTCCAGCCGCCCGCCAGCTTGAAGGTGCCCGGTCCCTGGTGGCTCCCGCCCATCCAGGAGTGGATCCGGCCGTCCAGCGAGAGCATGACGAACATGCCGTTGGCGTCGAGTCCGTCGTCGTGCTCCTTCGTCTCCATGGTGGCGAGGACCTGACCCTTGTTGAGGATCCTGGCGACGTAGTGCATGTTGCCGAGGTCCTTGATCTCGGCCGTGCTGCCGTCCACCAGTGTCTCGGTGCGGACGCCCGGGGCCGTCTTGGGCGGCGTGCCCGGCGTCGTCGCGGCGCGCCCGGTGGGGGCGGCGGTCGGGGCGGTGGCCGCGTGCGTGGCGGGCGTGCCGGACGCGGCGGGCGTCGTGGCCGGTGCCGTGGCGGCGGGGGTGGTGGCCGGTGCGGTGGCAGCGGGCGGGGCGGTGGCCGGTGCGGCCGAGCCCTGGGTGTCCGTGGGAGAGCAGGCCGTCGCGGCGGGAACCAGCAGGGCCGCGGCCAGGACGGTTCCGGCGAGCGTACGGGTGGCGGTCGCGCGGCGGATCGTCGAGAGGGGCATGCGGGTTCTCCTGAGCGCAGTACGGGTGAGGAGCATCCGGTGCGGGTCGTCCCTCCTGTGTGGGCCGGAGGGCGGGCGCCGGGTGCAATTCGAAACTAGTGCGAACAGTCGACGGAATGGAGCATTCCGTGTCACCGAACGGCAACGCCCGGACCGCTTCGTACCGATCACGCCCCGTCAGGTACGGCTCCCTGCCCCGGCACTCCTTCGACCGCTGCCGTGAGGAAGGCCGCGCCGGACGCGAGCAGCGGGGGCAGCGGGGCGGCCGCCGGGTGCCAGGGCGCCTCGTACTCCCAGCAGACCCAGGCGCCGGGCGGCAGCAGGCGCAGGCAGTCAGTGATCGGCAGGACGCCGGCGCCCAGCGGGAGCGGGGTGAGGTCGTGCGGGCCGGCGATGTCCTTGACCTGCACGTGGCCGGGGTACGGGGCGAGCGCGGCCCGGGTCTCGGCGGGCGTCTCGCCCGCGAGGTGGGTGTGCATCAGGTCCCACAGGGCGCCCACGGACGGGTGGGCGACGCGGGCCAGCAGCCCGGCCACCGCCCGTCCGCCCCGGTGGGAGTCGTGGGTCTCGACGAGCACCCGGACGCCCAGCGCCCGGGCCTCCCGCGCGACCGCCGCGAGCCGCCGGGCGCCCCGGTCGTCGGCTTCGGCCCGCGGACCGTCGCCGCCGCGCGGGAAGACCCGCACGGCGCCCGCGCCCAGGTCGGCGGCGAGCCGCAGGTGGGAGCGGAGCGCGTCGGTCACCGGGGCGTCCGGTCCGGGGGCGGCGACGCCGACGTAGGAGGCGAGCGCGAGGGGCGTGAGGCCGTGCGCGCGGAGGGTGCGGGCGGCGGCGCGGCGCTCCCCGGGGGTCATCGCCGGGTGGACGGACTCGCCCTCGGCGCAGCGCAGTTCGATCCCGTCCCAGCCGTGGTCGGCGCCGAGCCGGACGGCCTCGGCCAGCGGGAGCCCGGGGACGCCGAGCGTGGAGTAGGCGAGCGGCATGGCGGCTCCATGGCTTGTCGGGCGGCTCCGGACGGCCGGGCCAAGGATATATTCAAGCTGAGACAAAGTCCTGACCGCCCGGGCCCGACCCGGGCCGAGGAGCCCGCGATGCCCCCGAGCCGTACCCCCGCCACCGCCACGACGCAGACCGTCGCCCAGGTGAACCAGACCGTCCTGCTGGAGGTGCTGCGGCGGCACGGCACGCTGTCCCGGCAGCAACTGGCCGCCGAGAGCGGGCTGAGCACCGCGACCGTGCACCGGCTGGTCGAGGTGCTGCGCGCCGAGGGGCTGGTGGAGGTGGAGACGGAACGGGCGCCGTCCAGCGGGGGCCGGCCGCCGCAGCTGATCCGGTACAACGCCCGCGCGCAGACCGTGCTGGCGATCGCGATGCGCCCGCGCCGGATCGTCGGCGTGGTGGCCGCCCTGGACGGCACGGTGCTGCACGAGGCCGAGCACCACTGGGCGTTCCCCGGCCCGGACCGGCCGCGGGAGATCGCGGCCGGCGACCTGACCGGCCCCCTGCTCGCGCTGGTGGACGGCCTGCGGGACTGGGCCGGGCGGCACGCGGGGGCGCCGCGCGCCCTCGTCGTGGGCGTGCCCGGGGTGGTCCGGGACCGCACCGGGCTGGTGGAGTTCGCGCCCGCCCTGGACTGGCCCGGGCTGCGGCTGGGTGTGCTGCTCCAGGAGCGCTACGGCGTCCCGGTGGCGGTCGAGAGCAACGTCAACCTGGTCGCGCTGGCGGTGCGGCAGTCGCCGGCCGCGTCCGGCGTGGGCGACCTGGCGGCCGTTGTGGTGGGCATCGAGGTCGGCGCCGGGATCGTGCTGGACGGCCGGCTGCACCGCGGCCGGCTGGGCGCGGCCGGGGCGCTGGGCCATCTGATGTCCGGCCATGCGGCGCTGGACCGGCCGCTCGGACGGACCGGCGACACCCAGGCGAGGATCGGCGACCACGCGGTGGACCGGCGGATCACCGAGGCCGGCCTGACGGTGTCCGGCACCCCGGCGGAGCGGGTGGCGGGCCTGTTCCGGCTGGGCCGCGAGGGCGATCCGGCGGCGGTCCGGCTGATCGGCGAACTCACCGACGACCTGGCGCTGGTGGTGGCCAACCTGAGCGCGGTGCTGGCGCCGGAGCTGATCGCCCTGGGCGGGCGGCTGTTCTGGGAGAGCGGGGGCGAGCTCCCGGCGGCGATCGAGAGCCGGCTGCAGGGGCGGGTGCCGGTGCTGCCGCGCCTGGTGGTCGTGCACAGCACCACCACCGAGCTGGTCGGCGCGGCCTCGGCGGCGGTGCGGCTCGCGGACGGGGCGACCTTCATCACCCGCTGAGGCCCGCGGGCCACGCGGCACGGGCACGATGCCCGCGGGCCACGCGGCACGGGCACGACCCGGCACGACGCCGGCGCGACGAAACCCCCACTATTTCTCACTGTGATAGAAACTCCTTGTGCGTCAGCGACCCGAGGAGAACCGGATGCCCACCGCCGCCTTCGCGATGGACCCGGAGCGCTTCCCCGACGTGTACGGCCCCCGGGCGCGCGCCCGGGTCGCCGCCCGGGCCGAGGTGCTGGCCGACCCGGCCTCGCCCGACGGGGTGTGGAGCGCCGAACGGCTGGCCGCCGCACCGCACGCGCTGCGCGACGTCGAGGTGCTGTTCACCGGCTGGGGCGGCCCCGTCCTGGACGCCGCCGCCCTGGCCCGGCTCCCCCGCCTGCGACTGGTGCTCTACGCCGCCGGCTCGGTGCGCCGGATCGCCGGCGAGGCGTTCTGGGCGGCGGGCATCCCGATCGTCACCGCCGCGCACGCCAACGCCGTCCCGGTCGCCGAGTTCACCGTGGCCCAGATCGTCTACGCCCTCAAGGGCGGCTGGCGCCACGTCCTCGCCGCCCGGGCCGCCCGCGCCGCCGTCCCGGCCGCCCGCACCCCGGGCGGGTACGGCTCCACCGTCGGCGTCCTGTCGCTCGGCGCGACCGGGCGGCTGGTCTGCGAGATGCTGCGCGGCTACGACGTCGAGGTCCTCGCGCACGATCCGTACACCCCGGCGCCGCCGCCCGGGGTCCGGGCCGTCGGCCCGGAGGAACTCTTCGCCACCGCCGACGTGGTGAGCGTGCACACCCCGCTGCTGCCCGGGACCCGCGGCCTGGTCGGCCGACGGCTGCTGACCTCGATGAAGCCCGGCGCCACCCTGGTCAACACCTCGCGCGGAGCCGTCCTGGACGAGCCCGCGCTGCTGGCCGTCCTCGCCGAACGACCGGACCTCTTCGCCGTGCTGGACGTCACCGACCCCGAGCCGCCGCTGCCCGGCTCCCCGCTGTTCACCCTGCCCAACGTCGTCGTCACCCCGCACCTGGCGGGCAGCCGCGGGCTGGAGCGCCGCCGCCTCGGCGATCTGGTCGTCGAGGAGTTCGAGCGCTGGCTGCGCGGAGCGCCGCTGCGCCGGGCGCTGGACCCGCACACCTACGAACGGATGGCCTGACCCGTGCCCGACCCCCTGGACCGGAGCAGCCCGGACGTGGTGCTGATCCTGACCGACCAGCAGACCGCCGACGCGATGAGCGCCGCCGGGAACCCGTACCTGCGCACCCCCGCGATGGACGCGCTGGCCGCCGCCGGCACCCGCTACCCCAACGCCTACTGCGCCCAGCCGCTCTGCACCCCCTCCCGGGCCAGTCTGATGACCGGCCGCCTGCCCAGCACGGTCGGCGTGACCGGCAACACCGGCGGCCCCGAGGACCCGCTGCTCGGACGGCTGTTCACCGAGGCCGGGTACGACTGCGGCTACGGCGGCAAGTGGCACCTGCCCGAGCTCGACCTGCCCGCGGACCGGGGCTTTCGCCGGATCCACCCGGCGGGCGGGGACGACGCCGGACTCGCCCGCGCGGCCGCGGAGTTCGTCCGCGCCCCGCGCGAGCGGCCGTTCCTGCTGGTCGCCTCCTTCCTGGAGCCGCACGGCATCTGCGAGTGGGCCCGCGGCCAGGACCCGCGCACCGGTCCGCTCCCGCCCGCGCCGCCCGTCCCGCGACTCCCGCCGCTGCCCGCCAACTTCCCGGTCGGGCCGTACGGTCCGGCGCTGCCCCGGCTGGCCCGGCTGGCCCAGCCGCACACCCACCCGACCGCCGAGTGGCGGGAGGACGACTGGCGCCGCTACCGGCACGCCTACTACGCCCTGGTGGAGCGGGTGGACCGGCACATCGGACTGCTGCTGGAGGCCCTGGCGGAGCGCGGCACGGACCGCGGGACCGTGGTGGTGTTCAGCTCCGACCACGGCGACGGCGCGGGCGCCCACCGCTGGAACCAGAAGTGGGCCCTGTACGAGGAGTGCGTGCGGGTGCCCCTGGTGGTCTCCGCGCCCGGGGTGGCCGCCGGCGCCGTCGACGAACGGCTGGTCGCGGCCGGGCTGGACCTCATCCCGACGCTCTGCGACCTGGCCGGCATCGAGGGGCCCGACGGGCTGCCCGGCCGCAGCGTCCGCGCCTCGCGGCCGCACGACAGTGTGGTGGTCGAGACCCGCTGGGAGATCCCCGGCTTCAACAACGCCCTGGGCCGGATGGTCCGCGCCGGGCGGCACAAGTACGTGTGCTACGCCTGGGGCGACCACCGGGAGCAGCTCTTCGACCTCGCGGCCGACCCCGGCGAACTGGTCAACCTCGCGGTCGACGCCCGGCACGCGGCACTGCTCGACCGCTTCCGGGCCCTGCTGTCCGAGCACTGCGCGGAGGTCGCCGACCCGTTCGCGCGCTTCGTCCCGCGGGCCACCGGGAAACCGTCGGCCGCCGAGGAGCCGCAGGCCGCCGGGAAGCCGCAGGCCACCGGGGAGCCGCACGCCGCGCACTGACGCGCAGGGGCCGGCCCACCCGGGCCGGCCCCTCCCCCGCCGTTTACGGCTCCCCCGCCGTCTACGGCCGGACGGCGATCAGTTCGCGCCCGCGCAGCGTGTAGAGCACCCCGTCCTCGTCCGCGGCCAGCCGGGCGCCGCTGTACCACTCGGCGTCCAGCTCGACCAGCACGGTCGCGGCGAGGGTGACGCGGTCCAGCCGGAACAGGGTGCGCTCGCTGACCCCGTACAGGGCCCCGCCGAGGGCCAGCAGCCGCGGGTTGGCGCCGGACACCGCCCCCAGGTCGGCGCGCCGCCCGATCACGGGGGTGAACCCGCGCCTCCCGGAGCCCCGCAGGTCGACGGTGAACGCCCGGCCGTTCACGGTGAGCCCGTACAGGGTGTGCCCGTGCACGGCCAGGCTGCTGACGCCCGCGCCCAGGTCGGTCGCGGTGCGCCACAGTTCGCGGCCGGCCACCGGGTCCCAGCCGGCCAGGTCGCCGCGCGGGCCGGTGGGCCGGGCGTTGTCGCCCCCGAGGAAGGCCTGTCCGCGCCCGGCGGCCACGGCGCGCACCATCTGCTCCGGGCCCAGCGGGTCGGTGTGCACGGTGGGCCGGCCGCTGCCCGGGCGGTAGGTGACGAAGGAGCCGCCGCCGGTGGTGTCGGCCTGGACGCCGAGCAGCAGCAGGCCGCTGTCGGGGTCCCGGCGGATCACCTGGGGCCGGTTCTGCTCCTGGGGCAGCGCCGCCTCCTCGACCGGTGCCCGGTCGACGCCCGGCCGGTAGCGCCAGATGCCCTGCGAGGAGTAGACGCCGAGGTAGAGGGTGCCGTCGTCGAGGACCAGGGTGTCCTTGGCCTCGCCCGGAACCGGGAGCTTGCGGACGGTGCCGGCGGCCAGGTCGTGCAGGGCGATCGAGCCGTTGCCGCCGACGTACACCCGCCCGGCGCGGGCCGCCACCGACATGCCGAGCTGGGGGGCCGCGGGCGCGCCGGCCTCGACCAGGTCCCGGGTGGTGACGGTCCCGGTGCCGAGGTCCAGGGTCCAGACGGTGCTGCCCTCGGTGACGCCCGCCAGGGTGTCGCCGAGCCGGCCGAGGCCCCAGGAGTTGCCGTCCGGTACGGGCACCGCGAGCTGGTCGAGGGCGCCGGTGGCGAGGTCGTGGCGCCACAGCACGCCGTGCTCGGTGGAGGTGAACCAGAGGGTGTCCCCGCGGCGCTGGAAGTTGGTGACGCTCTTGGTGCCGGGGACGGCGAAGGAGCGCAGCACCCGGTGGCCGGCCGGGTCGAGGAGCGCGACGTGGGCGGGCGCGCCCTCGGTGGAGACGGCCAGCAGGTCGTCGCCGAGGACGGTGATCCGGCGGATGATCGTGTCGCCGCGCAGGTCGGGCGGGGTGATGTCGGTGACGGCGCCGGTGGCCCGCTCGACGGCGTACAGGCTCGCCCGGGTCGCTCCGCCGCCGCCGGCGAGGTTGCTGCCGACGCCGAGGTAGGCGTGGGTCGCGGTGGCCGCCACGGCGCGGCCCTGGGTGGCACCCGGCGCCGGGGAGGCGACCTCGGTGACGGCGCCGGTGGCCGGGCTCCAGGCATAGAGGCCGGGACCGGCGGCCCGGCCCTTCTGCCGTCCGGTCGCGTAGACCGTCCCGTCCGGTGCGACGGCCACGTCGCGGACGTCGGCGCCGGGGACGTTGCCGAGCGCGGTCAGTGTGCCGTCGTAGCGGTAGAGGTTGGCCGCGCCCGGGGCGTCGGTGACTCCGAGGTGGAGCACGCCGTCCCGGGCGGCCGAGCCCTGGACGAAGTTGCCGGTGGGCAGCTCGACGGTGGCGGTGACCCGGCCGGTCGGCAGGTGGTGGCCGATCACCCGGGCCGGGGCGAGGTTGCGCGATCCGATCCACAGGGTGTCGCCGATCAGCGTCGCGCTCATCAGTGGGAAGTCGCTGTTCCCGGGGCCGAGTTCGGTCACGTCCGGTCCGTTCGACGGCCGGCCCGTCGGCGCGGCGGCGGCACCGGTGGCCGGTCCGAGCACCGAGAGCGCGGCCACCGCACTGGTGCCGAGCAGGAGTTGGCGACGCGAAGGGGGCACGGCAGGCATGGGGCTCCAGAGTCCGGTCATGGGCGGGGCAGGCCGGGGGCGCCGGCGGCGGCCAGCAGCTCCCGGGTGTACGGGTGGGCGGGGGCGGCGAACAGCTCGGCGGCGGGAGCCCGTTCGACGACCCGGCCGTGCCGCAGCACCAGCACGTCGTCGCACAGGTGCCGGACCAGCGCGAGGTCGTGCGAGATGAACACCAGCCCGACGCCGTGGTGTTCGCGCAGTTCGGCGAAGAGGTTGAGGATCTGCGCCTGGACCGAGACGTCCAGCGCGGAGGTCGGCTCGTCGGCGACCAGCACCTGCGGGCCGACGGACAGGGCCCGCGCGATCGCGACCCGCTGGCGCTGGCCTCCGGAGAGCCGGTGCGGCCGGGCGTCCAGCACCGCCTCCGGCAGGCCGACCAGCTCGCACAGCCCGCGCGGGTCGCGGTCCCGCAGCCCGTGGGCGGCCGGCGGTTCGGTCAGCGCCTCGCGCACCGTCATCCGGGGGCTGAGCGAGGCGTACGGGTCCTGGAAGACCAACTGCACCCGGCGGCGAAGCTCGCGTTCCTCGGCGCGGTCGGCCTCGACCCAGGACCGGCCGTCCACCCGCACCGTCCCGGTCTGCGGGCGCACCAGCCCGAGCAGCGCGCGGGCCAGGGTGGACTTCCCGGAGCCGGACTCGCCGATCACCCCGACCGCCCGGCCGGGCGCGGCGCTCAGGCTCACGCCCTCCAGGGCCGGCGGTCGGCGGCGGCCGTAGCGGACGGTGAGGCCGTCGGCGACCAGGACGGGCTCGGCGGACCGCTCCGACCGTCTCGGCCCACTGTTCCGACGTTCCGTCACCACGGTTTGGGACACCGGGAGATGGCAGGCGAAGCCGGAGTCGGCCGCGCCGGTCCACTGCGGCACCGAGGCCGTGCAGCGGTCGTCGGCGGCCGCGCAGCGCGGGGCGAAGGCGCAGCCGTCCGGAGCCCGGCCGGCCGCCGGCGGGCGTCCGCCGATGACGGCGAGCGGCGCACCGGGCGGACCGTCCAGCCGGGGCACGCCCGCCAGCAGCCCGGCGGTGTACCGGTGCCGGGGTGCGGCCAACAGGTGCGCGGTGGAAGCCCGTTCGACGATCCGTCCGGCGTACATCACCTGGACGGTGTCGCAGCTGCGGGCCACCACGCCGAGGTCGTGGGTGATCAGCAGGACGGCCGTGCCGGTCTCGTCACGAAGCCGGACCAGCAGGTCCAGGATCTCCACCCGGGTGCTCGGGTCGAGCGCCGTGGTCGGCTCGTCGGCGATCAGCAGGTCCGGGCGGTTGGCCATCGCCATGGCGATCAGCACGCGCTGGCGCATGCCGCCGGAGAACTCGTGCGGCCGGTCGCGGTAGCGGCGCGCGGGCTCGGCGATGCCGACCAGGTCGAGGAGTTCGAGCGCCCGGTCGCGGGCGGCCCGGCGGCTCGCGCCGTGCACCAGGGCCGCTTCGGCGAGCTGGCGGCCGACCGGCATCCGGGGGTTGAGGTGGGCCAGCGGGTCCTGGAAGACCATGCCGATGCGTCGGCCGCGCACCGCGCGTACGGCGGGTTCGGGCAGGGCGAGCAGGTCGGTGCGGTCGAACCGGACGGTGCCGCCGGTGGTGCGGCAGCCCGGCGGCAGCATCCGGTTGACGGCCAGCGCGGTGAGGGTCTTGCCCGAGCCGGACTCGCCGACCAGGCCGAGGATCTCGCCCGGCCGCACGGTGAAGTCCACCCCGCGCACCGCCTCGCCGCCGCCCGCCGTGACGCGCAGGCCGCGCACCTCCAGCAGCGGCGGGCCCGGCACCGCGGCGGCGGTCGGGGCCCGGTCGGTCCCGGTCGTGGCCACCGCATCGGTCGTGGTCACCGGATCAGTCGTGGTCACCGCAGTCTCTCCCGGTTGAACGAGTCGGCGAGCAGGGTCAGGCCGAACACCAGCAGGCCGAGCAGGAGGACCGGCGCCAGGGCGTAACCCGGGTGGAGGAAGAGGTACTTGGAGCCCGTGTTGATCATCGTGCCGAGCGAGGGGGCGGGCGGCTGGATGCCGAGGCCCAGCACGCTCAGTCCGCCCTCGGTCTTGACGGCGTGCGCCATCGCCACGGCCAGCAGCGCGGTGGTGGCGTCGACGACGTTCGGCAGCACGTGGCGGCGCAGGATCCGGCCGCGCGGCACGCCGAGCACCCGGGCCGCCACCACGTGGTCGCGGGCCAGCTGGCCGAGCAGCGCGGCCCGTGCCTGGCGGCCGAAGGAGGGCAGCGCGCTGAGCACGATGGTGGCCACCACCGTGCCGGTTCCGGGGCGCACCAGCAGGGCGAGCGCGAGCCCGAGCAGGACGCCGTGCAGGCCCAGCAGCAGGTCGAACAGCCGCTGGACGGCCTCGCCCAGCAGCCGGTTCAGCCCGCCGAGCAGTCCCAGCGCGGTGCCGAGCACGGCGGCCGCCGGGACGGCCAGCAGGCAGACCAGCAGCTCGGTGCGGATCCCGGCCAGCGCGCGGGCGAGCAGGTCGCGCCCGACCTCGTCGGTGCCCAGCAGATGGGCCGCCGACGGCCCGGCCAGGGCGTCCGGGCCCTGCCGGTAGGGGTCCGCGGCCAGCAGCGGGCCGAGCAGCCCCAGCAGCACCACCAGGAGGACGAGGAGCGCGCCGGTGCGGCCGCGCCGGGTGCGCAGCGCGGCCGGGAGCGCGGGCGGGGCGAGCCGCCGGCGGCGCACTGCGGGGGTGGTCGTGGCGGTCACCGGTCCTCCCCGGTGCCGGCGCGGGCGATCCGCGGGTCGAGCCGGCCGACCAGCAGCTCCGAGCCGAGCTGGACGAGCACGGCGACGGCGACGGCGAGCATGATCAGGGTCTGGGCGACCGGGTAGTCCCGCTGGTTGATGGCGTCCAGCAGCAGCTGGCCGAGGCCGTGCCGGGCGAAGAGCTGTTCGGCGACCACCGCGCCGCCGAGCAGCTCGCCCAGGTGCAGGCCGAACTCGACGAAGAACGGCGCCAGGCTGTTGGGCAGCACATGGCGGGCCAGGACCCGCCGGGGCGAGGCCCCCTTGGCGACGGCGGTCAGCACGAACTCCTCCTGGCGGGTGCGGCGCAGCTCGGTGGCGAGCAGCCGGGCCAGCACCGCCGAGCCCGGCAGCGCGAGCGCCACCGCGGGCAGCGCGAGGTACTGGACGGCGAGGTCCGGCGCGGCGAACAGGTCCCGCTCGCCGCCGGCGGGCAGCAGGCGCAGCAGCACCGCGAAGACGAAGACGAACAGCACGGCGGTGACGTACACGGGCAGTGCCAGCAGGGCGGTGGCCACCGGGTCGAGCACCCGGGCGAGCCGGCCGCGCCGCTCGGAGGCCAGGGCGACGCCCAGCAGCAGGCCGAGGACCAGCATCAGCAGGCCGGCGGCGAGGGCGAGTTGGACGGTGCTGCCGACGCTCTGGCCGATCAGGCGGGTGACCGGTTCCCGGTAGTGGAAGGAGCTGCCGGGGTCGCCGGTGAGCAGCCCGTGCAGCCAGCCCAGGTACTGGACGGGCATCGGCCGGTCCACGCCGAGGCTGTCGGCGAGCCGGTCGCGCTGCTCCTGGTCGGCCTCGGCGCCGAGCGCGGCGGACACCGGGTCGCCGGGGGCGAGGCGGAGCAGCAGGAAGACGGCGACGGAGGCGAGCCAGAGCGTGGCCAGCGCGCCGGCCGCCTTTCTGGTCCAGTAGGGCACGGGGGTACTCCGGGTGGTCGGGCGGGCGGGGGCCGCCGTCCCAGGACGGTGGGGGTCGCCCTGGGACGGCGGTCGCGTTGCGGCGCGTCAGGCGGTGCGGCGGGTGTCGTCGAGCCGCAGGTAGCCGAGCGCGCTGGTGGCCACGCCGTGGACCGAGGAGGCGAAGGCGTAGGTCTCCCAGGCATGCGCGAGGGTGATGTGGAAGGACTCGGCGAGCAGGTACTCGGACAGTTCGTGGTTGACGTCGGCCCGGGCCCGCTCGTCGGCGGCGGCGAAGGCGCGGGACTGGAGTTCGGCGTAGGCGGGGTCGGTGACGTGCGAGGTGTTCCGGCCGACCTGGAGCGGGCCGGAGACGGTGATCCCGCTCAGCGGGGAGACGCTGACCATGCCGTGGTTGGCGATGAACAGTCCCTCCAGCGTGCCCTGTTGGATCTTCGGCTGGAGTGCGGCGTTGTCGAGCAGCTGGACGTCGACGCCGAAGCCGGCCTGCTCCAGGTCGTACTTGACCAGTTCCACGAGGGAGGCGAACACCGGCGAGTTGGCGGCGGTGAGCGGCACCCGTGCGCCCTGGGCGCCGGCCTCCCGGAGCAGCCCGCGGGCCTTCTCCGGGTCGTGCGGGTAGCGGGTCACCTGGTCGGGGGTGACGCCGGGGGTGTTGGACGGCCAGGGCAGGCTGCTCGCCTCGGCGTGGCCGCCGTACACCTGGGCGACGATTCGCTCGCGGTCCACCGCGTACTGCAGGGCCTGGCGCACCCGGCGGTCGTCGAAGGGCCTGCTGGTGGTGTTCACGCCGAGGAACGCCTGCTGGTAGGAGGACTTGGCGGACTGCACGGCGAAGCCCGGGTTCCCGCCCAGCACCTTGAGGTCGCGTCCGGGCACCGCGCCGATCAGGTGGGACTGCCCCGACTGGAGGGCGGACAGCGCGGCCTGGCTGCTGGTCACCGACCGGACGGTGATCCGCTCGAAGCGGGGCCGCCCGCTCTGCCAGTAGTGGTCGTAGCGGGCCAGGTCGAGCTGGTTGCCGCCCTTGAACGACTGCCAGGTGAAGGGCCCGGTGCCGTTGACCTTCTCGGCGGCCTTGCCGTCGACGTAACTGCGGGCGTCCACCACGGGGTTGAAGGCGAGCGCGTCGAACAGGTTGCTGGTGGGCCTGGCGAGGGTGAGCGTGACCTCGTTGCGGGCGCTCGCCCTGATGTCGGCGAGCCGTTCCAGCAGCGGCTTGACCTGGGAGGACTTGGCGGCGCCGGTGAGCGAGAAGACGACGTCGTCCGGGTCGAGCGGGCGGCCGTCGTGGAAGGTGACGTCCTCGCGCAGCTTGAGCACCAGCCGGGTGCGGTCGGCGCTCCACTCCCAGGAGGTGGCGAGCCAGGGCACGGGCTGCAGCGTCTGCGGGTCGAGGTCGACCAGCCGGTCCAGCACCAGGTTGACGAACACCGGGGTGTCCGGGCCGCGGTGGAGCAGCTGGGTGGGGTCGGGGGCGGCGCCGTAGACGATCTGGAGGTCCGGCGCGGAGGCGGTGGCGGAGGCCGCGGCCCCGCCGGCGGCGTCCTCGGTGGCCGAGCGGCAGCCCGCCGCCAGCAGGGCCGCTCCGGCGCTCAGGCCGAGGAAGCCTCTTCGGGGCAGGCCGCGGTGACGGGCTGCGTCGCTCATGGTGGTGCTACCTCTTCGGTTCTCGGGGTCCGGGGTCCGTGCGCGCGGGTCAGTACCTGGTCACGACGACGCTGTCGCTCCAGGCCACCACGTCGGGGCCGCCGGTCGGGTAGGGGATGTTCTTGGCCGGGTTCCAGTTGGCCCGGTAGATGCCGGTCTTGAAGTACGGCGACTGGTTCTGGTGGTAGTTGTTGAGGCCGCTGTACGCGCCGACCTGCGCGCCGTCCCGGAACACGGTGACGGCGCCGGGGGTGGTGTCGGTGGACCAGGTGATGTCGAAGGCCCACTGGTTCCAGTGGCCGAACTGCACGTCGCCGAGCGGGATCACCGCCTCCTGGACGGTGCTGGGGTCGGACAGCCAGTGCACCTTGAGCCGCCAGCTGCCGTCCTTGACGGTCAGGGCGATCGGCGGCTTGGTGTCGCTGCCGTCCGCGAGCGGGTAGCCGTGCCACTGGGCGACGATCGTCTCGGTGGGGGTCCGCACCCAGTCGGCGGGCAGGTAGTCGGCGAGGGCGAAGCGGTAGCTGCCCCAGCCGAGGGAGTTGACGGCGACCTCGGAGCGGTAGGAGACGCCGTCGTTCGGCACGGCGAAGCGGGCGGCCCGGCCGCTGCCGCCGGCGGGGGCGCCGGCCACGGTGATGCTGCCGTTGCCGTCGACGCGCTGGCGGGTCCAGGCGGAGACGGTGCCGGATTCGAAGTCGTCGGCGAAGACGTCGGTACCGGACACCAGGGCGGGAGCGGTGGGAGCAGCGGGAGCGGCAGGGGCGGGGACGGCGGCGTGGGCCGGGGCGGCGGCGGTCACGGCCAGGGCGGCGGTGAGCACGGCGCCGGCGAGGCGGCCGGGGAGGCGGGACATGGTTCTTCTCCTTCTGGAGGTTCGGGGCTGATCGACCGGGGGCGCGGCCGGCTGACGGGGGATGGCGTCAGCCGGCCCGCCGACAGGAGTCGGCCGGTCCCACCCAGGTCGGGCTGGACCAGGCCCACTGGTCGTTCAGCTGCCGGACCCGCACGTGGTAGAAGTCCCCGTCGCCGCCGGGGCGTTCGTCGGTCAGCTCGAATTCGGCGGTCGTCTCCCGGTCGGGAACGGCCCGGTCGAAGCGGTAGGCGCCGGAGACGAACCCGCCGGTGAATCCGGTCCGCGCGCCGGCGAGGAGTTCGCCGACGGCGTGGGCGCTCTCCACTCCGTTGACGACGGCGACCAGCCGGGTGCGCGTGTCGCCCTCGATCCGCAGCGAGAAGCCCTGGGTGCTGTCGGTGGCGGTGTTGGGGTTGCCGTCGGTGACCGTCCGCAGCCGGAGCTCGCCCGGCCCGGTGCGCTCCCACCAGGACGGCCGGTAGGTGTCCGGCTCGGCCTCGGCCGGCGCGACGGTCTCCGGGCCGCGCAACCGGGGCTGGACGTCCAGCAGCCGCCCGCCCTCGATCCGCAGCACGACGTCCCAGTGCACGGGTTCGCCGCGCCGGCCCCAGCCGACGGCGAAGCCCAGGGTGCCGGAGAAGGCGTCCGATCCGCCGGCGCCAGCGAGGAGTTCGGGCCGGCTGACCCGGTGGACGGGTATGCCGTTGCGGAGCAGTTCCACGTGGTCGAGCGCGTCCCGGCCCTGGACGGTGACGTGGATCCGGCGTCGGTCGGCGGAGGCGGCCTCGGCGCCCATCGGGGCGCCGTTGACGGAGGTGGCGAGCAGGATGCGGTCGCCGGTGATCGCGTACGTGCGGCGCTGCTGGACGGCGTTCCAGATGCCGTCCCGGGTCAGTTCCGGGGCCCAGACCGCCACCCGGCCGTGCCCGTGGCTGCCGGGGAAGGCGCTGTGGTGGTCGGTGGAGCCGATCAGCCCGAAGCGGTGGCCCAGGCGCAGGCCGTGGACGGCCGTGGCGGCGCCGGCGCGCGGGCCCATGGTGTGCAGGTAGCCGCGCGGCGCCTCGTCGGACTCGGCGCAGCCGTGCATCGACATCATCTCCACCACCGGGGCGAACTCCTCGGTGTAGGAGGCCCAGTCGATGCCGCGGCGGGCCGGCCCGTAGCCGATGTGGTGCGGCAGCGCCCAGGTGCGCACGCCCTGGGCGGCGAGCACCCGCAGCCGGGCGCGCAGTTCGTCCAGGTCCGCCGCCCGGATGATCTCGCCGCGCGGGCCGTCGAAGTACACGCAGTGGTCGCCGTGGGCGAGGCTGTGCCACTCGAAGGACTGGAAGGTGACGAAGCGGCCGTCCTCGTGGGCGGCGGCGGTGACGTCCTGGACGTGGTCCCAGAGCCGGGCCAGCCGGGCGAAGCCCTCGGTGTGGTAGTCGACCAGGCTCGCCAGTTCGGGGGTGCGCTCGGGCAGGTCGGGCCACCAGCCGTGGCCGGTGACGCTGGCGAAGTCGAGTTGGAGCCGGGCGTTGGCGTAGGCGTCCTCGATGCTCCCGTGGCCGTAGCTGATGCCGCAGTGGTTGTGGAGGTCGCCGACGTACAGGCCCAGGCCGGCGTAGCCGGGTGCGTCGGTGCTGGGGGCGGTCATCGGGGCTGGGCTTCCTCGGGTCCTGGTCGGCCATGTTTGATCGACTCTGAGAAGAAGGTAGCCGTGATCTCCGGGGGACGGTCAAGGCTCGGCCGTTCGGTGTCGTGCGATCGCCATCGGGCGAAACATCGTCTTCATAGAAGACCTGCTGGTGAAGCTGGCCACCTCGCTGGTCAGCCGGTCGACGACGACCCACTGCGCCTGGCCCGGACTTTTGATCGATCTGATAGAAACTTCGCGACACCCCTCCCCGAAGGACGGATCCATGCCGCACCCCGCCCTGCCCGCCGCGCCCGACCTCGGCGCCTCCCACCTCGTCCGCGCCCCCGAGCGCCCCGAACCCGGCTACTGGGCCGGCTGCCCGGGCGTCCGGTACGAGCCGGACCTCGACCGCTTCCTGCTCACCTACCGCGAGCGCCGCCCGCGCGGCGCGACGCACGGGCCCGACCGGGGCTGGCGCTGCGCCGTCGCCGAGAGCACCGACGGCATCGCCTTCCGCGACCTGTGGTCCGTCCGGCGCGACGAACTGGACTCCCCCTCGATGGAACGCCTCGCCCTGCTGCCCCGCGACGGCGGCTACCTGCTCCACCTCAGCCACGTCGACCCGGCCGACAACCGCTGGCGCGTCGACGCCCTGCGCGCCGACGCCCCCGAGTCCTTCGACCTCGCCACCCGCACCCCCGTCCTCACCGCCGCGACCACCGGCACCGAGGGCGTCAAGGACCCCTACCTGCTCGAAACCGACGCCGGCGTCCACCTGTTCGCCACCGTCTCCCGCGCCCGGCCGTTCACCCCCGAGGAGCAGGACCGCGCCCACGCCGACGCCGACATCCACACCACCGGCCTCACCGTCCAGCCCACCGCGCTCGCGGTGTCCCCGGACGGGCTGCTCTTCACCGCCCCGCCGGGCCGCGCCGCCGAGGCGCTGGACGTCGGCCCGGCCGGCGCCTGGGACGGCTACGAGTCCCGGATCACCACTGTCCTGCCCGACGGCCGGGGCGGCTGGCTCGCGCTCTACGACGGCTCGGCGGACGCCGCCGGCAACTACGAGGAGCGCTGCGGCCTGGCCGCCTCCACCGACCTGCGCGACTGGCACCGGCTCACCCCGGACGGCCCCTGGCTGGACATCCGGTACGCCGACCTCGTCCCGGCCCGCGGCCGCTGGTACCTCTACTACGAGCAGAGCCGGCCGGACGGCGCCCACGAGCTGCGGGTCGCCGTCCTGGACGAGTTCGCCGGAGTCCGCCCCGACGGCACCCCGGCGGCGCCGCGCCACGCCTGAGCCCGGGGCGTGGCGGCCCGGACCGCCCGGGGCGCCCGGGCCGCCGCGTCGGGCTTCGGGCTTCGGGCGTCAGGCGTCAGGCGTCAGACGGCCAGCAGGGCCTCGGCGATGCCGCGGGCCCGCCAGGCGGCCTCCGGGGTGCCCTCGCGCAGGGCGGTGACGATGGCGCCGTCCATCAGGAGGGCGAACTGCCGGGCGCGCTCCCCGGGCTCGGGGACGCCGGCGTCCCGCATCAGCCGCTCGACCAGGTCGATGACGCGGGTCTTGTGCAGGGCCGCCATCCGGCGGGCCGGGCTGGCCGGGTCGGCGATCTCGGTCATCGTGTTGATCGCGACGCAGCCGCGGAAGTCCTGGGTAGCGAACCGTTCGGCCAGCGCGTCGAAGACGTGCAGCGGGTGGCCGCCGTGGGCCGCGACCCGCTCGGAGAGCCATGCCCGCCACCGGACGTCGCGGCCCTCCAGGACCGCGGTCACCAGCTCCTCCTTGCCGGTGAAGTGCCGGTAGAAGGAGGCCCGGCCCACGCCGGACTCGGAGAGGATGCGCTCCACGCCGACCGCGCGGATGCCGTTCGCGTAGAAGAGGGTTTCGGCCGTGCTCAGCAGGCGCGCCCGTGCGTTGACTGCCACGGGGCCGATCCTATCCACTCTTGACGCCAAACGGTACCGGTCGGTACCGTCCTCCAGTCGGTACCGGTCGGTACCGTTTAGCGGGGGCGGTCCCGAGGGGGCGCCGAACCTCGACCGCCCGCACGGACCAGCGGCTGCACGGCCGCCCGGGCCGGGACGCCACGCCGGAAGCACCACGGCGGGCCGCCCGACCCGCAGCCGCCCCGCGCGCGGTCGGCTCACCCGCCCGCGGCGGCCGCCTGCGCGAGGGAGTCCAGCACCGGCCGGACCAGCGGATGCCCGTCGGCACCGGTCCGGACGGCGGCGAAGACCCGCCGGGTGGCGAGCTCGCTGTCCACCGGCCGCACCGCGACCTCGCGGAGGTCGACGCCGCGCAGTGCCGAGCGCGGCACCAGCGCCACCCCGAGGCCCGCCGCGGCGAGCGCCACCACGGCCCGGAAGTCGTCGGAGGAGTGCAGCAGCCGGGGCTGGAACCCGGCGTGCTCGCAGGCCAGCAGCACCACGTCGTGGCAGGGGTTGCCCGGGTACGGCCCGATCCACGGCTCGTCGGCCAGCGCGGCGACGGCCAGCGGGCCGGACTCGTCGGCCAGCCGGTGGCCGAGCGGCAGGACGGCCTCGAAGGGCTCGGCGTACAGCGGCACCCGGGTCAGCCGGGCGTCGTCGGCGCGCGGGGCGCCCCGGTACTCGACGGCCACCGCGAGGTCGGCCCGGCCGTCCAGCACCATCGGCAGGCTGGCGTCGCCCTCGGCGTCCAGCACCTTGAGCCGCACCCCGGGGGCGCGCTCGGCGAGCAGGCCGACGGCGGGGGCGAGCACCGAGGCGATGGCGGTCGCGAAGGAGGCGACGGTGACCTCCCCGGAGACGCCCGCGCTGTACGCGGCGAGGTCGGCCTCGGCGCGCTCCAGCTGGGCGAGCACCACGTCGGCGTGGCCGAGCAGGATCTCCCCGGCGGCGGTCAGCCGTACGCCCCGGCCCTCCCGGGCGAGCAGGTCGTGGCCGGTCTCCTGCTCCAGGGCGGCCAGCTGCTGGGAGACCGCGGAGGGGGTCAGGTAGAGGGCGGCCGCCGCGGCGGTCACGGTGCGGTGGTCCGCCACGGCCCGAAGGGTCCGCAGCCGTCGTGCGTCGATCACGGACCAATTCTGCCAGCGCGGCGCGCCTTGCCCGGACGCGGCGGGTTTTCCGCCGGACCCACCGCCGGTGGCACATTTCCGGCCGAGATCGCCCCCGCCCGTTGACCGCCCGCCCCGGACGGCGTTTGGCTCGTGGCCGAACCGGGCCGCGGGGGCCGTGGGCCCGGCACCGTCATCCGGGGAGGACGATCGATGACCACCGCACGCACCCGCCGCTGGGCGGCCCGTACCGCCGCCGTCCTGGCCGCCGCCGCCGTGGCCGGCGCCGCGATGCCCGCCGCCGAGGCCAGGCCGCCCAAGGGCGACACCGCCCGCGTCAGCGAGGGCCCGGCGGGCGAGGGGCCCGACCGCGAGTCCTTCGCGCGCGGGCTGAGCGGCGACGGCCGCTACGCCCTGTTCTCGTCCTCCGCCTCCAACCTGCTGCCCGGCGGCCACGGCAGCTCGGGGGACGTCTACATCCGGGACCTGCGCAACGGCCACCTCGAACGGATCGGCGTCGCCGCCGACGGCTCCGCGTTGAACGACGGCGCCGGCGACGCGGCGATCAGCGGCGACGGCCGGTACGTGGCGTTCACCACCCGCGCCACCAACGTGCTGCCCGGACAGCGGAAGCACGAGAACGACCTCTTCGTCCAGGACCGGTGGACCGGCCGCACCGAACTGGTCACGGCCGGCGACGGCACCTCCGGCGCGGGCGACGACCAGAGCATCCGCAGCGCCCACGACCCGGCCGTCAGCTGGGACGGGCGCTACGTGGCCTACTCCTCGGACCGCACCGACCTCGCACCGGGCGTGCACGGCGGCAAGTTCAACGTCTTCGTCACCGACCGCTGGACCCGCACCACCCGGGTGGTCAGCACCGGCGCGGACGGCACCCCCGCCGACAACAGCTCCTACCGCCCCACGATCAGCGCCGACGGCACCGTCGTCGGCTTCAGCTCACGGGCCGGCAACCTGCTCCCGCCCGACGGGGCGCAGCCCGCCGCCGGGACCGCCGTGTCGCCCCTCGCCTCCGGCACCCGCCCCTACCCGTCCTACGTGTGGGACGCCCGCACCGGGAGGACCACCGGTGCCAGCCTCGACGAGGCCGGGCAGCTCCAGGGCAGCGGCGCCGACGGGCGGATCAGCCCCTCCGGCCGCTACGCCGTCTACGCCCTCTTCCAGCCGGGCGGCCGGCCCGGCTCGCACGGCGTCCACAAGGACGTCTTCGTCCACGAGCTCGCCACCGGCAAGGTCACCAGGGTCAGCACCCCGCTTCCGGGCGCCACCGGCACCGACTCCTCCTTCGACGCCGAGATGACCCTGGACGACCGCTGGGTCTTCTTCGCCTCCGAGGCCGCCGACCTGGTGCCCGACGACACCAACGAACAGACCGACATCTTCCGCACCGACCTGTGGACCGGCCGGACCGAGCGGGTCTCGCTCACCGCGGACGGCACGCAGAGCACCTCCGCGTCCTCCTTCCCGGCCGTCGACGCCTTCGGCACCACGCTGCTGTTCACCGCCGACGACGGCAACCTGGTGCCGGGCGACACCAACGGCTGCGCGGACGTCTTCCGCCGCCGACTGTAAGGACCCGACTCCCCTGCGGGATACGTCCGTTGGCGTATTTCCCGACGAGATCACCGCCGCCCGTTGACCACCGGCCCTCCCGACGGTTGGCTCTGCGAGAGCCCGCCGCCGGGAGGGAGCGCGGCCGGCCGATCCCAGGGGAGGACGTTCCATGACCACCGCACGCACCCGCAGATGGCTGGGCCGCGCCGCCGCCGTGCTGGTCGCCACCGCCGTGGCCGGCGCCGCGATGCCCGCCGCCGAGGCCAGGCCGCCCAAGGGCGACACCGCCCGCGTCAGCGAGACCGCCAAGGGCGAGCAGCTCAACGCCTACTCGACGCCGCTCGGGCTGAGCGAGGACGGCCGCTCCGCGCTCTTCACGTCCGCCGCGACCAATCTGCTGCCCGGGCCCGGCACCCCGAACACGGACGAGGTCTACGTCCGCGACCTGCGCAACGGGCACGTCGAGAAGGTCAGCGTCGCCGACGACGGCTCCGCGCTGAACGCCGCCACCACCGACGCCTCGATCAGCGCCGACGGCCGGTTCGTGGCCTTCAGCACCACCGCCACCAACGTGGTGCCCGGCCAGCCGAGCCACCCCAGCGACGTCTTCGTCCGCGACCGCTGGACCGGACACACCGAGCTGGTCACCGCCGCCGCCGTGCCGAGCACCGACGACCAGAGCGGGTTCGGGGCCCTCAGCCCCAGCATCAGCCGCGACGGCCGCTACGTCGCCTACGTCTCCAACCGCAGCGACCTCGCCCCGGGCACCCTGCGGCGCGGCAAGAACAACGTCTACGTCACCGACCGCTGGACCCGCACCAGCCGGCTGGTCACCGTCGGCGCGGACGGCTCGGGTGCCGACAACGCGTCCTTCGCCCCGACGATCAGCGCGGACGGCGCCACCGTCGGCTTCACCTCCCGCGCCGGGAACCTGCTGCCGGAGCCCCCGGCCACCGACCCCGGCACCGGCGACCCCGCCACCGACGCCGCCACCGACTCGCCCCGGCTCGCCGGACCCCACTACTACCGGTACTACGTCTGGAAGGCCGGCACCGGGAAGATCGTCGGTGCGAGCCTGGACGGCACCGGCGAGCTGACCGGCGTCTCCTACGACGCCAGGGTCAGCCCGGACGGCCGCTTCGCGATCTACAGCGTCCCGGTGTTCGTCGGCGGCTTCCCCGGCCCGGCCCACGGCATCCGGCTGGACCTGTACGTCCACGAGCTGGCCACCGGCAAGGTCACCAAGGTCAACACCGACCTGCCGGGCACCAGCACCAAGTGGTCCTCGTCCGGCGGCGTCATGACGGCCGACAGCCACTGGGTCTACTTCGACTCCGGCGCCGAGACCCTGGTCCCCGGCGACACCAACGACGCCGGCGACATCTTCCGCCGCGACCTGTGGACCGGCCGGATCGAACGGGTCAGCCTCACCCGGGACGGCGGGCAGAGCACCTCCTCGTCCTTCAGTCCGTTCGTGGACGCCACCGGCGACACCGTGCTCTTCACCGCCGACGACGGCGACCTGGTGCCGGGCGACACCAACCAGGTGCTGGACGTCTTCCTGCGCCGCCTGTGACGGCCTGACGCACCCCGAGGCCCCGGGGCCCTGACGGTCCGATGCCCCGACTCCCTTGCGGGATACGACCGGTGGCGTATTTCCGAACGGAATCGCCACCGGTCGTTGACCAACCGTCCGCACGACGCTTGGCTCTCCCCGACCGGGCCGCGGGGGCCGTGGGCCCGGGACCGCCATCAGGGGAGGACGATCCATGACGCACGCACCCACTCGACGCCGGTTCGCCCGCGCCGCCGCCGTGCTGGCCGCCACCGCCGTGGCCACCGGAGCGGCGCTGCCCGCCGCCGAGGCCAAACCGCCCAAGGGCGACACCGCCCGGGTCAGCGAGACCGCCAAGGGCGGGCAGATCAACGGGCGTTCGATCGCGATCGGGCTGAGCGAGGACGGCCGCTCCGCGCTGTTCACCTCGACCGCACCCGACCTGCTGCCCGGGCCCGGCACCCCGAACGCGGAGGAGGTCTACGTCCGCGACCTGCGCAACGGACACGTCGAACGGGTCAGCGTCGCCGACGACGGCTCCCGGCTGGACGCACCCACCGCGGACGCCTCGATCAGCGCCGACGGCCGGTTCGTGGCCTTCAGCACCAGCGCCACCAACGTGGTGCCCGGCCAGCCGAGGCGCTTCAGCGACGTCTTCGTCCGCGACCGCTGGACCGGCCGCACCGAACTGGTCACCGGGGGCGGGTCCGGCGACGACGAGGGCTACTCCGACAGTCCGTCCCTGAGCCGGGACGGCCGCTACGTCGCCTACACCTCCAACCGCACCGACCTCGCCCCGGGCTCGGACCCGCGCCACTTCAACGTCCTGGTCACCGACCGCTGGACCGGCACCACCCGGGTGGTCACCACCGGCGCGGACGGCGGGGCCGCCAACAACACCTCCTACGGTGTGACGATCAGCGCGGACGGCGCCACCGTCGGCTTCACCTCCCGGGCGACCAACCTGCTCCCGCAGGCCCCGGCCGCCAACCCCGCCGCCGACACCGACCCCGGCACCGGCCCCGGCACCGACGCCGGTGCGCCCGGGCTGGCCCCGGCCCGCTTCTACCCATACTTCGTCTGGAAGGCCGACACCGGGAAGGTCTCCGGCGCCAGCGTGGACGACGAGGGCACCCTGCGCGGCGTCAGCAGGGGCTCCCGGATCAGCCCCGACGGCCGCTACGCCCTGTTCGGCCTGCCGTTCCGCATCGGCGGGCCCGGCTCCAACCACTTCCGGATGGACCTGTACGCCCGGGAACTGGCCACCGGCCGACTGACGCGGCTCAACGCCTTCCTGCCCGGCACCACGACCACCGCGAGCGCCCAGAACCCCGCCATGACCTTCGACGGCCACTGGGTCTACTTCGACTCCGCCGCCGACAACCTCGTCCCCGGCGACACCAACGGCGTCAGCGACGTCTTCCGCCGCGACCTGAGGACCGGCGCGATCGAACGGGTCAGCCTCACCCGGGACGGCGGGCAGAGCACCTCCGACTCCTCGGACCCGTTCGTGGACGCCGCCGGCGGGACGGTGATTTTCACCGCCGACGACGGCGACCTGGTGCCGGGCGACACCAACGCCGCCGCGGACGTCTTCGTACGCCACCCGTGACGGTCCGAATGGCTTGATTCCCTTGCCGCATACGTCCGTTGACGTATTTTACGCCGACATTACCGGAGGGCGTTGACCCCCCGGCCCTCCCGACGATTGGCTCTGCCGAAAGCCCGTTGCCGGGAGGGAGCCCGGCCGGGCGATCGCTGGGGAGGAACACCTTCATGACACGAACCACCCGGACGACCCGCAACCGTTGGCTGTCGGGCGGTGGCAGCGTCCTGGTCGCGGCCGCGCTGCTCGCCGTCGCCACCGCCCCGGCCCAGGCCGGCCCGGTGCCGCGCGGCACCACCCAGGTCAGCCTCGGACCGAACGGCGCGGCGCCCGACAACCAGTCGACGGCCCAGGGCATCAGCGCGAACGGCCGCTACGCCCTGTTCACCTCCCGGGCCACGAACCTGCTGCCCCAACCCTCGGTGGGCTGGAGCAACGCCTATGTGAAGGACCTGCGCACCGGCCGCCTCGAACAGGTCAACCTGTCCGACGCGGGCGGGGCGCTGAGCGGCTCGACCGACCAGGCCGGGATCAGCGCCGACGGCCGCTACGTCGTCTTCGAGAGCGAGGACGAGAACGTGGCGCCCGGCGCGCAGGTCAAGAACCGCACCGAGGTGTACATCAGGGACCGCAGGACCGGCCGCACCGAGCTGGTCAGCAGCAGCCCCACCAACACCGACACCGACCAGTACCACTCCTCGTACAACGCGCAGGTCAGCGGCAACGGCCGGTACGTGGTCTACGTGTCCTCCCGGACCGACCTGGACCCGACCGTCGTGGACCCCGAGCCCGAGCCCACCCCCGAGCCCTCGCTCGCCCGGCCCTACACCTGGAAGATCAACGTCTACCTCACCGACCGCTGGACCCACACCACCCGGCTGGTCTCCCACGACGTGAACGGCAAGCCGGGCGAGAGCACGTCGTTCCGACCGACGATCAGCGCGGACGGCCGCACCATCGGCTTCGGCTCCATCTCCAGCCTGCTGCCGGACGAGCAGGCCCCCGGCCTCGCCGCCGCGACCGCCGCGGCGGCGGCCACGGCCTCCGCCCCCGCCTCCTCCGACGCCTCCGCCGACGTGGAGCTCACCCCGAGCGCCGCCGAGGCCGCGCGCCGCAGCGTCCCGCAGTCCGCGGCGCAGCCGAGCCTGGCCCGCCCGACCGCCGCCCCCTACTACACCTACGACGTCCGCTCCCGCACGCTCACACCGGTGAGCGCGGGCCTCGACGGCACGATCGGCAGCTCCAGCTTCGAGGCGACGATCAGCCCCGACGGGCGGCGCGCGATCTACACCCTGTCCGAGCCCGGCGGCTCGACCGGCGGCCACCGCTACCACACCGTGCTCCACGTGCGGGACCTGCGGACCGGCACCGTGACGAAGGTCAGCGGCGGCCTGCCCGGCACCAGCTCGGTCGGCTCCTCCGACCACGGCTCGATCAGCGCCGACAACCGCTGGATCTACTTCGAGTCCGCCGCCGACAACCTGGTGGCCGGCCCCCAGCACCCGGGCTGGGACGTCTACCGCCAGGACCTGCGCACCGGCCGCACCGAGCGGGTCGCCGCCGCGCCGGACGGCTCGCTCGGCAACGGCTCGTCGACGCAGCCGTTCGTCTCCGCCTCGGGCAACACCGTGGTGTTCGACTCGACCAGCGGCAACCTGGTCACCGGCGGCACCGGCCCGGCGGTCGAGAACGGCCAGGTCTTCGCCAAGCCCGCCGGGTTCCACCGCAGCGTTGGCGGCGACGACCAGGGCGAGAACGAGGACGACTGACCGGCAGCCGTCCTCCGGTAACCACGACGGGGGCGGGACGTCGGCGGGGCCGGCGTCCCGCCCCCGTTGCGGGAGGGTGGGGCAGGTGGTCCTGGGGCCGTGCGGCGGGGGCGCGTCGATTCGCCTCCGCCGCGCGGCGGTTGTGAGCCCGTGGGCCGGTCCGGTTCCGAGCGGTCCGGCCCACGGGCAGCCTGGGTGGAGGTCAGCCCTCCAGGGCGGCGCGCGCGTCCACGAAGGCCGCGACGGCGCGCTCGACGTCCTCGGTGGAGTGCGCCGCGGACAGCTGCACCCGGATCCGGGCCTGGCCGTGCGGCACCACCGGGTAGGAGAAGCCGATCACGTACACGCCGCGCTCCAGCAGCAGTTCGGCGAGCCGGCCGGCCTCGGCCGCGTCGCCGATCATCACCGGGGCGATCGGGTGGTCGCCGGGCAGGATCTCGAACCCGGCCTCGGTCATCCGCGTCCGGAACAGCGCGGTGTTGGCCGCGAGCCGCTCGCGCAGCTCGTTGGACTTCTCGACCAGGTCGAGCACCTTGAGCGAGGCGGCCGCGATCACCGGGGCCAGCGAGTTGGAGAACAGGTACGGGCGGGAGCGCTGGCGCAGCAGGGCGACGATCTCCCGGCGGGCGGCGACGTAGCCGCCGGAGGCGCCGCCGAGCGCCTTGCCGAGGGTGCCGGTGATGATGTCCACGCGGTCCATCACGCCGTGCAGCTCCGGGGTGCCCCGGCCGCCCGCGCCGACGAAGCCGACGGCGTGCGAGTCGTCCACCATGACCATGGCGTCGTAGCGGTCGGCCAGGTCGCAGATCTCGCGCAGCGGGGCGACGTAGCCGTCCATCGAGAACACGCCGTCGGTGACGATCAGGCGGCGGCGGGCGTCCTGGGTGTCCTGGAGCTGCTTCTCCAGGTCGGCCAGGTCACGGTTGGCGTAGCGGTGGCGGCGGGCCTTGCTGAGCCGGATGCCGTCGATGATGCTGGCGTGGTTCAGTGCGTCGGAGATGACGGCGTCGCGGTCGTCCAGCAGGGTCTCGAAGACACCGCCGTTGGCGTCGAAGCAGGAGGAGTAGAGGATCGTGTCCTCCTGGCCGAGGAAGGCCGAGAGGCGGTCCTCCAGCTCCTTGTGGACGTCCTGGGTGCCGCAGATGAAGCGGACCGAGGCCATGCCGTAGCCCCAGCGGTCCAGGGCGTCCTTGGCCGCGGCGAGCACCTCGGGGTGGTCGGCCAGGCCGAGGTAGTTGTTGGCGCAGAAGTTCAGCACCTCGCCCGGGCGGCCGCCGCCGGTCACGGTGACGGCGGCACTCTGCGGGCTTCCGATCACCCGCTCGGGCTTGAACAGGCCGGCCTCGCGGATCTCGTCCAGGGTGGCGGCGACGTCGGCACGCACGTTGTCGAACACTGCGGTCTCCTTAAGCAGTTCGGCGGGAGCAGTTCGGCGGGGCTGGGGCGGGCTCAGGCGGTCCAGTCGAGGATGATCTTGCCGCAGTTGCCGCCCGCGGCGTCGTCGAAGGCGGCCTCGAAGTCGGTGGCGGCGTAGCGGCCGGTGATCACCGGGCTGAGGTCCAGGCCGCCCTCCAGCAGCACGGACATCGCGTACCAGGTCTCGAACATCTCGCGGCCGTAGATGCCCTTGATGGTGATCATCGAGGTGACGATCGAGGCCCAGTCCACCGGGAACTGCTCGGCGGGCAGGCCGAGCATGGCGATCTTCCCGCCGTGGGTCATGTTGGCGATCATCGACTGCATCGCCTCGGGACGGCCGGACATCTCCAGGCCGACGTCGAAGCCCTCGCGCAGGCCCAGCTTCTGCTGGCCCTCCTCGATGGTGTGCTCGGAGACGTCGAGCGCCAGCGTCACACCGACCTGGCGGGCCAGGTCGAGGCGGTACGGGGAGACGTCGGTGATCATCACGCTGCGGGCGCCGGCGTGCTTGGCGACGGCGGCGGCCATGATGCCGATCGGGCCGGCGCCGGTGACCAGCACGTCCTCGCCGACCAGCGGGAAGGACAGCGCGGTGTGCACGGCGTTGCCGAACGGGTCGAAGATCGCGGCCACGTCCAGGTCGACCGGCACCCGGTGCACCCAGACGTTGGAGGCGGGCAGGGCCACGTACTCGGCGAAGGCACCGTCACGGTTGACGCCCAGGCCGACGGTGTTGCGGCACAGGTGGCGGCGGCCGGCCAGGCAGTTGCGGCACTTGCCGCAGACCAGGTGGCCCTCGCCGCTGACCAGGTCGCCGACCGCGATGTCCGCGACGCCGGCGCCGAGCTCGGCGACCTCGCCGACGAACTCGTGGCCCAGCACCAGCGGGGTCCTGATGGTCTGCTGGGCCCAGCCGTCCCACTTGCGGATGTGCAGGTCGGTGCCGCAGATGCCGGTCCGCAGCACCTTGATCAGCACCTCGCCGGGGCCGATCTCGGGCATGGGGACGTCCATCAGCCAGAGCCCGGGCTCGGCCTGCTGCTTGACGAGTGCCTTCACGGCGGCTCCTGACGTGCGGGTGGGACGGCCTGCGGGTGCGGGGGCAGGCCGAGGGAGCCCGGTTCGGCCGTCCCTGACGGGTGCGCTCCGGGCAGGCAGAAATCTGCCTGGTCGGAGGGGGTGCGGTCCATCGAGGAATTCTTAAGGGCGGCCACAGCTGGGCTGAACGATCGTGCCCGAGCGGCGGCCGACGGCGGGTGCGGCATGCCGGTGCTCACCCGTCCGGCCGAGCGCGGGGCGGCCGCCGTGCCGCCGTCCGACGGGACGCCGGCCGGGGTGGGCGGCCCGGCGCAACGTGCGCGGCCCGGCCGGGGCGGCTCGGCGCAACGTGCGCGGCCCGGCCGGGGCGGCTGGCACCGGGCCGCCAGCCGGACGGGGCACTCGGCTGACCGCGCTCCCGTTCGGTCCAGCCCCGCACCGACCCGCGCGCGGCCGTACGGCGGCGGTGCTTACGGTGGCGACGCTCCCCCGCGGCCCCGTGGAGCAGCGCCCCGGCCTGCCCGGGAGCGCTCCGGGGCCCTTCGCCAAGGGGCCGTCCGCCCCAGAGAGGCGCCTGCGCCGATGACCGACACCCGATGGCCCCGACCGGCCGTTCCCCGCTCCGTGCGGGTCCCCCGCACTCCGCGCCCGGCCGTCCCCCGGTCCGTACGGGTGGCCTCCGCCGCCCTCGCGCTGAGCGGCCTGCTCGCCGTCTCCGCCTGCTCCGGGGACGCCGGGCCCGCGCGGCAGGCCGAGCCGGCTGCCACCGCCGAACCGGCCGCGCTGAGCCCGACCGCCATGCCGACCGGCAGCGCCACCGGCGCGGTGGTGCCGCTCACCCAGGACGTCATGAACCAGCTGGACAGCGCGATCAAGCAGGTGATGAGCGAGGTCTCCATCCCCGGGGTGATCGTCGGTTACACCGCTCCCGACGGCAGCTACCAGCGCACCTTCGGCGTCGCGGACAAGAACTCCGGGGCGCCGATGTCGGCCGACATGTACATGCGCATCGGCAGTGTGTCCAAGACCTTCACCGCCACCGGCATCCTGCGCCTCGTGGACCAGGGCAAGCTGGGCCTGGACGACCCGATCTCCAAGTACGTCCCGACCGTGCCCGGCGGCGACGGCATCACCCTGCGCCAGCTCGGCGAGATGCGCAGCGGCCTGTTCAACTACACCCTGGACTCCGGCTTCCAGCAGGCGTTCTTCGGCAACCCCAACCAGCCCTTCACACCGGACCAGTTGCTCGCGTACGCGTTCAAGCACCCGGCGAACTTCGCCCCGGGCGCCCAGTTCGAGTACTCCAACACCAACCTGATCCTGCTCGGCCTGGTGGTCGAGAAGGTCGGCGGGCAGCCGCTCCAGGACTTCCTGAACCAGCAGGTGTTCACCCCGGCCGGGCTCCCCAGGACCAGCCTGCCGACCGACGCGGCCTTCCCGGACCCGCACGCCCACGGCTACACCAACCAGACGGCCAGCGGCGCGGTCGAGGACGCCACCAACTGGAACCCGTCCTGGGGCTGGGCGGCCGGCGCCGTCATCTCCAGCCTCGCCGACCTGCAGACCTGGTCGAAGGTCCTGGCCACCGGGGAGCCGCTGATCAAGCCCGCCACCCAGGCGGAGCGGCTGAAGTTCGTGCCGGTCGGGCCGACCCCGGACCTCGGCTACGGCTTCGGGGTGTTCACCACCCACGGGTGGATCGGCCACAACGGCTCGCTGCCCGGGTACGAGAGCGTGGTGATCTACCTGCCGCAGGCCAAGGCCAGCCTGGCCATCCTGCTCAACACCGACATCCTGCACGACGGTTCGGAGCCCTCGACGTTCCTGGCACGGGCGATCACCCAGATCGTCTCGCCGAACAACGTCTACACGCTGCCCACCCCGCCCGGCTCGGCCTCCCCGACGGCCTCCTCCTCCCCCACGGGCTCCCCGACGGCCTCGCCCTCGCCGACGAGTTCTCCGACCGGCTCTCCGACAGCCTCGCCCGCGGAGACCGCGTCGGCCACGCCCACCGGCGCCGCCACGCTGCACATCTCCTGAGCACATCTCTCGAACCGCACCCGCACGACCCGCACGTACGCGGGAGGGCCCGACCCGGTCGACCGGGTCGGGCCCTCCCGCGCCGCCGCGCTGTCCGGCGCGTCGTCAGCCGCCCAGCACCTTGCCGAGGTCGTACGAGACCGGCTCCTCCAACTGCGCGTAGGTGCAGCTCTCCGGTGTGCGGTCCGGCCGCCAGCGGCGGAACTGCGCGGTGTGCCGGAACCGGGTGCCCTCCATGTGGTCGTACGCGACCTCGACCACCCGCTCGGGGCGCAGCGCGATCCAGGAGAGGTCCTTGCCGCCGGTCCAGCGGCTGACCGCGCCGGGCAGCCGGCCCTCGGCGTGCGCGGCCTCGTCCGCCCAGCCGCCCCAGGGGTGCTGCGAGAGGTCCTCCATCCGCAACGGGGCCAGTTCCTCGACGAGTTCGCGCCGGCGGGCCATCGGGAAGGCGGCGCAGACGCCGACGTGCTGGAGCCGGCCGTCCCCGTCGAAGATGCCGAGCAGCAGCGAGCCGACCACCGGGCCGCTCTTGTGCTCGCGGTATCCGGCCACCACGCAGTCGGCGGTGCGCTCGTGCTTGATCTTGTACATGGTCCGCTCCCCCGGCCGGTACGGCTGGTCCAGCGGCTTGGCGACCACCCCGTCCAGGCCGGCGCCCTCGTACTCGGCGAACCAGGTCCGGGCGAGGTCGAGGTCGGTGGCGGCGGGGGCGGTGAACACCGGGTCGGCGGCGTCGGCGAGCGCGGCCTCCAGGGCCTGGCGGCGCACCGACAGCGGCTCGTCCAGCAGGCTCTCCTCCCCGAGGGCAAGCAGGTCGAAGGCGACGAAGGAGGCCGGGGTCCGCTCGGCGAGCAGCCTGACCCGGCTCGCGGCCGGGTGGATGCGCTCCAGCAGCTCCTCGAAGCGCAGCCGGCCGTCCCGGGCGATCACCACCTCGCCGTCCAGCACGCAGCGCGGCGGCAGCTCCCGCCTGAACGCCTCGACCAGTTCGGGGAAGTACCTGGTCAGCGGCTTTCCGGTGCGACTGCCGAGCTCCACCTCGTCCCCGTCGCGGAACACGACGGAACGGAAGCCGTCCCACTTCGCCTCGTACTGCATCCCGGGCGGGATCCTGGCCACCGACTTGGCGAGCATCGGCGCCACCGGCGGCATCACGGGCAGGTCCATGCGTCCGATCCTCGCCCGCATCGCCCCGGAGCGCGCGCCGGGCGCCCGGCGCTTAGCGTGTGGGGCATGGGCTCAGCCGTGGAACTGGAAGTCGCCGGGCGCACCGTCCGGCTGTCGAACCCGGACAAGGTGTACTACCCCGAGCGCGGCTTCACCAAGCTGGACGTCGCGCAGTACTACCTGGCCGTCGCCGACGGGGTGCTGCGCGGCCTGCGCGACCGGCCGACCACCCTGCAGCGCTTCCCGGACGGCGTGGACGGCGAGTTCTTCTACCAGAAGCGCGCCCCCAAGGGCCTGCCGGAGTGGCTGCCCACCGCCCGGATCGAGTTCCCCTCCGGCCGCTCCGCCGACGAGATCTGCCCCACCGAGCCGGCCGCCGTGCTGTGGGCCGCCAACCTGGGCTGCCTCACCTTCCACCCCTGGCCGGTGCGGCGCTCCGACACCGGCCACGTCGACGAGCTGCGGATCGACCTCGACCCGCAGCCCGGCACCGACTTCCACGACGCCGTCCGCGCCGCCCACGAACTGCGCGCCCTGCTGGAGGAGTACGGACTGCGCGGCTGGCCCAAGTCCTCCGGCGGGCGCGGACTGCACGTCTACGTGCCGCTGGCGCCCGAGTGGACGTTCACCGACGGGCGGCACGCGGTGATCGCCCTCGGCCGGGTGCTGGAGCAGCGGATGCCCGGGAAGGTCACCACCGCCTGGTGGAAGGAGGAACGCGGCGAGCGGATCTTCGTCGACTACAACCAGATGGCCCGCGACCGCACCATCGCCTCCGCCTACTCACTGCGCGCCCGCCCGCGCGCCACCGCCTCCGCCCCACTGCGCTGGGAGGAGCTGGACGACGCCGCCCCCGAGGACTTCGACCTGCGCACCCTCCCCGCCCGCTTCGCCGAACTCGGCGACCTGAACGCGGAGATGGACGGCCTGGCGTTCCGCCTGGAGCCCCTGCTGGAGCTGTACGAGAAGCAACTGCGCGACGAGGGCCTCGGCGAACTCCCGTACCCACCGGACCACCCCAAGGCGGCCGGCGAGCCCACCCGGGTCCAGCCGAGCCGGGCGAGGAAGAAGTAGCCGGCCGGCCCGGTCAGTCCACCGGCGGCGACCACAGCGCCCGGACCCGGTCGGCGGCCGCGTCGTACCCGAGGAACGGCACCCCGGTGTCGCCCTCGACGTACATCGGCACCGGCCTGCCCAGCCGCCGCCCGATCGCGGTCAGGAACCCGCACAGGACGTCCAGCTGCTCCTGGCCCTGGAGTTCGCCGAGGCCGACGTCGAAACCGATCTGCTCCGCCCCGAGGAACCGGAAGACGGCGCAGACCTCCGGGGCCGGCCGCACGCACAGAACCGGGCACCTGGCACCGGCGGGCCGGGACAGCACCGCCTCGGCCCGCGGCAGCGGCAGCACGAAGCACCCCACGATGAACTCGTACGCCCAGCCCTGCTCCTCGACCAGGTCGAGCAGGGCCTGCCAGTCCGCCACCGTCGTGTCCTCGATGAACACCTCGGCGAGGCAGCCCCCGTCGGTCGGATCGAGCAGCCGTGCCACGTGCTCGTCCCAGCGCAGATCGGTCATCCCGCCGTCCTGCCCGGCGGGCCCGGTCGCTCCGAGCGGCTTGTCGCTCCGCTGTCCGCTCATTCGCCCCGCGCACCGGCCGGGGCCAGTTCGGCGACGATGCGGACGGCCTCGGCGATCTGCCCGTCGGTCAGGTCGCCCCGGGCGGTCAGCCGCAGCCGGGAGATGCCGTCCGGGACGGACGGCGGGCGGAAGCAGCCGACGGCGAGGCCCGCGCGGCGGCAGTCGGCGGCCCAGGCGACGGCGGCCTCGGGGCCCGGGGCGCGGACGGACACCACGGCCGCCTCGGGCTCGCAGCTGTGCAGTCCGGCGGCGGTGAGCTGCCGGGCCAGGGTGCGGGCCACCTCGCGGGCGCGCTCGGCGCGGGCCGGCTCGGCGCGCAGCAGCCGCAGGGCGGCGAGGGCGGCGCCGGCGGCGGCCGGGGCGAGACCGGTGTCGAAGATGAAGGTGCGGGCGGTCTCGGTGAGGTGGCGGATCACCCGGCGCGGGCCGAGGACGACGCCGCCCTGCGAGCCGAGCGACTTGGAGAGGGTGGCGGTGGCCACGGTGTCCGGCTGCCCGGCGAGCCCGGCCGCCGCGAGCGCCCCGGTGCCGCCGGGGCCGAGGACGCCCAGCCCGTGCGCGTCGTCGACCAGCAGGGCGGCGCCGTGCGCGCGGACGGCCTCCGACAGCGCGGGCAGCGGGGCCGCGTCGCCGTCCACCGAGAACACCGAGTCGGTGACCACCAGCGCCCGCGGCTGCGCCCGATCGGCCAATGCCTCGGCGACGGCCGCCGGGTCGCTGTGCGGGGCCCGGTGGACGTCGGCGCGGGAGAGCCGGCAGCCGTCGATCAGCGAGGCGTGGTTGTAGGCGTCGGAGACGATCAGGGTGTCCGGGTCGGTGAGCGCGGTCAGCGCCGCGAGGTTGGCCGTGTACCCGGAGGAGAACACCAGCGCGGCCTCCGTTCCGCAGAACTCGGCCAGCTCCTGCTCCAGTTCGGTGTGCAGCGCGGTCGTCCCGGTCACCAGCCGCGACCCCGTCGAGCCGCCGCCCCAGCGCAGCGCAGCGTCCGCGGCCGCCCGCGTGACGACCGGATGCCTGGTCAGGCCCAGGTAGTCGTTGCCCGCGAGGTCCAGCACCGGGTCGTCCGCGGCCCGGCTGCGCAGCGTCCGCGTCAGCCCGGCCTCGGCCCGCATCGCGGCCGTCTGGTCGAGCCAGTCGAAGACCTGCGCAGGAACGGCGGCCGGGGCGGGGGCAGGGGCGGGGACGGCGGAGCGCGGCTCGGCCGCGAGCGGATGGTTCATGCCCGGCACTCTGGCATGCCACCGCGTGTCGGGCAATGTGCGGATCGGCACAGTATGAACCGGCCAATCCAGTCGTGATTCACCACATGTTAACCAGGTATCAATATTCAATTCACCGAAATCACGGCCGCAAAAATAGTACGATCCTTGCCGATCATTATCCGGGGGAAAACAATGACCGACCTCGAATTCGAGCGTCGCATGAATCCGTGGCTCTTCGACGACAAGGGCAATCTCACCGAAGAGGCGAAGAAGCAGTTCCCGGACCTGGCCGGCGCCAACGCCGCACCGGTCTCGCTGAGCCCGGCGGCCGGCGGCAAGACCGTCGCCGTGAACCCCGGCGTGCTCCAGCAGGCCGCGCAGAACGCCTTCGCCCTGCGGGACGCCGTCAAGACCGAGTGCGACCAGCCCGGCGAGCACGTCAACGCCGCCGCCGGGTCCCTCAAGGGCTGGAACCTCGGCGGCGTGCTCACCGCCACCTGGGGCACCTG
Organism: Kitasatospora sp. NPDC058063; assembly: GCF_042885395.1. Classification (NCBI taxonomy): domain Bacteria; kingdom Bacillati; phylum Actinomycetota; class Actinomycetes; order Kitasatosporales; family Streptomycetaceae; genus Kitasatospora; species Kitasatospora sp. NPDC058063. The sequence continues at coordinate 285,289 of NZ_JBHVSD010000010.1, forward strand.
GACCAGCCAGTCCAGCGGGCTGCAGACCACCGTCGGCGACATCGGCACCAACCTGCAGACCACGGCCCAGAGTTACACCAGGACCGACACGGACATCCAGGCCCACTTCAACCAGGCGCAGGGCGCCGGACGCTAGCGCCGGCGCGAACGGGGGGATACAGCACGATCATGGTGACGTTCAGTCAGCTCCAGCAGGTCGACCTCGGCGGCCTCGCCTCCGCGGCGGGCGACTTCGAGAACCTCGTCCGCAAGTGGGACCTCACCCAGCGGATGCAGAACGAGGTCATCGGCACCATCCAGCAGTCCGGCTGGCACGGCGACGCCGCCGGCCTCGCCAACGCCAAGCTCACCTGGGCCCGCGACCAGATCCACGCGGCCTTCGAGGAGGCCTCGGCCCTGGCCAAGACGCTCCGCGACGCCCACACCGAGATCACGGCGGCGAAGAAAGACCTCACCACCGCGGTCCAGAACGCCACCCACGAGGGCCTCACCGTCGACGGCGAGGGCGCGGTGCACTGGCCGCCGCCCACGACCCAGGAGGACAAGAAGGACCCCGAGTACGCCAGGAGCTGGAAGGCCAAGGCCGAGACCGCCGCCAAGGCCATCGGCGACGCCATCGACCGGGCCACCGAAGCCGACCAGGACGCCTCCCGGGCCCTGGGCGACGACACCGGCAGCGACGGCACCGCGTTCAACGCCAACCCCGTCGGCGGCATCCCGGAGGAGGAGGCCAAGGCGGCCACCTACATCCTCGGCCTCGGCGACCAGGCCAGCGACGCCCAACTCAAGCACCTCCAGGACATCCTGGACCACCACAAGAGCGACCCGCGGTTCGCCACGTCCTTCTACGGCAACCAGGACCCGGCGACCTTCATGGCCAAGTACGGCGCCATGGCGCAGAGCGGGGACTACGCCAACAGCCCGGCCCGCAGCGCGGCGATCAAGGGCATCCAGCAGGACCTGGGCCTCACCCTGGCCACCGCGACCGACACCAAGCAGCCGCTGCACGTCTCGGACGAGTGGGAGAAGCGGTTCCGCGCGGCCGGCGCCACGCAGATCCCGCTCCGGCCCGGCGCCGACCCGGCGAAGAGCCCGTACGGCTACCAGATCATGGCCAACCTGCTGCGGAACGGAACGTACGACGCGCACTTCCTCAACCCCATCGCCGCGCACGTCACCCAACTCACCCAGGAGAACCCGACCCGCTGGGAGGTCCCGGCCTACCGCAGCGGCGGCTACCCGTTCGACGAGTTCAAGTTCATCGGCCAGCCGGACAAGGACGGCAACCTCAAGGGCTTCAACCCGCTGTCCGGAATCCTGGACGCGTTCGGCCACAGCCCCGAGGCCGCCACCAAGTTCTTCAACGACCCGGTCACCACGTACAACCCGGACGGCAGCGTCAAGAGCACCGGCGGCCAGAACACCTACTTCAAGCTGTTCACCGACTCCGGGAACAACTCCGTCCTCGTCGACATGAACTACCCGCTGCGCCCGCTCGAAGGCGGCCCGGCCGACCCGAACAACGTCGGCCCGCTCGGACACGCCCTGGAGGCCGCCGCCACCGGCCGCGCCTGGGACGACACGGAGGGCAAGTACCCGCCGCACACGGCGGAGATGAGCTCGGTGATGCAGCAGGTCGTCGGCCGCTTCGGCAACGGCGACGGACCGAGCCTGCTGCACGGCGGGGTCTTCTCCGACCTCAACGGCAGCGTCGGCAACATGACCGCCAACTACATCGCGGACATCGAGAACTCCTTGGAGGGACCGGGCGCGAAGGAGCGGACTCCGGGCGTGGCACCCGCCCCCGGTGTCGCCACCGAGTTCGCACAGAAGGACGTCCAGCGGCTCCTGCTGGCCGTCGGCCGGGACACGGACGCGTACGCCTCCATCGCCACCGCGCAGCAGGCCTACCAGACGGCCCAGATCCAGCAGGTCATGGCCCACCCGGAGCTCCACAAGGACCTGGGCATGTCGATCGAGAACGTGACGAAGCCGGGCGGGATCGTCACGGGCCTGATCACCAGCGCCATGTCGGACGAGATCTTCCACAATCACGCGGTCTCCGACCAGGAGGTCAACGACGCGATCGACGCGAAGAAGGACATCGCCAAGACCGTCTGGGACTACACCGGCGGCGTCGCGGCCGAGAAGATTCCCAAGGTCGGCGGCCTCATCAACGATCAGGTCGACGAAATCATGACCAACGTGGCGAACAGCTACCACGTCGACACGACCAACCAGGCGGCGGACGACGCCGGAACCAAGGTGGCCACCTCGGTCACGGGTTCCCAGCAGGCAGTCGTCGACGCCGTCAAGAGCGCCGGCCGCGATTCCGGGCTCGACCCGAACTACCTGAGCGAGCTGGCCCGCCAGGGCTCCGCCAGCCTCGACGCCGGCTGCAACACCGGCCATCGCCTCTTCCAACAGCAACAGGCGGCGGCAGCCGCCGCCAAGGAGTGATGACCCGTGGTCGACGTCGCACACATCATCCCGCGCTCGCCCGACGACCCGCCGCCGCCACCGTCGTGGTGGCGGCGGCCCCGGGTGCTGCCGTGGCTGGCCGGGGGCCTCGCGGTGGCCGCCGCCGTGGGGGGCGGGCTGTGGGCCTGGCAGCCGTGGCGGTCGTTGGAGATCGCGCAGAGCGCCTGCTGGTCCGCGCTGTCACGCGATGACCTGAAGCCGCTGGCCGGGCGGTTCGGGAAGGTGTACGAGGCCGTGCCGCGGGCCCGGCTCCAGACGCCGGCCGTGCCGGACGAGCCCCGGGTCCGCAGCACCGACTGCCGGGTCGTCTGGAACGGGGACGACGGCTCCGGCGGCTTCCTCCTCGACGTCCGGGTCCACCCCGCCTGGGACGGGGTGGACGCCGACCGCGCCCGGGACACCGGGAGGCACCACGCCGTCGCCGACCTGGACTTCGGCCCCGGGGCAGTGGGGCTGGCCAGCGACGATTCGGATCACTTCGTCCGGCTCTACGTGCGCTGCGACTTCCAGGTGCCGCCCGGGGACCGTCCCGATCTCAAGGCCCCGCAGTACGTCCGTGTCGAGGCCGGGGGCGAGCCGGTGGACGGCGCCTCGCCCGCCAAGGCCCGCCAGGCGTACGCCGATGCCGCACTGAAGGTCGCCCGGGTCGCCGCCGCCGAGTACCGGTGCACCAACCAGGTGCAGCTGCCTGCGGCGGCCCCGGCCGTGCCTGAGCTGTCGAAGGGGAAGGCCGGTGGCTGAGCGTCCGCGCCGCCGCCGTGTCCTGCCGATCGCACTCGGCGCGGCGGTGCTCGCGGCCGGGGTCGGGGGCGGGCTTTGGTACGTCAAGCCCTGGCAGGGAGTCGATGTGCCGCGGGGCGCCTGCTGGGACGCGTTCACCCGTGACGACCTGGCCACCCTGTCCGGAAAGGGACACAGGACCGTCGCCTGGCAGGACCGGAAGGCGCTCACGGACCGGGAGTACTCCCACGACGCCGCCTGCGACGTCACGTGGGAGGACGACAACCCGCTGAGCCACTCGGTCGCAAAGATCTCCACCGAGAATCGCGACGAGAAGTTCCGGCAGGCGAAGACCGGGGCCGAGTCGACCGGCTGGGAGCCGATCCGCCCCGCGCCGCTGGACTTCGGACCGGGAGCCCAGGGCTGGTTGTTCCACGAGGGCACGGTGCAGTTGCTGGTCCGCTGCGACTACCCGGAAACGGACGGGCAGCCCTCCGAGAGGCCGTACCGCCTGGTCACGATCACCGGCGACCGCTGGTCCTCGGACACCCCCGTCACCGAGGTCCACCGGATCCGTATCGCCGCCGCCCTGCGCACCGCGAGGGAGCTGGTCCGCGCCCAGGGCTGCACGAACGACCCGCAGCTGGCCGCGCGGGAGCCCGCCGCACCGTTCTGACGGCCTCCCGACCTGCCCGTCGCGGCCCCGGGCTTTGCCGGGGGTGGCGGCGAGCAGGCAAGATAGCCGGGTGACCCTCCTTGATCTGATGCCGAAGCCCGCCACCCCCGACGCGCTGTACGAGACGTTCGCAGCCTGGGCGGAGGATCGGGGGATCACCCTGTACCCGGCGCAGGAGGAGGCGTTGATCGAGCTGGTGTCGGGGAACAACGTGATCCTGGCGACGCCGACCGGGTCGGGCAAGAGCCTGGTGGCGGCGGGGGCGCACTTCGCGGCGCTGGCGGCGGGGCAGCGGACGTTCTACACCGCCCCGATCAAGGCGCTGGTGTCGGAGAAGTTCTTCGACCTGGTGAAGATGTTCGGCACCGAGCAGGTCGGCATGATGACCGGCGACGCGAGCGTGAACCCGACCGCGCCGATCATCTGCTGCACCGCCGAGGTGCTGGCCCAGATCGCGCTGCGCGACGGCACCCGGGCGGACATCGGCCAGGTGGTCATGGACGAGTTCCACTTCTACGCGGAGCCGGACCGCGGCTGGGCGTGGCAGATCCCGCTGCTGGAGCTGCCGCAGGCGCAGTTCCTGCTGATGTCCGCGACGCTCGGCGACGTCCGCCGCTTCGAGGAGGACCTGACCCGCCGCACGGGCCGTCCGACCACGGTGGTGCGCAACGCGACCCGCCCGGTGCCGCTGTTCTACGAGTACCGCCGCACCTCGATGCACGACACCCTGGAGGAGCTGCTGCAGACCGGCCAGGCGCCGGTCTATGTCGTGCACTTCACCCAGAAGGAGGCGGTGGAGCGGGCCCAGTCGCTGATGAGCATCAACATGTGCTCGAAGGCGGAGAAGGAGGCCATCGCCGATCTGATCGGCGGCTTCCGTTTCACCACCAAGTTCGGCCGCAACCTGTCCCGTTTCGTGCGTCACGGCATCGGCGTGCACCACGCGGGCATGCTGCCGAAGTACCGCCGGCTGGTCGAACGCCTCGCCCAGGCGGGCCTGTTGAAGGTCATCTGCGGCACCGACACGCTCGGCGTCGGCGTCAATGTGCCGATCCGCACGGTGCTGTTCACCGCCCTGTCCAAGTACGACGGGCAGCGCGTGCGCATCCTGCGCGCCCGCGAGTTCCACCAGATCGCCGGCCGGGCCGGCCGGGCCGGCTTCGACACCGTCGGCCAGGTGGTGGCGCAGGCGCCGGAGCACGTGATCGAGAACGACAAGGCGATCGCCAAGGCCGGGGACGACCCGAAGAAGAAGCGCAAGGTGGTCCGCAAGAAGGCGCCGGAGGGCTTCGTCGGCTGGACCGAGGAGACCTTCGAGAGGCTGATCGGCGCCGACCCGGAGCCGCTGGTCTCCCGGTTCAAGGTGAGCCACGCGATGCTGCTGTCGGTGATCGGCCGCCCGGGCAACGCCTTCGAGGCGATGCGCAAGCTGCTGACCGACAACCACGAGGACCGGGCCGCGCAGCGCCGGCACATCCGCACCACGATCGCCATCTACCGTTCGCTGCTGGAGGGCGGCGTGGTGGAGCGGCTGCCGGAGCCCGACTCCGAAGGCCGGATCGTCCGCCTCACCCTGGACCTCCAGGAGAACTTCGCGCTCAACCAGCCGCTGTCGACCTTCGCGCTGGCCGCCTTCGAGCTGCTCGACCCGACCTCGCCCTCGTACGCGATGGACGTGATCTCGGTCGTCGAGGCGACCCTCGACGACCCGCGCCAGATCCTCGCCGCCCAGCAGAACAAGGCGCGCGGCGAGGCCGTCGGCGAGATGAAGCGGGACGGCATCGAGTACGAGGAGCGGATGGAGCGGCTCCAGGAGATCACCTACCCGAAGCCGCTGGAGGAGCTGCTCACCCACGCCTACGAGGTGTACCGCCGGGCGCACCCGTGGATCGGCGACCACCAGCTGCAGCCGAAGTCGGTGGTCCGCGACCTGTACGAGCGGGCGATGACCTTCTCGGACTACGTCGGCTTCTACGAGCTGGCCCGCACCGAGGGCATCGTGCTGCGCTACCTGGCCGGCGCGTTCAAGGCGCTGGAGCAGACCGTCCCCGAGGACGTGAAGACCGACGACCTCAAGGACGTCATCGCCTGGCTCGGCGAGCTGGTCCGCCAGGTCGACTCCAGCCTGCTGGACGAGTGGGAGCAGCTGGCCAACCCGACCGAGGCGGCCACCGCCGAGGTGCGGCTGGACGACAAGCCGGCGCCGGTCACCGCCAACGCCCGCGCCTTCCGCGTCCTGGTGCGCAACGAGATGTTCCGCCGGGTCGAGCTGTGCGCGCTGGAGCACTACGAGGAGCTCGCCGAGCTGGACGGCGAGTACGGCTGGGACGCGGACCGCTGGGCGGACGCCATGGACGGGTACTGGGAGGAGTACGACGACCTCGGCACCGGCCCGAACGCGCGCGGCCCCAAGATGCTGATCATCGAGGAGGAGGACTCCTCCTGGCGGGTCCGGCAGATCTTCGACGACCCGGAGGGCGACCACGACTGGGGCATCAGCGCCGAGGTCGACCTGTACGGCTCGGACGAGGAGGGCCGGGCGGTGCTGCGGGTGACGGCGGTGGACCGGCTCGGCGGCTGAGCCGGATCCCGGTCCGGGCGCGGGCCCGGTCACGGATCCGGTCCTGACGATGACGAATCCCCCCGGAGGCCGCGGCTTCCGGGGGGATTCGTCATCGGGCCGTCATCCGGCCGTCGTCATCGGACCGCCGTCAGGCCGCCGTCACATCCAGGCGAACGGCGAGCCCGCGGCGTACGAGAGCGCACGGGTGGCCTCGTCCAGGGTCTGTTCGCTGCTGGGCGCCGTGCCGGTGGCCCCCGGGAGCGGCGTGGCCGGTGCCCCGGTGCTGCCGGGGGTGGTGGCCGGCCGGCCGTCGCCCGAGCGCGAGCTGGTGACGGTCACGTAGTGCCCGACCGCCTCGATCCGCGGCTCGCCGCCCGTCCGGGCGCCGCCGGGCGGCTGGGCGGGGGCGGTGGTGGTGTCGGCGAGGATGAAGGCGACCGCGCCGGGCTTGGCCCGCAGGGCGTCGGCGGCCCTGGCGGCGGAGGGCTGGTCGGGGAAGCGCAGCAGGGTGACGCTGCTGAGCACCGGGCGGTCCTGGCCGCTGAAGCTGACGGTCAGGTAGCTCTGGCAGCCGGTGTCCTTGAGCGGGTCCTGGGTGCGGTCCTGGAGCACTTCGGCGCAGTTCTCGCCCTGCCGGACGCCGTTGCGCCGCGCCTTGAAGGCGCCGACCTCGACGGGCCGCTGGGCGGGGAAGAGGTTGTCGACGTTGAGGGCCTCGGGGTCGGTGCGCGGCGGCGGGGCGCCCACCACCTTCGGCGTCGCGGTCGCGTCCTTGCTGGACGGGCCGAGCCCGGGTATGTAGTCGCCGGGCATCGGGCGGGTGATGATCCATCCCCCGGCCGCGACCACCCCGACGACGACGATCCACCCGACCGTTCGACGGGCCGTCAGCCGACGGCCCCGCGTGCGGTCCGTCCCCCCATCGGTGCCGGCGTCGCCGCCGACCCCCTGCTCTGCCCGGCCTTCCCGGCCTTCTCCCGGAGTCGGGGTGCGCTCCCCCTGCGTGGTCATGGCGCAGATTCTAAGCAACCGGGGGGTGGCGTGGGTCACGGGGTCGGGGGTTGTGGATCATCGTCCGCCGCGGCCCTCGGCCACCGGCCCGGCGCCACGCTCGCCGCCCGCTCACCACCCACTCCCTACCCGCCGGTAACCTCCGGCCCGGCCTCGCGTCAAGCGCGTGACCAGCGGCGGAGCCGTGACCTTCGACACTGTGGCAATCGGCACATCCTCACACCGATCTTCTGGCGGGTTTGCTCTGGCGCCGCTCGATCACCACCAGGCAGGATCGGCCCCATGGATCTGCTCGATACCCTCACCGCCAAGGGCCTGCGCGGCGAAGTCCCGACCCGCGAGGAGGCCCTGGCCGTCCTCGCCACCACCGACGACGAGCTGCTCGACGTGGTCGCCGCGGCCGGCAAGGTGCGCCGCCGCTGGTTCGGCCGCCGGGTCAAGCTCAACTACCTGGTGAACCTGAAGAGCGGGCTCTGCCCGGAGGACTGCTCGTACTGCTCGCAGCGGCTCGGGTCCAAGGCCGAGATCCTCAAGTACACCTGGCTCAAGCCCGACCAGGCCGCCGACGCGGCCCGCGCCGGGGTGGCCGGCGGCGCCAAGCGGGTCTGTCTGGTCGCCAGCGGCCGCGGTCCGACGGACCGCGACATCGACCGGGTCACCGACACCATGGCCGCCATCAAGGACGCCGACCCCGAGGTCGAGATCTGCGTCTGCCTCGGCCTGCTCTCCGACAACCAGGCGGAGCGGCTCAAGGCGGCCGGCGCCGACGCCTACAACCACAACCTCAACACCTCCGAGGGCACCTACGGGACCATCACCAAGACCCACACCTACGCGGACCGGGTGGACACCGTCCAGAAGGCCCACGGCGCGGGCCTGTCCGCCTGCTCCGGCCTGATCGCCGGCATGGGCGAGAGCGACGAGGACCTGGTCGACGTCGTCTTCGCCCTGCGCGACCTCGGCTCGGACTCCGTCCCGGTCAATTTCCTCATCCCGTTCGAGGGCACCCCGCTCGCCAAGGAGTGGAACCTCACCCCGCAGCGCTGCCTGCGCATCCTGGCGATGGTCCGCTTTGTCAACCCGGACACCGAGGTGCGGATCGCCGGCGGGCGCGAGGTGCATCTGCGCTCGATGCAGCCGCTCGGCCTGCACATCGCCAACTCCATCTTCCTCGGTGACTACCTGACCAGCGAGGGCCAGGCCGGGCAGACCGACCTCGACATGATCAAGGACGCCGGCTTCGAGGTCGAGGGCGCCGGCGAGGCCACCCTGCCGCGCCACCGCGCGGACGTCGCCGAGGCGGAGCGGGCGGGCGGCGGCTGCGGCACCGCGGCCTCGGCCTGCGGCAGCGGCGGCGGCTGCGGGCCGTGCGGCGGGCACGCCCACGGCTCGGACGCCTCCGCCCCGGAGACCGTCCCCTCCGACGCCGTCCCCTCGGAGACCGTCCCCTCCGACGCCGTCCCCTCGGAGACCGTCCCCTCGGAGACCGTCTCCCCGGCGGCCGTCGCCGCATCCGGCGCCGAGGACGAGCTCCGCAGCGACCTCGTCAAGGTCCGCCGCCGCGGCGCCGGCACCGAACTCGCGCCCAACGCCTGACAGTTCCGACCCTCCGGAGAACGCACCATGCTCCAGCCGTCCGCAGCCGACCTGCTCGCCCTCGACCGCGCCCATGTGTGGCACCCGTACGGGCCGATGCCCGGGACCGTCACCCCGTACGTGGTCGAGTCCGCCTCCGGGGTGCGGCTGCGCCTGGCCGAGCCGGTCGAGGGCGGGCGGCGCGAGCTGGTCGACGGGATGTCGTCCTGGTGGGCGGCGATCCACGGCTACCGGCACCCGGTGCTGGACGAGGCGGTGCGCGAGCAGCTGGGGCGGATGAGCCATGTGATGTTCGGCGGGCTCACCCACGAGCCCGCCGTCCGGCTGGCCGCGAGGCTGGTGGAGATCACCCCGGAGCCGCTGCGGCACGTCTTCCTCGCCGACTCGGGCTCGGTGGCCGTCGAGGTCGCGATGAAGATGTGCCTCCAGTACTGGCAGTCCACCGGGCGGCCGGCCAAGCGCCGGCTGCTCACCTGGCGCGGCGGCTACCACGGGGACACCTTCCACCCGATGTCGGTGTGCGACCCGGACGGCGGGATGCACCACCTGTGGGGCGGGGTGCTGCCCGGCCAGCTGTTCGCCCCGGAGCCGCCGGCCGGGTTCGACGCTCCGATCGACCCCGAATACGCGGCGCGGTTCGAGGAGTTGATGGCACGTCACGCCGACGAGCTGGCCGCCGTCATCGTCGAGCCGGCGGTCCAGGGCGCGGGCGGGATGCGCTTCCACTCCCCCGCCTACCTGCGGATGCTGCGCGAACTGTGCGACCGCTACGGGGTCCTGCTGGTCTTCGACGAGATCGCCACCGGCTTCGGGCGCAGCGGCGCCCTGTTCGCCGCCGACCACGCGGGCGTCTCGCCGGACGTGATGTGCCTGGGCAAGGCCCTGACCGGCGGCTACCTGACGCTGGCCGCCGCCCTGTGCACCGGCGAGGTCGCGGACGGGATCAGCCGCGGCGAGGTGCCGGTGCTCGCCCACGGGCCCACGTTCATGGGCAACCCGCTGGCCTGCGCGGTCGCCAACGCCTCGCTGGAGCTGCTGCTCGGGCAGGACTGGTCGACGGAGGTGAAGCGGATCGAGACCGGGCTGACCGAGGGTCTCGCGGCGGCTGCGGACGTCCCCGGCGTACTCGACGTACGGGTCCAAGGGGCCATCGGCGTCGTGCAGTTGGACCACCCGGTGGACGTCCGGGCGGCCACCGGGGCGGCGGCGCGCGAAGGCGTGTGGCTGCGGCCCTTCCGGGATCTGATCTACACGATGCCCCCCTATGTGACGGAGGACGAGGACGTGGCACGGATCGCTGCCGCCGTGACCGCCGCGGCGGTGAAGGGATGAGCGCGCGCATCCTGTTCGTGACGGGGACCAATACGGACGTCGGCAAGACCGTCGCCACGGCCGCCGTCGCCTCGGCGTCGCTGCGGGCCGGGCTGAAGGTCGCGGTGCTCAAGCCCGGGCAGACCGGCGTGACGGCCGAGGAGCCCGGCGACACCGCCGAAGTCCGGCGCCTGGCTGGCGAGCTGACGATCCGTGAGCTGGTGCGCTACCCCGAGCCACTGGCGCCCGACACCGCCGCCCGACGGGCCGGGATGCCGTACCTCTCCCCCGCCGAGGTGGTGTCCGAGGTCGCCGAGCTGGCTTCCACACACGACCTGGTCCTGGTGGAAGGCGCGGGCGGGCTGCTGGTCCGCTACGACGACGAGGGCCGCACGCTCGCCGACCAGGCCCGGGCGGTGCTCGACGCCGGGCTTCCGGCCGAGGTGCTGCTGATCGCCTCGGCCGGGCTCGGGACGCTCAACATCGTCTCCCTCACCGCGGAGGCCCTGGCGGCCCGGGGCCTGCCGCTCGCGGGTGTGCTCGTCGGCTCCTGGCCCGCCGAGCCCGGCCTCGCCGAGCGCTGCAACCTCGCCGACCTGCCCCGCTCCGCCGGCGCGCCGCTGCTCGGCGCCCTGCCGGAACGAGCGGGCGGGGTCGAGGACTTCGCCGCCCTCGCGTACACCTCGCTGGCCCCTGAGCTGGGCGGCAGCTGGGACGCGGAGCACTTCGCGCACGTCCACCGGCCCGAGTAGGCCGGGCTTCGTCGAGGGTGTGAGGCCGATACCGGAACCTTTCTCAGTGCGGCTGTCGGCCCATGCCGTTCCATCCATGACAGACGGTCCCACCGCAGACGAGGCCCTGCGGGCCTTGGCCGCCCTGGAGGCGGCGTGGAGGGACGACGACACGCACTGACCACCCTGGCGGCGACCGGCGTCGGGAGCGGCCGGAACCTGCGGTGCCGCTAAGCGGCGTAGAACAGCCTCGTGGCGTCCTGGATCTCCGAGACGGCCGTGTCGAAGTCCTCCCGCGCGCCGCCCCAGGGGTCGGCGATGCCGGAGCCGAGGACGTGCACCGGCCGGTCCGGGTCGACGAGGGCCTGGACGGTTCCGGCGGTCTCCTCGTCCATCGCGAGCAGATCGTCCGCCCAGAAGAGCCAGGCCGTGCCCTGACAGTCCGGCGTCCCTTCGCGGTTCCTTCAGGCGGGCGGCGATGGTCTCGCGGGCGTTCTGGGCGCTTGACGACGGAGAGAGTGGCATGGCCCGGTGGTCCGTCGATCGGGCTCAGACGGTGTACTTCTCGTGGTCGACGGCCCGTTCCCAGACAGCCTCGAAGGCCGAGGCGCAGAACCTCGCCAGGTCGGCGTCGTCGGAGTGCTGCGGCCCCAACCCCCTCCCGTATCCGTCGAACAGGTTGAACCGCACCAGCTTTCCGTCGAACAGCCAGAAGTCGTTGCCGGGGAGGGCGAGGTCCGACGCCTGCCTTCGCGGGAGCCAGCGGACCCGTTCACCGGCAGCCACGTTCACCTGGGTGATGTGGTGCTCGTAGCGGATGTAGGTCGTCACCGGCTCCGACACGATCCGCGCCCGCCGGACGACGACCCCACGCGCGACCGGGCGATCTCGTCGGACTCCTCCGTGATGCCGTACTGGTCCCGCATCTCCAGGTGGACGGCCGAGTGCTCGGCGGCGTCCAGGAGCTCATAGAAGCTCGGAACCTTCTGCGGCATCGCATGCCCTCCTGAGGATCGGCACCATCCGGTGCGGAATTCGAACCACCACTTCGCTGTCGGGGATCGAGTTGTCGTGGCCGGGTCCGTGCCCGGCCTCAAGGGCCTTCCCGATCAAGGTCTCGTCGGCCGCATAGGTCTGCACGACCAAGTCCCCGGACTCGTCATCCACCCAGACGGTCGGACTCTGGTCCTTGCCCGTCTCCGGGTCGATCCCCACGAACCGTAGTGCCATGACTGCCTCTCCTGTCACTCGGCCTGCGCACTCCTGCGCTTGGAGTTGACGTGACCGTCAGTTTCCAGCACCCGAGGCCGATTTGTCAGACGCTTCAGCGAAGCCGGCGCCTTCGACCACCTACGCAGGTCCTGGCCTTGGGCTGCGGACTCGCTGGAGCTGCCGGCCCGCTACGACGACGAGGGCCGCACGCTCGCCGACCAGGTGACGGCCGTGCTCGACGCCGGGCTTCCGGCCGAGGGGCTGCTGATCGCCTCCGCCGGGCTCGGGGCCGACCTGCCCCGCTCCGCCGGCGCCCCGCTGCTCGGCGCCCTGCCGGAACGAGCGGGCGGCGCCGAGGACTTCGCCGCCCTCGCGTACACCTCGCCGGCCCCTGAGCTGGGCGGCAGCTGGGACGCGGAGCACTTCGCGCACGTCCACCGGCCCGAATCGGCCCCGCTTCGCTCGAAGGGGTGATCCCGGCTTCCGCCCCTGTCGGAAGCCGGGACGGCTCAATACCGTTCTTTCCATGACAGACGGGCTCACCGCAGACGAGGCCCTGCGGGCCTTGGCCGCCCTGGAGGCGGCGTGGAAGGACGACGACGAGGCGCTGTTCGCCCTGGCGGCGGGCGGCACCGGTGAACGGCCGCTGCCGGCACTGGTCGCCGCGTACGGCGAGCACGCCATGGACACCCTGATGGCGCTCGCCTTCGGGCTGCGCGCCACCATGAGCGACGAGGAGATCGCCGAGATCTCCGACGCCGTCAGCTCCAACATCGGCGCCCGGATGAGCGCCCTGCTGACCCAGACCCTGAAGGCCTGGGGCACCCTCGCCCCGGCGGAGGACCTCTCGGTGACGAAGATCATCGCCCACACCGTGATCGACGCGATGCGGGCCGTCACCGAGGACCCCAGCAAGACCGAGGTGCTGCCGCTGCTGGCCACCTTCCGCAGCTACGCCCTCAACGGCACCTGAGCGGAAGGGAATTCGCGAGTCGGCGCGGGCTTCGAGAAGGCACTCGAAGCCCGCGCTGCTACGTGTGCGCCCTCATCCACCCTGCGGCGAACGCGAATCCGCCCGTAGCGGATGCGAGGAAGACGAGGACGAACACCATGGCACTCGCCGGGGTCGATACGCCCTCCGGGATCATGAGGGCGGCGACGGCGGCGACCGCGAGGCTTCCGACGACGATCACGCCGCTGGCGGCGACGGCCGCATACCTCTGCGGAGGACGACGACCAGCCGCTCGATGACGTCCGGCCGGGCGGCCCCGAGGTCGATCAGGACGACGCCGGTGGCCTTGGCCGAGCGCCAGTCGATCCCGAGGGACGGGAGTTTCACGTCGGCGGCGCTCAGGACGGCCTGGAGGTCGTCGAGGACGTCGGCCGCGGTGCGACGGTCCTCGGCCGTGATCTTGTCGATCATGCTGCTCATCGGGCATCTCACTGTTCGGTGTTCGTGATCCAACGCGCCTCGGCGTCCCACTCGATGCCGCCGCCGAGGGGCCGGAGGTAGGCGCGGCCGTGCTGCCACCCCATGAAGGCGGCCCAGCGTCCCGAGCGGACGTCGAAGACCCGCTCGCCGACGGTGGAGGGGCGGTAGGGGTTGGAGGGCGGCGCCACCCGCCGCGCGGCCGGCGCCGCGGGGGTCAGGGAGGAGGCGTTCACCCGCGCCTCGGGGATGGAGTCGCCGCACTGCGCGCAGCGGCAGGGCGGAAAGCTCCGCCGCAGAACCAGGCTTTCGGCACCTTGATTGTTCGTCATATTCACCGACTAGTCTCTCTCTGTTGCCATCCCCTCACCAAGAGTGTCTGCTCGCGACTAGTATCAGAAGAGCTTCACTTTGACAGCGAGCATTGTGGAAATCGGTGATCACCATGCCTCAGCGGGAAGTAGACCCAACCTCATCTCCGAACGCGGCCATCGGCGTTCAGCTGCGACGCTTCCGCAGGGCGAGGGGGCTCACGCAGATCGAGCTCGGACGGCGGACCAACTACAGCGATTCACTCATCTCCATGATCGAGAACGGAGACCGCCCCGCGCCGTTGAACCTCGTACGCCGGTGCGACAGGGAACTCGACACCTGCGAGGCGCTTGAACTCCTGTACTGGACTGCCAAGAGCAGCACCTTGATCGGCGGATTCGTCGCCTTCATCGAGCACGAGCGCAAGGCCACGGCCTTCAAGGTCTACGAGCTGAACGTCATCCCCGGACTGCTCCAGACCCGGGCCTACGCCTCCGCGATCGTCAGTGCCGAGGCCCGACGGGGCGAGATCCCCGATGACAAGGTCAGCGAACGCGTCAATGTCCGGATGGCGCGCCAAGCCGTGCTCTACCAGGAACCCGCCCCCTCGATCCGCATCGTCATGGAAGAGAGCTGCCTGCGGCCCGTCGGTGGTCCCTTCGTCATGGCCGAACAGCTTCGCCGGCTGGAGAATGTCGCCGGCCTTCCGCACGTCGTGCTGCAGATCGCGCCGTCCAGCCTCGGCGAGAACCTCCCGTCGCTCCTGCCGTTCACGCTGCTCACCTCCCCGAGCGGGGCGTGGATGGCCTACCTCGAAACCATCCAACGGGGCTACGTGGAGCGAGAGAACCAGGACAACATCCACTCCCTCGCAAGGACTTACGATTGGCTCCAGGTCCAAGCCCTCTCATGTGCGGACTCGCTTGCCCTCATCCGCACGCGTCTCAAGGAGTTCCACGCCATGTTCCCCATCGCGGCCTCCAAGCCCGTCTCCTGGCTGAAGTCCTCGTACAGCAGTGGCGGCGGCAACTGCATCGAGGTCGCACCGGGCCACCCCGGCATCCTCCCTGTGCGGGACAGCAAGGACCCCGACGGCCCTCAGCTCGACTTCGGCATCGGCGCCTGGCGGTCCTTCATCGCCGGCATCAAGTCCGGTGAGTTCGGAACCGCCTGAGAGGAGCTAGCAGAACGGTGGTGTCCAAGTCCGCTCATGCTGAACGTGGGCATCCGATGGAGTGGCTGCCTCAGAAGCTCGCCGTCGACCCGGATATCACCTGCTGGCACTGGCTACGGACTGGCACGAGGCCGGGATCTAAGGCCAGCTGCACCAGGTGCTGCTGACCGAGTTGCACCGAGCCGGCGAGCCGGACTCGTTGCGGACGGTACACAGGAACTCGCCCTGCCAGGCCCGCCGCAGGCCAATCACAGTCGGACCCGATCAATCGCCCGACCGGACTCGGGAGCGGTACGTGATCACCGACAGTCGCAGCACACTACCGGCCATCACCGTGACCTGCGGCAACCGCCACGACACCACCAAGCCCCAGCGGCGCCTGGACGTCCCACAGCATTCGGCAGTACCTGTCGTAGCCGCAGGCGCACGCCGCAGTGTGCCGCACGACTCTGGCCTCGAAGCCGTACGGCGCCTTGTCGAGCAGATCAACACCCTGCTCATCTACTGGACATCCGTCAGGCATTTCTCAAACTGGCCTAACGTCATCACATTCCGACGCATCCAAGTCTTACGCCAGGTCGTCTAGGCATCTGGCCACGCGAATCATCATCCACCGCGTGTCAATCTTTACCTCGACATCGAATGAAGGAGCAGCGTTGACGCCCGAAGGTGCCGAAAGATCCCCCAACGCTCCACGGACAGTCCATAACGACATGTCCGGGACGGTTTCCGGCCCGATGGTTCAGGCATCGGAGATCGGCAACATGACGATCAATTACAATGCGACACCACCTCCACTTGATTCAACATTCAAGCGAGACGCAATTGAAGACGCCTGCTCCAGTTACTTTGAACCCGTCCCCAGATCTCTAGATCTAATTACCTCGATGACTTTGCGCCGACCGCCGGCCTGGGAGTATCTCATTTATGTTGGATATTTGCACATTGGAATAAAGGAGCTGGAACCGAGATGGTTTGACTATAGCCTTGGATACAGATCAACCGGTCCCACCTTCACCAATGTAGAAGATTTGTCCAATCATATATCTGCAGCATTCCACGAGGCAGCAGACATCGCCCATCGGGTGGAAGTATGGCTCTCCCCCGACGCCCAGGAGAGGGCTTTCGGCGCACCAGGGGAACCAGGCGACCCGGTTCTGATCGAGCACCTCGCACGGCGGCTGGTCGGCACCTACGGGAGCCTGATCGAGTGGTCCGTTTCAGTGAGATCCATAAGCGCTCCTGAGAATCTCTCCCGGATTGTCGATGCGGCTGCAAAATTTGTCGATAAGTCCATTCGAGAATTCCGGGCCTTCATCGCCGACCTACTGGCGAGGCTTGACCAGCTCTCCACCCTCGGGCCAATGGCGCCAACGGAACCAATATCCTTGGACTTCTCTTACGTAATGGATATTGATCCTGGGGTAGTCAAGGACTTTCAGGCGGAGCTAAAGCGAGCAAAACGACGCCAACGCCGGTGGTTCTGACGTCACTAAGGACCCCGACGGCCCTCAGCTCGCCTTCGGCATGGACGCCTGGCAGTCCTTCGTCGCCGGCATCAAGTCCGGTGATTTCGGCAGCATCTGAGAAGTGGTGGCGGAGTGGGCCTCGCCCGCTCCGGGCGCGGCCCACTCCGCCCGCTCACCCCGCCGCAGGCCTCGTCAGGCGGCGTACCAGTGTGACCAGTGCCTCCCGGTCCGCCGCCGGGTCGGTCGCGCCGGAGAGGAGCAGCCGCACCATCTGCGGGAGCGTGAACCACGCGTTCACCAGGCCGATCACCGCGAACATCAGCCGTCCCGGATCCACGTCGTCGGCCAGCTCGCCCGCCCGCTGCGCGGCCGCGAGGACGGCGACCTTCTCCCCGTAGTGCGCGGTGCGTTCGGGCTCCGCCGCCAGCGCTTCGGACTCCGTGCCGCGCTGCAGCCCTTCCCAGGCCAGCAGGCGGGAGAAGTGCGGGTTGGCCGAGTGGTAGTCGAAGACGCGTCCGGCGTAGTCGCCGAGCTCCAGCCCCGGCGCCGGGGTGAGCGGCACCGCTTCGGCCAGTTTGCCGAGTTCGGACGCCAGTACCGCGGCGAAGAGCTGGTCCTTGCTGCCGAAGTACTGGTAGATCCGCTCCTTGTTCACGCCCGCCCGGGTGGCGACGCGGGCGATCCGGGCACCGTCCGGGCCGAACTCGGCGAACTCCTCGACGGCGGCGTCGAGGAGGAGTTGCTGCGTGCGTGCGGTGTCCCAGGCCATGGCATCACCATAGCGCGAATCTCCAACCAAAGGGTTGGACATCCGCGTGCGCGCCTGCCAAACTCCAACCGACGGGTTGGAGTTTGGGGCATCCAAAGCCTCCAGCCGCTCACTCACGGGAGGAAACCGCCTTGACCACCGACAGCATCACCGCACCGGCCCCCGCAGCCCCGTCCGTGCACCGCCGGGCCCTGCTCACCTGGCTCGCCGTCTACCCGACCATCACCGCCGCCTTCGCCCTGCTCGGCCCCCACCTCGGGCGCCTGCCGCTGGTGCTGCGGACCCTGGTCATGACCGGTCTCGTCGTCCCGGTCGTCGTCTACGCGCTGCTCCCGCTGCTGCTCAAGGCGGAGAGGAAGCTCACCCACCGCCCCGGTCGACGGAAGTAGCGAGCGCCCGGAACGGCGGCAGCCGCCGCACCGCTCCGGGCGCCGGACGGAGGAGCTACCGCCCCTCGGCGACCAGGAAACGGCCGGAGCGCCAGTGCAGCCGCGCCGGGCCGCCGGTGGGCCAGTCGTGGTTCAGGTGACGGCGGCCGCGACCGAGGGCGCCGAGGTCCTGGGGCCGAAGCGTTCCGCTCCTCAGGCCGCTCGCCTCGACGGCCGTCACCGGCATGATCGTCACGTACTGGGCGTCGTCCCCGCCCATCCAGTCGACGACCTCGGTGAAGATCCACACGAACTGCTGCGAACAGCCCAGGCAGCGCCGCAGGTTGACGGCGAAGCGCGAGCCGCCCACCACTTCCGCCTCGTGTTCGAAGCCCTCCCGCTGCCGGCCCCACACGGCCCGCTCGTCCTCGCCGTAGCACTTCGCGCAGCCGAACTCCGCCATCGGCCTTCCCATCGGTCGACTCCCTGGTCCGCGACGTCCCGCGTCGCGGCCCATGATGCCCGCAGGGCCCCGGGGGCCGGCCGGGCGGTTCACCCGACCGGGGAACAATTCACGGACCGTTCCCGCACCGTTCGCACCTCAGGGCGGATATCCGAACGGCCGGTTGACGCCCCGGGACCCGGCCCGGGCGCCGGACCGCACACCTCGACGTCCGCACCGACGGCCCCGCGCCCGGACGGGCCGTCGCGCCGAAAGGTGACGCGTACATGTCCCAGATTTCTGGGATTCTCCTCGCCCACCCACCTGGCACAGAATCGTCGCCAGGCCCTCCGATGAGCACGGAGGCGCGTCAAGTCACCTATCCGATCCAGGAGTTGATCAACGATGACACGCTCCTTCAAGCGCGCCGGTGCCGTCCTCGCGGCGGCGGCGATCTCGCTGTCCCTGTCCGGCGCTGCCACCGCCGTCGCCCAGCCCGCGGCGGCCGGCGGCTCGGCCCGGAACTGCGTGGTGAGTGCGGAGGGCGGGCAGTCGAAGTGCTTCGGCAGCTACCGGGAGGCCATCAAGTTCGCCACCGGCGGGCGGGTCGTCGACGCTCCGTTGACCGCCGCCGCGGCCGCCCGGGACACCAAGTTCACCGAGGAGCTGAACGGTTCCGGCAGCCTCTCCAACCTGGTCGTCCTGGGGACGATCTTCCAGGACTTCTTCTTCGAGGGCGAGTCCGTGACCTTCACCGGCCCGCACGACTGCTACAACGGCAACAGCGCCGACTACTCCTTCGACATCCCCGCCCCGCTCACCAACCACGTGTACTCGCTGCGCCCGTACGCCAACTGCTGGTTCAACCTGTTCACCGGCGTCCAGGCCACCGGCTACGCGAGCCCCAGCTACAAGGGTGAGACCGTCTCGGTGGACGAGGCCTGGCGGACCCACTCCAGGTCGCTGACGCTCGGCTGAGCAACGGCCCCGACCCCCGCACCCCACCCCGCCCGGCGCGCCCCCTCCTCGGTGGCCGCCGGGGGGAGCAGGGTCGGGGCAGGGGGCGGCTAGCCGGTAGCCCCGGCCGGCCGCCCCCGCCGTCGTTCTCCGGCAAACCGTTGGCGCGGGGCGGCGGCCGTGTCGACAATCACCGCATGGAGGAAGTGAAGCCGTCCGACGGCGTCGTCACCCTGTCCCCGCTGTCCCCGGACGATGCCGAGGCCCATCTCCTCGGCGAGGACGAGGCGCTCGTCCGCTGGCTCAACGGCGGCCCCGGCACGAGGGAGGGCGTCGAGACGTACCTCCGCCACTGCCGGGAACAGTGGCAGACCTCCGGGCCGCTCCGCGCGTTCGGCATCCGCGTGGAGCCGGGCGAGGTGCTCGCGGGGACGGTCGACCTGCGGTTCTCGGGGGAAGGCCTGGCTCCCGGCCAGGTGAACATCGCGTACGGCCTCTACCCGTCCTGGAGGGGGCGGGGCCTGGCGACCCGGGCGGTCCTCCTGGCCGCCCGGTACGCGGCCGCCGAGGGCGGCGTGGAGGCGGTGATCCAGGTGGAGCCGGAGAACACCGCCTCCGCCGCGGTGGCGCACCGGGCGGGCTTCCTCCTCGACCGGCGGGCGTGCCACGGGGACGGCACCCGGTCGGACCGCTACCACCTGGACCTGCGCACCACCGACCGCTGACGGGACGGCCGCTGGGCGCGGGGCGTCCCTCAAGGGCTCCCGCCGGCGGCGCCTTGCGGCGGAACGCGGCGGAACGCGGCGGAACGGCGCCGACCGGTCGCCCGGCCGCCCCGTCAGTCGGTCTCCAGCAGGACCGCCGGGAGCGCGCCGTCCAGCACCGGAGCACGCGGCAGGGTGAGGCCGAAGTGGCGGCCGAGCACCTCCAGGCAGGTGCGGTGGAGGTCGTCGCCCGCGCGGTCGTGGTCGGGCAGCCCGGCGGCGGCCAGTTCGGCCGTCAGGGCGGCGACGGTGGCCGGCTCGCCCCGGACGCCGTTGGGGCCCCAGCTGGCGTCCAGGTGGAGGTTGAGGAAGCAGGTCTCCCGGCCGTCCCGGTGGCCGCGGAAGAAGGGCGGCACCGGCTTGCCGTTCTCCTCCTCGAACTCCAGGTGGTAGACCTCGGCGCCGCCGCGCGAGGCGGACGGCGACACACTCAGCTCGCCCTGCCAGTAGCCGTACACCACCGCGAAGGCGAGGTCGCCGCTGCGCCCGTGGCGCAGCCCGATGTCCTCGATGTCGCCGGGGAACGCGAGTTCGTACTCCTCGAGCAGGTCGTCCGCCGTGAGTTCGCCGAGCGGGCGCACGGTGCACCCCGGGAGCTCCTCGGCGATCCGGGCCACGAGCTCCTCGGGCTCCAGGCCGCGGGCCAGGACCACGCTGTAGCCGCCGTAGGCGATCGACTGGGGTTCGGCGAGCCAGGTGAGTGCGTCCGTCATGGTGATCATCATGACGCACGGATCAACCGTTCGGTATTCCGAACGACCGGGCAGCGCGGCCGAACCCGTTCCGCCCGCTCAGTGCCAGAGCCCCCACGAGGCCGGCCGGACCGGTTCCGCGAGGTGGCCGTGCTGCTCGGCCCGGTACTGCAGCACCAGCACCGAACGGACCTGTTCGCCGTCCAGCGCGGTGTAGGCGTGCGGCAGCGCCGCGTCGAAGCCGATGTAGTCGCCGGGGCCGAGTTCGATCTCGCGCCCGTCGACCCGCACGCCCAGCCGGCCGCTCTGGACCACGGTGTGCTCGGCGCCGGTGTGGCCCCCGGAGTCCTGGGCGGCTCCGGTGCGCACCACCTGGTCGTACAGCTCGAACACCGCGTCCCCGGACTCGATCCGGCGCAGCGGGCGCAGGTCGACGCCCCGCCCGCTGAGCACCTCGGTCTCGGCCGCGCGCACCACCGTGACCTCGCCGCCCGGCCGGGCCTCGACCAGGTCGGAGATCGGCACGCCGAGCACCCGGGAGAGCCCGAGCACCGTCTCCAGCGTCGGGTTCCCGGCCCCGGACTCCAGCTGGGACAGCGTCGCCTTCCCGACCCCGGCCTGCCGGGACAGCTCGGACAGCGACAGTCCGCGCTGGGCCCGCACCCGCTTCAGGTTGGCGGCGAGGACGCTCCGGACGGATTCCTCGGCATCGTTCACTCTCGACCTCTTCTCACCCGGCACTGTTCGATATACCGTACGGGACGCACACCGACGGACGGGGAAGCGTAGCGAAGCACCGCGCTTCCCTCACCCTCACCAGGAGACCTCAGTGACCGAGCCCGCCGAGCCCGCCGAGACCACCGATCCCGCCGAGACCATCAAGTACCGGAAGAACGGCCTGACCCGCGGGGTCACGGACGAGCTCGCGGAGAGCATGACGCAGGGCTGGGCCGACACCGAGCGCACCGCCCTGGAGCCCGTCCCCCAGGCCGCGCACACCGCCCGCCGCCGCGCGGAGCTGTCCGCCGCCTTCCCCGGCGAGCTGCTGGTGGTCCCGGCCGGCAACCCCAAGGTCCGGGCCAACGACACCGACTACCCGTTCCGCCCCTCCTCCGACTACGCCTACCTGACCGGCGACCAGTCCCAGGACGGCGTCCTGGTGCTCACCCCGACCGGCGCCGTCGGCCACGAGGCCGTGCTCTACCTGCGCGACCGCTCCCGCGTCGACAACGGCGAGTTCTGGCTGGACGGCCACGGCGAGCTGTGGGACGGCCGCCGCAACAGCCTGACCGAGAGCGAGCGGCTGTTCGGCCTGCCCTGCCGGGACGTGCGCGCCGTCCGCGCGGACCTGCGCGCCGCCACCGGCCCCGCGCGGGTGCTGCGCCGCCACGACGCGGGCGTGGAGGAGGCCCTCGCGGACCGGGCGGTCGCCGAGCGGGACGAGGAGTTCGAGGTCTTCCTGTCCGGACTGCGCCTGGTCAAGGACGCGTTCGAGATCGAGGAGCTGCGCTTCGCCTGCGCCGCCACCGCCCGCGGCTTCGAGGACGTGGTGCGCGTCCTCGGCACCGACACCGAGACCGCCGAGCGGCTGATCGAGGGCACCTTCTTCGTCCGGGCCCGGGTCGAGGGCAACGACGTGGGCTACAGCACCATCGCCGCGGCCGGCCCGCACGCGACCACCCTGCACTGGGTGCGCAACAGCGGGCACGCCCGGCCCGGCGACCTGCTGCTGCTCGACGCGGGCGTGGAGACCAACCACCTCTACACCGCCGACATCACCCGCACCCTGCCGGTCAGCGGCCGCTTCACCGAGCTGCAGCGCAAGGTCTACGACGCCGTGTACGCGGCCCAGGAGGCCGGCATCGCGGCCGTGCGCCCGGGCGGGCAGTTCCGCGACTTCCACCGCGCCGCCCAGCGCGAACTCGCCGAACACCTCACCTCCTGGGGCCTGTTCGGCGACCTGAGCGCGGACAAGGTGTACGAGCTGGGCCTGCACCGCCGCTTCACCCTGGCCGGCACCGGGCACATGCTGGGCATCGACGTCCACGACTGCGCCCACTCCCGCACCGAGGAGCACGTCGACGGCCCGCTCGTGGCCGGCATGGTGCTCACCGTCGAGCCGGGCATCTACTTCCAGGAGAACGACCTGACGGTGCCGGAGGAGTACCGGGGCATCGGGGTGCGGATCGAGGACGACATCCTCGTCACCGAGGACGGCAACGAGAACCTCTCCGCCGGCCTCCCGCGCCGCTCCGACGAGGTCGAGGCCTGGCTGGCCCGCCTGCGCGGCTGATCGGCTGATTCGCGAAGAGCGGCACCGGGGCGTACCCGGTGCCGCTCGCCGTACGGCTACTTGAGCCGCTTGAGCCGCTCCGGCTACTTCAGCTGCTGCAGCGCCACGCCCACCCGCCGCACGGCGGCCTCGACGTCCTCGGGCATCCGGCTGGTGAAGCAGAGCCGGAAGAAGCCCGGCTCCGCGTTGTGCATGGTCCCGCCGGGCAGCAGGGAGACCTCGGTGGGCTTGGCGGCGAGGTAGCGGAACAGCCACTCCTCGTTCGGGTCGAGCCCGTCCGGCCCGATGGCCGGCAGCCCGTTGACGTGCTCGCCGGGCGCGCGCTTGCCGAGGTACCTGGTGAGGTCGAGCCAGAAGAACATCGCGGCGTTGTCGCCGTCCTGGTGGACGTACTCGATCCCGGCGGCGTCCAGGGCGTCCTTGGTCCTGCGGAAGCTCGCGCTCAGCAGTCCGCGGTAGTCGCGCATCGCGCGCACGGGGTACGGCTCCCCGTCGAGGGTGGTCTTGAACAACTCCCCGACGACGTAGGTCTTCAGCGAGTCGAACGGGGTGAACCAGGGCAGCGCGCGGGTCTGCTCGGCCGGGTCGTCGCTGCCGAGCATGGCGCGGTGCACGGCTTCGTTCTTGGAGACGACGAATCCCGTGCGGAAGCCGGACAGCCCGAAGTCCTTGGCGAAGCCCCAGACCAGGTGGATCCGGTCGGCATGCTTCTGGTACGCGTCCAGGGCCACCGCGCTGGTGAACGGCGTCGTACCGGTGTCGAGTTGGGAATGACAGTAGATCTCGTCCGAGATGATGTGCAGATCGGTGTGCGCGAGCGCCCAGTCGTAGATCTCGTCGAGCAGTTCCTTGGGGTAGTTGACACCCAACGGGTTGTGCGGATTGGTGAGGACGAGCAGCCGCGGGTTGTGCCCCGCCTCCTTCCGCGCCTCGTAGGCGTTCACGATCAGGTTCAGGGTGAGCCGGTAGCGGTCCTCGCCGTGGGTGGGCAGGTGCACCGGGACGCACTTCAGCTTGGGCCGTTCCTGGAACGACCAGTTGAAGCCCTGCCAGTACGGCGCCGGGATCAGCACCTCGTCCCCCGGCTTGAGCGGCTCGCCGCCCGTCCCCTGCCGCCGCATGAGCCCGAAGGCGATGCACTCCAGCGCGGAGGAGACCCCGGCGCAGCCGAACACGTCGTCCATCGCGACCGTGCGGCCGAACGCCCGGGTGAGCAGGTCCGCCACCTGCTGACGCAGCCACGGTATGCCGACCGGGGCCATGTACTTGATGTTCGCCTCGGGGATCAGCCGGACCTTGTCGAAGACGTCCCCCTGCATCGAGTGGTGGTACAGCAGGACGTTCTCCGCGACGGACAGGTCGATCGCGGTGTCCGGTGCCAGGTGCTGGTGGTAGAAGGCGAGGGCCTGCTCGAAGTCGGGCAGGCCGGCGTGCAGGTCGGCGACCGCCTGGGGCGGGGCGAGCCTGAGTCCGTTCACGGTGGTGGTCATGGTGGTCCCCTGTCGGGTGAGCGGGTCCGGCGGTGCGCCGGAACGGTGCCGAACGACGCCGAACGACGCCGTTCGCACACGCATCGCCCCCAGCCGACCATGCCCCGCAACCGGCCGCCAGCGCTCGGCGGCCGTCCGGACGGCGCCCCTGCCGTCACACCCTCGACCGTCAGCCCAGCCGCCACACCGTCGTGGTCTTGACCGCGGTGTCCTCCAGGTCCGCGACCACCGGCACCTGGTAGGCCGCCACCGCGGTGAACCGCTCGCGGGGCAGGTAGGCCCGGCCCGGGTCGCCGACGACCACGGTCGCGCCGCGCGCCGCGGCCCGCTCCAGGAAGGGCAGGAAGCGGGCAGCCATGGCCCGTTCGTAGAAGACGTCGCCCGCGAGCACCACCTCGGCGGGACCGCCGTCGCCGTCCACCAGGTCCACCAGGGCGCCGTCCACCCGCACCCCGTTGGCCTCGGCGTTCAGCCCGATCGCGGCCACCGCGTAGGCGTCGATCTCGGCGGCGCGCACGTCCGTGGCCCCGCGCAGCGCGGCGGCCACCCCGACCAGCCCGGAGCCGGCCGCGACGTCCAACACCGTACGGCCGGCGACCAGTTCGGGGTGGTCCAGCACGTAGCGGGCGACCGCCACCCCGCCCGCCCAGGCGAAGGCCCAGAACGGCGGCGGCAGCCCGTCCTCCCCACGCGCCCGTTCGGTGGTCTCCCACAGGGCGATGGCGTCCTCGGCCATGTGCAGGCTGATCTCGGGCACGAAGGGGACGGGCTTCAGCTCGGTCTCCCGCCGGATGAAGGCGAGGTCCTCGGCGGTCTGAAGGGCGGGCGGGAGAGCGGATCGGAGAGTGCGCAGCTCACTCGGCATGTCCGCAGCATAGGGCCCGCGCGGGGGTGCTCCCCGCCACCCGTCCGGCTGGACGCCCCCACCTGTGTGCCCGACGGCCGGGTTCACCCCCGCTCGTTCACCCCCGCTCGTTCACCCCCGCTCGTCCACCACCCGCTTGATCTTCCCGACCGAGCGCTCCAGCGTGTACGGGTCCACCACCTCGGCCGCCACGGTGATCCCGACCCCGTCCTTCACCGCCCGGACGATCGCCGCCCGCGCCGCCGCCCGCTGTTCGGCGGAGGCCTCCGGCCGGGCCTCGACCCGGACGGTCATGTGGTCCAGCCGCCCCTGCCGGCCGAGCCGCAGCTGGAAGTGCGGCGCGACGCCCGGGGTGCGCAGCAGGATCTCCTCGATCTGGGTCGGGAAGACGTTCACCCCGCGCAGGATGATCATGTCGTCGCTGCGCCCGGTGACCTTCTCCATCCGGCGGAAGGCCGGCCGCGCGGTGCCGGGCAGCAGCCGGCTGAGGTCGCGGGTGCGGTAGCGGATGATCGGCAGGGCCTCCTTGGTGAGCGAGGTGAAGACCAGTTCGCCGCCCTCCCCGTCCGGCAGCACCTCGTCGGCCCCCAGCCGATCGGACAGCGGGTCGACGACCTCCGGGTAGAAGTGGTCCTCCCAGATGTGCAGCCCGTCCTTGGTCTCCACGCACTCCTGGGCGATGCCGGGGCCGACCACCTCGGAGAGGCCGTAGATGTCGACGGCGTGCAGGTCGAGCCGCTCCTCGATCTCGCGCCGCATCTCCTCCGTCCAGGGCTCGGCCCCGAAGATGCCGACCCGCAGCGAGGTGCCGCGCGGGTCGACGCCCTGCTTCTCGAACTCGTCCAGGAGGGTCAGCAGGTAGGACGGGGTGACCATGATGATCTCGGGTTCGAAGTCCAGGATCAGCCGCACCTGGCGGGCCGTCATGCCGCCGGAGGCCGGGATGACGGTGCAGCCGGCCCGCTCGGCACCGTAGTGGGCGCCGAGGCCGCCGGTGAACAGCCCGTAGCCGTAGGCGATGTGCACCTTGTCGCCGGGCCGGCCGCCGGCCGCGCGGATCGAGCGGGCGACCACGTCGGCCCACATGGAGAGGTCGTTGTCGGTGTAGCCGACCACGGTCGGCAGCCCGGTGGTGCCGCTGGAGGCGTGGATCCGGCGGACCTGCTCCATCGGGACGGCGAACATGCCGAAGGGGTAGCCCTCGCGCAGGTCGGCCTTGGTCGTGAAGGGGAAGCGGGCGAGGTCGTCCAGGGTGCGGCAGTCCTCGGGGCGGACCCCGGCGGCGTCGAACTTGCGGCGGTAGAGCTCGACGTTGTCGTACGCGTGCCGCAGGGTGGCCCGCAGCCGGGTGAGCTGGTGGGCGCGCAGCTCGTCCGGGCTCATCCGCTCACCGGCGTCCAGGAGCTCCGGCGGGATCGGCTCCCCGAGGTGTCGGTGCGGGACGGGTGCGGTGCCGGTCATCATCGCTCCTTCGCTGCTCGGCCGGGGTTCCCCTGCCAGGGGCACCGACCGATCGTTCGGTCAGCCCTGTTCGCTCCATTGATCCAGTACCCGAACCACCTGTCAAGGGATCGCACGAGGCTTCCGGAATGTGAAGTTCCGACCACTTCGAGGTGACTTCACCTCGACAGCTTGGCTGTCCGATATGAAAATCATTACAGAAGTTTGACTTGCCACCGGCCTTCACCGCCCCGCCCCCATGGTTCAGTAGTGCGGTTTCCGCCCCGCACCCCGGAGTGATCACCGTGCCCACGACTCCCGCCCTGGTCAGCGCGCTGCGCGAACTCGGCGACCGACCCGCCGTCGTCGCCGACGGGCGCGCGATCAGCGGCATCGGCCTGCTGCTCGGCGTCTCCCCGCCGGGCGGCCTGCCCCGCGCCCTCGCCCGGCGCGTCGCCGAGCACGCCGCGCTCCCGCCCTCCGCCGCCCGGGCCGCCGAACAGCGGCTGCGCTACTGGGCCGGCGTCCTCGGCACGCCCCCGATCCGGCACACCGTGCTCCACCCCGTCACCGACCTCGCCGTCGACCTCGCCCTCGCCACCCTCCTGGCCGGCGGCACCGTCCACTGCGGCGACCCCGACCAGCGGCCCGAACAGCAGCTCCGGGCCGTCGCCGCCGCCCGGACCACCCACCTCAGCCTGCCCTCCGCCCTGCTCTGGCACCTCAGCCGGCAACCCGACCTCACCGCCCACGACCTCGGCGCGCTGCGCCTGGTCCTGCACGTCGGCCCCGAACCCCGGCAGGAGGACGTCTACACCGCCGTCGACGCCCTCGGGGCCGTCCTCGCCCACGTCCGCGCCCCCGACAGCAACACCGAGGCCGCCGACCGCCGGCTGCGCGCCGACACCGAGAACGCCACCGCCGCCGCCTGGAAGCACAGCATCGGCATCACCACCGCCCAGGTCCGCGACTTCGGCGCCCAGCTCGACCGGGCCGTACTCGCCGCACTGCTGCACACCCTCCAGCAGAGCGGCGTGCTCACCGACCCCGCCCGCGGCCACCCCGAGGCCGAAGTGCTCGCCGCGGCCATGGTCACCCCCGCCCAGCGCCCCCGCGTCGCCCGCTGGCTGGACGCACTCGCCCGGCACGGCCTGATCACCCGCCAGGACGGCGGCGCCCAGGGCCCGGTCTTCCGCGGCCGCCCCGGCCCGGCCGCCGCCGAGGTCCGCGACACCTGGCGCCCCGCCGTCGAGACCTGGGCCGACGGGCTCGGCCCGGCCGCCGCCCTCACCCGGGTCCGGCGCGACGCCCTGCGGCTGCCCCGGGTGATCACCGGCCAGGAGACCCCCCGGCCGGCCGCCACCCCGGTCCGCCGGGCCGCCGCCCGCGGCTACCTCGGCGCCGCCCTCGGCGCGCTGGTGCGCGGCACCGCCGAGGCCCACCAGGGGCCCGGGCCGCTGCGCGTGCTCGAACTCGACCCCGAGGGCGGCGAGCCCGCCGTCGCCCGCGCCCTCGCCGCCGCCACTCGGCCCCGGCACGCCGTCGAGCACCACTCCGTTCCCGACGGCGGGCGCTACGACGTCGTCGTCGCCACGGTGACAGCGGCTCCGGCTTCGGCTTTTGCCTCGGCCCCGGCTTTTGCCTCGGCTCCGGCTCCGGCTCTTGCCCCGGCCCCGGCTTTTGCCTCGGCTCCGGCTCCGGCCTCGACCGCGGCCGTCACCGCGGCCGGAGAACCGGACCAGGAGGTGACGGCCCTGGTCCGGCTGCTCTCCCCCGGCGGCCGGCTGCTGCTGCTCGCGCCCACCGCCGAACACCTCGACCTGCTGATCACCGGCGACGCCCACGGCCCCACCGCCCGCCCGGCGGAGCACTGGCGGGCCGCACTGACCGCCGCGGGCTGCCCGACCGTACTGACCCTGCCGGAGGACGAGCACCCGATGGCACTGCTGGGGCAGCGACTGTTCGCGGCCCGGGTGGACTGACGGACGCCCGGGGGTGCGGCTGGCTACTCTCAAGAGTCATGACCACTTCCGCGCCTCCGGCCCGACCCGCCCGCGGGTCCATCGGCTCCGTCCGCTCGATCGGCTCCATCGTGTCCGTCCGGTCGATCGGCTCGATCGGGTCGGTGCTGTCGACCGGCTCGATCGGATCCGTCCTCTCCCTCGGCTCGATCGGCTCGGTGCTGTCCATCGGCTCGATCGGGTCGGTGCTGTCCATCGGCTCGATCGGATCCGTCCTCTCCCTCGGCTCGATCGGCTCGGCCTGCTCCACCCTCAGTGTCCTGTCGGCCGGGTCCCGCCGCGGCCTCGGCTCGCTGCTGTCGGAGCGTTCCCTCCCGTCGGTGCTGTCCCGGCGGCTCGCCCACCCGTCCACCGTGGCCGAGCGGTGAAGTCCGGATCACGCACTGCCACCCGATCCGTACCATTTCGATACCGAAGCCTGGATGAGCTGCGAGGATCCTCGCCGCCCGGCTCCGTCCCCGGGTAGGCTCCGCATGTCCTCCGGCCCTCGCGCAGGCGGCCCCCTGCCGCCGTGCCGCGTTCTCCGGGGGTTGCACCCCCGCGGGCCACTCGATGGACACCGCGCACTCGACACCGCGCGCCAGGGCAGTCGCGCGAACGGCGAAGGGCATCGCATTGGCGGATCGGCTCACCGGAGGAGACTCCTCGCTGCTGCGGCGGATCAACGCGGCGGTCACGCTCCGGGCGCTGCGCAACGGCCACTCCGTGACCCTCACTCAGCTCGTCGGCGAGACCGGGCTCTCGCGCCCGACCGTCGAGGGCGTGATCGAGGGTCTGGTCGAGACCGGGCTGGTCGCCGAGGTCGAGCAGCCGCGGGAGGAGGGCCAGCCGGGCCCCGGCCGCCGCGGCCGCCCGGCCCGCTGGTTCCGCTTCCGCGCCGAGGCCGGGCACATCCTCGGCATCGAGATCGGCGTGCACGACATCCGGGTCATCCTGGCCGACCTCACCGGCGAGGTGGTGGGCAGTCACTTCAAGCCGGTCGACGAGACCCTCGACGCCGAGGACCGGCTCGCCGCCGTCCGCACCGCCGTCGCCGAGGTGCTGCGCAAGGCCGGCATCTCCCGGGACAACCTGTGGTCGGTCGGCATCGGCACCCCCGGCATCGTGGACCGCGAGGGCACCGTCCAGCTGGGCACCGCGATGCCCGGCTGGACCGGGCTCGACCTCGGGGCCCGGCTGCGGCGCTCCTTCCGCTGCCCGGTCCTGATCGAGAACGACGCCAACCTGGCCGCCATCGCCGAGCACTGGCAGGGGGCGGCGGTCGGCGCCGACGACGTCGTCTTCGTGATGGCCGGCCTCAGCCCCGGTGCCGGCTCCCTCATCGGCGGCAGGCTGCACCGCGGGTTCGGCGGCGCGGCCGGCGAGATCGGCGCCCTGCACCTGCTCGGCCAGGAGGTCACCCCCGAGCGGCTGCTGTCCACCACCGGAAAGCCCCTCAACCCGCTGGACGAGGCCGCCGTGGCCCGCGTGCTGCGGCTGGCCCGGGAGGGCGACGAGGTCGCCAAGGTCGCCATGGACCGCTTCCTCACCCGCCTCGTCCAGGGCGTCGCCGCGCTGGTCCTCGCCATCGACCCGCAGCTGGTGGTGATCGGCGGCTGGGCGGCCGGCCTCGACGGGGTCCTGGACCCGCTGCGCGAACGCCTGTCCCAGTTCACCCTGCGCGCCCCGGAGGTCGCCCTCGCGGCGCTCGGCTCGGAGGTGGTGGCGATGGGCGCCCTGCGCGTCGCCCTGGACCACGTCGAGGAGCAGCTCTTCGCGGTGGACCCGCCCCGGGCCTGACGTCGGGCGCGGCGCGGGCCTGACGTCGGGCGCGGCGCGGGCCTGACGTCGGGCGCGGCGCGGGGCCGGCCTGCGGGGCCGGGGAGCTGGGGGCTGGGGAGCTGGGGGCTGGGGAGCCGGGGGCCGCTCCGTCACCCCCGCAGGCGTCGCTCCGCGACGTCGAGCGCCCAGCGGACGAAGTCGACCGGCAGCGCGCCGACGTCCGGAGGGATGCTCAGCACCGCGTCCTCCCAGTGCCCGCCCTCGGGTACGACGACGGCGAGCACCGACCCACGGGTGTCGAGGTGCCCGTCCCGGAACTCCCACACCCAGGTGTCCGGGTCGGACCCCTCCGACTCGATCACCCGGACCGGCCGGTCCTGGAACCGCTCCGCCGTCACGGCGCGTAGTCCGGGTCGGTCAGGTCGAGGGTGAGGACGGTGCCCCAGTCGTTGACGAAGTGCGCCAGCGGCCAGTCGACGGACACCCGGAGGAACGGGTTGCCCTCGGTCGACGTCAGCACCCACACCAGCCGGCGCTGCCCGTCGAGCCGGGCGAGGAAGCCCTGGTCGCCCATGCCCCCGCCACCGCAGCAGACGTAGCCCCGCCCGTCCGGCAGTTCGGCCTCGCCATCCACGCCGATCTTGTGCTCGTACGTGGGCTCCTCGACCTCGAACGGCTCGCCCAGCTCCAGGTGCAGCGAGCCGGGCCCGTCGAAGAACACCTCCCGCGCCGTTCCGTCCGCCCTGAACAGCCCGCCGTACGCCGGTATCTCCGACTTCGCCCACAGCTCCACGACCAGGTTCACGACCCCGCCCTCCCCCTTCGCACTGCCGGAGCCTCCGATGCTACGCCGCCAACGGCAAAGGCCCGGACGCCAGTTGGCGTCCGGGCCTCGGCCTGAGGGTGTTCGGAAGATGGTTCAGGAGGCGGTGCGGACCTCGGCCGTCGCACCGACCGGGGTGACCTCGACGAGTCCGGCCTCGCCGAAGGTCAGCTTGCAGGTGTCCGCCCGGTAGGTGGCGACGCCCAGCGCCACCAGCCGGCCGGCCGCGGCGTACTGGGTGGTCATGACCAGGACCGGGGCGCCGGGCGGGCGCTCCAGCAGGGCGGCCTGCTCGGCCTCGGCGACGCCCAGCTCGACCGAGCGGGACTCGCCGTCCACCTCCAGGCGCTCCAGCTGGCGCAGCACCGAACGGGCGCGGTCGCTCTCGGCGCGGAAGCCGGGCAGGTGCGGCAGGGCGGCGGCCGGAACGTGCAGCGCCTCGGTGGCGACCGCGCGGCCCTCCACCAGGCGGACCCGGCGCACGGTGTGCACGGTGGCGCCCTCGGCGATGCCCAGGCCCTTGGCCAGCTGCGCGGAGGCGGGGGCGGTGGTGCAGTCGAGCGTCCGCCAGGACTGGCTGCGCGCGGCGCCGGGCCAGCCCTCCTCCTGCCGGCTGACCGGGACGCCGACCCGCGGGGCGGCGATCAGAGTGCCGATCCCCCGGCGGCGCACCAGGCGGCCCTCCAGCTCCAGCTGGTCGAGAGCCTGCCGCAGCGTGGCCCGGGCGACGCCGAAGCGGGCCGAGAGCTCGCGCTCGTTGGGCAGCACCTGACCGATGGAGAACTCCGAGTCGATGGCCCGCAGCAGCACCGTGCGCAGGTGCCAGTACTTCGGCTCCGGCACCGCAGAAAGCTGTCCTGTCGTCCCCACCGCGTCCTCCACCCTGATGCTGTCCGCCCTGAGACAAGGAGGGCGGATCCCGGGCCCACCGTCCGCAGTTGCGGCAGGTGGGAGAGCGGGCCTTTATCCGTCCTTCTTTATTAAAGGTCCTTGCAGTAAGTGACCCTAGGCGCTCCGTCCGAAGATGGTCAAGACCAATGGCGCCGCTCGATGGGACTGTCGCACATCTTCATGCCGCGTTCACGACAGGTCCTGTCAGTCACTGTCACCATCCACCTCCGCATCCACCTCTGCATCCACCTCCGCCGGAATCCCGGAGTCCACATTCCGCGGAGCCCGGCCACCCGGGCCCTCGGCCCCGCGCGTCACGATTCGGGACGGGGACGACCAGTCGGTAGGCTGCCCGGGTGATCGTGGTGACGAGTGTGAACGTGAACGGAATCCGGGCAGCGGCCAGGAAGGGCTTCGTCGAATGGCTGGCCGGCACCGAGGCCGACGTGGTCTGCCTGCAGGAGGTGCGCTCCGAACCCGAGCAGCTGCCCGCCGAACTTCGCGACCTCGACGGCTGGCACGCGGTCTGGGCCCCGGCCGCCACCAAGGGCCGGGCCGGCGTCGCCATCCTCTCCCGCGAGAAGCCGCAGCGCACGGTGATCGGATTCGGCTCCGAGGAATTCGACGATGCGGGCCGGTACATCGAAATCGACCTCCCCGGCCTGACCGTCGCCAGCCTCTACCTCCCCTCCGGTGAAGTCGGCACCGAACGCCAGGACGAGAAGGAACGCTTCATGGCGGAATTCCTCGTCCACCTCACCGCCCTGCGCACCCGCGCCGCCGCCGACGGCCGCGAGGTCGTCGTCTGCGGCGACTGGAACATCGCCCACCGGCCCGAGGACCTCAAGAACTGGAAGGCCAACCAGAAGTCCGCCGGCTTCCTCCCCGAAGAGCGCGCCTGGCTCTCCCGCGTCTACGACGAGGCCGGCTACGTCGACGTCGTCCGCGCCCTCCACCCCGACCGCACCGGCCCCTACTCCTGGTGGTCCTACCGCGGCCGCGCCTTCGACAACGACTCCGGCTGGCGCATCGACCTGGTTGTTTCCACAAAAACCCTGGCCGACAAAGCCGTCGAGGCCTACGTCGAACGCGCCGCCACCCACGCCGAGCGGTGGTCCGACCACGCACCGGTCACGGCAGTGTTCGATCTGAACAACTAGGCAGCAGAAACGGGTAGTTCGACAGAATCAAGAGGCGGCCCCGACACGGAGCATTCCACACCTCGGGGCCGCCTCTCGGTAGCAAATACGCCAGCGGCGAAGGAAGTCGCACGGCACTCCCGCAGTGGATTTTTCAGCAAAGCGATTCACGTGACCCTGCTTCCACAAGCGAAGCACCTGTCCGCCCCAGATCGGCTCCCCCGACGATCCAGACCCGAACATCCCTCTGGATATGGCCAGCGCCCGCAACCCCTTGCCCCCCAGCCGCATCGGCCTGTCCGCCGGAGTCGTTCTGGCCAGCGGGTTTCGCGGTTGTCCCTCCGAGGTGTCCACCAGTGTTGTCCTGCGGCCGTGTCCACATCCTCTGCCGCCGCCGGGTGCGGTGTTGCCCGGGCTGGGCACGGGGACGTGCTGAGCTGCTGGTGCAGCTCGGGGTGGTGGCGGTGACGGGGCTGCCGATTCTGCGGCTGCCCCGGGTGGTCGGCTGAGCTGAGACGCGGGTGGTCGGCCGACAGCTGAGCGGGACCGGCCGCGCCCGGTACGGCAGCAGGGGCTCGGACCGCGCGTCGCGGTCCGAGCCCCTGCCCCGTGCGGTGCCGCGCTGCGGCGGCGGTGCGTCAGCCCTGTACTGTGTCGCCGCCCGCCTGCCCGGCGCCCTCAGCCGTTCCTGCCTTCTCGCGCATCTTGCGCACCAGCTCCGCCTTCTGGTCGGCTGCACCCTGGCGGTCGAGGTTGCGGTGCGGACCGTTGTTCTGCCGTTCGGCGCGGGACTGCTTCTTGCGCTGGCCGCCGCCCATGCCCACGGGGTTGTTGATGTTCTTGCTCACGGTCGTGGGTTCTCCCTGTGGTGAAGTGAAGTGAAGTGATCTACGGATTCATCGGTGGGGGACGGGCGGCGACGTCGAAGGACGTCAGCAGGGGCCCATCACGCGCTCACTCGTAAATCGGGGTCTGGAAGAACATGACCAAGACGTTACCTGGTTCCGTCGGCCTTGCACACCAACCTTTTCGCCGCCCCCGCGTCGGCCGGGCCTTCGGCGAGCGCCCGGGGCCGGCCGGTTCCTTCGGAATCCCAGCACCGCCAGCACCCCGCCAGCACCGCCGGTCGTCGCCGCCCACCGTGTCCAGATGGGCGTTGCCGGGCCGCGGGGGCGCTGCCAGTGGTCGCGAGCACACTGATGGCATGAGAGGTCATCTCACTTGCGTCCCGCCGTTGCGGAACAACCCTTGGCTCGGGCAGCGGCGATTCACCTACCGATTTCCGTTCCCGTGTTCTTTTGGCCACGCGGTGGGATATCGCCCGTGGGGAGAGGACACGGAATCCGGGATCCCACACCGCCTGCCGGCCGGCCGGGACACCCTTCGCTGCCACTCGCCAGCCCGGGCGAATCAAGGTCGACTACCCACCGGATACTGATGGTGATCTTCCGGGCGGTGTGTCGTCTTGAGCGTGTCCTCGCCGGCTGGTTCTGACGTGCCTCGCGCACAGCCCCGCACGCTCTGCCGCCACGCCCGGCCGAACCGGCACGCCCCCGCTCGTGCCCGGGCCCGGCTGACCGGCAGCAGCCGGCCCTTCGCGCTCCAGGCTGGCGACCCTTGCCCTCCGCCCGGTCGGCGGCACCGAGCGGGCGGAGGGCAAGGG